>JAJPHR010000049.1 GCA_021325145.1 Verrucomicrobiota bacterium | reverse complement strand
TTCCAGCGGGCGGAACGCGCCGCCGAAGCCGGGCGATTCGGATCGTTCGTTCCGTCGCCTGACGCTGCGCTCGGCGACGGGGACGGCGCAGCGCGCCATCCCTACCAAAGACACGGTAACAGTATTGAGATGCGCGCCCAGCCCCGGCAGTGCGTTTGCAGTTGAACTTGTCTCGCTGGTTGGCGATAGTGGTTGAACTGCGGCTTTGCCGCGTGATATTCAAGTCCGCCGATGAACGAATGGAATATTCAGTCTCGCGCTCATGCATGCGCCGCCTGTGAACGGGGATTCACAGACAAAGAGGCCTACCACACGCTCCTTTTCGATGAAAAACAGGATTTCCGCCGCTCGGACGTTTGCGACGCCTGCTGGCAAAAGCATTACAGTGAGGGAGCGCGCGAGCGCAAAGGGTTCGTCTCCTATTGGCACGGCATTTACGAAGCACCCGCACCGGCGCCGGAAGCAATCCAGAAGGACACCGCCGAATCGTTGTTGCGCAAGCTGATTGAACTGAACGATCCGAAATACGTGCCGGCTGGTTATATCCTTGCCGTCATGCTCGAACGCAAACGGCTGCTCAAAATCAAGGAACAATTCGTGCGCGATGGCCAGCGCGTGTTCGTTTATGAACATCCCCGGACTGGCGACGTGTTCACCATCGTCGATCCCGCGTTGCAACTGAATCAACTGGACCAGGTGCAGCATGACGTCGCTGCCCTGCTCGAACACGGCTTGAATCCACCGCAGCCTGAACCGCAAACCCCCGCCCAGCCGGGTGAATCCACAACTCCGGGCCCGATTGCCGAAGCCGCTTCACCAACCCCGGAAACAGAACCTGCTGAGACTGTTTGACTGACTTTTCTATGCGATGAACTTAAGCGACCGGCAGGAACATCGGCCTGGTCGTCGTCAGCGGGAGCCGAGGACGACGACGAGGACGAGAGAGGCGCGAGGGGCTTTCACTTGGAACCCACTCCATGAAGAAGGGAGCTCTGCGCTCCGACCGAGGGGGCTGAAGCATTCGGCCTTATCTCTCTGAGGCATGCACCAGGACCTGCAAAATCGCCTGGGCTACGTTTTCAAAAATCCCGGCTTGCTCCAGCTTGCGCTCACGCACCCTTCGGTGGCGCATGAACAAGGCGTGCCCGTCCAGCACAATCAGCGCCTTGAATTCCTGGGCGATGCCGTCCTCCAACTCATCCTGACCCGCGAACTCTATCAAAAGTTCCCCGAGTTTGGCGAAGGTCCGCTGACCAAGGCGCGTGCCAAGCTGGTCAATCGCCAGGCCCTGGCGGAAATGGGCCGGCGTCTTGACCTGGGCCGCCATCTCATCATCAGCCGCGGCGAGGAAGCGCATGGCGGCCGCGAGCGGTCTTCCACACTCGCGGACGCCTTCGAAGCGATGCTCGGAGCTGTTTTTCTTGATGGTGGATTCGACGCGGCGGCGGAAGTCATCCTGCACGGATTCCGCGACGCGTTCGGCGATTTGAGCGGCATTCCGGTGCTGGAGAATCCCAAAGGCGAGTTGCAGGAACTTTTGCAGACACATTCCGCAGAAGCGCCGCATTACCATGTAGTTTCCGCCACCGGCCCTGATCATGACCGCATCTTTGAATGCACCGTCCACCACGAGGGCGTGGAGTTGGCGCGCGGCCGCGGCAAGAGCAAAAAAGCCGCGGAGAGCGAAGCCGCGCTGGCCGCGCTGAAGTTTTTGCGACAGCAGGGGAGAATGCCGGAAAAAGTTGGCTAGTTGAGCGATAAAGCATCCCGATCAGCGACCGGGAGCAAGCTTGCATCGATCTCGCAAATCAGAGAAAAATCTTTATGCTTTTGAATGCCCGGCGCAAGGTTCTCATCGGAGTCGTTCATCTGGCTCCGTTGCCGGGTTCACCGCGGTGGGGCGGAAAGCTCGAGACCGTGCTCAAGAAGGCAGTGGTCGATGCGAAGGCTTACGAAGCAGGCGGCGCGGATGCGCTATTCGTCGAAAACTTCGGCGATGTTCCGTTCACTAAATTTGCGGTCGCTCCCGAAACGGTGGCGGCCATGACGGCTGCGGGCTGCGCCGTGCGGTCGGCGATCCGGCTCCCCATTGGTTTCAATGTGCTTCGCAACGACGCCCGGGCGGCGCTGGCGCTGTGCGCCGCTTGCGGGGGCAGTTTCATCCGCGTCAACGTCCACACTGGCGCGATGCTTACCGACCAGGGTATCATCGAGGGCAATGCCCATGAAACCCTTCGCCATCGGCAAATGATCTGTCCCGATGCCGCCATCTTCGCCGACGTGCATGTGAAACACGCGGTGCTATTGGGAACGAGTTCGATTGAAAACTCGGCGCGTGACACGCTCGAACGCGGGCTGGCCGATGCGCTCATCATTTCCGGCGTGGGCACCGGTCATGCAGCGGAAGTTTCGGACGCGCGCCGGGTGCGCGAAGCCTGCCCTTCCGCGCGCATCCTGGTCGGTAGTGGCATAACGACGGAGAATATCGGGACATTCCTCCCGTTCACCGATGGATTCATCGTGGGAAGTTCCCTCAAGCGCGCCGGCAAGCTGGCCAATCCCGTTGATCCCAAACGCGTTGCGGCACTGGTGCGAGCGATGAACCAGCCTCCCACTCCCCGCAGCTCCAAAAAATGATCACTTCCATAAAATGGATTGCCGTGCTGTTGTTCCTGTCAATCGCCGGCCAGGCGGAAACGATGGATTCGCCGGCCCACCAGGCGGCCAAGCGGTTCATGCGGGGCGTCAATTTCGGGAATTTTTTGGAAACGCCCCCGGAACAGCGTTGGTTAATCCAACATACCACCAATGATCTGGCGCAGGCGCGCGCGGAAGGGTTCGATCATGTGCGGCTGCCGATTGGCTGGCATCACTATGCCGGCCCGGCGCCGGACTTCAAATTGTCGGAGACAATCTTTGCCCGCGTGGACTACATGGTGACGAATGCGACGGCCCTGGGCCTCGCGGTCATCCTCAACATCCACAACTTTGACGAGTTTACCACGAACCCGGCGACGAACGCCGCGGAGTTCGTCGCGATCTGGCGTCAGGTGGCGCTGCATTACTCCAATGCTCCCGCGGGCGTTGCGTTGGAATTGCTCAACGAGCCGAAAGACGCGGCCACGACGGAAGTGATGAATCCAATCTACGCAGAGGCCATTCGCCAGATTCGGGCAGGCAGCCCGAAGCGGATTATTTTCGTCGGCCCCGGCAAATGGAATTCCGTCAATGAATTGAGCAAGCTGCGGCTTCCGGAGGACGACCGGAATATCATTGTCACGGTTCATTGTTACGAGCCGTTTTATTTCACGCACCAGGGCGCGACGTGGGCCGGACAAGACACGAAGGTAACGGGCATCAAGTTTCCCGGGCCGCCAACGGAGCCATTGATTCCCAATGCCAGCTTCCAGTTAAACCCCTGGGTGCGAGATTGGATCGAACGTTATAATACGCTCCCGCCGGACAGGAATCCGTGCGGCCCACAGGCTTTTCGCGTGATGGTTGACAAGGCCAAAGATTGGTCAAAGAAGAACGATCGGCCGGTGCATTTCGGTGAATTCGGGTGCTTCATCCAGGCGGACCGGGAATCGCGCGTGCGTTATTACGGAAGTTTCCGCCAGGCATTGGATGAAGCGGGGCTGGGCTGGGCCATTTGGGACTGGAAGGCGGGCTTCCGTTATTGGGACGCCAAGGCACAACAGCCGGTGCCTGGGATGAGGGAGGCGTTGTTTCCGAAGCGTTAGGAGAGGAAGGCTAAACACCAATTCCAGGCACCAAGCTCCAGAAAAGCTTCCGCAGGTTCAGAGGCGGCTACAGATGTTGAACCAGGTGAAGTTCGAGAATTTTATGCACGACAAAGCCAAAATAGCCCTGTGTTTACAGAATAGTGCAATGGCGAACTGCAAATGGTATAAGGCGCTTGTCCCCGGCCGTTTCCTTGATTTCATGCTTCTGTGCGACGCTGCCTGATCTTTGAAGACGAGCACCTGCTGGTGGTGAACAAGCCGGCGGGAATGAACACGCATGCCCCGAGTCCTTACGCGGGCGAGGGCATTTACGAATGGCTGCGGCATCGGGAACCGCACTGGTCCAAACTCGCCATCATTCACCGGCTCGACAAGGAGACTTCGGGCGTGATGGTGTTTGGCAAAACCCCGGCGGCGAACCGCTCGCTCACGGAACAGTTCACCAACCACGGCATTCGCAAAAGCTATCGCCTGCTCACCGACCGGCCGGTAAGAATGGGGCAGTTGAAAGCCGTGTCGTGTTTGGCCCGCGCGGGAGAGCGTTACGTAAGTCAGCCGGTTCGCGCGGGCGGTGAGCGGGCGGAAACACATTTTCAATTGTTGAGCACGGAGCCGGGGCGCTCGGTCGTGCTGGCGGAACCGGTTACGGGGCGGACGCACCAGATTCGCGTGCATGCCCGCGAACTGGGCTTTCCGATTTTGGGCGACACACTCTACGGCGGCACACCCGCGCCGCGCGTTTATTTGCATGCGGCGGAATTGACCTTGAAGCATCCGGTGAGCGGCGCGGAAATGAAGTTCACGGCTCCCGTGGACTTCGACGCGGATGCGCGGCTGGCTTTGCGCGAGGCCTTGATTGAGGAGGAGGAAACGAACGCCTGGCGTTTGATTCACGGGGCCGCGGATGGCTGGCCGGAATGGTACGTGGACCGATTGGGCGATTACCTGCTGTCCCAGGGCGAGCGTCCACTGAGCGCGGAACAAAAGTCCGAGTTAGCACGCCTGAGGGAGCGGTATTCGGCGCGCGGCGCGTATCACAAGATTCTCACGCGCCAGGTGCGAGGCGCGAGCCTTCGCCAGGTTTCGCCGCAACTTGCCCTGGGCGAAGCGGCGTCGGACGTATTTGTGGTCCGCGAGAACGGCGTGCAATTCGAGTTGAGCTTTGCGGAAGGTTATTCGGTGGGATTGTTTCTGGATCAGCGCGAAAATCGACGCCGTTTCCTGATGAACCACGTCGGGGCGGGGTTCGGCGGGTGGATGGGAAATACGCCGCTGAAGGGAGCGGAGGTCCTGAACACGTTTGCCTATACGTGCGGGTTTTCTGTTTGCGCGGCCAGGGCGGGGGCGCGCACAACGAGCCTCGATTTGTCCAAAAAATACCTGGAGTGGGGGAAGCGAAATTTCGCGCGGAACGGAATCGATCCGGCGCAGCATGATTTTATTTACGGGGACACCTTTGACTGGCTGCGGCGGCTGGCCAGAAAAAACCGCGCCTTCGATGCGGTGGTGCTCGATCCGCCGACGTTTTCACAATCCAAGGAGCACGGCAAGTTTCAGGCGGAAAAGGATTATGGCCGGCTGGTGCGAGCGGCGCTGCCCGTGCTCAAACCAAACGGGGTCTTGTTCGCTTCGACGAACGCGGCGCGGTGGGAACCCGAACAATTCATTGAAAGTTTGACCGGCGCCATCCGGGCCGCAGGACGTGAAATCGCGCGGCAACATTATGTGCCGCAACCGCCGGATTTCCGCGTGCATCGGGATGAGCCCGCTTATTTGAAGACGATTTGGCTGCGGGTGGCGTAGCCTTGTCGAAACGGATTCGGCTCTTCGTTCACGCAGATGAGAGGGAAAGCACATTTCCGTCTGGATCTGTTTCTACAGGATGCGGAAGTGACCGCGAAGTAATACGCAACGCGTTCACTGCTTTTTCAAGAACACCTGACCCAAGTTAACGCGCCAGTGGGCGCTCGCTGTAGCGATACCCTGCAACTCATTTGTGGCATAGCCATCGGCTGAAATTGTGAATGAACCAGACATGCTCTCGGGGTTGCGTAAAATCATGAAGGCGATTTGAGTGTGTGTGGCCGGAGGTAGATTGAAGCGACCGCTCTTGTCCGTTAAAACCGTGATGGCTGGCAGTCCTTCCGGGGGTAATCCCATCCTGCCTCCCAAGCCTCCCGAAACAAATGGGCGTGCAATGTGTGCGCCCCGCACGGGCGCTCCAGTGGCAGCATCAACCACATTCCCCACTGCACCGGGTGCTTGGATGGTGGTGTAACAACCCGTCAGAAGGAAGGTCAGCGGCAAGAGCAATGACGCGAGACGAGTCAATTGATTCATGCATTCAGTTTGGTTTGGCGTGTTCGCCGCCGACAAAGGCAGAATGACAATGCGGGCAAGGCGCTGATGATCACTGAACCGCCGAGGAAGGAAACCCACAGGCACCATAAACCAAGCATGGACCAACCCTTCTTGATGGTATCGGGTTCGCTCATGGAATTGGCGATAATGACATGGTCAACCGCAACTGGACGGTGTACCCAATGCCCAGGAAATAGATAACCCAAACCCACTTCGTCCGTGCAATTGTATAGCCGATGGTTGATACGCTTATCCCACACACTCTCGCAAACAAGCTGCATCGCAAAGAATAAACCGATGAACACCGCCGCACTTACGAGCATCCATCTGTCTGGATGCAAGCGTTCCTGACCATCACTCATTTGGCGAAAATATTTTGGCCCAGCCCCGCAATTGTAGTTAGAGCCTCCTTACGTCGGCTGCTACGAGTTGGAGGGTTGGCACATTCGGAGCAACTCCGCCTCATCAATGACTTTGATGCCGAGTTTTTGGGCTTTGTCGAGTTTCGAGCCGGCTTCTTCGCCGGCGACGACGTAGTCGGTTTTTTTGCTGACGCTGCCGCTGACTTTGCCGCCGAGGGCTTCGATTTTGGCGGCGGCTTCTTCGCGTTTCAACGTGGGCAGGGTGCCGGTCAGGACGAAGGTTTTGCCGGCTAAGGCTCCAGCGGCGGCGGCGGGGTTGTACAGGGAGGACTTGAAATTCAGCCCGGCCTTGCGCAGGCGTTCGATGAGCTTTCGGTTACGGGCGTCCCCGTGCCATTGTACAATACTTTGGGCGATGACTTCGCCCACGTCTTCGGTCTCGACCAACTGCGGCAAGCTCGCGGCGAACAAATCGTCCAGCGTGGCGAAGGCTTTGCCCAGCGCCTTGGCGACGCCTGCGCCAACGTGCAGGATTCCCAGGCCGAACAACAAGCGCCAGAGATCGCGCGATTTGCTGGCTTGGATGCCATCCAGAAAATTTTGCGCGGACTTTTCGCCCATGCGCTCGAGGTTCATCAATTCGTCGAGCGTGAGCTTGTAGAGATCGGCGACATCCTGGACGAGGCCGTTTTTGACGAGTTGGCCGACGAGAACTTCGCCGCCGCCCTCGATGTCCATCGCGCCGCGCGCGCACCAATGCTCGATGCGGCCGCGGATTTGCGCGGGGCAATCCGGGTTCATGCAGCGCCAGACCACGCCGCCTTCGCCAGCCGCGCCTTCCGTGCGCGCCACCTTTGATCCGCATTCCGGGCATGTGCTGGGGAAAACGAACTGGACTTCGTTGCCGGTGCGCTTCGTCAACACCACGCCGACCACCGCGGGAATCACCTCGCCCGCTTTTTCGATGGTCACGGTGTCACCGACGCGAATGTCCTTGCGGCGCAGTTCGTCTTCGTTGTGCAGCGTGGCGCGGCTGATGGTGCTGCCGGCCAGGAAGACTGGTTCAAGTTCCGCCACGGGCGTGAGCGCGCCGGTGCGGCCCACCTGGATGGTGATGGCTTTGAGTTTGGTTTCTGCCTGTTCCGCGGCGTATTTGTACGCCATGGCCCAGCGCGGCGCTTTGGACGTGAATCCCACGCGCTCGCGCAACGCAAACGAGTTCAACTTGATGACTGCTCCGTCCGTCTCGTAAAGAAATTTCTTTCGCAGCGTGTCCAATTCGTCGATGGCGGCGATCAACTCGTCGGCGGAATAACACTTCCAGGTTTTCTCGGGGGTTTTGAATCCGGCTTTTTTCAACCAGGCGAGGACTTCATCATGTTCCTTGGGCGGTTCAGCGCCCTGAAAGGTTCCCAAGCCATACACGATGATGTCCAGCGCGCGCTTGGCGGCGAGGCGCGGGTCGAGTTGCTTGAGTGAACCGGCGGCGGAGTTGCGCGGGTTGGCGAACGGTTCTTCGCCATTGGCGGTGCGCTCGACGTTCAATTTGGCAAACGCCGCCTTGGGCATAAAGACCTCGCCACGAATTTCGACCACAGCCGGGAGCTTTTTTCCGGTTTCGCGCAGGCGGGCGGGAATGCCGCGAATGGTTTTGAGATTGGAGGTGACATCGTCGCCGGTGGTGCCGTCGCCGCGGGTTGCGCCGCAGGTGAAGACGCCGTTTTCGAAACGCAGGTTGATGGCCACGCCGTCCACCTTGGGTTCGACCATCCTTTCCAGCTTGCCGTCGGGGACGAGCCGCTGGACGCGCGCGACGAACTCGCGCACTTCGGCCTGCGAGTACGTGTTGTCCAGGCTCGTCATCGGTGACAGGTGCTGGACCGGCTTGAACTCGGTCAACGGCTCGCCACCGACGCGCTGGCTCGGCGAATCCGGGGTGATGAGATCGGGAAACTCCTTTTCCAAATCGAGCAGTTCGTGATACAGCCGGTCGTACTCCTGGTCGGAGATGGTGGGTTTGGCCTCCACATAATACGCGTGATCGTGCCCGCGAATTTCCTCAGCCAGTTTGGCGTGCCGTATTTTTGCCTGTGCGTGTGTCATCGTCGTAAGGCGTTTGTGATCCTGATGTTAATTCCAATTCTAATCTTAATCTGCGTTCCCGTCACGAAAACTCCGTTGGTTTATGCAATGCCGGGCACATCTCGACACTGCTCTTGCCCGGAAAGGCAGGGACATTACGCGCGATGTCCTCGCCCGCGTTCCGGCAGGCGGAACGCGCTACCGAAGCCGTGCGATCCGCATCATTCGTTCCGTCGCCTGACGCTGCGCGCCGTCCTTGCCAAAACGATGGCTGTTCCCTGAATTGTCCAAGGCTGGCCAATAAAAGTGTATAAAAACAAGGCGACTTTGGATTGACATGTATTATTAATACGTCAATTCACGCTGCTTTTCCGCGGTCCTCAGGACAGTCCAATTGCTTCCCTGTCCTCGAAACGGTCATCACCATGTACATGGTAATCCGATGTAAATGCCTTGTTGCAAATCAGGTATGGGAGAGGTCGTGCGATTCGCAATCTGCCCACGATAAAACAGGCTGAAAAGTTCTTTATCGGGTTCTCCTCCTCACCCCGTTGCGCCAGCCTTGCAATTCGCCCGCAGAACCTGCTTTTCCGCGGCCGGTACGCTGGCCCGCAAGCTGCTTATTCCGGTCTCACGCGGATCGCTTAACAGATTATTTCAAGGCCATTTATTTATGAAAGACTCCAAGTCGCCGGATTTGCAAACTTCTTCCAATTCGGCAGCTCCTCAAGACACCGGATTTTCTCCGTGGCAACGGCTGAAAGGCAAACGGATTTCGTATTTAACCCTGCCGTTGCTCATCATGGCGACGATCACGGAATTCGTGATTTTGGCGACCGGTTGGAAATACCAACAGGTGGTCTGTTTGCCCGCCGGCATGGGGGTCACGTTTTTTGGCATCGGTCCGATCGGCGCGACCATCCTGGCGGTGGAGCTGCTCAAGCTGCCGCTGGCCATTTGGACCGCCTCGCGCACGGGCTGGCAAAAGGGCTTCATGCTCATGGTCGGGCTGCCATTGATTTGCGTGCTGACGTTCCAATTGGTCAAGGACATGGCGGTCTATGAGATGGGCGTGGCCATGACTCCAGCCAGCCAGATGCTCGACAAGGCGATGGCCGAGGAAGTCAAGATCAGCCAGCTCAGTGGTGAACTGGCGGCCATTGAGCAGAAGAAGGCGGACCGCGAGCACAAGCTCGCCGACTTGACCGCGAAACAGGCCAAGGCCAAGGCCGATCTGGAGGAGTTGCTCAAGCGCAACGACGACGTGCGCAAAGACGCCATCAGCCTGACCGATTATCAGAAGAAAGAACTGTCCGAAGTGGAAACCCGCGAGTCCAACATCATCGCGCAGTTTAACGCCGACACGGAGCAGCTCACCAAATCCATCGCGGATTTGCGCGCGCGCCGCGAAGCGGAGCTGGCCCGGGACAGCAAGTGGAACGCCGAAGAGGCCCGCATCGAGAACGCCTACAAAGTGAAAATGGCTGCTTACGCCAACAAGAAGGCGGCTTATGAAAAAGACAAGGCGGAGTACGACAACGCCAACTTTATCAAACGGCAGGTGCTGAAGGAGCCCGTTGATCCCGGGGTGCCGCCGGTGCGCGAGTCCAACACGATCCTTAAATCAACGCTGCTGGCGGAACTGGACGCTCAAATCAAAGCCAAGGAAGGCGAATTGCTCGCCGTCAACACCAAGCGCCGCGACCGGATTGCCCAGGTCGAAGCCGAAGCCCATCAGTTGCGCGAGGAATTCGACCGCCGCTCCGGCACCAAGCGCGAGGAAGCCGACAAGAAGCGCGACGAATTGTCAGCGGCCCAGACGGCGTTGGTCGCGGAATGGAAGGCGGAACAGAAACAGATCGACCAGGATTTGGCGACGGCCGTTCAGAAGGTTGACGGAATCCGCGCGGAAATCGATGCCTCCCGCAAGAAGGCTGAGGGATTTTACGCGGAACGCGAGGCCGACATTCGAAAAACCCAGGTGCACCGCATTGCCACCACGGTGGAAATCGTGCGCGGCTTATTCAAGGGTGAGCGTCCCATGTCCATCAAGGCGACCGCCAAGGAGCGCGGCGACATTCTCACCGATCAAATCAGCATGGTGCGGATCTGGGTTTACCCGGTGCTGGCCTTCATTGTCGCGTTTCTGCCGACGTTGATGGTGGAGATCGGATTCTCCACCGTTTTCCAGCCCGAACAGCAGCGCCCGGCTTATCGATTGGGCTTTCTCGGCCGCCGAATGCATGAGCTTTACACGCGCGCCGGCCGTCTGAAGATTCTGCGCGCCGAACGCATGGCCAGCGAAGCGTCAGCGCAAATCGTGGCTCGCGACAAAGCCGTGGCCGCCGCGCAAGCCGCCGCCGAGAAGGCGCTGGCGGAGAAGGAATCGGCGCTGGAAGCTGCCAATCAGGCCATCAGCGCCGCCGCCGCCGAGCGTGAAGAGCAATTGAAGCGCAAGGAAGCTGAATGGGTGGCCAAACTGGCCGGCATGGCGGATTCGCTCAACCGCACCGTCGTGGAGAAGGACGCTTTGCGCGACTTGCAGAAGTCAGAGATCGAACGCCAGGTTCAGATGCGCCAGAATGCGTGGTCGGACCGCCTGACTCAATTGACCCAGGAACTGGACGAGCAACGCGCCGCCAGCGAAGCGGAACGCACGGCCATGATGCAGGCGCATCACAAGAAATTGCTGGAAGTAACCGAAGATTGCAAAACGCAGGTTATTCAGGCCCGCCGCCAGGCAGCCGATGCCGAAATGGCCGCGGTGGAGTCAACCGCCCGGCTGACGCATGACTTGAAGGAAGCCTTGCGCGGGCGCGATACGGCGGAGGCTCAGTTGAAGCAGCAGGCGGATTCCTTTGCCCTCAAATTGTCGCTGGCCCAGGAGGACGCCGCGCGTGAACTGGAAAAGGCCGCGCGCCAGGAGAAGCATCGTTGGGAGCAAAGGCAGGTGGAGTTTGGAAAGACCCTGCGCCAGCATGACCTGGACTTCGAACGCCAATTGAAACAGCGCGAGCAGGAATTGACGCTCGCCTTTGAAGCCCGCCTGGCGGAGGAGCAAACCCGGCTGGATCAGGACGCCCGCCGCCGCGAGGCGGACCTGGAGCGCCTGGTTGAGGCCCGCGCGCAGGAAGTGGACGCGCACTGGAGGCAAGAGGTGCAGCAGCGGGAAGAGGCCGCTCAAATCAGGCTCAAACAGCGGGAGCAGCAATTGCTCGCGCAGGCGGAGAGCCGCTTGAGCGAAGCGCAAACGCAGGCGGAGCAGGAGTTTCGTCGCCGGGAGTCGGAACTGGTGCGCCAGCTCGAAACCCAGTCGCGCGAAGCGAGCACGCGCTTGAAGCAGGAATTGCAGCAAAAGGAACTGGCCTTCGAGGCCAGGCTGAAGCAGCGCGAACAGGAACTGGCGATGAAGGCGGAGGCCCGGGAGGCCGAATTGCAAAGCCAGTGGACGTCGGATTTGCGCAGCCGGGAGGAGGAATGGAAGCGCCAGACCGAGTCGCGCATTCGTGCCACCGAAACTCGTTTCGGGCTCGAGGCGCAGCAGAAGGAAGAACTGTTCCTGTCCAAATCGCGCCAGCTTGAGGCCCAGTTGCGCAAGGAAATGCAGCAGAAGGATGAAGCGGCCCAGGCCCGGGCCAAACAGCGTGAGCAGGAGTTGGAAGCGCAGTGGGCCGCACAAGCGGAGGCCCGTCATTTGGCCACGCAGGCGCTCTGGGAGACGGAGTCCGAGAAGAAAGTGCGCGAGGCCATCGAGCCTTTGAAGGCGCTGTTGGCTCGCACCGAGAGGGAGCGCGACGAAGCCAAGCAATCCTCTTCCGAGGGCGCCCGCCAGGTGCAGAATCTGGAGAAGAAATTGACGGAAGCGTCCTTGTTCCTCAATACCTGGAGGAATGGAAAAAGTTTGGTTGGGGCGGGTTGATTGAGAAAATAAAACAGTAGGCGGAAACCACGGGTGATGAGCCCGTGGTTTCTTTTTTATGGACCGATATCCGGGCGGGCGGAGTGTTTCCGGAGATCGGAGCGTATTGGTGTGGGCGAAAGCGCCGTCGCCGCTCTGTCGTCGCACTCCAAGCCCTGGCAGATGTTCGAGTGCTGGCCGAAACCGTGCGATCCGGATCATTCGTTCCGTCGCCCGACGCTGCGCTCGGCGACGGGGACGGCGCAGCGCGCCATCCCTACCAACAGGGTTGATATGCCCGGTCGTGCCGGCGGGAGGATTTAATGGTTGAAAATCTTTCCAACTGAGCTTTCCATGGGGCTGACCAGCACGACATCAGAACACGATTTATAAAAAATATGCACCGCAACTCCATCCTGACCTGCGCTCTTGCGTTCACTTTTGCCGCCATGACTGCGAATCTGCCGGTTCGCGCCGAAAATAAAATTCCGGAGGAATACAAGACGGGCGGTTTTTTCATCGGTTGCCAGGCTTATACGTTCAATCGCTACTCGGTGTTCGAGGCGATTGAAAAGACGGCCGAATGCGGGGGCAAGGTGATCGAGTTTTATCCGGGCCAGAAGTTGAGCCCGGAGGAGCCGAATGTGAAGTGGGATCATAACGCGTCGCCCGAGGTCATCCAAAAGGTCAAGGACAAGCTGGCGCAATACCATTTGAAGGCGGTCAATTACGGGGTGGTGGGCGTGCCCAAGGATGAAGCGGACGCGCGCAAGTTGTTCGAGTTTGCGAAGACGATGGGCTTGCGCGCGATTACCACGGAATCGGTGGACGCCATCGATACCATCGAGAAGATGGTGAAGGAATATGACATCAAGGTGGGTTTTCATGACCATCCCAAACGGGCCAATGATCCGAATTACCGCATGTGGGACCCGAATTACATTTTGTCCGTGGTCAAGGATCGCGACCCGCGCATCGGGTCTTGCGCGGACACGGGGCATTGGGTGCGTTCGAATCTCAAGCCGGTGGATTGCCTGCGGATTTTGAAGGGCCGCATCATCAGCAGTCATCTGAAGGATTTGAACCAGATGGGGCCGGCCGCCCATGACTTGCCGTATGGCACGGGAGTGTCGGATGTGCCGGGGATTTTGGAGGAGTTGAAGGCGCAGGGTTTCGACGGGAATATTTCGATTGAGTACGAGTATAACTGGGAGCATTCAGTGCCGGAGGTGGCGCAGTGCATCGGGTTCGTGCGGGGGTATGGGGCGGGGAAGTAGTTTAGATAAGGAGTGCAGGGGGGGAGGCTGCTTCCGTCGGCGGAGTGGACAGGGGGCACCGATGGACACGGATTCGGAAAAAGAAGGATTCAAGAGGGTGGGGCAGGGTTGTGAACATATCTGAATAAAAGTGTTGACAAGGGCAGGGGCGGTGGCGTAGAGTCGGTGCGATGAAGAACGTTAAAGAAGGCTAAAATCCAAAGCTAAAGCCAACCACCAGACTTTTCTCATGAAGGCTCCCGGAAGCAGGCGCATGGTCCCTGCCCAGATGGCATGGCCCGGACGCGCGGCGGCGCGGGCCACGTGGCGGAACCAAAAACCGCCGAAATTAGGGTAAATTAAACCAAATTAAAGTAAATTAAACCTCTTTTTTTAATCCGAACCCGAAACCAGAAAATCGAAACAGACCGGAACAAGGTGAAACCAACCAGTTCGACAAAGTTTAGGACAAAGCGGGCCGCAAAGGCCGGGACAAGCCGGCGGGGGTCAGTTGTAGGGAATGTTGAGTTCGAGCCAGTATTTGAGAATGACGCGGACGGCCTGGCCGAATTCGGCCGGGGAGGCGATTTTGCGGAGGTAGGAGGTGACGCCGAGTTTGTAGGCACGGTCAACGTCCTCGGGGTGGGCGGAGTTGGTGAGCATGACGACGGGCAGGAGCTTGAACTCGGGCCGGGCGCGGATCCATTCGAGGACTTCGTGGCCGTCGCGTTTGGGCAGGCGGATGTCGAGGAAAATGAGGTCGGGCAAGGGATGAGCGAGGCGGTCGGCATAAGGGCCGGCGCCCGCCATGTAATCGACGGCGGTGTCGCCGTCGGTGACGACTTGGAGAGAATGGGGGATGCCGGTGCGTTGGCATGCCATTTTCATGAGCATCAGATCGTCGTCGTTATCTTCCACAACCAGAACGGTCTTCATAGCGTTTAGCTTTCATTAAAATCCAAGGGGCGTCCAGATGACGAGCGAATTCCGATGCGAACCGCAAAACGCGGTTGGTTGGGGCGGAAGGGGTTGCAAATTGCCATACGGAGGGCCGTGGATTGGGCGGAAGCGAGGTGGCAGGATTGATGTAAGTAATTGAGGCCAAGCATCTTGAGTAGATTCGGAAGGATTGTGGCACGGCTTGCGCTGGATAATGAACTGGAATGCGACCGAAGACGACCATCACAACTCAGAAGCTACAAAGGGCACACTATGAAAGCGAACCAAGAGAGGTCGTCGAGAATTCGTGAAGGGAAACGAGTGGTGATTCCGTGCGTGGATTGGCAGGTGGACGAAATGTTTCCGGTGAGGATCGACCAGGGGCCGATAATTGCGCCGCTGCCCAGGGAATACAACGAACCGCGGGATTACGCGTTCATTCCCGTGGTGGTGGTCGGGCCTGATTTTGAGCGGGCAACAGCCCTCAACCCGAAAGGACGATATTTATGTTAAGCTGGACACTGGTTTTTCTAATCGTGGCGCTAGTGGCGGGAGTGCTCGGTTTTACGGGCATCGCCGGAGCTTCGGCGAGCATCGCGCAAATCCTGTTCACGATCTTTCTGGTGCTGTTCCTGGTGTCGTTGATCGCGGGACGCAGACGCGTCTGATGTGACAAGCCGGATGGATGCGGACGCGAAGCTCAATTGATCATTTACCAAACGCCGAATGAATCCCGCTTTACTTGGCTGAGTAAGCGGGATTCGTGTTTCCAGTTTGATGGCGATAATTGACGCCGAGCATTTCGAGGCGGCGGCAATCGACCGGGAGACGACGTGTGAAGTCCGGCCAGTTGCGCGAGCTTTTGGGGGACCATACGACTTCCGACAAGGCGCACAAGCGGGGGAAGGCCATGTACTCGACGTGCTTGAGGGAGGGCATGTATTCGGTCCATTCGTTGGCCTGCGCGCCCAGGATGTGCGATTGATACTTCGCGTCCAGAGTCGCCGGCACCGGTTCATAGGCATAGACCTGGCTCAACGGCAGGAATCCGCCAATGGCATGCGGTTCGGTGGAATGATCCTCGGACTGGTAGTGGTCGAAGTAACAGTCGGCCAGCGGAGACATGACCACGTCATGGCCGGCCATGGCGGCTTCGGTCGCCCCGCCTGCCCAATCCATGATGGCGGCGTTTTGCGCGAGTCCGCCTTCGCGGATTTCACTCCAGCCAATCAGGTTGCGGCCGTGGGCGTTGACGCATTTCTCGATGCGGCGGATGAAGTAATTTTCCAAATCGGCTTCCTTATGCAATCCTTCCTGCTGCATGCGGGCCTGGCACTTCGGGCAGGCTTTCCAATTGTCCGGCAGCACCTCATCGCCGCCCACGTGGATATATTTGCCGGGGAACAAGTCGCAGATTTCCGCGAGCACGTCTTCGACGAACGCGAACGTCTGCTCGTTGCCGGCGCAGTATATGCCGTTGAAAATTCCGCCCGGCAAATCCGTGGTGAACGGCCCGCCCGTGCAACTGAACTCGGGGTAAGCCATCAGCGCAGCGGTGGAGTGGCCGGGCATTTCGATTTCGGGCACGATGTTGATATGGCGCGCCTGGGCGTAGGCCACGATTTCACGGATGTCGTCCTGTGTATAGAAGCCGCCGTATCGGCCATCCGGTCCGTAAGCAGTGCTCGCCTTTGGGTCGAGCTTGAAGCCAATCTCCTTGCGCCAGCCGCCGACTTGAGTGAGGCGCGGGTATTTCTTGATTTCGACGCGCCAGCCCTGGTCGTCCACCAGGTGCCAATGGAAGCTGTTCAGCTTGTGCAACGCCATGGCATCAAGAATTTGTTCGACCTCGGTTTTGGTGAAGAAATGGCGGCTGACGTCGAGCATGAAGCCGCGCCATTTGAAGCGGGGCTGGTCTTCGATGTGGACGCAGGGGATAATCCATTCCACGCCGGCAACATGATGGTCCGCAAAAACCTCGGGCGGCAGAAGCTGCAACAATGATTGCACGCCGTAGAACGCGCCGGCTGGGTCAATCGCACGAATGACCACTCCTCCTGGCTCCACGACGAGTTCGTAGCCCTCGGGACCGAGGTCAGCCTTCGCTCCGCTCGCGGTCAGGAGGATGGCATTGTTGACCAGATCGGTTTGGGCGGTGTTGTTGACGGCAAAGGCGCGGCCGGTGGATTTTGCGAGCCGACTGGCGAGATATTGGCCCGTCTCCTGCATGGCAGAATCAACCAGAATTTTCGTGCGGCCATGGAAGACGCCGCCTTGCGGACGGAGTGTGAATACACCTTCGTGCATTTCCATTTTTTGCGGCAGCGGAACAATGGCGGGCGGGTTGGCATCAGCGGCAAACACGGCGGGCAGGGAGGCAAGAAAAGCGGCAACGATCAAGGTTCTGATTGGATGTTTCATTCAAATCACGGTTTGGGCGAGAGCGAGTCCGCGACGTCGCGCGGCGTTTGAGTCTTCACTTCCGCGGGCGCGGGTTTGGACCAAAGGGTGTTGACGACATAAATCAGCACCAGGGCGCTGACGAGAAAGACGCCAAAGAGTGGAAGGGCAAGGTTCCATCGGCCATAAAGGCAATTACCAATAGTGAAGAGCGATGACCAGATCGCCAGGCACCCGCAAATCCAGCCCAGCGTTGCCATGCCCATGTGGTCGCCGCGCAAGGCGGCTTCGGATTCGCTAACGCCGGCTTCCAGGCGGATTTTCGTCCAGCCCGGCCCGGCGGGATGTACTTTCCTGTAGAACGAAATCAATTTTTCGCGGCTTGTCGGCGTGGTGACGAAAGCCGTGATGACCCAGCAAACCGTCGTGAAAGCGACCGAGATGATTATGGTTTGAGCGAAAGGAAGTGGGGGAAGCCCGGCCTTCTTCCGTTGAATATCTAGAATGAAGAACACCAGGGAGATCAGGAACGAACTTCCCATGGCCGTAACTTCGCACCACGCATTGATGCGCCACCAGAACCAGCGCAACACATACAACAGCCCCGTGCCCGCGCCGATGGACAGCAGAATCTGAAACGCCTGCTGCGCCGAATCCAGCGCTAGGCTGAGCAGAGCGGCCACGAGATACAATACCACCGTGCAAACCCGGCCGGCGTTGACATAATGCCTTTCTTCGGCTTCGGGAGCAATGAAGCGACGATAAAAATCATGGACCAGATAGGAGGAGCCCCAATTGAGGTGTGTCAGGATCGTGGAGGAGTTGGCGGCCAGCAAACCGCCCACCATCAAGCCCACAAATCCCGCCGGCAGAAATTTCAGCATCGCCGGAAACGCGCTGTCGTGGCCCAGCAACTTCGGATCGGCGTTCGGAAAAGCCGCTTGAATGTCCTTCAACTCGGGAAAAATAATGATCGAACAGAGCGCGGTGATGATCCACGGCCAGGGCCGCAGGACGTAATGGGCGAAATTGAAGAAGAGCGTGCTGCCGAGAGAATCTTTCTCGGATTTTGACGCGAGCATCCGCTGGGCGATATAGCTGCCACCGCCGGGTTCAGCCCCGGGATACCAGTTCGCCCACCAACTGATGGCAATGGGCAAAATGAAAATCATCAGGGCCAGATCCATTGAAAAGTTGGGGAGAATGTTCAGGATGGGCTGGCCGTGGCCGTCGATCGCGGACAGGACGGGCTGCCCGCCCGCAGGGAGAACGACTTGCTGGCCGCCGAGCGCGGTCACCAACTGATGCAGACCCGCCAGCGCGCTCTCGCCCAGCCCGGAGCGGCGCGCCACTTCCTTCAATCCGAAGTACGCCGCCGCAACCACGGCGGTCATCTTGATGAAGAACTGCACCATATCGATAACGAGCACGCCCCAGAGGCCGGAATGCGCGGCGAAGATCACGTTGAGCACGCCGCAGATGAGAATGGTTTCCCAGCGCGGCATCCCGAAAAGAATGTTGGCGATTTTGCAGGCGGCGAGCGTGACCGTTCCCATAATGAAGCAGTTGAAAAAGAGGCCCAAATAAACGGCGCGGAAGCCGCGCACCACTGAAGCGGCCTTCCCGGAGTAACGCAGTTCGTAAAACTCCAGGTCCGTCATGACGCCGGAGCGCCGCCACAACCGCGCAAAGAAAAACACGGTGGAGACTCCCGTGAGCACGAAGGCCCACCACTGCCAATTGCCGGCCACTCCGTATTGGCGCACCTGCTGCGTGACCCAGTTGGGCGTGTCGCTGCTGAACGTGGTGGCCACCATGGACAACCCCGCGAGCCACCAGGGGACGGAACGGCCCGAGGCGAAAAATTCAGAGGTACTTTTGCCGGCGCGACGACCAAAGAACAGCGCGGGTGCGAAGCAAATCAAAACGCAGAACAAGGCAATGATCCAATCAATGAGGTGTAGTTGCATGATGAAGGAGGATTTCCGCTTCGCAACGCGAGGTCAAATCAATCCGCGCTGCGTTTTCATTGAGTTGGATTCGGGAGATCAGGGCTCGGTTGCTATTGCAAAGCTGAAGAAGCGTACTTCAGCTTGGCCCAATCCGGATTTATGGGGCTGTTGACATTGCCGGGCACCGGCCAGTGAGTGCGGCCATCCACCATTTTATAAATCTCGGCATGGCCATCGCAAAATGAGAGGCCGTAACCGCGGTCGTGCCGCGTCGCGGGGAAATCGGCAAACGGCCGGCCGTCAGTCATATCAACGGCGAACCAGCCATCGTTGATGCTCATCTCGTGCTCGTCGATCAGCATCCACGTCATGGAAGGGCCCGGCACCATCAGGTCGCTCTCCTTAAGGTAGGAGCGATAATTTCCGGCCCCGGAGAAAAAGGTTTGTGAGCGGGTAGTCGCGATCCAGCCGTTCATGGAGACGCTGCGCACCCTTGGGGTTCCACTGACCAGAATGGGGTCCGCCGGGCAGTGATAAATGCCGGGGCTGTTATTATACTGCCAAAATTTCCCCGTCGAAAGGCAGAGTTGATTGGTGGAATCCAGCACCCCCGGAGTGACCTGGCCATAGGCGGAAGGAGTGTCGCTCATGTCACCCTGGATCCAGGAATTCGTCGATTTCGCGGCGGTCGGTTCGTTTTGCGCGAAGACGCCGTTGTTATCTCCGGAATACATGAGGGCGCACTTTTGGAGCTGGCTCATGTCATTGAGGCATTGGATTCGTTTGGCTTTGTTCTTGGCTTTGGTGAGCACGGGCAGGAGCAGTGCGGCAAGAATGGCGATGATGGCGATCACCACGAGCAATTCGATGAGAGTGAAACCACGACGGCAACGCCCAAGCGGACATGCGCCGGAACTGGCTGGCGAGGGATTGGGTATCATAAGATGGCTCTGGGTTGTTTTCTCAGGGTGGTGTTTTAACGCGGTAATAACGTCGAGGCTGGCTTACGGCGCCCGGATCGGTCACGCGCAGGACCCCGCCGGTGCCCGCGGTATTGGTGATCGTGAGCGTATTCCACAATCCGCCGCTGATGTTGCTCGTCCACTCCACGCGATACGAAGCAAGTGGCATGCTCAGAAAGCTCAAATTCATGTCCGGGCCGGCCGGCAGGAGCGAGGCCACGCCGGGCGAGGCAAGCGCTTGTTTGATCGCCTGCAGCAACGGGTCCGGCTGGCCGGGTTGGTGGTCCTGGGCCAGTTCCCAAATCATCACGCCACCGAGATGGCGGTTGCGCGCGTAGCTGACCTTGCTCTGGCACGCGCGGGCATCGTCAAACGAAATGAATTTGTCATTGCTTGAGCCGGAATTATCGATGCTCAGATAAGCCGCCTGGGCGCTCAGATCCCAATGATACAGGTTCGACTGGTAGTAAGTGGAAATGATGCTGTTATAATCTGGTGTGGTTACCGTCGGTGCGGTCGTCCAGGATTGGCGCGGCTGCGACGCGCCGCCCGTGGACATGCCGCTCCCTCCGCTCCAAATGTATCCGTAAAAGGGAATGCCGACGCCGAGTTTGCCCGGCGCAACACCGCCAGCCAGCAGGTTGCTCACCATGCCGTCGATTGAGGGCACAAGTCCGCCCGTGCTGGGAAACCGGTAACCGCCATCGTAAATGGGGGAATTAAACCATGTGACCCAGCCGGCGTAGGGGCCGGACAAGTCGTAGGTCATGAGGTTAATCTGATCGTACTGAGCCTGGATGGAGGCGAGCAGCGAAGCCGGCGTCGGCGGGGAGGCGACCGGCGCTGTCAAGAGTGGACGGGGCGTGATGACATCGAGCGCTGCTCGCAAACCGTTGACGAAATTCGTGTATTGACCGGCATCGGAGGCGTCCAGCGGTTCCCAATCCACGTCGATGCCGTCATAACCCCGCGCCGACATGAAGTTGGTGAGATTATTGATGAAAGTGGGCAGGTTCGTGCTGGTGGTCGCTCCCTGAAAGCTGGTGTTCGCGCCGCCAACGCAGATCAACACTTTCCTGTGGGCAGCGTGTGCGCGAGAGACAAGATCAGCCGAGTTGGACGGTGTGATGCTGTTCGCGCTGCTGTCGAGCGAGCCATCCGCGTTTGGAATCAGCGCGAAATGGATGACATGGCTTACGGTCGTAAAATCAATGTCTGAAGCCGGCATTACTCCCTGTTCCCATCCGGGATAATAGGCCGAGCACCATAGGTCAGCCGAAGCAATGAACGGGAGCAGGCAGGCGATCAGCGCCAGCCACAGAGCGCGGCATTTATGCCGCTTCGACGATCCTGCCAGCGAATAAGTTGAAATTGCTCCACACTCTCCAAATCTCGCGCGTTGAAGCGGCGGGAATGCCGCGCTCCTGTCGCTGCGGTCAGGCGCGACCGGCTGGCAGAAGTTTTGCGCGCTAATCGTTAACATTTTGGCGGATGAGTTCTCCATCGGCGGTTCTCCAATCAATCTGGATTCAGCGCCACTCACATACGGCTCGGTTTTCCATCGCCGGGGCGGGTGCCCCGGCGATGGTTTATCAGTTTCTCAACTCATTGCACCTTCACGCGGTAGAAGGTCGCGCGACCGCCGATGTTGTTGGTGAGAGGCGAGGTTGCGCCAGGCACGTTGGTATAAACTCCGGTGACATTCGTGGAGGCCTGCAGTGTGCCGACCGGCCAGGTCACGATCACCTTGTTGCCCGATTGGACGAGGCTGACACGGGTTGAATTGTTGAAGTGATTCGAGATCTGGGCGGGACTGAGCACGTAGTTATAAACCGCCACGTCGTCCACCCCGCCGTCAAAGCCGCCGAAGGCCCCGTCACTGCGGACGCCGATGGTGAGCGGCCCGCCAGCGACACCCGGGTCGCCGTTGATGCCGTTTTGCACGAAGTTGCCTGCGACCGGATAGGTAAAGACCAACCGGTTGTTGGCATACCAGCTCAACGTTGTGAGATCGTCCGTGAGCACCATGTGGTACCATCCGTTTGTGACCGGGTGGTCCGCGAACTCGCTCGTGAAGCTGCCGTTGGGGCCGCCGTTGAAAATATTCCAGGTCCAGAAGCCCTGGTTATGCTGGTAAATATTCCAGCCAGACAACGTTGTTGCCGTAAGACCCGGGTTGGCTTCAGATGCAATCGGCGTGACAAAGTTTCCGGTCTGTGAAGTGGCTTTGATCCAGAACTCATAGGACCATGGGCCGGTCACGGGGTTCAGTTCCAGCGCGTAAGGGATGGTTACAAAGGCGCTGTTCGTGATGTGGATGGCCCCGTTGGTCTCGTGCGGAATGCCGGTTGGATAGCCAAAGACAAAGTCTGAGAGAAGACCCGAGTAGGTGCCGTCAAAGCTCCCGACCGCGTCCGTCGCCGTAGTGCCATTTGTCTCATCCAACCTCCAATAAGCGACTGGTTTGTCCGCCACTACTACGCGGGCGTAGCCCGTGATCGGGACGGTGACCGCACGCGGAACTACCGTCAAGGTGGCTGCGTCGCTTTGGGCTGTGCCGAAGGGGCCCGTGACGTTGGCCGCATATAGGGTTTGATCATTGGTCAACTGAACATTGGCCACCCATAACGTGTCGCTGGTGGCGCCCGCAATGGGATTGTAAGTGGCCCCGGCATTGGTGCTGCTGACCCACTGATAGGTGATGGGCACGGCGCCGCTGGCATTGACACGGAACGCCGCATAGCTGCCGACTTCGCGGGTGACTGAGAAGGGGCTATTTAGCACGTTCAGGTTCGTCAACACCGTGAGCGTGGCAGCGGCGCTGTTCGAAGCGCCGGCGACATTGGTGACCAGGACCGAGAAATTCACCTGGTCGTCCGCTGGATAATGGCAGACAAACGAGTAACTGCTGCTGGTAGCGCCCGGGATGGCGGTGTTCCCCCTTTTCCATTGATAACTCAGGGGCGCCGTGCCGCCAGCAGTCACGCTGAACGAAACCGGCGTTCCCGAATAAGCGGTGACAGGGGTCGGCTGGGAAAGGAAAGAAGGCGGAGTGGGAGGAGCCACGATGTTATTGGTACCCACCTGGTAATGGTTCAAAACCTGCGAGGCGCTGAGAGCGTAGCCGTAAATCGCAACTTCATCGACATAACCATCGAAGGGCGTTTGTCCGGTATTGGGGCCCTGGCCGACGAGCATGTCCGCGCCGTTATCGGCCAGATATTGTGGAACAGCGTCGGAACGCGTTTGCGTGCCGTTGACATAAAAGTGGGCGTTGGTTCCATCGTACGCCAGCACCAGATGAGTCCATTGGAGCAACGTCACCAAAGCCGTTCCGTTACCTACAAACCCGGGGTTGGGCCTGAGGCTATAAGACCAGGTGCTGTTTGCCCCGGGCGTCTGGTAAAAATTCCAACCAGCAGAATTGGCATAAATCCCACTTTGGAAGGGTGAAGAACTATCCAGCGGAACTTCAAAACCGGATGGTTTCGATATCGCCTGTACCCAAAGTTCAGCCGTGAACGGCGCTCCGTTGGTGCCGTCCGTTGTGGGGTTAATGGTCGAATTGAAGGGAATATCGATGTCACCCTGGTGGCCGCTGAGCGAATCCGAGGTCCGGAACAAAATCGAGTTGCTGGATATTCCAAACTGTCCCAGGCCGGGGTAGAGAGTGCTGTCCTGATTTGCAACCTGGTTGAGATTGCCATCAAAATGATTCGTGGTGGCGTCAAAGATGGTAATGCCTGACATTTCCTCGAAGCGATAGTAGGCAACTGGATTGTCGCCAAGGATCGTTGCTGAATAGCTTGCGGCGTTCGCGGCGAATTGGGACACCAGCGCGGCAGCCGCCGCAATGGGCAGCCACAACAGCTTAGGTACGGTTGGTCGTTTCATGTGGTTTTTTGGGTTGATCTGGTTGGGCAGGATTTGTAGTATGTTTTCGTACAGATTTGCCAGAGACGGGCGAGATGTTATCACGTTTTTTGGCTGTGGCAAGTACTTTTTATCACATAAATGTAACTATTGTAGTAGAATTGATGTATAAGTTACACACGATGTACGTTTCTTCCCCACAATGCATTGAAGGGAAATGCTTTGATTGTGGATTTTGAGAGTATGCTCCCTGCCGCTAATCAGACCGAACCCAGGCTGAAACGCAGTCATGGCGCGCGAGAAAAGCTCGGACTGGCGTGGCTTTTCTGCGCTTGCCTGCCCGCTCTCCCGCTCGCCGCCCAAGTCGCGAATACCAACCCGGTCGTCAGTGCTTACGAGTTCACCCGCCTGACTCACGACCAGGTTTCGGGCAGCCGTCCGGTTCGCATCAAAGGAGTCGTGGTTTGTTACGATTCGGGCTGGAATCAAATGTATGTCCACGATGGGCAAAACGCTGGTTACTTCAATCCGCACCTGTTCAGCGCGCAGCCGCAGATTGGACGGGTGGTCGAAATCACCGGCACGACAACCGGTGACAAAACGCTGCTCAACCCGAGCCTGACCATCCTGGGCGAGGCACCGCTGCCCATCGCCAAACCGCTCGCGTTATCCCAACTGGCCAGTGATTGGTGTGAATGGATCGAAACCACCGGCCGCGTTTTTTCCGCCGACACCAGCCTTGGCCGGCTGGCGCTGCTGTTGCAGGAGGATGGCGCGCAAAACTGCCTCGTCTATGTGATGGGGCCGCCAACCAACAGTGACTTCAAGCGGTTGCGGGATTCCCGGGTCCGTGTGCGGGGCATCAATGCCAGCAAAGTCGTGGATGGCCGGCTGGAATCGGCCTCCGTATTCGTTCCCGGATTCAACGAAGTCACCGTGCTCCAATCCTCCGGCGCGAATCCGCCCCAGACTCCCGTCACCTCGATCGGCACGCTGCTCAACCGGGAATTGGGCTCCTGGACCAACACCATGGTCCACATCAACGGACTGATCGCCTCCTATCAACCCGGCCAGTCGCTCGTCGTCAAGGATCCCACCGGCGTCATTCGCGCGCGCGTCATCCAACTCTCCCCCGCCCGGACGGACGAGCGGGTGGATGTTTGGGGAAACTTGACGGTGTCCTCGAGCGAAACATTTTTGAACAACGCGTACTTCGAAGTCGTGGAGCCCCCCGCGCAAACCGCCGCATCCCCGCCCTCGCCGGAAGAACCACCCGCCCACGCGCTCAGCCCCCCGGAAGTCCTCACCCAGGTTTCCGAAATCCTGAAGCTGAAGCGCGATGAAGCGGCGCAACAAATTCCCGTGAAGCTGCACGGCGTGATTACGTTTGCAGACCCGGATTGGCACAATGTCTTCCTGCAGGACAAGGGCGGCGCGATTTATGTCGATTCCAACCAGCGCAACCTTCAATCCGGCCAATGGGTGGAACTGATTGGCCGCACCAGCCCCGGCGGGTTCGCGCCCGAGGTGCTCAGTTCCTCCGTGCAAGTGCTTCAATCCACCAACCTGCCCACGCCGGCCAAAGTGGATCTCGACGATGTTGCCAACGGCCACCTGGACGCGCGCTGGGTGCAGATGGACGGTGTGGTGCGGCGCGTGGACCAACAATACGGGCATGTCAGCCTCAGCCTGATGACGCCCAAAGGCCGTTTCAAAGTCATCATTCCCGGTTCCGAAGAGGCGCCGGCGCCGACTCAGCTTATTGATGCTTTGGTCAGCGTTGAGGGCGCCTGTACTTCTGAGTTAAACTCGCGCCGCCAACTGAGCGGCATCACCCTGCACGCGCCGGGTCTGGAGCAGGTGCACCTCATCGAAAGCCCTCCCGCCGATCCTTTCTCCATCGAGCCAACGCGGATCGAAGCCGTCGCCACCTTTGACCCCAATCGGCTCGCGGGCCGGCGGGTCAAGGTAAGCGGTGAAGTGACGCTGCGAATCCCCGGCCAGGGATTCATCATCCAGGACGCTTCGGGCGGGGTGCGCGTCTTGACGCGCCAGACGAACGAAGTTCACATCGGCGACGTCGTGGACGCGCTGGGTTTCCCGGTGCTCGGGAATGCGCTCGGCTTTCCGGTGTTCGGTGATTTTTCGCCCTACCTGGAAGAAGCGGCTTTCCGTCAAACCGGAACCGCGCCCTTGCCCGCTCCCAAAAAAACCACCGCCGAGCAAATCTTGTTGCAAGGAACCACGGACGCTCAATTGGTGGAGATCAAAGCCCGCTTGTTGCAAGGCGTCCCGCGCTCCGCCAACCCGCAATTGGTGTTGCAGGACGGCCCGATCATTTTCCTCGCCCACCTGGAGATGCAGGGGAAGCGCACGGAGGTCCCGGCGTTTCAGTCGGGCAGCCTCCTGCGGCTCACCGGCGTTTGTTCCATCCAGGGTGGAGAAAGGCACGAACCGGCGACCTTCCGCCTCCTGCTTCGTCAACCGGGCGACATCGAGCTCCTGGAAACGCCGCCGTGGTGGACCGCCCGGCACGCCTTCATGCTCGCCGGCGGCATGGCCCTGGCCATTGCGCTCGCACTGGCGTGGGTCGCCTTGCTGCGCCGCCAGGTCCAAACCCAGACCAGCCTCATCCGCCAAAAGTTGGAAGACGAAGCCGCCCTGGAGAAGCGCTACCTCGACCTCTTTGAAAACGCGAATGACATGGTTTATACCCATGACTTGAGCGGCCGCATCACCTCCATCAACAAAACCGGTGAAGAAATCCTGCAACGCAAACGCCGGGAAATCCTGGACAAGAACATCCTCGATTTCATCGCGCCGGAACAGCGCGGCGCTGCCCAGCAATGGCTCGATCAAGTGGTCAAAGGCGCGCCGCCGCCGACGGTCGAATGGGACTTCGCCTCCGCCTCGGGTCAACGTCTCAAGCTGGAGATCAGCACACGCTTGATCGAAACCGATGGCCGCCTCACGGAAGTCGAAGGCATCGCCCGCGACATCACGGAACGCAAGCGCCTGGAGCGGGAGATTCTCGAAATCAGCAATCGCGAGCAACGCCGCATCGGCCACGATCTTCACGATGGCGTCTGCCAGCAATTGGCCGGGATCGCTTTCATGACCGAAACGCTGGCCGATCGCTTGCAGGAACAAAGCGTGCCTGAATCCACTCAGGCCGAGCGGATCACCCGCTTGCTCAACACGGTGATCCACCAAACCCGCGGCGTGGCGCGCGGTTTGTTTCCCGTTCGCCTTGAGGAAAACGGCCTTGCTTCCGCGCTCGAAGAACTGGCGGCCAACGCCAGCGAACTTTTCAAGATCGAATGCCGCTTCGTTTGTGAAGACCCGCCTGCGGCCGTGGACAACGAAGTGGCGCTGCATCTTTATTACATCGTGCTGGAAGCCGTCGCCAACGCCTCGAAACACGGCAAGGCCGAACACGTCACCATCACCCTCGAACCGGCCAAGGACCGTTACGCGTTGAGCGTGCGCGATGACGGCGCGGGGTTCACCCCCTCCCGCAGCCCGCAAACCGGCATGGGCGTCCGCATCATGCACTACCGCGCCCGGGTTATCGGCGCTATTTTAACCTTGCAGAGCCACCCCGGTACGGGCACCCATGTAGCTTGCTTGTTCCAACCGGTGTCCCGGGAGCTGTTGTCCACCAGTGAAAAGTTAAG
Organism: Verrucomicrobiota bacterium; assembly: GCA_021325145.1. GTDB lineage: Bacteria > Verrucomicrobiota > Verrucomicrobiia > Limisphaerales > Pedosphaeraceae > JAJPHR01. Next base: position 139,152 of record JAJPHR010000049.1, on the reverse strand, counting down.
CGCATGACCAAACCGTCGCCTGAAAAAAGCCGCATCCTGATCGTGGATGATCATCCGCTGTTTCGCGAAGGCTTGCGCCAGATGATCGACCGCAATCCCGAGCTGATCGTGTGCGGCGAGGCTGCCGACGCGACCGAGGCCATGCAGGCCATCGCCGACCAGAACCCGGACCTCGTGCTCGTGGACATTTCGCTGGGTGGCGCCAGTGGCATCGATCTCATCAAGAACATCAAGGCCACGCACGACGACCTGCCGGTGCTGGTGGTTTCGATGCACGACGAATCGCTCTACGCCGAACGCGCGTTGCGCGCCGGGTCCGTCGGTTACGTGATGAAACACGAGTCCGCCAAGACCGTGAAAGCCGCCATCTCGAAAGTCCTCGCCGGCGAAATCCACCTCAGCGAACGCATGTCCACCTCCATGCTCTCCCGGCTCATGCGCGGCAAGGGCGAAGAGCCCATCTCACCCGTCCAGACCCTGAGCGACCGCGAACTGGAAGTCTTCCGCATGCTCGGCGAAGGCAAAGGCACGCGCCAGATCGCCAAGGAACTGAGCCTGACCATCCCCACCATCAATTCCTTCCGCGCCCGCATCAAGGAAAAGCTCAACCTCAAGACTTCCACCGAAGTGATGCTCCACGCCATTCAATGGTGCCGCGAAGGCGCGATGAAGTAGGCCGGCCATTTTCCCGGCCGCTAATCGTCCTCGTCCTCGTTCTCGTCGTCGTCCTCGATCCCCGTGTGAAAAGGCCGGACCTGTTGTCCGGCCCTTCTTTTTACCACGTTGCGCGTTTTCGATCGGATTCGTTCCCTGGACGCAGCGTCTTCTTGCACGCCGGCAAAGCAACGAAACAGGCATCTTGCTACTGATTGTAGAACTCCGAGTTGTGAAGAACGCCGCTTGCGCCATTACCGCCGACAACGAGCACCGAACCATTGGGCAGCAATGTAGCCGTGTGCAAGCTGGTCGCGAGGTTTAGCAAAGAGGTGGAGGTCCAGGTTCCAGTGGGCGGATCATATAGCTCCACGCTGTTAAGCGGACCGGTTCCGTAGCCTCCTGTGACGAGCACCAGTCCAAAGGGCAATAACGTGGCGGTATGAGTCTTCCGGGCGGTGTTGAGTGAACCGGTGGCTGTCCACATCCCGCTGCTCGGATCGTACAACTCTGCGCTCGTAAGATTGCCGACGCTCAGGTCGGCGCCTCCGGCGACCAGCACCAGGCCGTTGGGCAATAGCGTCTGAGTCTGGAAGTAACGACCCTGGTTAAGTGAACCAGTCGTTGTCCATTGACCCGTGGCCGGATTATAAAGCTCCGCGCTCGTCGTAAGCCCACCAATGCCGCCAAAACCTGTTGCGACGAGCACCAGGCCGTTGGGCAGCAATGTTGCCGTATGATAATATCGGGCGGTATTAAGCGAACCAGTCGTTGTCCATTGACCCGTGGCCGGATTGTATAACTCTGCACTCGCCAGCACACTGCTCGTGCCGATGCCGCCGGCGACGAGCACCAGGCCATTAGGCAGCAAGGTCATCGTATGGTTCTGTCGAGCGAAGTTCAGCGGACCGGTTGTCGTCCAATTGCCGGTGGCTGGAGTGTATAATTCCGCACTGCCAATTACGCCGGAGCTGTTCTGGCCGCCCGCTGCCAGCACCAGTCCATTGCGCATTAATGTGGCTGTGTGGTATACGCGCGCGGTGTTCAGCGAGCCGGTTGTCGTCCAGTGCCCACTTGCCGGATTGTATGTCTCCGCGGCGTTAAGATAGCTGTTGCCCGTGCTCATCCCGCCTGCGGCGAGCATTAAACCGTTGGGCAGCAATGTCGCCGTATGGCTAAAGCGGGCGGTGTTCATAGAACCACTATTTATCCATGTGCCGGTCGAAGTCAGTTGACCGCTGGAAATCGGGTACAATTCGGCACTGGAAAGAGCTGACCCGGTCGAACCAACACCAGCCGCGACAAGCACAAAACCGTTGGGCAGCAATGTCGCTGTTTGGAACTCCCGTGCCGTGTTCAACGAACAGGTTGTTGTCCACAACGCGGTGGCAGGGTTGTACAACTCCGCGGTGGCAAGGAAGCCGGCGGTCTGGCCAACCCCTCCAGTAACGAGCACCAGTCCGTCGGGCAACAATGTCGCCGTGTGGTTCTCGCGCCCGGTGTTGAGCGAACCAGTCGTTGCCCAGGCCCCGGTGGCCGGGTTGTACAACTCCGCAATTGAGGAAATGCCGTGCCCTACGCCGGCAAATCCCCCCGCAACCAGCACCAGGCCGTTGGGCAGTAATGTCGCCGTGTGGCTTTCACGGGCAGTATGCAATGAGCCGGTCGTGGTCCATCTTCCGGTGGCTGGGTTGTACAGCTCCGCGATGGCAGTCACGCCGCTGCTAAAGCCTGCCGCTGCGAGCACCAAACCGTTGGGCAGCAGGGTTGCCGTATGATGGTCGTGTCCGACGCTCATCGCACCGGTGCTAGTCCACGTGAGAGTGGCGGGATTGTACAACTCTGCGCTCATGAGCGTGCCGCTCGTGCCAATTCCGCCCGCGACGAGCACCAGACCGTTGGGCAGCAATGTCGCCGTATGAGAATAGCGGGCGGTGTTCATTGAATTTGGCGGACCAATTCCCCAAGTTCCAGACGCCGGATTGTACAACTCCGTGGTTTGAAGCGCTCCGCCGCTGTTTAGGCCTCCCGCGACGAGCACCTGGCCGCTGGGCAGCAACGTCGCCGTATGGTATCCGCGCGGGACGTGCAGCGAACCGGTCGGCGTCCACGTTCCGGTCGCCGGATTGTACAACTCCGCGCTTGTGAGATAGCTGCTGCCGTTAATGCCTCCGGCGACAAGCACCAGGCCGTTGGGCAGCAATGTCGCGGTCTGACTGCTACGGGTTGTGCTCAGCGCGACGATCGGTGTAAATAGGCATGAACCTGTGAGATCATTGATCAACTGAGCGTTGGGAGTGCCCCAGCCCGTGCAAAGATCATAACCCGAAACTGCTGAAAATTGATTCGGGCTGCTGGACGATTCGTTGTTCGCCGTAGTGATGTCATGAAAGTCCGAACCATAGCTTGACCCACGGCCAATGGCGTACAGCGCGGGGTTGAGAAAGCCCACTGTGGATGCGCCGTTGGCAGCGGCCTGCTCGTTGACCAGTGCGGTAAAGCCAGCCCACAAGGGCGCTGCGGCACTGGTGCCCGCTACACATTGATTTGCCCCATCGGCAACAATGAGAATGTTGTCTGCGGTCAGTGCGACATCGGGAACGTTCCGCATGGTTGTCGATCCCTGGTTGCCGGAGGTGGCCACGCCGGTTTGCCAGGTGGGAATCGCGTAGTGTGTGCTGATGCCGCCGCTGCTGCCAATGTCTGGGGTGCTGCCACAGCCCGCTTGCACATTCCAATTCCAAACGGCTTCCGCAGCCCAATTGCCGTTCGGCCCGGTGGTATTCAGAGTTGTGCCGCCAACTTCGGTCACGTTCGGCGAATCACTCGGGAATGGAATCAGTCCGGTATAGGCATCGCTGTCCCCGGACGCAACGAAGAAGGATTGTCCTTGTGCCGCCATCTGCTGGAAGATTTGCTCGGCGACTGGATCGGCGGCGCCATTTGGAATAAACCACGAACAGGAGAGTTGCTTCGCCAGGTCGTCGTCAGCCATGCGGTTGAGTAAATCGTGCCAGAGGTTGATACTATTCGCCGTCTCATAGACGATAATCTTGGATAAGCCCGGAGCCATTGCGATTGCCATCTCAATATCCAGGCACACCTCAATTTCTCCTCCAGTTCCGGAAGGCAGGCCGTTAAAACCATCCACCAGGACATTGGCGAGCGGAACACTCGGTAAACCGGTCGTGTTTTCGTACGCATTGATGTCAGCCGTCGCGTAGCCATCAAATTCCAGCAGCCCTACAGTCTGCCCGGAACCAGTGAGTGCGACGCCAGGAAGATAGGCATCCCGGAAATCATAACCTGCATATTCGCCGCCCGGCCCCGAACCACCGTTTGACTGCGCCCCTTGCACGTTGCCAATCGGGGTTGCTATGGAATTTCGCCGTGCCAGGGCATAATTATTCAATCCTTCAATCCCCATGACAGGCACGGTTAGATCAAGCGAAGGCTCGACGTCCGGGGCGTAGAAAGTGCGCACTTCCGCCGGGTGATTATAAACACGCATTCTTACGTGCAATGCATCTTCTATATCCGCAATCTTCCCGGTGACGTCTAATATCATGCGATTTGAATGCGCATAAGTCACTGTCAAGTGATGTGCCTGAGCAAAGGCAGTCACGGTCTTATAATCCTCTTCCGTTGGGCCAAACGCTTCCCGGAACTGCGCCGGGGAGATGTACTGATGATATTTCGGCGAAGTTGGGTTGTATATGTCGTGGAGCAAATTGGTGAGCTCAGCCGAATTCCGCAACGGAAAGCCAATCGCCAGACTCAGTTGTTGCGTGGCCGAAAGAGTGCCTATGGGCTGGAGGCTGGCAACGACTGGAGGAACGTGGCCTTTGAGCATCTGTCCGGCAGCCAAAGCATGAGTGGCGGGGAACAAGATGCTGAGGGCGGATGAAACAACGATTACGCGAATAAAGTTGCTGGTGGAGCGGTATGTCTTCATGCTGCCAAATTGGCGGGACGTCGTGGGAAATCAAACTCTGGCAGGTATCTGGCGTCGGCATTTGGTACTTTCCGTCAGCATTTGGTGATGTTAATCCGCATTTGGTATCCTGCGTCCGCATTTGGCATGGCGCGCCCCCAAGTCTGTTCCAGCTCTGAGTTGGGCCAGATGGTCGCGACCTGATTGCAATCGATCGTTCACCCACGGTCTGGATCGGCGTTGCGCCGATCAAGGCGGGCGAGGCAAGCCGTTGGGGAAAGATCAAACTAACTGGTGAATGCGCGCGAAAAATGGGGGCGGTTGTAATTCACTCTTTCTTTGGGGGCCTCATCGTCAGCCCTGTCGGGCACCGTGTTCGCGCAGGAACTGAACGATCTCGGAAGCGTTGGTTTCTTGTGCGACATCAAGCGGCGTTTTTCCGCCCAGGTTGATGGCATTCACGTTCGCGCCGTGTTGGACAAGCAACTTTACCGCCTCCAGATACCGGCCATCCTGGCTATGAACGCCCAGGGCATCACCCGCTGCATGATGCAAGGGCGTGTCCCCATCGACGTCCGCGCAGTTTACATTCGCACCCAGCCCAAGGAACAGTTCGAGGGCTTTCAGCGAACCGTGCAGGGCCGCCCACTGAACTGGTGTCCAACCGCCTTCCCGCTGCACATTCAGGTCAATGCCCGCGGCAATGATCAGCTTGAGCAGTTCCAATCGATCATGGCTGATGGCCGTGAACAATGCGTCGACGCGGTTGGCCCCCGCTTCCAGGAGCAGGGCGACCATCTCCGGATGATTGTTCTTCAGGGCGAAATCCATTGGCGTCCCGCTGAAAAGGGCGTTGTGAGCAACCTTGGCCCCGCGGGCAAGCAACAGCCTGGCTTCTGGCAGCATGCCCCGGGAAGCCACCCAGTGTAATGGCGTCAGCGGAATTAAGCTCTTGCCGTCCAGTTTCCCGCCTACGGTACGATTGGGATCGGACATTTTTGCCAGTTTCTTTTGCAATTCCTCGCGCCGTTTCCCCGCCGGATCCGCCGCAACGGCAATGATCATTTCAGCCAGGGTTTCTCGTTGGACTTTCGGTTTGTTTTGCCGGCTTGGGACGGGCGCGCGCAGCGCTGCGGTCAAGCGCTGGACAAGCCTTTTGACCTCCTTCTGCCATGCGGAGAGCTTGCCGGCGGTCTGCCACTCATCCGCCAACTCTGAATCCGCCTCAATCTTCGCCACGGCGCGAATCGCCATTTTCAAATCGGCATCCCGGGGAACCAAAGCCACCCGCTTGACCCAACTGCGGGCAATCCGGGGCAGGTTGCGCGGCGGTTCGTACCTTGCTCCGGCCAGCACTTCCGCCGCCGCCAGGCTTTCCATGCAATCGTCAAGGTCCGCCTTCCCGCGCGATCGGATCAGTGCCTGCAAAGGTTGCAACACGAATTCCGGCTTGGTCGCTTCCTCCAGGTCGTAGAGCCAGTCGGCGGCCGCATCGTTCTCAAATGTCTTGTATCCCCACGTTCCCATGTCGCTTCCTCAATAACCGGGTCTCCGCCCTTTGTAAAGCAAGGGCGGATGGCGGTTCGAAACGCCGTCCCTTCCCGGACTTTTCCACCGAAACAGCGCGGAACCCAAAAATGAGACGCGCCGTGTCCAGCTTAAGGACTTTGAGAAGCGCTTGGCGTTGCGGGCAAAGCGAAATTTGGTGGCACATTTGTTGCGGCGGCGTCCTCCCATAACTGAAACATGAATTAGAGGGTGTTCCGAAAGCCTAGCCGACTTTACGAATCCTCAAGAAAAGTGACACGCTTTGGCGTCATGCCGGTTTTTATCCATTGAGCCAAAGTCGTCCGGACACCGTATCTAGCCAGGTAAAAACCAACGAAAAGGCTGTCATATCGAGGTAAAGACCCACGCCCGCAAACATCAATCGCGTGCCGTCACGCTCTGACCGAGGCGCCGCCCGGTCACGCTCCCGTTAAGGTTGGCATGGACGCCTGCGGTCAGGGGCCTTTGCAAAATTTCAGAAAACCGTCGGAATAAAAGAATATACTTATGTCCCCCTGGAATGCACACCCACTAAAACTACGTATGTCGGTAAATTCAATTCAAATTATTAAAGCCCGCTTCCCGCGTCTCTCTCCCGTCCTGTGTTTCCTGCTTCTGTTCCTGGTTGCCGTCGCCGGCCGGGCGCAATCCGACCCGCCCCCGGTCCTGAAGATGGGCTGGCTCTCAAATCAATTGCAGGTTTCAATTCTCAATGCCCCCACCGGCCGGGTCTATCAGATTCAACGTCGGAGCAGTCTGGACAATTCAACCAATTGGACACCATATCTCCTCACCGTGCCGGGGCAGACGAATTTCACCGTCACCCCGCAAACAAATTCGCGCCAGTTTTTCCGCGCCTTTCTGGTGCCCCAATCATTGCCGCAGATTCTTTCCTTCACCGCCAGCCCGGCCACCTTGCCCACCAATGGAACGGTCACCCTGCATTGGAGTGTCGCCGGAGCCACCGCGGTGAGCCTCAACAACGGAATCGGGGACGTCACCGGCGCCACTTCCCGCGTCGCGAGTGTCACCGGCACGCGAACTTTCACCCTCACGGCGAGCAATAGCCTGGGCTTCGTCACCAACCAGGCCACGGTGGTGGTTGGCTCATTGCCCGCTGAAGACAGCGGACGTTTCGTGTCCTTTGTCTCGCCAATCGGTGGACAGCATTTCCTGCCGCCCGGTTTTGTGCGCGTGTTTGCCGCGGCGAAGGACCCCGCCGTGGATACAAATTTCCCCATCGATGGCAAGGGCGGAAATGCCGCGCGCGTCCAGTTCATTGTGGACAACGAGGTCGTCGCGGAGATGGACGGCCTGGACGCGGAATATTGGGTTTTTCATGCGGCGCTGACCAATCTGCCACCCGGTGCCCATGTTCTTCGCGTCCGCGCCTTCTACGATAGTCCGTCGGAAATTCTCGATAGCGATCCGGTCACGATCACCGTGGACGCACCGCCAACCTACGCGCAGGTGTTGAACCTGACCCAGGACCTCGTGCTGAGCGGTTCGCAATCTTTGCAAATGGCCGGCACCAATACCCCCGGTGGGCGCGTTCGGATCAACGGCAACGGCTTCCGCATTCGCACCTCAGGAACCTGGACCGGGCACTTTACGCTGCGTTACGCGGACGTGGTCGGGTTGGGAAAACTCAACGACGGCCTGCTGGCGATGGATGTGACCACAACGGCTCCATTGACCTTTGAAAACTGCAACCTCGACGGCTGCGGCAAACTGGCGTTTACCGTGAACGGGACCGCCACCGCCAGCATCAGCAGCAACGAGTTTCGCTGCAACACGCTGGTGCCGCTGAGCCAGTATCCCGATGAGACTTACGGAGACCTGAGTTCCTATCCGGCCCTGCAATTGCTCGGCGATTCCACCGGGCAAAAGCTTTATCGCGCCAACAACATGGGCGCCGGCTGGTTGCGGTTAACCGGGGTCAGCCACTGGACCATCGGCGGCGACACGGATGCGGACGGCAACGTCTTCATCGGGCCGCGCGTGGGAATCATGCTGGAAAATGGGTCGGACCATATCACCGTGCGCCGCAATTACAGCCGTCACGTTTATTTCGGAGGCTGGAGCCAGGGAAACAATTTTGAACTCGGCGCTTCGGACGACAATGTCCTGGTGGAGCACAACGTCGTGCGGGACAGTTCCTGGGCGGTGCGCGACGTGGCGTGCGAGTTCCGTTACAACCTGGTGCTCGGCGCCGGACACCAGTGGATGTGGATCACGGGGAACAACGCGTTTGTGCATCATAACATTTTCGCGGGCGGCGACGCGGATGTCACCGGCATCTGGCTGATTTACAGCCCGCAGAACGTTCGTTTCTACAACAACACGATCGATGGGCTCAATCAGACCGCCGGCCCGAGCGCTTTGAACGTTGATGAGGCAGCGACAGCGGACGTCCAATCCTGTGCCTTCCTGAACATGCACTCGCCGGTCATGGTTGACTTTCCGGGGGCGACGAACCTGATCAACGTCGGCCACAATTCCTTCTACAACCCGCAGGCCGGCAGCCTTCAAAATTATGCTGATAACAGTCATCCGGCCACGGATATCGGCGGATTGAATGCGCAGGTGAATCCAGCCTATACGAATCCCACGAACGCGGTGGGCATCGATGACGTCGCCGTGTGGGCGCGGACGACGACCACGCGCCAGATCCTGGAACTCTACCGCGCTCGTTACACTCCCAAGCCGGGCAGCCCGTTGATTGACGCCGGGCACGGCGGCAATGGCAACGACATCGGGGCTGTCGGCGCGGGCGTGGCCAGTCCCGACGACCAATTTGGCATCCTGGCACCATGAAAATTTGTCCAGCTTTCCCGTAACTTGAACCAAGACAAAGTAACTTATGACAAAACTTCGCAATCTCATCGCGCTTAACCTGCTCCTCCTCACGTCTGCCGTTCCGGCAGCGCCGCCGGGCGTCGCCGTGCTGGATGCTTCCGTTTCTTCTGACACGAAGAATTTGAACCTGCACTGGGGCAGCAATCCCGGCCAGATGGCACAGATCGGAGTCAGCAGCGATTTAATTCACTGGACCAATCTCCCGCCTGTTTTCGTTTCCGTTTTCAGCAACTCCGCCTGGTCGGACGACGGTTCGCTCACGGGCAGTCGGTTCAACTCGCAATCGCACCGGTTTTATCGGCTGCAGGCGCCCCAGGCTGCCAGCGCATCCCCGGGCATGCCCCTCACTTTATTGCCGGCCCGCCCGGGCGTCGCGTACTCGTGGAATTTCGGCGACGGCACAACCTCCACTTCCAACAACCCCGTCCATACTTTTCAATCTGACGGAATTTACACCATTACTTCCGTGGTCACTGATGCGAGCGGTTCTCACACCAACGTCGGCACGATTCAAATGGAAACGCCTGCTCAAATCCTGCTGACGCCCGCGGTGCTGGCCGCCTTGCGCCAGAAAGCGACGAACAACACCCCACAGTGGCAGAGCTTCAAATCGCGGTTGGACAGCCAGCTTAACGTGGTCATCGAATCCGGCGCAGCCTACCAGGGCGATGAGTTGTCGTGGATTGGCGATTACGCGCTGGGTTACAAGGCCCTGCAATTCAAAGATTCGGTGACTGCGAACAAGTACGCCGACAAGGCCCTGGCGTTGATGCGATCAGCCTTGCAGGATCACCAGAAGTTCGGCGAGTACGCCCAGCAATACATTGCGCGCGGCGATGGTTCGACCAAGGTTTTCACCTTGCCGAATACGAACATCATCGCGTCCTCGCTCACGGTTTCCAAAGCACCCATCAGTATCGTCACGGTCACTCGCGACACCTCGACGAACCGGACGGATGAGGTGGACAGCTACGTTACCTATATCAAGGTCAGCAACACGCCCGATGGCCCGGCAAACTACGTGGAGGGGACGGATTGGCGACACAGCGGGGACTTGCCCAATTACCTGATTGACTGGTCCATAGCCGCGCCCGGCCACCTGCCGGCAGCCGGTGCCACCTATTATGTCACGGTTGCGTCGAGCCTGGATGCTTTGAGCACTCCCGCGACTTTGTCCGGCAATACAGTGACCCTTTCCACGGCGCCAACGGTCAATGAAGCTGTTTACGTCGAATACGTTTACGGCGTTCATGCCTCGAACTATTCGACCCTGGCCTTTCAACAATCAAGCGCCGGTGATGGCGGGTTGAATTCCATGATGATTGACGACGGTTTCCCGTCGCGTTATCTGGGGAAATTCACCTCGATGGGATACGACTGGTTGTACGGTTATCCCGGCTTCACGCCGGCGTTCAAGGGGCAGGTGGCGAACATGCTGGTGCGCTGGTCCGATGTCTCGGAGAGCACTGTCTATCGGGTGGACGATCCCGCGAGCAACTATGCCGAGGGTAATTATATCAGCAAGGTGCTTACCGCCCTCGCGCTCGGCGGCGGACGCAACACGAATGGGACTCGCTTGATCAATGAAGCGATTGCCTATCGCCAGGCGAACGTCCTGCCGGTGATCACCAACCTCTCCACCAGCCTTTACGGCGGTTTCTGGGCGGAAGGATGGAATTATGGCCAGCAAGCTTCGCGCAACCTGGTTTTGTCCGCCCTGGCCCTTGAAAGCGCAGGTCTGGCCAATATAAGCCCCGAGCGCACCTGGGCCGGCCAGGCCATCAACAGCCTCATCAGCGCGCAGCCAAGTCAGGACCAGATTTATGACGGAGGAGATTGGTATGCGTATCCGGCGCCCTTTGTGGACAAGGACCTCTTTTACGTGATGGCCGCGGCTACGACCAACGCCGCCGCCCGCAGTTATGCGAATTATATCATCCAGAATTATCCGGGTGACCAGACTCAGGACATGCAGGACCTGCTTTATCGCGACTCCAGTGCTCCCGCGGCGTTCTGGGCTTCCACGCCGCTCCAATACCTGAACCAGGGCACCGGACTGCTCGTCGCTCGCAACGATTGGAACTACAATTCCACCTGGGTCGCGTTCCAGTTGGGCAATCTTCTGGAGACCGACCATCAGCAGGATTGCCAGGGGCAATTGGAAATCCAGCGTGGCGCCGATGGCCTGCTGATCAACGCCAACGAGGTGGGAGAAAACCAGCTTCCCAGCACGCAAAGCTCGTTCGGCAACCTGATGGTCATTGATGACAACGGGGTTGGCACACAGGTCTATCGCTACAACCAGGGTTCCTGGTTTGGCACGCCTGGCTGCCAGATACTCAACTACGAAGCCACGAACGGATACGTCTATGCGGGCGGCGATTACGCGGCGTCCTATGGACTGAACTTCACGCCCGGGATTGGAACGGCAAAGCAGTTGACCCGGCAGATTGTTTATTTGCGCCCGGATTACATCGTGGTCCATGACCGCACCGTCACCCAATCCACCAACGACCTCAAACAATTGCGCTGGCATTTCCTGAACAGTCCCACCTTCAACGCCGGCGCAAGTTCATGGGTGGAGACAAACGGGGCAAGCAAGCTGTTCGGCCAGACCTTCTCCCGGTCAGCGCTCCTTAGTTCGAATTCGGCGGTGCACTGTCCCGACGATGTGAGTTCCCCAATCGTTTATCGCGTCACAACCGAAAATGCCGTCAAGGCGACGAACGTCACCTACGTTACCGCTCTGCAATCTGCCCCCGCCACAACAGCGAGCATGGTGACTACCGCATCCGTTCGCTCCACCGACAACCGCATGGAAGGCGCTCAAATGGGCACCAACGTGGTGTTGTTCGGCTCTGATGCACCGTTGAATCCATTCACCGGCACCATTTCCTATACGGTCACGGGTTCCGTGCCCGTGGTCCATCTCCTGACCGATTTTCCGCCGAACCACGCGTTTCAGGTTTCGGTCGGCGGCGTGCCCGTCGGAACGCTCACCACTTCCGGCCAAGGCACGCTTTTGTTTACGAATACACCCACGGGATCGAAAATCGTGACCGTGCAATGAGCGAAACCTGAAATCTGAAGCCCGGGGCCGGAACGCAATTCCTGGCAAATTCCAGCGTTCCGGCCTTGTCACCAGTACTGGTGACTGGCCGGGGACCAGGTTTGTGATAGACTAGCTTTGTTGTTGGTGCGCTTTGTTCTCAAGTGTGCCGTGTGAAAAGGCCGGACCTGTTGTCCGGCCCTTCTTTTGTACCGCTTCGGAATTGGCTTGGGGTCCAATTCGCGCTTAACCCAGACTGGTCCCGCCCGGCGCTTGGGATTTCCTTGCTCATTGGGTATTATTATCACCCTTGTCACTGCCCAGGAGGCGCATTAATTTGAGTTCGAGTGCACAGCATCGCGTTCAAAATTGGCGGTTTAAGTGTCCACTGGTACGGGATCCTGGTGGCCACGGGGTTTTTGGCGGGATTGTGGACCGCCAGCCGGCGCGCGGCGAGGGACGGCATTTCCAAGGACAGCATCACCGATCTCGGCCCGTGGCTGATCGTGGGCACGATTCTCGGTGCGCGCACGCTTTATGTTATTTCATACTGGCGCGAGGAGTTTGCCGCCAAGCCATTCCCGGAGATTTTCATGGTTCAGCATGGGGGCTTGGTTTTTTACGGCGGCTTGATCGGCGCAACCCTGGCCGGAATCCTCTATGCGCGGCTTAAAAAGTTGCCGATCTGGAAGGTCGCCGATGTGCTCGCCCCGAGCATCGCGCTGGGTTATGTCTTCGGCCGCATCGGCTGTTTGATGAACGGCTGCTGCTATGGGCGCGAATGCCATCTGCCCTGGGCCATCCATTTCCCGCCGGGGCATGCCACGGGCGGTGTGCCCGTGCATCCCACGCAAATCTATGACTCGCTGCTAAATCTCGTCTTCTATTGCTTTCTCGCCTGGCTCTATCGCCGCAAAAAATTCGACGGCCAGGTGTTTGCCGCGTACCTCATTGGTTATGCACTGCTGCGTTCGTTCGTGGAATATTTCCGCGGCGATTACCCGCCGGATGCGCATTATCTTGGCGGCGTGGCCACCCCCGCCCAAATGGTCAGCATCGGCATCATTGTCGGCGGGTTGCTGCTCTTTTTCCTGCTGCCCCGCCACGTTGGAATGAAAACTGAGGGTGGCCGATAAAGGCTGGAAGACGGTTGAACGCCATATGTCCCATCTGTCCCATAAGCCCCATCCATGCTCTGCCGCCAGCCAGCCAGCCCCTCTTCTGATCGCCGGCCCCACCGCCGTTGGCAAATCGGAAATCGCTCTGCACCTCGCCGAGCGGCTGAACGGCGAAATCATTTCCGTCGATTCCATGCAGGTCTATCGCGGGCTCGACGTCGGCACGGCGAAACCATCGCCGGAAGATCGCCGTCGCGTGCCTCATCATTTGATCGACGTGGTCGAACTCACCCAACCCTTCGACGCCGCGCAATTCGTCCGGCTCGCCCGGGCCGCGGTGGCCGAAATCCAGTCGCGCGGACGTGTGCCCATCCTCTGCGGCGGCACCGGGCTCTACTTCAAAGCGTTCCTTGAAGGCCTGGGCGACGCCCCACCCGCCGATCCAAAATTGCGGGCGGAACTGGAATTAACGCCGCTGCCCGACCTGCTGTGCGAACTGGAGCAACGCGATCCGGTCACGTTCGGGAAAATCGACCACCAAAATCAGCGCCGCATCCTCCGCGCCCTCGAAGTCATCCGCTTGACCGGCCGGCCCTTTTCCACCCAGCGCGCCGCCTGGTCAACTTCCCCCGGCGAATCTCCTGCTTTTTTCGGCCTCACTCGCGAAACCGCGGATCTCCAAGCCCGCATTAACGTCCGCGTCGATGCCATGTTTCGCAACGGATTGGTGGCCGAGACGCGGGAGTTGCTCAAGCGAGGACTGGCAGACAATCGCACCGCCATGCAGGCGATCGGATACCGCCAGGTCGTCGAACACTTGCGCGGCGAACGCTCGCTTCCAGACACGATTGAACTTATCAAGGTGCGCACGCGGCAATTCGCCAAGCGGCAGATGACCTGGTTCCGCCGCCAGGCGCGTCTGGTCTGGATCAACTTGGACTCGGGCGAAGATGCAGCGGTCGTCCAATCTGGTTCCGAGGCTATTGCCAAATGCTTGCAAACCACCGCTCTGCCCAATGATTGCGGCTTGCCACCTGAGCAAATTTGTCCTCCAAAAACGGCTTGAGTCGTGCCACATTGTAACTCATGAAATCGAACGAGCGGATTCCCGTGACGGTTCTGACTGGCTATCTGGGAGCCGGAAAAACGACGTTGTTGAACCATTTGCTGACGCTGAAGCACGGTTACAAATGCGCGATTATTATCAATGAATTCGGGGCCATCAGCATCGACAACCAGCTTGTGGTCGGCGCAGACGAGGAAATCCTGGAGTTGAACAACGGCTGCCTGTGTTGCCGCGTGCGCGGTGATTTGATTCGCAGCCTGAATGATCTGCTGCTGAAAAAGCGCAAGCGGTTCGACTACGTGATTATTGAAACCACCGGGCTGGCTGATCCGAGCCCGATTGCCCACACGTTCATGGCATCGGAACTGGCGGAGCATCTGCGGTTGGACGGGATTGTGACGGTGGTGGACGCGCGGCACTTGGAGCAGGAGTTGAACAACGGCCCGGAACCGCGCGCGCAGATCGCTTTCGCCGACGTCATTTTGTTGAATAAAACGGACCTCGTTGGAGCGGATGAATTAAGCCGGGTTGAATCGCACGTGCGCGACATGAATCGGTTGGCCAAAATTCATCGCACACAGAAGTCGCAGATCGATGTGGGCAGCATTCTTAATGTGAAGGCCCGCGAATTGTCCGCGCCACTCCCGGTTTTTGAGGAGACGAAAACGGACGAGCATGAGCATGGGCACGGTGATCACGATCACGATCATGTGTGCAACGAACACTGCGAGCATGAGCATGCCGAACATTGCGAAGACCGGCACAAACACGAAGAGGGGCCGGGACATCACCATCATGACGAATCGGTCCGGTCATTTTACATCGAAGAGGAGCGCCCTTTGGATTTGAAGAAGCTGGAAGAGTGGCTGAGCGGGTTGGTGAAGAGCCTGGGCGCCGATATTTATCGTTCCAAGGGCGTGCTGCAGATCAAAGGGCAGCCCAAGCGGGTCGTCTTTCAGGGAGTGCAAATGATGTTCGACGCCACGCCGGACCGGTTTTGGAATCCAGGCGAAAAACGTCGGAGCCAGTTGGTATTCATTGGCAAAGACCTGGACGAGGCGAAGATCCGCGCGGAGTTCGAGCAATGCGTGGCGGTTTGATGGGAACAGGTCAGAAGAATCAAGGCGGCCAGGAGTAGTCGCTGGACGTTCCCGCCGCTTTTATCGAATTCAAATTACTCGCTGACCTCTCGATTCGCATTTTGGAATCACCCGAAATGCTAAACTCACCGTCCGCCTTGTGCTTCTGAGACACTCAAGCGAGTTGGTGTTTGTCGAAGGCCCTGAACCACTCCCGCAGTGCCAGGGACGCCTTGAAAGAATCTCCGCGTGACATTACGCTTCGGACCCATTGAACCTATTTTCGTTCCATGAAACAGAAGAAGAAAGTGTTTGTCAGCGGCTGCTTTGATTTGCTGCACAGCGGGCATATCCGCTTTTTCGAAGAGGCTGCAACCTTCGGCGATGTTTATGTGGGGCTTGGTTCGGATCGGACGGTTGCCGAGTTGAAGGGGCGTCCGCCCATCAACACGCAGGAGGAGCGCAAATACATGGTGGAGGCAGTGCGGCATGTGAAGGCGTGTTTCATCAACAACGGTTCAGGCATCCTGGATTTTGCCGGGCGGCTGGAAGAAATTTTGCCGGACGTGTTCGTGGTGAACCAGGACGGGCACACGTCCGCCAAGGCGGCGCTTTGCCGCCGTCTGGGGATCAAGTACGTGGTGCTGAAGCGCGACCCTCGCGAGAACCTTCCCGTGCGTTCAACCACCAGCTTGCGAAAAGTCTGCCGGATCCCGTACCGGCTTGACCTTGCCGGTGGATGGTTGGACCAGCCATTTGTTTCCCGTCACGGAGCGGGGCCGGTGATCACCGTTTCGCTGGAACCAAATGTGGATTTCAACGAGCGCAGTGGCATGGCATCCAGCTCGCGGCGAAGAGCGATTGAGTTGTGGGAGAACTCCATCCCCATCGGGAATTTGGAAAAGCTGGCGAGGATGCTTTTTGCCTACGAAAATCCCCCCGGAACGGAGCTGTTTTCAGGATCGCAGGACCCCATTGGCATTGTGTTCCCTGGCTTGAACAGGCTGGATTACCGGGGCGCATATTGGCCGGTGAAGATCACTCCCCAGCATGATGAAACGGTATTGAGTTGGCTGGAAGGTTGCATCAACCTGATCAGTCTCGGCCCGCGCAGGTCCTCGTTTGATGTGCTTCGGCGCAAGAAGATTATTCCGAAACACGTGCGGGCGCTGGCAACAGCAGCGGACGGCTGCTGGCAAGCCATCCTGAATCGGGATCTGAATGGGTTTGGACGATTTTGCCGCGAGTCATTTGAAGCACAAGTGCGGTTGTTTCCCGACATGGTCAACCCCGACGTCCGTTCGGTGCTGAAGAAATACCGGGACAAGGCGGCTGGGTGGAAATTATCTGGTGCTGGTGGTGGCGGCTATTTGGTGCTCATCACAAAGGACCCGTTGCCCGGTGCAACGAAGATAACCATCCGCAGGCGGGGACTATGAGGACACCCAACGGGCACCGGGAGCAGCCGAGGCCACTAAGCGCCGTGCGTTTCTGTAAATCGTTCGACTGAGACATGAAATCAAGATGCTGCCCAATGCGGTGCTTCTTACGGCTCGCTTGATCCAATTTTGGATGGTCCCGCGTATGGCTAGGCGAAAACGCTCTGGCTCCAACAACTCAGCGACAACCAGGGAGGTCTTCGAGAATAACTGCTAAAATCAGGGGTGAACACTCCACTGGAATGCGTCGTGACGCGGGCGAGTTTAGGCGAGGAGGATAAGATGAAACGAAACGCATATTTCACATGTCTATTATTTTCACTGCTGGCCATGGCTTTACCGGCCATGGCTCAGACAGAAAGCGACCAGTCGCCGAACCGAGGAGCGGTCGTTTCTAAAACGGCCACGCTGGAAGCCACCGTCCAGGATATCGATTATAAGAACCGCCTGGTGACTTTGAAAGGCCCGCAAGGGAACACGGTCCGGGTAAAGGTTGGGGAGGACATGCCGAACTTTAATCAACTGAAAAAGGGAGATCGGGTTCGGGTCCAGTATTATGAGTCAACGGCGTTATCCATCCAAAAGCCCGGGGAGGAAGCAATGAGCGGAGCAGGACAGCAGGTTTATGTTGAGCCGGGGCAAGGGCGGGAACGCGGGCCGAGTCGAGTGACGGTCAATACCAGCCAGATCACGGCGACAGTTCAGAATATTGATCATCAAAATCGCACGGTAACATTGAAAGGCCCCGAGGGAAATACGGTCGAGTTGCAAGTTGACCAACGGGTGAAGAATTTTGATCAGCTTAAGAAGGGAGACCAGGTGGTGGCCACATTCACGGATGCAGTCGGGATTTCTGTCCTGCCGAAACAGTGATGCGGAGGTCGATGGTCGAGCGCAAGGCAGCGCAACAAGTTCTTAAGTGTGTCATCCCAGTGGTTCCGAACCAGCTTCGGTTTGGCGAGCTAAGCGTTGGCAGCGCGCGCCGGCCATCTTTAGAGATCGATGCTGTCCGCAGCCGCGGGGCTGGTTTGACAGCACCAGCGCTTGCGACCAAGTTTTTGATAGTGAGAGAAATGAAAGGGGACAAGTTATGAAACCTATCGGCAAATTTCAAAAAATACTTGGCACGCTTGGCATCCTGGTTTCCCTGGTTGGAGTTGCTGTCGCCCAAACGACCGTCCAGCCAGCCCAAACGACTTCGTCAGTCAGTCCCATGATCTATCCCGCTCATGGCCAAAGCCAGGAGCAAATGGAGAAGGACAAGGCTGACGCCTATGTCTGGGCAAAACAGCAGTCCGGATATGACCCCATGGCTGCAGGACTTCAAGCGCAACAGCCCGCAGGCACCACCCAGCAGCCTTACACCCAACCTCCGCCACAAAGGGGCGGCGTGGTGCGCGGTGGCGCCCGGGGAGCCGTGGCGGGTGCTGTGATCGGCGGCATAGCAGGTGATGCCGGCAAAGGCGCTGCCATTGGCGCTGCCTCGGGCGGGACGGTCGGCGGCGTCAGGCAGCGGCGGGCGAACGACGCGCAATCACAAGCGGTGGCGCAACAACAGGCCGCCCAGCAGCAGGCAACTGTCCAGCAACAGTCAATTGATCAGCAGAAAATGGATGCCTACAAACGTGCTTTCACGGCCGCCATGGAAGGCAAGGGTTATACTGTCCAATGGTGAGCGAGTGAGCTGCTCCTGAATGGTGCTTCCATGATGAAGCGACTTTCCGATGCTCCCGCGACCCAAAGCAGCGAGCACCCAAAGCCGTGATCCGGAGAGCTACACGCTTGGATGAACGGCGACGAAACAACCCACCATTGTCTCCGTTAGTAGATACTCATTTCTTCTGGATCCGCACCCGCTAGTCTTCATCCCTCGCTGCGCTCGGAACGAAGACTGGAGGCGGCGGGAATTGAACCCGCGTCCCTGATAAACAAACCAGCCGCGACTACATGCTTAGCCAGGGAGATTTTTTCTGCTATGCGATTACGCCCCGGCGCGATTCGCACTGCCTAGTCCGCATGAAATTTTTTCAACCAGCCGCGCGCGGTCCCCGCGTCTGATCTAACCTGCTGTGGCGTCCGTCCCCCGTAGCAGGTGTCCAGGGGCGGACGTCGTGGCACATTAGGCCGCGAGAGCTAATTCTTGGTTAGCACTTATGTTTTGGTTCGATGATTAACGAGGCCAACGAACCGTCCTCGGCATGCCGCCTCTGACGTATTTTTCAGGTCGAAACCAGTACGCCCCCGAAACGACGCGCTTAATATCCTTGATTATTGGCCTGGGGTCAAGGACGGCAGTGCGTAAAGTTGCGACTGCCGGAAATTCACCGAAGTTGCAGGCCGATCGGCAGTGTATCTCCCAATGCCCGGGCCTCGTCGGCAGCTTCGAGGACGACGACCTCGGTGATCATGCGCAGCCAGGGTTCGGGGGCTTGGGCGGCTTTGAGCGCGGTGAGGGTGCGTGTGCGGAGGTCTTCGTCGAGGTCGCGGGCGCGGTCGCCGGTCAGGCGGGCAAGTTGGGCTGCGGCGAAAGCGGTGCTGTCCACGGAGCGCAGACCCACTTCCAGCAGAAGTGAGAGCCAGGCCGCGGCTTGGTCCGCGGATACGGCTTTGTGACTGCTGCCGTAAATGGGTTCGCGAGTTCCAAGGCGGCCGAGAGCCCAGGCCCATGGGCCAGCGGCGGTGGCCGGATTTTTCAATCGCTCAGCAATCCAGTTGCCGAGCGAAACCTTTTCCAGGACGGGCAGGTGTTCAAGCGATGCCGCAGTGCGGATCATTTCATCGAGACCCTGAGGCTGGGGACCCTTGACCTTGGGCAGAGTTTTGGACACTGCAAGCGAAAGGTTGCGGGCGAGGTGCGGCTGGAGATAATTCCACAACTCGAGTTGCTGGGCTTCATTCAAGCCGCCGGCAATGCGACGCCACATGACCCAGAACTCGTTCCATACCGGCTGCGCGGCGTGAAACTCCAGGCCTGGCGCAAATAGCCGAAAGGTCTGCTCGCACCGCCATTCATCGAGCGCGTAACCGAACCCGGGCCGCAAACAATAGCCGAGCAGTTGGAAGAAGACGCGTTCATGGTCCGCAGTGCGCCGACGCCGCTTGGCCCCGGCAAATAAAGTGCTCCATAAATCCCGCAGGAGTGGCAATCGCCAGGACTCACGCGGACCAATGGCGCTTTCCAGGGTGCGACTGAGTTGTTTTGCGTCTCTTGGCTCGCTTGCGGATGCCTGGTGACCGTAAACGCGCTCAATGATGGCCCGCGCCTCTGTGGAGCGGGCGGGCATGGACTCGGTTACGGTGGTGACGGCCCTGGCTGCCGAACCACGCAGTTCGAACTCGAGCCGCCAGCGGCCTTCGCCAGCATTCGCGACGCACCACAGTTCCAGCGTGCCCAATTCGGTGAGCATCGCACGCAAATGAATGGGCACCGCGGTGGTCTTTCCGCTCGAATCTTTGAACAGTGTATGGATCGGCGGCAGCGCGCGAAATTCATCGCCAACCTGGACGACATCACCCGGGCGGTCGACGCGGTCCGAGGTTGTCGAAAAGAGCGGGAACTGCACCGGGCGCCCCAAGGTTAGTTTAAAAGGCCGGGAGTCCAGGGCCACAGGCTGGCCTTCCTCGTGTCCCCGCGGTATGAGGCAGATGGCGCGTGGCGCGGCAGCCTCGTTCTCCGCCGCCAGCCCAACATAAAGCGCATGAGCCGCGCCGCCGCCAATGCGTTTCCCCAGACCGCGCCGCGCGAGGCCGTAATACGCCGCGCCGCGCGCGACAGCCAGTTCCAGTGAATCATGAAGGAGCAGGGGAATACGCGGCGCATTCGGCCACCAGGAGGACACCGCCTCAACGAGACGCTCGGAGATTCGGGATGAATTGAAAACTCCGCCGTTGAGCAAAATCGCATCCGGCCGTGGGAGCGCGGTCACAGTCGCGTCTGCCGGAATGCCGAGCGCGGTGAAACCAGCGCCGGCGTGCTGGCGCAGAAACGCGGCAAGGTGTCGCGTGATCGCGGGATCCTGGGCGTACGGCAAGCCGAGTTCCTGCAAGGCAACTCGCGCGGCGCGACGCGGCGATTCGTCCGGTGCGCAGGCGGGAAAAAAACCGTCCAGAATCAACCGTTCCGCTTCGTCCCGCTTGAGTTCGGATGAGAGTGTGCCGCCCAACAGGCGGCTGCCCTCGGCGGCCAGCGCGATCCCGTGGCGTTCGGGGCCATTGGCGCTCAGCAGCAATTCTTTTGCGTCGCGCGTGGCCTTTACAAGCTGTGTCCATTGCGTCGCGCTGAGTTTGCGGCCGCCGGCGGTTAATCGTTCCTCGACTGACCGGGCGAGCGCGGCATCCATGTTGTCGCCGCCCAGCATCAAATGATCGCCTACCGCGATGCGGCGTAGAAGCGGGCCATCGGATGACACGGCCGCCTGGATGAGGGTAAAGTCAGTGGTCCCGCCGCCCACATCGACCACCAGCGCGAGGCGCACCCCGGCAAGCGCGGCGGCGAGGTCGCGTTGGTGACGCGCGATGAAATCATAGAACGCGGCCTGCGGCTCCTCCACCAAAGTGAATTTTTCCAAGCCGGCCTGTCGCGCGGCGTTTACAGTCAAGGCGCGCGCGACTTCGTCAAACGAGGCTGGAACAGTAATGACGACTTCCTGACCAGCGATGGGCGCGTCAGGGTGCGCCTGGTTCCAGGCTGATGCCATGTGCGCGAGTAATCGAGCCGAGGCCTCCACTGGCGAGATCTTCGGCACTTCCGCCGGTGCGCCCCACGGCAAAATCGCAGCCGAACGGTCCACGCCGGGATGACATAACCAGCTCTTGGCCGAAGCCACCAATCGGCCCGGAACCCGTGACCCCTGCCAGCGCGCGAATTCCCCCACGAGTGGTTTCGGCGATTCGCCCCAAGGCAGATCGATTGAGCGAGGGGCGAGTTCATGTTCACCAGGGATGTAGAGGCAGGACGGCAGCAGCGGACGTGACGCAACCTCGCCAACGCGCTGCAACTGCGGAATGGGGAAATCAACGACCGGTGATTCCTGATTCTGCGGCACCGCGACGAATGCCATCGCACAGTTCGTTGTGCCAAGGTCGATGCCGATGATGTGCGGAGACGGACTCATGCAGGAGAGAGCGAATCGCCCGGCCCTGGCGCCCGCCGGCGTTCAAAGGCTATTCCTTCATGCGCACGTTCAGTTCCAGCTTCCATTGGCCAGCACCACCTTTCTCAAGGCAGCGCAATTCCAGCGTGCCGAGTTCCGTAACGGCGGCTTGAAGATTGACGGGCACCAATTTGCCTTCGTTTCCGCCTTTGGACGGAAGGTTCGTTTCGATGGGCGCGACTTCTTCGAGTTCATCGTTGCCGGCGACATCCTCGACCATGATACCAACGCGATCATCGCGGCGGACGGAACTGGCAAAGAAGCGGAACCGCGTCGGCTCGCCCACCACCAGGCCGAACTCCTGCGGCGGCACGTCCGCCTGGGTGCCTTCCTCCATTCCAAACGGCGCGACGCACAAGGCTTTGACGGGCGGTTCCATGCCCGGAACCGCGGGCATCGCGGTCTCAACGCCGACGTAATAAGCGCGAGCTGTGCCGCCGCGAATGCGCAGGCCGTGACCCTGCTTCACCCAGCCGTAATAGGCCGCGCCCCGGGCCACCGCCAGATCCAGTTCGGCGCCTTCGAGTTCCTTGGCTGGCTGCCCGCCATCTGCCTTCAGCCATTGATTCAATACCTCGAGCACTCGCTCCTTGAGCGCGGTGGCTTTAAAAGCACCACCGTTGAACAGGATGGCGGTGGGATGCACGAAAGTTTGGCCGGTAACTTTTACCGGCGAATCGTGCGCGTTGGCCAGGGCACGCGCTTGACGCGTAAGGAACGCGGCGAGATGGCGCGTGACCGCGGGATCCTGGGCGTAAGGCAAAGCCATCTGCGCGAGGCCGGTTCGGCGGGCAGTTTCCGGGAGATCGGTGACGGGAGTTTTCGGAAAGAACCCATCGGTCAGAACGTGGGTGAGTTCTTCACGGGTCAATTCGGCTTTGATGCTGCCACCGACCAGCGACGAACCGCGTCCCGGAATTACCAGCGGAACTTTCTTTAACTTCGGCTCGCTGAACATCTGCTCTTTGGCCTGACGACAGGCAAAGGTGAGGGCGTTGAATTGCCACGCGTCGAGCTTCTTGCCGTCTGCGGCGAGGCGCTGGCTGATCGGATGGGCGAGCGCGAGATCCATGTTGTCGCCTCCGAGCAGGATATGATCGCCAACTGCAACCCGGGTGAGTTGGGCCTCGCCGTCCTTTTCCGCCACGGCAATCAGCGAGAGGTCGGTAGTGCCGCCCCCGACATCGACGACGAGGATCACCTCGCCAGGCCGGACGAGTTTCCGGAAATTCTCGCCCATGGCCTCGCACCAGGCATAAAGCGCGGCCTGCGGCTCCTCAATCAAGGTGACGCGCGGCAGGCCGGCTTGTTCAGCGGCTTTGAGCGTGAGGTCGCGCGCGGCCGCGTCGAAAGAGGCGGGCACAGTCAGAATGACTTCCTGATCGGCGAGCGGGTCCTTCTTGAATTGATGATCCCACGCCTCGCGCAAATGGCCCAGGTAGCGCGCGGACGCCCCCAGCGGAGAGATGCGCTGAACGTCCTCGGGCGCCTGCCATGGCAGAATGGCGCTGGCGCGATCAACCCCGGCATGGCACAGCCAGCTTTTGGCCGAGGAAACCAGCCGCATGGGAACCTTCGAGCCATGACTGCGCGCGAATTCGCCAATGATCTGGTCCTTGCGTTTCTTGTCCCACGGCAACGCGAGGCTGCCCGCCGGAAATTCCTGGTCGTTCGGCAAGTAAAGAAATGACGGCAGCAGCGTCCTTTCTTCAACCGTGCCGACGGCGGTGATTTGCGGGATGGAGAGCATGGTCTGCTCCCGGCCGCGCGGTTTGTTTTCGCCAAGGTTGAACCAGGACACCGCGCTGTTCGTGGTGCCGAGGTCGATGCCGATGGAGTAATGAGCCATGAAAATCTCCAGGGAAAATTAAAGTTCCACCTCCGCTGGCGCAAGCACGCGCGGATCAAGCGTCTCAGACACGGCGGGCAGGCGCACCGCCGTCGTGGCCCAGCCGTGGTGTTTGAGCGCGCCGCGGAAAGGCGGCTGGCCCGCGACATTTCCCGTGAGCCGAATGCGCTGCGCGTCAAAACCGGACGGGACGGTGACCTTGGCGCCCTCGGCCTCTCTCAAAACCGGTTCGAGTGCGAGGCACTGGGCCAGGACTTTGCGGCAGCCGGAATGCACCACTCGCGCCGCCGCGCCGATGTCGGCATCGGAGAACGAGGCAACGTCCTCCTGGAGAAAATCGATCAGACGCCCCTCGCGTTGCAGCATGGAAAGGACGAAGAGGCCTGAGGCATGGACCCGTTCGGGGGGCAGTTCGGCGGTTTTTGGCTGAGATGGGGGCGGCGGCTGCAGCAAAGCAGCCACGCGTTGCGCGAATTCCGGGCTGCCCAAAGCGCGCCAGAAGCAAGCCCAGGCGGTGCCCAGGCGGCCGAAAAACGATGGTTGAGACTGGTTTTGGTCTGCCATAAAGAACCATAAGGTACTGTGTCTGCCGGAAAGGTCAAACTACTGGATTAAGTGCGACAAGCAGCCTGGGGCGGAGGAGGGAGCCATTCAGTTGGCACTCGAACAAGTAATTCAAGGCGGGGGCTGGCATAGTGCCGTCGGTATTTGCCGAGATGCGCACCCGCAGCCACAACCGGTTCTGACGGTGCTGCGCGTCACCGATGCAGGCATGAGGGTGGCATTTGGAATTGCCGCTTCGATCAAGGTGAGAGCAGGATATAGAAAAGCGTCGAGTTGGTGGGGGCGGGGTCGGTGAACTGATATTGACCCGGAGGATTTTCAGTGGGCGCGCCGAGCGGGGTCCATTGCGCGATCGGCAGGGAGATGTTCGTGCTGCCCAAAACTGTATAGGTCCCGCCGGGGAGGTTGGTGAAGGTAAATTGGAACGAGCCGTTCGTGAGAAATTGCGCGCCGGTCAGACTTGTCGCCAAACCAATACTGCCGTATTGGGTGATGGGGACGCTTTGGCCGAGGACGTTGACGTGGGCGGTTCGGAGCGTGCCGCTGTTTTGAGGGAAGGAAAAGCTCACCACGTCGTTGGACGCGCCATTGATAGTGAGCCAGGACTGGTCGCTGCCAGGGCCGAAGGGAGCGAGCAAGTCGGCGGTTGCCGGCAGGACCGCTGGCAAGAAATCGCTTCCGGCACCGGGGGCTTCGAATTTGGGGGTCGGGTCCACGAAGGCACGCGGCAGTTCTTTGAGGGCATTGTTCCCGGAATCAGCAATATAGATATTCCCCGCTGCATCCACCGCCACGCCAAACGGATTCTTCAGGCCCGAGGAAACCAGGGTGGTCAGAGTGCCGCCGGCGGGGCTCCACTGCAAAATGGCATTGGCGCCTGGATCGGCAATATACAGGTTGCCGCCGCCATCCACTTTCACGTCATAAGGCAGGCCAAGGCCGGAGGAAACGAGTGTGACGAGGCTGTTACTTGCTGAGAACCACTCGAAAATGGCGTGACTGCCAGGACAGGCAAGGTAGATGTTCCCAGAGACATCCACCGTTATACCCATGGGATTGGTCAACCCGGAGGAAACCAGTGTGACGAGCGAGTTGCTGGCGGCAACCCACTCTTTCAGGGTGTTGCCGTCGGCTACATAAACATTGCCTGCCCAGTCCACTGCCACCCCCGCAGGACTCACTAAACCTGAGGACACCAGCGTGACGACGGTGTTGCTCGCCGCGACCCATTCTTTCAATGCAACGTGATTATGATCGGAGAAATAGACGTTTCCTGCCGCATCCAAGGTTGGGTAAAAAGGCGAGGCGAGCCCTGTCGAAACCAGCGAGATCACCGCGTTGCTTGCCGCCAGCCATTCCTTGATTAGGTTGTGTCCGGTGTCCGCGGTGAAGACATTGCCCGCGCCATCCACAGCCACACCCACCGGGTCGAACAAACTTGAACCCGAGTTCGCCAGCGTGGTGACGGGTGCCGGAGCCGCCACGTAGGCTGCCCCGGCTTGCGTCACGCTGAGCGTCCGCCCCGCGATGCCAAGAGTTCCGGTGCGGGTGGCCCCAGTGTTGGCGGAGAAATTGAAGAAAAGGTTCGTGTTGCCGAAGCCGCTCGGGTTGGCTGGGTTCAACTGCAGCCAGGTGGTGTTGTTCGTTACGGTCCAGCCGCCGAAGTCTGACAGCACGACACTATCCACTCCCGCGGCGGGCCCTTCCACAAGGCCGGCTACGCCCAGAATGCCGGGCAACGGAGGCGGGGAATTGGTCCAGCCGGCGCCGGAATTGAGGGTGCCGTTATGGCCGTTGCCGGAGGCGTCGTTGGCGATCGTGCCGCCGCCTTCGTTGAGGTGATAGTAGGTCACCAGGCCCCGTTCCGGGCCCGGGAAGAAGCCCATGTCGGCGCTGACCTGGCTGGCGGAGCGCGTGACATTCCAGAGGCGCACCTCCGCGAGTTGCCCGTTGAAGTAACTGCAGTTGCAGACCGTGCCCTGGCGTCCGAGGAACATGTTCGTGCCGCTTTGGTTGAGTGAGCCGGCGCGATCTGCCGTGCTGTCCAGTTGGCCATTGATATAAAACTTCTTTTGGGCGCCATCGTACGTCACGGCCACGTGCGTCCAGGTGTTGAGCGCAATGGACGAGGCCGAAAAGTCCCAGCCGCCGGCGCCGAAAAAGCCCAATTTCATGCTACTGCAGCTGGTTCCATCATAACCGATCTGCAACACGTAATCGGTGAAGCCCCCGCCGTCGCCCCGAGACAGGATAGTGTTGCACGTCGCCACGCTCGGGTTGACCCAGGCCTCGAAGGTCACAGGTGTGGGCGTCAGGCTGGGGCTGGCCGGCACGGTCACAAATTGGTTGGTCCCATTGAAGAACAAGCTGGAGCTGGAGCTTTGCGTTATAAGGGTATCCTGGCCAAGAACGGTAACGTGGGCTGTGCGAGCGGGCCCAATATTCTGGCTGAAAGCAAAACTCACGATGCCGTTGCTCACGCGATTGAGCGTCAGCCACGATTGGTCGCTGACCGGCGCGAAAGCGGGAAATTGTTCTGCGGTCACCGGCACCACTGGCGGCAAGGCATCGCTGCCAGCGGACCGGGGTTCGAACCTCGGTGTGGGGTCTAAAAAGGCGCGCGGTAAAACCTTGATTGCCTGGTTGTTGTAGTCCGCGATATAGACGTCGCGCATGCCATCCACGGCCACGCCCGAAGGAGCGCCCACGCCTGAGGAACTAAGAGTGGTCAGCGTGTTGCTTGCGGCGATCCACTCTTTGATCGCGGCATGGCCGGTATCCGAAATAAACACATTGCCCATGACATCCAGCGCCACGCCATAGGGCTGGTTCAGGCCCGACGAGATCAAGGTCACAAGAGTGTTACTGGCGGCGAGCCACTCTTGAATGGTGTTGTTGTAAATACTGCAGACATAAACGTTCCCGAATACATCCACCGCCACGCCCTCGGGATTGGTCAACCCGGAGGAAACCAGCGTGATGAGCGAGTTGTTGGCGGCAACCCACTCTTTCAGGGCGTTGGCGGAAAAATCGGCTACATAGACATTGCCTGCCAAGTCCACTGCCACCCCCGTTGGATTCTGCAAACCTGAGGACACCAGCGTGACGACGGTGTTGCTCGCCGCGACCCATTCTTTCAGTGCATGGTTACCTCGATCGGAGAAATACACGTTTCCTGCCGTATCCAAGGCCGGGTAAGAAGGGAAGGAGAGCCCAGTCGAAACCAGCGAGATCACCGTGTTGCTCGCCGCCAGCCATTCCTTCAGGGCATTATTTAGTAAATCGGCGAAATAGACGTTGCCGGCCCGATCCACGGCCATGCCCCAAGGATCGTTTAAGCCCGAAGCCACAAGCGGGGCGACCGGCGCCGGGGCAGCGACATAGTTGGAGCCCGCTTGAGTGACCGTGAGCGTCTGGTCGGCGATGGTGAGCGTGCCGGTGCGGGTTGCGCCGGTGTTGCCATCGAAGCTGAAGGTGACCCTGGCGGCGCCCATCCCGCTTTGATTGGTTGGGCTCAGGTGCAACCAGGACGCGTTATTGGTAGCAATCCACCCAGCAAAGACCGAAACAAAGACACTATCGGTCCCGGCGGCCGGTGCTTCGACAAGGTTCGTCGCCGTCAGCCACCCGGGGAACGTCGGGACGGAGTTGGTCCAACTGGTGCCGAGCGCAACCAGGCCGTTATGGCCTTGGCCGGAAGCGTCCATAGCATTGACGCCGCTGCCTTCGTTGAAATGATAATAGGCGGCCAACCCCGGTTGGGCGCCTGAGGAATAGCTCATATCGGCGGCGATTTGACTGGCGGAGCGAACCGTGTCCCAAATCCGCACTTCGGCCAACGCGCCATTGAAGTAGTTGCAATTGCAACTGGAGCCCTGGCGGCCAATATAAAGAGCGGAGCCGCTCTGGTAGAGCAGGCCGGGACGAGGCGCGGTGCGGTCGAGCATGCCATTGATGTAAAACTGCTTATTGGTGCCATCAAAGGTCACCGCGACATGCGTCCAGGTGTTGAGTGGAATGGTCGAGGCCGAAGCGTCCCAGACGCCCACTCCGAAAAATCCCATTTTCATAACTCCGCAGGTTGCCCCATCATAACCGACGTCGAAAATATAATCGGTGAGGCCTCCGTTACTGCCATCTCCGCGGGAGAGGATGGTATTGCAGGTCGCGGCGGAGGGATTGACCCAGGCCTCAAAGGTGAGCTGAGTGGGTGTGAAACTGGGGTTGGCCGGCACGGACACGTACTGATTGGTGCCATTGCCTCTGAAGCTGTAGCCATCCATTTGTATGACCTCAACGGGTTGGCCCAGGACGTTGAGGTAGGCGATGCCGGAAATGGCGCCATTTTCGGTGTAGGAAAAACTCACGATCCCGTTCGTAAACCCGGTAACGGTTACCCAAGGCTGGCTGCTGGTGGGAAAGTAGTTGGGAAGCAGGCTTGCGGTGGACGGCACCACCACGGGCAACGTGTCGTTACCCACCCCGGCAATCTCGATTTTCGGCGTCGCATTTACGAAGGCATGCGGCAGTTCCTCAAGGACGTTGGTCACCGTTTGCGCGGAGAACAGATTGCCCGCCGGATCCAACGCCAGGCCGGTAGGGCCGTTCTGGGTACTGGCGAGGGTGACCACGATGTTGCTCGCCGCGATCCACTCTCCAACGGTATGCGTAAAATTGTCCGCAAAATAAACATTGCCTCCGCCATCCACAGCAACGGCAATCGCGTGAACAGACGACGGGACCACCTGGGAAAGCCCGCTGGCCGCAGTCCACTTCCACACCCCGCCGCCATTGGCAACATAGACAACGCCCGACGCATCCACGGTGACGCCAAAAGGACTTGTGAGGGAGAAGAGCGTGCTTAGCCCGTTCGTCGCGGTGTTCCACAATTTTACCACATTGCTGCGCGCATCCCCGATAAGCACATTTCCCGCCCTGTCAACGGCCAGGCCTGCCGGGATGGTCAGGCCCGTGGAAACCAGGGTGATTACTGTGTTATTCGACAGGACTAACTCCTTGATCGCCTGGTGCCCTTGGTCGCAGATATAGATATTCCCCGCCCCATCCAGCGCCACGGCATTGGGCGATGCCAGGCCCGTGGAGACGAGCGTGACGACGGAGTTGCTCGCCGCCACCCATTTCTTGATTGCACCCGAGCCTGAGTCCGCAAAGTAAACATTACCGATACCATCCATCGCCAGGCCCTGCGGACTATTGGTGCCCGAGGCAACCAGAGTGGCCAGCCCCGAAGCCGCCACGTAACCAGAACCGGCCTGCTGCACCGTGACCGTCTGGCCGGCGATGGTGAGGGTGCCGGTACGCGTCAATCCGGTGTTCGCATCAAGATTGAACAGGAGGTTGAAACCGCTTTTGTTCGTGGGGCTCGCGTGCAGCCACGGCGCGTTGTTGGTTGCGCTCGCACCGATGCTGACGGACAGATTGACGCTGGCCGTGCCGGCTGCCGGGCCCAACAGGAAGTTTGTGCCGCCCAACGAAATCGGCGGCGGGCTGGCGGGCGGCCCGGAATTTGCCCAGGTCGCGCCACCGTTGAGAGTGCCGTCGTTGCCATTGCCGGAAGCGTCGAAGGCGTTGGTGCCGCTGCCTTCGTCGAGAGGATAGTAGGCCACCAAACCCGGCTGGGCACCGGAACTAAAAGCCATGTCGGCGGTGATTTCACTGGGCGTGCGTATTGTATTCCAGATCCGCACTTCGCCCAAGAGACCATGGAAAGAGTTGCAATTACAATTCGTGCCCTGCCGCCCGAGGTACATGGCCGTGCCGCTCTGGTAGAGTGTCCCGGGGCGCGCCACGATTCTATCGAGTGCGCCGTTGAGATAAAACTGCTTGTTGGTGCCATCGAAGGTCACGGCCACATGCGTCCAGGCATTGAGAGGAATGACCGAGGCCGAGGCGTCCCAGGCGCCGGCTCCCCAAAAAGCCGCGTTCATGACACCGCAGAACGAGCCGTTGTAGCCAACCGTGAATATGAAATCGCTTTGGCCGCCGCCGTCCCCGCGGGAGAGGATGGTATTGCAGGTCGCGACGGAGGGATTGACCCAGGCCTCGAAGGTGAGCGGCGTGGGCGTCAGATTCGTGTTGGCCGGCACGCTCACATACTGGGTGCTCCCGTTGCAAAGCAAGCTGTTATTCGTAGAGGCGAGTAGAGCGTGGCTGACCATCATGGCACAGAGAAATAAGGCCAACCGAAAAGGATCAACCACGCGTGGGATTTTCATAAGCTGAAATAAAGCCCATCCTAGGGGGCGCTGGCCTAAAGGCGAGTCAAAAATTCTAAAAAATCCTAAACCCAAATGCCGAGAAAGCCTCCGTAGTGATACAGATGTCAAGGTCTGGTCTCCTGAGAGGGGAGGTAAGTGCAAAGCCCAAGGTCCAAGGTCCAAAGCTGGGGTTCTATGAAATCCGAGATCCAAATTAGAAGTTCGAAGCCGGGAAAGGAGCTCATAGCGCCAGCTGACGCTATGCTGAGCTAAGTGATGGTAAGCGATGCCAGTTTTTACGCTCGGCCGGGGTGAATTTGAGCACTCTGCCATTCGGGCAACCCCGGATGCGCGGCAGTGCGTCCTAACCGGAAGCGCTGGCCTCATGAAGTAACAAAGCGCGGCGGTGCCTGGTCTACTTTAAATTCTCCGGATTCAATCCTTTCAAATCCTTCGGCACAAACATGCCGTCCTTGCGGATAAGTGTTCCGTCAAACCATATCTCGCCGCCGCCCCATTCGGGGCGCTGGATCAGCACCATGTCCCAATGCACGGCCGAACGGTTCCCGTTGTCGCAAACCTCGTAGGCCAGCCCCGGCGTGAAGTGCAGCGAACCGGCGATCTTCTCATCGAACAAAATGTCGCACATCGGATCGAGAATGTACGGATTGAAACCAAGCGAGAACTCGCCGATGTAACGCGCGCCCGCATCGGTATCGAGGATTTCATTCAGCTTTTTCGTATTGCTGGAAGTCGCTTTGATGATTTTGCCAGCCTTGAACTCCAGATGGACATTCTCGAACTTGGTTCCCGAATAAATCGTGGGGGTGTTGAAAGTGATCTGGCCGTTGACCGAATCTTTCACCGGGCAGGAAAAGACCTCTCCATCGGGGATGTTGTGGTCACCCCGGCACATCTTCGCGCCGATTCCCTTGATGCTGAAAGTGAGGTCGGTGCCCGGGCCTTTGAGGTGGACGCGATTGGCCCGTTTCATCCGCCGCTCGAGCGGCGCCATCGCTTTGGCCATCTTGCGATAGTTCATGGTGCAGACGTCGAAGTACAGATTTTCGAACGCCTCGGTGCTCATGTTCGCGCCCTGGGCCATGCTCGGGGTGGGCCAGCGCAATACGACCCAGCGTGTCTTGTTGATGCGATGGTTCAGCACGGGCCTTAACGCGCGCGCGTACTGCGCCATGCGGTCGGCGGGAACATCCGCCGCTTCATTGGCGTTGGCGCTGCCGCGGACGGCGATGTAGCCGTCCATCTTTTTCATGCGAAAGAGCTCCACATCGCGGACCAGCGCGGCATGTTTCCCATCGGTTTCCCGGAGGATTTCGCGCGTAATGCGGCTGTGCCGGATTTCGATCAAAGGCGTCGCGCCCACGGCCCGCACCGCCCGCATGAGTTCGACGGAGAATTCATCCGGCACATCGAACATGTCCAACAGGACGCGCTCGCCGCGTTTGACTTCCAGGGAATATCCGACGAGTAATTTCGCCAATTTGCCGTAACGTGGGTCTGTCATAAGCTGTCCGTGTACTTAACCATTAGTGCCGCTCGAAGTCGAATCCAAAACACCAAACTCCAACCACCATGCCGCCGGGGTGAGACGAGCCGTTTCCACCGATGGTGGTTGTTTCAAGTTGCACCCCAAACAGCAGGGAGGTTCCAGATAGCCGCCCTACCAAATCTTCGCCCGCAACTCGGGCGCGCGCCACATGGGCGTGCCTTCCTTGATGCCGAAGGCTTCGTAGAACGCCGGTTGGTTCACGTGCGGTCCGATGGCGCGGAATTGTCCGGGGCTGTGCGGGTCCACCGTGACCAGCCGGCGCGCTTCCGCTTCGCGAATGTTCGTCCGCCAGACCTGGGACAGCGAAAGGAAGAACCGTTGCTCCGGCGTGAACCCATCGATCACTTTGCGTTTGGACGGATCCTTGGCCAGCGCGCGTTGTAGTGCTTCGAAGGCAATGCTCGTGCCGCCAAGATCGGCCAGGTTTTCGCCCAGGGTCAACCGGCCATTGACGTGGACATCGGGCAGCGGTTCGTAGGCGTTATATTGGTCCACCACCTTTTGCGCGCGTTCATCGAAAGCCTTCGCGTCGGCTTCGGTCCACCAATCGTTCAAGTTTCCGTGCGCGTCATACTTGCGGCCCTGGTCGTCGTAGCCGTGGGTGATCTCGTGCCCGATCACCACGCCGATGGCGCCGTAGTTGACCGCGTCGTCCATTTCCACATCGAAGAACGGCGGTTGCAGGATGCCGGCGGGAAAAACGATCTCGTTCTGCAACGGATTGAAATAAGCGTTCACCGTCGGCGGCGTCATGTGCCACTCCGTCTTGTCGACGGGCTTGCCGACGCGCGCGAGTTCGCGCCTGGATTCGAAGATCTCCGCCCGCTGCACGTTCCCGAGAAAATCATCACTGCGAATTTTTACCTTCGAATAATCCCGGAATTTGTCGGGATAACCGATTTTTTGGGTGAACAGATCGAACTTCGCCAGCGCCTTCGACCTGGTTTCATCGGTCATCCAATCAACCTTCTTCAACCGGTCGCGAAACACGGCTTTCAAGTTCTCCACCAACTCATTCATGCGGGCGCGGGCGGTGGGAGGGTAATATTTCTCGACGAAAAGCTGCCCCAGCGCCTCGCCGATGTGGGAGTCGATCACTTTCGCGGCGCGCTGCCAGCGCGGTTCCTGGGTGGGCTGCCCGCGCAATACCGTGCCGTAAAAAGCAAAATCTTCGTCCTCCGCCGCCGCCTGCAGAAAGGGCGCGGCCGCAGTGACCAAATGCCAGCGCAGATAAACCTTCCAATCCTCCAGCGGCCGGTCCTTGACCAGTTTGTCCAGGGCCGCAAAGAACTCAGGCTGCCCGACGATCAAGTCCGGAACCTTTTCCAACCCTGACTCCATCATATAAAACTTCAAAGGGAGGTCGGGATAATTCTCCGCCAGGCTGGCGGTGGTGACCTTGTGGTAATTGGCAACGGGATCACGCAGATCGACCCGCGACTTGCTGGCTTTGGCGAGCGCTGTTTCCACATCAAGAATCGTCGCCGCATGAGCTTTCGCTTCCTCCGGTTTTTCGCCGAGCAGCGTGAACATCTTCGTGATATGAACCACGTAAGCGTCGCGCTGTTTGGTAAAACCATCGCTCAGATAATAATCGCGATCCGGCAATCCCAAACCACCCTGCCCAAGTTCGAAGGCGTAGACCTCGCTATTTTTCGCATCGGGTGATACGCCCGCCCCAAAAAATCCGCCGACGCCACGTTCATGGAACTCCGCCAGCAATCGCAACAACTCCTCGCGCGATTTTACCGAATCGATCCGCTTTAAATCAGCCTTGAGCGGCTTGAATCCGAGACTTTCGAGGCGGTTGGTGTCCATGGCTGATTTATAGAAGTCGCCAACTTTTTGGATCACTTCCGCTCTTTTTTTATCGCCGCCCTGGTTTGGATCCGGTGTGGGATGAGCCGCCGACTCGAGCAATTGATGGATCAAAAACCAGTTCCGCTCCTGCAACTGGCCGAAACCGCCCCAGCGCGACTTGTCCGCCGGCACCGGGTTTTCCTTCAACCACGTTCCGCAGGCGTAGCGGTAAAAGTCCGTGCCCGGATCAACTGATCGATCCATGTATTCAACCGAGAAGCGCGGGACTTTGGGCGGCGTCTCTGCCGCCATGGAGTTATTCAAATTGAGCGCCGCAACACTCGTTGCAGCCAGACCGCCGAGAAGACACTTCAACTTATTCATGCAAATTTTCAAAACTTTGGATCAGCAAGTTATCGTCGGCACTTCTGATTCGAGCCGGACCACCGGGAACCCTTGACAGTGTTGTGTTACTCATTAAACACGTCAAGGTCTATGCAGGCGGTTTTTATTTGGGCAGCAGCGGGTTCAAAAATCCACGCAATCCGCAGCAGCAGAGCCTATTTCAGCAGACTCGCATGCTCGTTCAGCCACCGCTCTGCCGTCCTGTAGTCCGGACAAACGCGCCCGACTTCGCGCCAGAAGCGGGAGGAATGGTTCATTTGCCGAAGGTGCATCAGCTCATGCAAAATCAGGTAATCGCGCACGAACGGCGGCGCCTGGATGATCCGCCAATTCAGCGAAACCGTTCCCCGCCGCGAGCACGAACCCCACCGCGATCTTTGGTTGCGAACCGTCACCCGATGCACGGTCAATTGGTGAAGCGCGGCGTATTTCAGGACCTTCGGCGGCAGTTCCTTCGCCGCCAGCTTCCAGAGATGTCTTTCGATCGCAGGACGCAGATCGCCGGTGGCCACCCCAGTTGAAACCTCTTCGCCGCCGACCCGGACCAAACCATTCGATTCGGGCGCAACTGTTTCGATTTTCACGGATTCGCCCCGAAAAAGAATCTCCGTGCCGACCAGCCATTCCTTTCGCTGGGGCGGATGCGCGGCGAGTCGTTCCAACTGGCGTTTGAGCCAGCCCGTGTGTCTTTCCGCGAAACGGCGGGCCTCAGCCGCCGAACCGCCGCGTGGAACCGTCACCCGCGCCCATCCTTCCGGGTGCAACCGAAGGATATAACGGCGCGCCCGATGGCTGCGAACAAACATCATCGGAATTCTGCGCTCGCCCGCGTCGAGGAATTCACCGGCTGGCGAGCCTCGGGCAACACCGCTGGGTTGAACAGCAGGAGTCATTCTGGTTGACGAAAAAACGCATGCCGCCGCGCTCCGAAGTTTGGAGTCCCGACTTTAGCCGGCAAGGTTACCGCCTCGTCAAGCTCGTAGAAAGACTTCGAAATCATCGTGTTTGTGCAATTCTGTTTTCTTTCGTCCTCAACTCCCGTTCCCGCTTTTTTATTTCCGCGCGCAACAATTCCTCAGCCGACCAACCTGATTGATGCGCGCGCCGCGCCAGTTCAAATAAGTCCCTGCCCACGGCGGCCTTGTTTCGTTTCATCGCAGTTTTCGCAGGCTCGTCAAGCAAACCGGCCTTGCGCGCTTTTTTCAGCAGCTTTTCCACGCGCATCAAGCTCGGCAGATGTTTGGGGATGCCGTCCAGCGCGGAGGGGCGTTCGTGCCGTGTGCCTTTCTTCTCGGCCTTCTTGATTTGCTCCCATTGCGCCCAGACCGCTTCCACCGTCTTCGCTTTGGAATTACCAAAGACATGCGGATGGCGGCGAATCAGTTTGTCCACGATGTGCCGCGTGACTTTTTCAAAATCGAACGCCCTCCGCTCGCTCGCCAGTTGGCAATGGAACACGACCTGCAATAACAAATCTCCCAGTTCCTCGGCCATCTCATGATCGTCGCCCGCTTCGATGGCATCCATCAACTCATAGACTTCCTCAACCGCGTGCCAGCGCAGCGAACGATGGTCCTGCTCGCGGTCCCATGGACAACCCTTGGGCGACCGCAGTTTCGCCATCACCTTCAACAAGTCATCAATGGCGCGCGCTTTCTTCATTCACAGTATAACCAAATTATCCCGATGCACGACCTCCGCCCGGCCGAAGCTGCGGGCTTCGATCTGCGCGGAACTGAAATTACATATCCCGCGCGCGAACTCGGTGCCGTCGAGATCGCAAATGCTCAACACCTCGCCAGCCTTGAACTGTCCTTCGCATCCCGCCACGCCCGGGGGCAGCAGGCTTTTTCCCTTTTCGCGCAAGGCCTGCTTCGCCCCGGCGTCCACGAACAAAGTGCCCTTCGGATGATGGAAAAAAGCAATCCACCGCTTCCGGCTCTGCAACCGCGCCGGCTGCGGAATGAAAACCGTTCCCTCGTCCTCGCCCGCCATGACTCGCTCCAGCACATCCTTCCTATGCCCCGACGCAATCACCAGTGGAATGCCCGAGCGAATCACGATTTTGGCCGCCTGAACTTTCGACGCCATTCCGCCGACCGCGGTTTCGCTGTCCGTGCCGCCCACGATGCTTTCCACGCCGGGATCAATTTGCTCAATGACGGGAATCGTCCGGGCGTTGGGCTCGCCGAAGTTTTCGATCACCCCGTCCACGGTCGTGAGGATCACCAGCAAATCCGCGGGCAACAGGGAAGCCACCAGGGCGGACAGCTTATCGTTGTCGCCGAATTTCAACTCCGTCGAGGAGACGGCGTCGTTCTCGTTGATGATCGGGATGACCCCGTGTTTCAGCAAAGTGACGAGCGTGTTGCGCGCGTTAAGGTGGCGTTCGTGGTCCTGCAAATCCTCGTGGGTCAACAAAACCTGGGCAACATGGAGTTGGTGTCGCGCGAACAATTTGTCGTAGGTGGCCATGAGCCGGGATTGGCCGACGGCGGCGCAGGCCTGCAATTCCGCCAATCCGGCGGGGCGTTTCTTGTAACCCAGCGCGCCCATGCCCGACCCGACCGCGCCGGACGTGACCAGCACAATCTCCGTGCCGCCGCGGGATCGCCCGGCAATCTGCGCGACCAACTGCTCCATCTGGGCAAGGTCCGGCTGCTTACGGCTGTCCGTCAGGACCCCGGTTCCCAGCTTCACGACGATTCGCGCAGCATCTTTCAGCAACTCACGGCGCATCCAAATTAGGTAACAGACGGAAACCGGCGTGTCGAGACGGAGGTCGGGGGCTGACGCGATACTTGAAGGAAGCTCGCCAGACAGGATGCCAGTGCGTGCGAGGCTTGAGGGCCGCTTGCCGGGCCTTTGGCAACCCCCGCCGGGCGTCCTGGAATATCAATCGTTTGTCCCTGAGCTGCCGGGCCGCGCCGATCAGGACGGGTTTTGAGAAGCGAGACGTGCCCGAACCTCAGCGCAGACCTGGGCCGGCGTGATTGCCCGCAGGCACGCGAGCGGTTCAACGTAAGAGCAGTGATTCTTCATGCAAGGCACGCAGGGGATGTGCGAGACCTGAAGAACGTTCTCCCGCTGGCCATAGGGACCGGTGCGCGCGGGGTTGGTGGGGCCGAAGAAGGCCACCACCGGCCGGCGCAACGCCGCGGCAACGTGCATGGGGCCGGTGTCGTTGGTGACGACCAGCTTGCTGAAGCGTATCCATTCGACCATTTCGGGCAGCGAGGTGCGGTCGGTGAGGTCAAGACAGCGCGTGGAATCCACGGCGGCAATCGCGGCCCCTGAAGCCCGGTCGTCGCTGCTTCCCAAGATGGCCAGCTTCAAGTCCGGCGCGAGCCGCAGGAGTTGGCGCGCGAGCTCGACGAAGCTTTCGATTGGCCAGCGCTTGTTTGTCCAGCGGGCGCCGGGCAGCAGCATGATCCAGCGGTTTGCGTCCAGGTTCCACTTTTGCCGCAATTGCGCGGCCACCTGCGGACGGTCGGGAAGCCATTGGAAGCGATCGTGCACCGGCACACCCAGCAGCGGCAGAACGGCGAGGTAACGATCGACAGCATGGGTGTCGTTGGGAGACGGCGGAACCACGCGATCATACGCGGCCCGGGCGCCTTCCCGGGGCTGGCCAACGCCGAAGCTCAACTCGGCGTTGGCCAGCCAGGTGAAAATCGCGCTGCGGGCAAGGCCCTGGAGATCGATGGCAAGGTCAAAGCGTTCCTGCCGCAACGCCCGCACGCCCGCCCAGAATTCCGGCCAGTGAGTGGGCGCGGCCCAACGTTTGCGCGGAAAGCGGAAAATGCCGGCGAGGTCCGGGTCATCTTCGAGCAAAGGCGCCAGGCCTGATTCGAGCCACCAGAAAATCTCACTCTCCGGCCAGTGAAGCTTCAGCAGCCGTAAAACCGGCAGAGCATGAATCACATCGCCCAGGGAACTGGGCTTGAGAATGAGGATTTTCAAGCGTTGCTGACCAAGCCCCCCAAGTCAGGGTAGGTATCACCGGTTATCTGCCGTAAGAGAGGCGTTCGGCGAGGCGCGGCGGCAGCCCGGCATCCAGGATCTTTTTCTGCGCTCCCGCAATGTCGTAATCCAGGCGGCGTAGTTCGATGGTGCCTTCGTCCACATCATAAACCACGTAGGCGGCCTTGGGATTGTTGTCCCGCGGCTGGCCGACGCTGCCCACGTTGACGAAATACTTCTTGCCCGCCTCCACTTTGAATTTCGAATAGGTGCCACCGCGCACCATGCTGTCGCGGATGAAGGCTACCGGCACGTGCGTGTGGCCAAAGAAACAAACACCAGTATTCTGGTAGGTGAAGCTGGCCGCTGCAGCGAGTTTGTCAAAGACGTAACCCCAGCGTTGGGGGCCATCCAAAGTGGCGTGAACCATCGAAAAGCTGGTGACCAGCCGGAAGTACTTCAAATCCCGAAGCCACTGGCGTTCTTCATCGTTCAATTGGCCCCGGGTCCAACTCACGGCTTCGGCCGCATGCGGGTTGAAGCCGTCCAGTTGTTCCTCGCTGGAACAGTATTCGTCGTGGTTGCCTTTGACGCAGGGCATCCCGAGTTTGCGGACAATCTCCAGGCATTCCTTGGGATTGGCCCCATAGCCGACCACGTCGCCCACACAGGCATAATGGGTGCATTTCTGCTGCTTGATGTCCGCCAGTACGACTTGAAACGCTTCCAAGTTGGCGTGGATATCAGCTATGATTGCAAACTTCATTGTTCGGTCTATCTAACTATCTCGAAACCGCGAAAACTGTCCTGAGCTTCAGCCCACTGGACGTCTTCCTTGCGGATAAAATGTCCCAACTCCGACTCGCGAATCGCCTGTTGGAAGGCTTTCAATTCGTCTTTGGCGCCTTCCATTATCAATTCAACCCGTCCGTCGGCCAAATTACGCACGACACCAGTGATTTCAAAACCGCTGGCCAGCGACTTAACTGTATATCTAAAACCGACACCCTGCACGTTTCCCGAGTAAAAAACCTGTAACCGGCTCCGGTTCATGCTGATGCATCAACGTTTTTCCGTCCAAAGCAGCCCTGCCAAGCCAATAAACAGCCCGCCGCGTCATTCGCGTCTGGTCATGTAGCCATAACCCCGCCCCCGGAAGCAATGATTTTGTTTGCCGCTACTCCTTGCGACGCTGAGCCCGCCGCTTGGCATCCAACAACCGGCTCGTCGTGCTCGTTGGCGGGGGTTTCGGCCCCCCGGCCTCCGGTTTGGGAGGCTCCCCGGTGTCCAGGCCCTGCGGCTGTCCACCTTGTTCAGACGCACTTCCGAGCGGCAAGGTAACCGGTTTTGACGGCTGGAACAACTCGGCCTTCGGTTCCGCCGGGGCGGTTTGCGTCGAGCGTACCTGCTCGCGCCGGGTCAGCAGGGCCGCCAGGGATTCGTCCGCCTCCGGCTCGCGTGGCACTCCCTGCCAGAAAAAGATCCAACCACGCAGTTTGCGCCAGAACCGATCCATTTCCTCGCGATCCAGTTGGACGCGGCGCACGGCGACATCCAGCGGGAACAATACCACGGCGAACTTCAGGAGCCATTCCCACAAGTCCCGCGGTTGAAAAGTTTTCTGCCGGTCATGCAGGAAGGTATTGTCGGTCGCGTTCTCCGGGTCAAGCACCCGCCCGCCGCCCGCCTCAGCCAACCGGCGCAGCAGGTTGGCGTTCGGTTCAGTGGCGTTGAATTCCGGCGAATAGTTCACACTCGCGCCCACCACCTGGGAGCCCCGCACCTGGCCGTCTTTTTGGTCCAGCAGGTTAATGGTGTAGGCGCCAACTTCCCTGGTCGGAAAATGCGCTTCATAGTGACCGGGTCCGGTTTGTTCCACCGGGACCACCACCTTTTCGCCCTTGGGACTGACCACGGTCGCTTTCAAATCGAGAAAATTCTTGTAGTTGCCCTGTTCATCCAGGGCCTCGACACTGATCTGCCCGTCGCCCTTATCCACGGTAACGTCCGTGTTGAAATCGGCATTCTCCAAACGTCGCAGGCTCCATTGGGCAATTTGCGTCCAAAACTGCTGGTATTGGCTCCAGCCCAGCCAGTTCTTGCTCCACTTCGCCTTCGCGTCGGAAGTGAACGCCACCGCCCGGCCGAGCCCGTACTGCCAATGCGCCAGCAGCGGATCGCCCTTGTCCGTCCACAAGGGAATCTCCGCGCGCGGCTTGGGCGTCGTCGCCACATAACCCAGCAGCGTGGGATAGTCATCACCGATGCCACGAATCAATTCCGTCCGGGCCCGAACCTGCGGTTTGAACGGGTCTTCATAAATGGCCGACTTCAAAATCACCGCTGCTTCCTTGATAAAAATCTGCGGCAGATCGTTGGGCGAGGTGACATTGTAAAAGCGGCCTTTGCCGTGATCGGCGATCCAAGTCATTGTATCCGGCCCGGCATGCCCGGCGATCAATACCGTGCTCACCGTGATCCGGCTGCTCACGATCGAGCTCATCAACGCTTGCGAGGGCGCGCCGGGATCTCCATCGCTGAAGACAATCATGTGCTTCAGGTTCGCGGTCGAATTTATCAACCCCTGGTAGGCGATCGTCATCACGCCCTGGAAACTCGGCAGGTCGCCCTGGTTCATGCCGGCGATCTGTTGGCCGAGCTTCTTCTTGTCGCCGGTCTTGGTCATCGGAAAAAGCCAGTGCTCGGTGCCGTCCCACAGTACGACGCCCATTTCATCCTGTGGCCCCAGCGCCGCGAGCACGCCTTGCGCGCAATCACGGGCGACCTGGTTGCCATTGGCGAATTCCATTCCGTGCATCACCAAAGCCACCGCGCCGCTCGGCAGCACCTTTTTGCTGTCCAGTTCCATGTCCAGCGGCAGCGTGTTTTCCAACGGCGTGCCGCGATAACCGCCCGCCGCGTAAGTCTGATCGCCGCCCACGCAAACCAGCCCGACTCCGAAATCCCGCACGGCGCTTTCAAGGAGCTTTTGCCGGTCCGTGCCCAGGTCTCCCGCAGCCACATTGCTGATAAAAATCGCGTCATAATCCTGCATCTCCGCCAGCGTCGCGGGGAAGCCGCTCAGGTCCACGCCGCGCACGTCGAGCCGGGTCGATCGCAACGCGTCCAGCAACGGCTTGTCGGCCTCGGGATCGGAAGAAACCACCAGCACCCGCGGCTCGCCTTTCACGCTCGCGAAGGCGATCGCGCGATTATTCTGCGGCACCGTGTCGCCCTGCGCTTCCACGTACACGTCGTACTTGTAAAACCCAGGCTCGGAGAGTGTCTGCGGGAGTGTGAACAGGTTTTTGCCGGGTGACAGTTCCACTTTTGTCCGGCCCATGGATTGATCGTTGCGATTCAGCGTGACCGTGGCGGTTTGGGCGCGATCGGATTGGATGAAAATCTTGGTTTCGAAGACCTGGCCTTTCTTGAGCTTGGAAGGGACGCCGAGCTTCTGCACCGAAACGTCGTTTCCGCGCGCGATGCCCATGGGGACGACATCCATGGTGACGTTCTGATGCCGGGCGATAAGCACCGCGGACAAGGCATCGCCGATATTCTCATTTCCATCGGACATCAGCACCAGCCGCTTCTGGCCGGTTTCCGGAAACGCGGCCGTTCCGAGCCGGATCGCTCCCGCGATGTCAGTGCGTTCCGTTCCGACCACGGCCTGGATTTTCTCCACATCCACGGCGGCGTTGGCGGACGTTTCGATATTGGCTTCCGACCCGAAAACGATCACCCCGGCCTTGTCCACGAGCTTTTTCTTCGCAGTGCTTTGGTTGACGTAGCCCCGTGCCATGTCCTGCTGCGCGGAGGGGATGCTGTCCGAGCGGTCGAGCAGGAAGAAAACATTCATTCCGTCGAGGGAACGCATCCATTGCAGTCCCGCCAACGCCAGCACCAGGGCCAGCACAATCACGGTGCGAATCAGAAACGCGGTCCACCGCCGCCATTTGCTTACCTGGACATCGCTCTTCCAAGTCAGCCAGATGACCCAAGCCATCGCCACGGGCAGCAGCAGCAGGTAAAGCGGATGCGTGAAGTGGAAAGTCGCGAGGTTCATCGCATCCCCTTCTTGCCAGGAGCGCCACCGGGCGCTGAGCGCTGGAGGGCAGAGCTCCGGCTCTGTGCGAACACCGTAAGCATCACCACGCAGAGCAGGAGCTCCGCGCTCCGCCTCCAGATGCGCGACATTGCTGCCAGGCTCCGAGCATTGGCAGGATTCAGCCTGCCGAATGGATTGAGGTTGAAAGCGGAAGCCGCACTTGCGACATCCTGCCTTCTCAAAAACTTTTGCACCCGGTGGTTTTGTGAATCGGCGACGTACAAGTTGCCTTTGGAATCCAGCGCGATGCCGTACGGGTTGCCGAATTCTCCCGGCGCGGTTCCGGCGCGGCCGATGATCTCCAGCGGCTGGCTGTTCGTGTCGAAGACCTGGATGCGGCTGTTGCCAAATTCGCAAACGTATTGCCGTCCTTCGCGATCCAACCGCACATCGTACGGGTAGCTCAACTCGCCTAAACCGCCGCCGGGCTTGCCGTAGCTGCGTAACCACTTGCCTTCATGACTGAATATCTGGATGCGATGGTTCGAGGAATCCGCCACATACAACCTGTCTGCCGCGTCAATCCCCAAACCTTCCGGGCGGTCGAACTCCCCCGGACCGGTGCCGTTGTGGCCAAAAACATTCAACAGCTTTTTCTCCGGCGAAAACTCCTGCACGCGCTCCACCACGGTGTATTCCGAGACGAACATGTTTCCGTGGGAATCCAGCGCAATCGAGCGCGGCATGATAAGTTGCCCGGCATTGGTGCCGCGCTGGCCCCATTGTGTCATCAGTTTGCCGTCCGTGGAAAAGTGGTTGATGCGCTGGTAGTGGGGTTCGATCACGATGACGTTCCCGTCCGAATCCAGGCCCATGCCCTTGGGTTTGCCGAGATCGGTCTGCGGCATTTGCCAGAGCAGCAGGAATTTGCCATCCGGCGTAAATTTCTGCACGCGACCCGTCATATCGACCACGTAGATGTTGTCCTGGCGGTCCACGGCAATCGAGCGCGGCTTGTTGAACTCGCCCACTCCGACGCCGCGCGTGCCAATGATTTGCACCCGGCTGAAAATCCGGCTCTCAATCGCCTGATCTCGCGTCGTGTCCTGCGAACAACCCGACAGCAGAACAACAACGCCCAGGACACCAGCCAGTTTCACCGAGCTGCGCTTCAAATCCCAAATCCGCCTCGCCGCGGCCCAAAACAACAGCGGCGCAATGGCCAGTCCCAGCAAAGTGAGGCACAGCGCGTTGACCTGGGTATTGTGTCCGTAGTGGAGCAAGTTGAATACGCGAAGCGCCACTGTTTCATTTCCAGGCGGAACCACCAACACAATGGACTCCACGTCCCAGAGGCAGAGCAGAAAGACCAAATACCAGACGGCGGCTACTTGCGGCGAAATTTGCGGCCACAGCACATAACGCAACATTTGCCAGCGCGAAGCCCCGCCGAGCCGGGCCGCATCGGTCAGGTCTGTGTCCGTTGTCCGTAAGGCGCGTGCAACGCCGTTCCAGCCCAAACCCAAATAGCGAATCCCCAGGGCGAGGAGCACAATTCCCGCGCCATGATAAAAGGCTGCCAGCACAGGATAATTGAACAGCGCAATCAGACCAATGCCCAGCAATACACCGGGAATCAGGAACGGCAGCCAAAGCGCCAGTCCCACCGGCCAGCGCCAGCCCACAAACCCCAGCAGGACGCAAAGCGTGGCCGCGCCAGCCGCGAAGGAGAGTGAATGCCAGATCGCCGCCTGGCCCGCTGCAATCGCGCCGGGCAATTCCGACCAGGTTCGTTCCGTGGATATCAACTGCATCGCCGGCAAGACCACGGAGACGATGGCCAGCAGGATGGTCACGGACCCGCAAAAACGGAACCAGCC
Source organism: Verrucomicrobiota bacterium (assembly GCA_021325145.1). Classification (GTDB taxonomy): domain Bacteria; phylum Verrucomicrobiota; class Verrucomicrobiia; order Limisphaerales; family Pedosphaeraceae; genus JAJPHR01. Next base: position 94,953 of record JAJPHR010000049.1, on the reverse strand, counting down.
CGCGCCGAGTTGCTGCCGGAACAACTTTGCCGGGAGCGAACCTTCCGCCCGTGGCCAGGCCATTTCGTTGCGCCGCAGCCAGACCAGCAGCGCCAGCGGCAGGAGGATCAGCGGCCAGCTTACTTGCAGCGCGCCAGCGGCATCGAACATGGTGTTGAACCTGAGCCATACTTCGTCGGTGAACACCTTGACCTGCAGGATTGCGGGCACGGCGAAATTATTCAGAGCCAGCACAAAGGTCAGCACCGCCGCCTGTGCCAGCGCGCCGCGCGCCAGCGGCAGGAGCAGGCCGCGCACGAGCGCCAGGCCGGTGACGGCCATGTCGCTTTCGAGTTGGGCCGCTTCCAATTGACGCCAGGCGCCAAGGGCCGCAATCAGTGTGACCGGCCAGGTGAGCATCGTTAAAATCCAAACCGTGCCTCCGAGTGAATAAATATCGAAGGGCAGCCAGGTGCGCCAAACGCCGCCATGACCGAGAAAATGCAGCCAGCAATTCATCACCAGAAACGGCGGCAGGCACAGCGCCACCGCGGCAACCATCAACCAGGTCATTCGCCAGCGCCGTTCCAAACCCGCCAGCCACAGCGCCGCCACAAAGCCAAGCATGACGGCCAGCACGGTGGTCAACGCGCTTACCAGAAAGCTGTTTTTGAGGAGCGTCCAGCTCATCTCAGGAAAATTTGATCCATTTCCTTCGTCCCCGCGTCGATATCTCGCAGGAGCGCATCCCAATCAACCTTGAGATGCGGCGCGTCGGGAGCTTCCGGAGTCGCGGATTCCAACGCGTGCTCGCGCAGCAACCGGTCCAGGACCGGCTTGCTTTGCAAATATTCAAAGAGCCGTTGCGCTTCCGCCGGATGCGGCGCGCCGCGCAAGACCCCCGCCGAATTGTGAACCAGCAAGGTTTCGTCGTTCATCGGCAAGGCGGCGACGGGCAGCCCCTCCCGTTGTGCGCCGGCGATGTCGTCCGAGTCCGTGAACCCGAATGTCGTTTCTCCGTTGCCGACGAGTTTCACCACCACCGAATTGCCATCGACGAGCATGGCCTTGTTCGCTTCCAGCGCCCGGCACCAGGCTTGCCATCGTTCGTCGCCCCAATGCTGCCGCAACGCCAGAAAATGCGCCCCCGTGGTCCCGAACAACGGGTACGCCAGTGCAAACTTGCCGCGCCAGGCTGCATTCGTGGCTTCGCTGTAGGTATGCGGAGCGCGGGCGACCGGGAGCAGGTTCGTGTTCACCACGATGCGACGCGTTCGATAACCCAGCAGGACCCAGCCGTTCGTTTCGCGAAACATCCCGCGGCTGGCGAGCATGCGGGTGCGCAATTCCTCGTTGTTCCAAAACACATCGCATTGCGGGTGGCTCTTCTCCGCGAGCAACCGGTTCACCAGGCCGACGGTCTTCACCGCTTCGCTGTCAAACACAGGTTTTACGGCGATGCCCGTTTCCTTTTCAAAATCCTTGAAAATCGGCTCCGCAAATTCTTCATCCTGCGAGGTGTAAATCACGACGGAGGGTGTTTTGGCGCGGACGGGGTTAACGAACAGGAGGCACCAGGTTGCAGCCAAAGCGACGATCAGCGGAATCACTGCCAAACAACAAAGCCCGAGGATTTTGTGGGCATCCAAATAGTCGAAACGCCCGCGTGTGTCCAAGGGCACTTCGAGGTTTGGAGTCCAGGTTTTAGCCGGTGGAGGTGTCGCATGGTTGAGGATGTTGAAAATTTTCAAATTCATCGTGCTTGCGAGCGTATCGCCGCCTGGAGGCGGGATTCCGTACCCTGTATGGACGCAGTCGGCGATTTAATCACGCGGTCCTCCGATGGTAATACCACCACTCAATCATCAGCACGAGCAGCGCGATCGCCGCGATCGAGCGCCACAATTCCATGTTGGTCCGCTGCAATTTGGTGGCCGCCACCTTGGTGTAGGAGCCCAGCACCAACTCCTCGCGCGGTTTGATGTTGCTCTCGTCCGCGTCTAGCAGATCCACACAAAAAGTCGTGTCATTGGTCCCCACGTGAAGCCGGTAAATCCCCTGGTGAAACGTGTCGCCAAACACGATTTCGTTGGCGTTGGTTTCAAGGGTAAGTTTCCTGGTCGCACCATCCGGTAAAGTGATCTGCGCGCTGGCTTCCGGCTGCGACAATCCCAGGCGGAAAGCGTCCCCGGCCCGGACCAAAAGCTGGCTGCTTTTCGCGTTCGCCGGGTTCAGCCAATCGGCGGCATTCTGAATGAAAATGGGAAAACTAAAACGATACGGCCAATAGCTCTCCAAAGAATCAAACCCCACCCACACGATCCGCTGCCGACCCAGTTCGCCAGCCACCATCAGTGAGTCCTGCGGTGAGTCCAGCAGCGACACTCCCCAACTCGGCGGCTTCACGGCAAAACTTTTCCCGATCGGTACGTTGTCGAATCCCACATACCGCAGCAGCGGATGCGTGGCCTTCCAATCAACGATGGCCGGCGAATCCACCTGCGACACCTTGTCAAACCAGTTGGTTTGCATGACATGGAACGCGAGGATGTTGCCAATGGGCCAAACGGTCGGAATCACGTTATCCAGCACCACGAAATCATAGGTGGAACCGTCATTACCCAGGTCCGGCGCGGTGGTGAGTTCGACGTTTGGCGTTGAGCGCAAGGCGCGTTCGAGGAAGCGATTGCCGCGGGTCACGAGCAATACCTTCACCGGATGCGGCAGCAGGCTGACAATCGACGCCGTATTATCCGCGGCCAAATCGTCCTGGGTCGTCAAGTGCACCGTGAACACGCCGTCGCTCGTCTGCGAGGCCAGAAATACCTGCGCTGAAGTTTCGCCGCCGTTGATTGCCAGATGCCGCGCGTCCACAACCTTGCCGTCCAGGCTTAGTTCCAATTCGGTCTCCATCTTGTTCGTCGAGAAATTCATCACGCTCACATAAATGGCTCGTTGGGTGGCGTCTTCGGGATTAGCCCGCACGTCCAGTCCCGTGATGCCGAGGTTGTTCGCTCCCTGGCCGACTTTGTGATAAATCAACGGCAGGGCTTTGTTCTCGAACTCCTTAAGGTCGGGCACGGCGCCGTCGCTGAACAAATGGATTTCCGAGTTGCTGTCCTTGCCGCGGTCCCGCACCAGGGATTCGGCCATTTTCAACGCCGGAACGAGACGGGTGGGAGAGTCGATGGCCTGGCAACTTTGGATGGCCCGGCGCAAGGCTGATTTATCGCCGGTCTCCGACTGTCTCACCTCAGTGGTGCCCGCGACCTGGAGCACCACCATTTTATCGTCGTCGCGCAGGCTGTCCACCCATTGCAGCGCGTCCTTGCGCGCTTTTTCAAAGCGCGACGGCATCTCGTCCGTGGCCTGCATCGAAGCCGAGGCATCAAGTATCAACACGCGCAACTGGCTGCTCTTGGCGTGGGTGGCAAAATAAGGCCGCGACAATGCCAGCACGGCGAGGATCAACATAATGATCTGCAAAATCAGCAGCCAATTCCGGCGCAGCTTTTGGAACGGCGCGCTCGCTTGCGTTTCCGAAATGAACTTCTGCCACAGCAGCGTGCTCGACACCAGCTTCACCACCCGCTTCCGCTTCAGCAAATAAAACACGACCACCACCGGGATGGTGAGGCCGAAGAGCAGGCTGGTTGGCGCCAAAAAATTCATCCCCACACCTCCGCTTGTCTCAGTTGTTTTAACAGAAGATGTTCGAGCACCGTATTGGAACTCACGCTGAAAAAATGAATTCCACGCGCCTGGCAGAACTCGCGCAGGCGCTGGCAAAAATTTTGCACCGTCTGCTGATACGCGGCCATGCGATACCGCCCAAACGTTACTTCCTGCAAGCCGCCCGTTTCGGCATCGACCAATCGCAAATCGCCGAACGTCGAAGGGGACAGTTCCTCCGGCGCGAGGATTTGCACGGCATTGACCTGAAACCCGCGCGCCACCAGCGCGGTCAGGCCGGCGTCGTATCCGGCGGGATCGAGGAAGTCGCTCAGCACCACGGCTACTCCCGCCTGCCGCGCCTCCAAAGCTCCGCGCCGCAATGCTTCGTTCAGGTTGGCCGCGCCCGTGGCCGTGAGTTGCGTGAGATTCTGGAAAAAGTTTAGCGCAGATTTGCGTCCCCGCACGGTGCGCAACGCGCCTCGGATGGCAGTCTCGTTCCGATTGTCGGGAAAAGCCGCCACGGTCACGCGGTCGAACCCGCACAGCGCCACGTAACCCACCGCTGCGGCGATTTGGCGGGCGAAGTCGAATTTGCGCGGTTCGCCGAAAGACATCGACTCGCTCGCGTCGAGAAATATTCGCACCGGCAATTCCCGCTCCTCCTCATACAGCTTGAGAAACAGCCGTTCCAGCCGGCCGTACAGGTTCCAGTCCAAATAGCGAAAGTCGTCACCCGGAACGTAATTTCGATGATCCGCAAACTCGACCGATTGCCCTCGCGCACGGCTGCGGCGCTCCCCTCGCGCCGAACTTTTGGCGCGCCGGGCGGCCAGGAGTTGAAATTGCTCCAACCGGCGCAATAGTTCGGGGGTAAGCAGGGGATTGGGCATTAATTGGTGTCGGGTTTCGACGTCGGCAATGTTTCGCCAGCGCGAAGCATCGCACGTTACGCGTTCACCATCGCCGCATCGCGAGGCACATCCTTGAGTATCTGCGCCACGACATGATCGGTGGTGATGCCCTCGGCCTCGGCTTCGAAATTCAGGATCAGCCGATGCCGCAATGTGGGCGCAGCGACGGCCTGAATGTCGTCGAAGCTGACGTTGAATCGTCCCTGAATGAGCGCGCGCACCTTGCCCGCGAGCAGGAGGCACTGGCCGCCGCGCGGACTGCTGCCGAAACGGAGATATTGGTTCGTAACGGGCACGGCGGTTTCGGTTTTGGGATGCGAGGCGAGCACGAGGCGCACGGCGTAATTCTTGACGTGCGAAGCGACGGGAACCTGGCGCACCAGTTGTTGCAGTTCTATCAGTGCGGCTCCATCCAAGATCTTGTTGACCGTTGCGCGGACGCCTTCGGTCGTGCGGGTGAGCACCTCCGTCAATTCGTCGCCGGAAGGATAACCCACCACCAGTTTGAAAAAGAACCGGTCAAGCTGCGCTTCCGGCAGAGGATAGGTTCCTTCCTGATCGATTGGATTTTGCGTTGCCAGCACGAAAAACGGTTCGACCAGCTTGCGGATTTCGCCGCCAGCCGTGACGCTCTTTTCCTGCATCGCTTCGAGCATCGCGGATTGGGTCTTGGGCGTGGCGCGGTTGATTTCGTCCGCGAGAATGAGATGGGCGAAAATCGGGCCGCGCTGGAACTCGAACTCACGCCGGCCGTCTGCGGTTTCCATCACCATGTTGGTGCCCAGGATGTCCGCGGGCATCAGGTCAGGCGTGAACTGAATGCGGTTGAAGGAGAGATTGAGCACTTCGCTCAGTGTGCGCACAAGCAGCGTCTTGCCGAGGCCCGGCACGCCTTCGAGCAGCACGTGCCCGCCGGCGAGGATGGCAATGAGGGTGCCTTCCACGATGCTCTCATGGCCGACAATGACCTTGCCGATTTCATCGCGGAGGGAAGCGTACGTTTGGCGAAACGATTGAATTTGGTCTTCAGTGTTCATTGGTATTTGGAGTCACACAACAAATCAAAATAAGCAAATCGAAAGGGCTTGCACATGGCAAGCAGTATGGAGTCCCAACCTCCAGGCGGCAAGACTTCCGCAGATACGATAATTTAAGTGCTTTCAACATCCTCAATCATGCAGCAGCCCCGCCGGCTGAAGCCGGACTCCCTTTGGCAATACCTCGCGCTTGCCCGTCAATCCACCGCTTTCCATTCCGGTCGGCGGGTCGCCGGCCGCACAGGCAGGTTGCCGGTGCACCCTTGCCTGAATCATTTCTTCAAGTCGTCAAAATAATCCCGCACGGCCCCCTGGTAAGCGCGGGGAACTTTTTCCTGGCTCAGCGCGCTTTGCGCATCCGCCTGCGCTGCCGCCGCGGCTGACTGATCGAACGCCACCTTGCTCTGACCCTTGATGCTCACGCCCTTCAACGTAATGCTCGGCATCTGACCGCCGGGCGAAAATTGGCCTTTCACCTTGGTGGGCTTGAGCGCGTCATTTAAATCCCCATCGCCGCGGTCGGACTGGCCTTTGGGAGTCGTGTCGGGCCGGATAACGCCGGAATTGTCCCAACGATCACTCTGGGGCGGCACGTAACCCCAACCGCTATTGTCGTCCGCCCAGGTGCCGACGCCTTTGCCCGGTTTGCCGCCCTGGCCGGTTCCCGGATAGAGGCTCTGACCCTGGCCCCAACCCTGGCAGGTGCCGACGCACATCGAAGCCTTCTTCAACGCATCCAATTCGGACGCCAGTGCCTGCGCATCGCCCATCTGTTGCATCATTTTAGCCAGTTCGTCAGCGGCTTTGTTAAGGGACTCAGCGGCGCCTGGCTTCTGGCCCTGGCCCAACTGTTTTGATGCCTGCTTCAAATGATCGGCCACCTTGCCGTATTGGCCCGCTGGATCAATAGCCTTGCCAACTTCATCCGCCAGCTTCTGAAGTTGCTGCTCGGTGAGTTTGCCGGACTGAAGGTCTTGCGACATTTTTTGAAGGGTCGCCTGGGCTGTCTCCGCCTGGCCGTACTTCAACTGCTCGGCCAAATCCTTGCCCATCTTGTCCATCTGTTGCTGCATTTGCTGGAGGCTCTTGGCCATCTCCTTTGTCTTTTCCAAATCGTTCGACGCCTGTTCCAAATCTTTCAGGAACATGTCCGCTTGCGCGGCCTGCAAGGCCTGCATTGCTTGATCGATGTTAGGCATCTGCAAGCCCATTTCCTGCGCCTGTTTCGAGAGTGCGCTCAGCGATTGTGAAAGCTTTTCCTTGTCGGTGGGGCTGATTCCGCCGTTTTTGGCCGCGGCCGCCTTGGCGGCCTCCTGGATCTTGTCCAGCGCTGCCTTCATCTTTTCCATGTCCTCCGGCGTGCCGGTCGGGCTGCCCAACTGCTTCTGGGTTTCCTCGATCTGCTTCTGCAAACGCGCCACTTCCGGGGAAGTCATGCTGCTGGACGAACGCGCCGCTTGCTCCAACCGTTTCAAGGACGGATCCTTGCCGATGTCACTAAGCTGGTCCTTGAGTTTGTCGGTCACGTTGGCGATGTCCTTCAACGCCTCGCCGCGGGTCATGGGTTGTTTGGCCAGTTGGTCTCCGAGTTCATTGACGGCGTCCATCGCTTTTTGGGTTTCGATGGCGGGCTTGTGCTGTTGCAGTTGCCTCTTTGTCAGATCGGCCAATTGCTGGCCGGCTTCCTTGATTACCCTGGCCTCGTTCTGCTTTTGCACGTAGGCCTTACTGCGATACTCGGGGACGAACCCAAGGCCCACGCACAAGGCCAGCAATAGCAGCGCCCAACGGCTTACTTTCGGAAGCTTGAACTGCACCAACCGCCGCGGATCCAGGTCCTTCACATGAGTCATCGCATCCGCCACGATCAGTTCCCGCCAATTTCCGGGAGGGGCGGATGTCCCGTTCGCTTCCGAAGACCGCGCGACTTCCAGGGCGGTGCTCAAGCGCTCCTGTAAATGTTGTTTGCCGTCCACCCAACGGGCGACTTCAGTCAAAGGCATTCGACGCCACCCACCGATGATGAATCCCATCAACGCGGCCAGCACTGCGGCGGCTGACGCTCCATAGACAACCGTCACTGGAATGGGAAGAAGTTTATAGGCGCCCACCGCGGCGAACGCAATAATCGCCCCGATCAGCAAACCTTGCCACAAACCGCGAAAAGCCCGCTCCCACCGGCGGCGTCGCGCGGCGCGCCCAAGGGTGGTTTCGATAATTTGAAGGTCGCTCATTGATTTGCCCTAAGATGCACTGTTTCAACCACTTTGGCCAGCGTAAAATTCGCGCCTCAAACCTCGCTCCTCAGCGCGGCGATTCCGGGTCGCCGCGCCTTCGAAGCATTGACAGCCCGGGCGCAGTTACCGTTCATTTGACCGTTCTCAGACGCAAACGGCACGCCTTGATTAATGACCAACAACAAATCACCAATGCCAGATGATCCCTTCCGCTAATTGATGCTTGGTGTTTCTTTCTTATACCCTCCTCTGGACCCGTCCCAAAATCCAGACAAAGTAACCTGATCGCCAGAACCGGAGGCCCGCATAATCACTCATTCCGCAGATGGGTCGCCCAACGGGGACAAGCAGATTCCAGAGCCAACCGAGCCGGGGCTACTGCCGTTCGTATTCGCCCTTGCCGATTTTCTTGTACACCTTGAACCCGGCTTTTTTGGCGTCGGTGAGGGAAACGCGTTTAGGCGAGTTGAAAGTGGAAATGAGCTTGCGCACCGGCTTTTTGCAAGCCGGGCAGCGGGTCAATTCCTGGGCGTCCAGTGGCCGGCGCAAAGTGAAGCGCCCGCCGCAAACCTTGCAGTCGCCCTCGCACAATTCGTATTCGTAAAGCGGCATCGTTGACACATAATAAACAACACAAGCGTAGGAAAGTTTCAAGCGTACAAAAAGCAGGGCCGGACCTATTCTCCGCCCCGCTTTTCGTACGCCTGTCCTTCCGACGGAACGCAACTTTGATCGGGATTTAACGCAAAGGCGCAGAGACGCAAGGTCGCAAAGATGAGACATATCTTTTTATAACCAGGAAATCGAAACCTTTGATTGCGCCCAAGCCGCGCCGTGAGAATGTAATAGCAATGAAAATGTCCGTTCTGGGCGGCACCGGGTTGAGTGTGTCGCGCATTGGTCTGGGGTTGGCTGCGCTTGGGCGTCCCGGGTACATCAACCTTGCGCACGCGGAGGACCTCGGCGGTAATTACAACGAAGCCGCCATGGAACAGCACGCCCACGCCGTTCTGGATGAGGCCTGGCGCGCGGGTGTCCGTTACTTCGATGCCGCGCGGTCGTACGGCTTGGCCGAGAAATTCCTCAGTTCCTGGCTCGCTTCGCGCTCCATCGCGCGTGGTGATATCGTGATCGGCTCCAAATGGGGTTACATCTACACCGCCGGCTGGCGGGCCAGCGCGGAGGTGCATGAAGTCAAGGACCACACCCTTCCGGTTCTACAACGGCAATGGACGGAAACCCAGGCTTTGTTGGGCAATTATCTTGATCTTTATCAAATCCATTCTGCCACCATTGAAAGTGGAGCGCTGGAAAATGCGGCTGTCCTGGACGAATTGGCGCGGCTTAAAAGCCGGGGCGTGCGCATCGGCCTTACCATCACCGGTCCAGGACAGGCCGCGACTTTACGCCAGGCAATGGCTGTGAACGTCGATGGAATGCGCTTGTTCCAAGTGGTCGAGGCCACCTGGAACCTGCTTGAGCCATCCGTCGGCCCGGCGCTTTCCGAGGCCAAAAATGCCGGCCTGGGCGTTTTGATCAAAGAAGCTCTGGCCAACGGCCGCCTGACCCAACGCAATCGAGATCCGGCCTTCGCCGCCAGCCTTGCGCTCCTGCGGAGCGAAGCGGCCAGTCGCAATATCTCAATCGATGCGCTGGCTCTCGCCGCATGTCTCGCGCAGCCGTTCACAGATTGCGTGCTGAGTGGAGCCGCCAGCGCAGCCCAGTTGCGTTCGAATCTGAACGCCGATGCGGTTGAGTTGGATCCGGCCACGCTGGCGCGACTCGCAACGCTCGCGGAGCCGCCCGAGACTTATTGGGCGATTCGAAAACGGCTGCCGTGGAACTGACGTTTGGAAAATCAAGGTGAGGCGCCGCCTCAGACTGGCGAGTGAATCGCTCGCTTGGTCATGCTGCGGCCCTGGTTCAGTGTCAGCCAATAGTCCTCCACCCGATGCAGCAACGACGAGAGCGCTTCGGGCTTCGAGGGTTTTACCAAGTACGAGTTTGCGCCCAGGCCCAGCGCCAGATTGATGTCCCGCTCCTGGTTGGACGCGGTAAACACAACCACTGTGAGCGTTTTCAAGTCCGGGTCCGCGCGAATGACTTCCAAAACCTCCAGCCCGTTCTTACGAGGCATTTTCAGGTCGAGCAGCAGCAGCGCGGGAAAGGGAAATTGGTCGCGGGCGGCATACAAACCGTTGCCCCGCAAATAGGCGAGCGCCTCCTCGCCGTTCGAAACAAACTGCAACGCCGCCTGCGAATGTGCCTGCGCGAATGCGCGGCGCATCAAGAAAACGTCATTCTCATCGTCCTCTGCCACCAGGATGGTTCGGGTTTCCATAAGCCGCATAATAAAATATGATGGCCAGCTTCCTTGGTCCTACAGTAGGGATTTTTTCAAAAACTGCAACGAAATTTCTTTCGGTAAAGTACCCATGAGCGCAGCTTGGCATTACTACCACGGGATGTTGCCACGCGGCTGGAAGCCGCTTTCACCGGTACGCTGGAAGCGTGCCGCCATGGGCACCAGCCATTCTGCCTGGGCATTCTTTGGGCAGTTGCCTTTTTGCTCCGGCCGAGCGGAATGCTTTGCCATCCTCGCGGTGCTCGTTTATATAACCGCGCGAACTTATGAGCCTAGGCAAAGCCAAAGCAACCGCCACAGTGTCCGAATCGACGCCGCAGTTTAAAAAGCTGCTGGTCGCCAATCGCAGTGAAATCGCCATTCGCGTCTTTCGCGCGGCCACGGAGTTGGGCCTGCGTACGGTGGCCATTTACGCGCTGGAGGATCGGTTGACGGTCCATCGGTTCAAAGCGGACGAAGCCTATTTGGTCGGCGAGGGCAAAGGGCCGGTGGGCGCATATCTCGACATCCCCGGCATTGTCGCGCTCGCCCGGGAAAAGGATGTGGACCTCATTCATCCGGGCTATGGATTCCTTTCGGAAAACCCGGATTTCGCGCAGGCCTGCCGGGATGCCGGCCTAACTTTTGTTGGGCCGCGCCCGGAATTGCTTCGCTTGATGGGCGACAAAACGGCGGCGCGCGCGCTGGCCCAAAAGGTGGGCGTGCCCACGCTGCCGGGCACCGAAAACCCGGTCGAGGACCGCGCCGAAGCGCTTAGGATTGCGAAGGAAATCGGTTTCCCGCTGATCATCAAAGCCGCGTTCGGTGGCGGTGGCCGCGGCATGCGGGTGGTGACCAAGCCCGCTGACCTCGCCGCCCTGCTGGATGAAGCGCGCAACGAAGCGGGCCGCGCTTTTGGGAACCCCGCCGTCTTTCTGGAAAAGTACATTCCCCGCGCCAAACACATTGAGGTACAGGTGCTCGGCGACCAGCACGGGCACGTCCTGCATTTGCATGAGCGCGATTGTTCCGTGCAACGCCGGCACCAAAAGGTGATTGAAATCGCCCCGTCCGTGGCCCTCGAACCGCGCGTGCGCCAGGAACTGTGTGAGGCGGCGGCGAAAATCTGCCGGGAAATCCGCTATGATAACGCCGGCACGGTTGAGTTTCTGCTCGATCTCGACACGAACGCCTGGTTCTTCATCGAGATGAACCCGCGCATTCAGGTCGAGCACACGGTGACCGAAGTCATCACCGGTATTGATCTTGTTCGCGCGCAAATCCTCATCGCGCAAGGGCATTCGCTGCACGGTCCCGAACTGGATCTGCCGCCGCAAGCGGAAATCCCGCGCAATGGCGTTGCGGTCCAATGCCGCATCACCACCGAGGATCCGGAGAACAAGTTCACGCCGGATTATGGCCGGATACTTACCTACCGTTCGGCGGGCGGGTTTGGCATTCGCCTGGACGGCGGCATGGGCACCGCCGGCAGTGTGATCACTCCCTTTTATGATTCGCTGCTCGTGAAAGTGACGGCCTCGGGGCGCGATTTCGGGCTGGCCTTGCAGCGCATGGACCGCGCGTTGCGCGAATTCCGCATCCGTGGCGTGAAGACCAACATCCCGTTTCTCGAAAACGTCATTCACAATCCCGTCTTTCGCGCCGGCGCGGCCACCACGACGCTCATCGACACGACGCCGGAACTGTTTCAGTTCAAGCCCCGCCGTGACCGGGCCACGAAACTGCTGGCCTTCCTCGCCGACGTTATCGTCAACGGCAATCCCCAGGCTAAAGGGCGCATTTTGAAGGAGTCGCTGCCTCAAGTGACCCTGCCCAACTATGACCACAAGCAAACACCGCCGCCCGGCACGCGGCAGTTACTCCTGGAACTTGGCCCCAAAAAGTTCGCCGAGTGGGCGCTGAAACAAAAACGCCTGTTGGTCACGGACACCACTTTCCGCGACGCCCACCAATCCCTGCTCGCCACGCGCGTGCGGACGTATGACATGCTCGCGGTGGCCAACGCCATCGCCCGGCGCACGCCGCAACTGTTCAGCCTGGAAATGTGGGGCGGCGCGACGTTCGACACCGCCATGCGTTTCCTCCATGAGGATCCCTGGTTGCGCCTGCGGCAGTTGCGCGAGCGGATTCCCAACATCTGCTTCCAAATGCTCTTCCGCGGTTCGAATGCCGTCGGCTACTCCAATTATCCGGACAACGTGGTGGCTGGGTTCGTCAAGCACGCGGCCGAGGCGGGCATCGATATCTTTCGCATCTTCGATTCGCTGAATTACGCGCCCAACCTTCAGGTCGCCATGGAAGCGGTGCAGGAAACGCATGCGGTGTGCGAAGCGGCCATTTGTTATACCGGAGACATCCTTGACCCGAAGCGCTCGAAATATTCGCTCAAGTACTACATCAAATTTGCAAAGGAGTTGGAGAAAATGGGCGCGCATTTCCTTGCGATCAAGGACATGGCCGGTTTGTGCCGTCCCTATGCCGCTTATCAACTGGTGAAGGCGCTCAAGGAGGAGATTGGCATCCCGATCCATTTCCACACCCATGACACGAGCGGCGTGGCGGCGGCCTCGGTGTTGGAAGCCAACGACGCGCAAGTCGATATCGTGGACTTGGCGCTGGCCTCGATGTCCGGCTCGACCAGCCAGCCGAACCTGAACTCGGTGGTGGCGGCGGTTGAGCACAGCCCACGCGACACGGGACTCGATCTTGCGGCCTTGAACGAGTTTTCGGATTACTGGGAACAGGTGCGGCCGGCCTACGCGCTCTTTGACAGCGCGCCCAAAAGCGGCAGCGCGGAAGTCTATCTGCACGAAATGCCCGGTGGCCAGTACACGAACCTGAAGGAACAGGCGGCCAGCATGGGCTTGGGGAATCGCTGGCCGGAAATCGCCCGCACTTACGCGGAGGTCAACCAACTCTTTGGCGACATCGTCAAGGTGACGCCCAGCAGCAAGGTCGTGGGCGACATGACCATGTTTCTCATCACGCGCGGCATCCGGCCCGCGGATGTGCTGAATCTTCAGCCGGGCGCAACGCCCTTTCCGGAATCTGTGATCGACATGCTCATGGGCGGCCTGGGGCAGCCGGTTGGAGGGTGGCCGAAGAAGCTGCAGGAGGTGGTGCTGGGCGATCGCAAACCGCTCAAGGGGCGGCCCGGCGAATCCTTGCCGCCGCTGAATCTTAAAAAAGCCAAGGCTGACCTTGCGGCCCGGCTCAAGCGTGATGTCACCGACGACGAACTGTTCAGTTACTTGATGTACCCCGAAGTGTTCATAGAGTTCGCTCGTTACGCCCGGGATTACAGCGACCTCTCTGTCCTGCCGACGCTGGCTTTCTTTTACGGTTTGCGTTTGGGCGAGGAAATCTCGGTGAGCATCGAGGAAGGCAAGACCCTGTTCATTCGGCTCGTGAACGTCAGTCCGCTCGATGCGGACGGACGGCGGACCGTGTTGTGCGAACTTAATGGCGTGTCGCGGCAGACCACGATCGTGGATCGTTCGGTGCCATCCAAAGTAAAACCTCGCTTGAAAGCCGACCCGGCCATTCCCGCGCAGGTCGGCGCGCCGATTCCCGGCTTGATCACCTCACTCGCCGTCAGTGTCGGCACCAAAGTCGCCAAAGGCGACAAGCTCATCACGATGGAAGCGATGAAGATGCAAACCACCATCTACGCCCAATGCAGCGGCACCGTGCAGGACGTCCATGTGAAAGTCGGCGATTCGGTCGAGAGCAAGGACTTGCTGGTGTTGATCAAGGAGTGAGACAGAGAGCAAAGAAAACTCACGGCCAGGATTGCAAGTTCAGCCCAGTAACGCGCTGGAATTCACGAACGTTGTTGGTAACAAGCGTAAGCCCATTGGCTAATGCCTGCCCTGCGATGAGCAAGTCGTACGGTCCGATGAGGTTGCCTTGGCGCTCTAAGTCCGCCCGAACCTTCGCAGCAGCTTCAGCGCTTGGATGGTCCAGTGCCAATTCGATCACAGTGGAAATAAAGCGCTCGACCTTTTGCCGCTCCTTCGCCGGGTCTTGCGCTTTGGCCAGTCCGCAGAAAAGCTCATAGACCGTCACCATTGAGACGGCGCAATCCATTGGGGCCAACTGGCTCAGACGTTGCACCATGCCCGCACGTTGGCGGAGCACGCCGATGCAGGTATCGGTATCGAGCAGGTAGAGCATGGCCGCTACAGTGATTTCACCAGCGGCAATTGGCCTTGGTCAGGCCGGACGAAAGCGGGGTCCGTAATGTGGATCGAATCAAAGAAGCCCTCGGGCCAAGCTGCCGGCCTCAGTGGTTCCAAGACAATCGCTTCGCCTTCATGGCGTACGCCCACAGTAGGTGTGGACAGGTGAAACCCTTTCGGCAGGCGAACGGTTTGGAACTCACCTTCACGAATGACGGTAGCGGTTTCCATAATGATACTCGACCTATGCTTCTCTAAAAAACAAACCTAACATGCCCCATGCCCCATGCCAACAACCGAGTGCCGGGATTTTTAGACTAAGACTGGGACTTATTGGGCAAGGTTGACACAAATAATCTCCTTGTCGTTCCGCGCGAACACGCAGCGGTCGGCGAAGGCGGGATGCGACCAGACGACTTCACGGCCAGGCAACGTGTTCGTGGGGTCGAGCAAATGCGCGCGGCTGATTTCTTCGTAAGCCTTGGGCGTGAGTTTCGCGATGATCAAATCGCCTTTCTCGTTGAATAGGAAGAAGCGGTCGCCGTTTTTGACAAGGAAGGCGTTGGCCCACCGCATTTTCTTATCGTCGGGAGTGGTTGCGGTCAGCGTTTCCCAAAGCCGTTCCCCGGTGTCCGCTTTCAGGCAGCGCAACTGGCCGTAGCTGCACACGCCGTAGATGTAGCCGTCTTCCAGGAACGGCGTGCTCATGGTGCAATGCAGCGCGTCTGTATCCGTTTCGCTTACTTTTTTGCTTTGCCAGAGTAGCGTCTCGGCGGGCTTTGCGGCGTCGAGGTGAAGCGCCATCGAGCCGTTGTAAAAGCAAGTGAGGTACAGCAGGTCATCCATCTTGCGTGGCGTGGCGATGGTCATGCCGGAACGAATCTTGGATGGTTCAGACCAATAAACTTCGCCAGTCTCCGGGTTCAGCGAGTTGACGGATTCGGGGTGCCAGATGATGAGTTGTCGCTTGCCGCCGGCGGTGAAAAGGGCAGGGGAGCAATATCCTGGTTCCTTGGCGGTGAGGCTGCGCCAGATTTCCTTGCCGTCATCTTTGTCGAACGCAACCGCGGTGGAGTTCGAACCACCCACGAGGCAGATGAGCCGGTTTCCGTCCAGGAGCGGACATCCCGCAAAACCCCACAGCGGTGTGG
Source organism: Verrucomicrobiota bacterium (assembly GCA_021325145.1). Lineage (GTDB taxonomy): Bacteria > Verrucomicrobiota > Verrucomicrobiia > Limisphaerales > Pedosphaeraceae > JAJPHR01. Next base: position 79,417 of record JAJPHR010000049.1, on the reverse strand, counting down.
GAATGCCGTAATCTTTCTTCAATGCGCGCGACCAAACGACCTTGCCGTCCTTTGCGTCCAGACAGAACAGATCGCCTTCGCCGCCAAGCGTATAAACCTTGCCGTCATGCACGAGCGGCGTCGCGCGTGGACCGGCGGGATAACTCATTGTGTAAGGACAATCGTATTCGTGCTGCCAAAGAATCTTGCCGGTCGTCTCGTCCAGGCACAGGATGCGTTCCGTGCCGGGAATGATACCTTGCTTGAACGGATCGCTCGGGTTGCTCGCGCCCTTGGCAAGCTGCCGGTCCATCAAATAAACCCGCCCCTGTGCCACCGCTGGCCCGGCATACCCGCTGCCGACAGGAGTTCGCCATCGGACTGGCGGGCCGCCCGTCGGGAATTTCTCCACGATGCCTGTTTCGCGCCATACACTATCCCGCTGCGGCCCGAGCCATTGCGGCCAATCGTCCGCCAGCAACGGAGTGGTAATAACAAATAGCAAAAGGGCCGCTCCAAAGGCGCGTGAGTTTCTCCAGTCTGAGTGCATGGGGCCGAGTTTAGCCGTGATTGGGCCATCGCGCCAGAGCCGTTTTGAGCGCGCTCCTCGCGTCGGTGGCTGTGATTTCCTGGATTCGCCGGTGGGAGATCTCGATTCGGAAAGACTTGACGCGAGCCGAATTATTTACAATAATACAGCCAACATCGATTAACAGCAGAACTCGCCGCTGAACCAAGGCAGAAGCGCGGCGTCTGTGATCAGATACGCAAGCCCGTATCAGAAAGCCGTATGAAAACTTCTCGTTGGTTCTGTCCGATTCACTTCCTTCCCGCAATGCTTGGCTTGGCGCTGCTAACACTTTGCGATGCCGCCCGCGCCCAAACTCCGGTTCCAAGCAATGCTCCGCCGGCGGTCCGTATTCTGTCGCCAACCAATGGGGCGGTATTTCTGGCGCCCGCCAACATGGAAATCGACGCTTCCGCGTATGGCGGAACCGACTATGTCACCCAGGTGCAATTTTTTGCCAATGGAGGCCTGATTGGATCCATTACCAACCCGATCATTCCTCCCGGTGCGCTGCCGCCCATCCGCGTGTTGTACTCCCTGATTTGGTCGAATGTGCCCGCTGGCGATTACGCCCTGACCGTCACGGCGGCTCTCGGCGGCGGCGCCAGGGGAACTTCGGCGCCGGTAAATATTATGGTGAAGGCCGGTCCGCCACCCACCAACCTGCCTCCGGTGGTTAACCTGCTCTCACCAACGAATGATTCGAGCTTTCCTGCTCCCGCGGACATTCTCATCTACGCAAATGCCACTGATCCGGACGGATTCGTGCGTTCGGTGGAGTTCTTTGAAAATGGCAGCAGCCTGGGAGTCGTCACGAACAATCCGATGTCTGGCAGCCCGGTCAACCCTTTTCATTTTCTGTGGTCCGCTGTGCCAGCGGGCGATTACGCCCTGACAGCCGTGGCGACGGATAATGGCGGCCTGACCAGCACTTCTCCCCCGGTGAACATCACCGTAACGCAGGGTCCCCCGCTGACAAATCACCCGCCGGTCGTTGTCATCACCGCGCCGACCAATGGCCAAACGTTCACCGCGCCAGCGAACGTTCTCATTTCGGCTGATGTGAGTGATCCCGATCCGAATGATTTCGGACACATCATCTCATTTTACGCGGGGACAAATCGCATCGGGTTGCTCGTCCTCGACCCATTGCTGGGCATGTCGAACGGCATGGTTTTCCATCTGAGTTGGCCATGGCAAAACGTCCTGGCGGGCACTTACGCTTTGACGGTTGTCGCCACGGACTTGCACGGGGCCTCGGGAACTTCTGCGCCGGTCAACATCACGGTGAGCGCGCCGAGCAATTCAATTCCCCCGGTCGTCACCATAGTCGCCACGGATCCAATTGCGGTGGAGGGAACCAATTGCTGCTTCGTGCCGCCGGCGACGGTCTTTACCAACTTCTGCCGCGGTGCGAATACGGCGACGTTCCTGGTCCGGCGAATCGGCGACACGAACGGCGATCTGACCGTCAACTATTCCATTGGCGGGACGGCGTCGAACGGAGTCGATTACGCGACCCTTCCGGGCCAGATCACCATTCCGGCCGGCCAGCGATTTGCGTTGATTACCATCGATCCGCTGGAAGATGTGGACAGCACGGCCCGCCCATACGAGACGGTGGTGCTCGCTTTGACTCCGCTCGCGACTGCGACCGCGCCCTACAGAGTCGGTTGGCCCGGTAAAGCGGCGGCGATCATTCTTGAAGAATGCAATTTGCCTGTGCCAGTGACAGGAGCCTTGAACGACAATTGCTTCCGCGTGGCGTGGCCGGCGGCCAATGGCCAGAACTACTGCCTCCAAGTCTCGACCGACTTGTTGGATTGGACGCCGGTCTGCACGAACACGGTTGTAAAAGGTAGTGTGCAATTCATTGATCCTGAAGCTTCCGATATTCCGAATCGGTACTATCGCACCGTCCCAGTGGCTGGGTTACCGGTTTATTAAAAGCTCCAACCACCGACCGCCAACCATCAGAAAAACACCAAGTTTCAAACTCCAAGCAGTGCTTGTCGGTACTGGGAGCTTGAACTTTGGAGCTTTTCTGGTGGTTGGAGCTTGGTGGTTGGTGTTTTAATGCGCTTTTGCGCATTTGACGTTCACCCCTGCTTTTCCTACACTCCGCCCCTTGTGTTTTTATGAAGATAATGATTTGCGACCCCATTTCGCCGAAGGGAATTGCCCTGTTCCAGCAGCGAAAGGAATTCGACGTCGAGGTGCTTAAGCAGCGGCTGCCTGAGGCCGAACTGTTGCCGCTCATTTCCGAGGTCGAAGCCATGGTCGTCCGGTCTGAAACCAAGATTACGAAGAAGGTCATCGAAGCCGCCCCCAAACTGCGTGTCGTTGGTCGCGCGGGCGTGGGCGTCGATAACGTCGATGTGGATGCCGCCACGCAGCGCGGCATCGTGGTGATGAATACGCCCAGCGGCAACACAATCTCGACCGCGGAATTGACCTTCTCGATGTTGATGGCACTCGCCCGCAAGATTCCCCAGGCCCACGCTTCAATGAAAGCGGGCGAATGGAATCGCAAGGCTTTCTCCGGCGTTGAACTTTACAACAAAACGCTCGGTATTCTCGGCATGGGCCGCATTGGGACGGAAGTGGCCCGGCGCGCCATCGTGTTCGGCATGCGTGTGCTGGCGTATGACCCGTACCTGACGCTTTCCCGCGCCAACGCCTTGCAGGTGGAACTGGTTGAGTTGGACGAAATCTTTGCCCGTTGCGATTTCATCACCGTCCACATGCCGATGTCGGATGAAACGCGCGGTATGATCAATGCGGCCGCATTCGCCAAAATGAAGCCGGGCGCGCGTGTGCTCAACTGCGCCCGTGGCGGCATCATCAACGAAGCCGACCTTGCCGAAGCGATCAAGAGCGGCAAGATCGCCGGCGCGGCGCTCGACGTGTATGAGACCGAGCCGCCGCCCAAGGAGTTTGCACTGCGCGACCTGCCGCAAGTCATCATGACGCCCCACCTGGGCGCGAGCACGGAAGAGGCGCAGGAGAATGTGGGCATCGAAGTGGCCGAGGCCATCACGGACTATTTATTGAACGGCGCGGTGCGCAACGCGGTCAATCTTCCGAATCTGGACGCGAAAACCTTCGCCCAGGTGAAACCGTATTTGGCGCTGGGTGAAAAGCTCGGCCGGTTGGTGGCCCAACTCGCGCCCAAGCGCAACGACCGGCTGGTGATTACTTATGGCGGCAAGGCCACGGAAGTTCCCGGCGATCCCATCACCCGGTTCGTCCTGAAAGGGTTCCTGGAATTGGCGGGCGGCAAGGACGTGAACCAGGTCAATGTCCGGACACTGGCCAATTCGCTCGGCTTGCGTGTCGAGGAAATCAAGTCGAACGAAGAAACCGATTTCAACGAATGGCTGCACCTGGCCGTTTTCAGCGGCGACCAAAAAATATCCGCCGGGGGAACGCTGTATGGCTCGCGGAAGCAGCCGCGGATCGTGCGCGTGAACAGCCGGCCGGTGGAGATTGTGCCTGAAGGCGTGCTGCTGTTCCTGACGAATAAAGACCGTCCGGGCATCGTCGGCTATCTCGGCACCTTAATGAGCCGCCATAACGTCAACATTGCCAGCATGAGCCTGAGCCGTGACACTGCCGGAGGCCATGCGTTGACCGTGCTCAATCTGGATAGCGAGCCACCAACCGCGCTTTTGGAAGAAGCTCAGAAAGATCCGGACATCAGCAACGTCAGAGTCGTAAAATTGTAACCGCAAACTGAATTGAAATGAAATCGAACTTTAAATCCGCGGGTGTCGTACTGGCCGCCATGGTATTGACCGCCACACTCGTCGCCGCTGACAAACCGGACACCAACGCCTCGTCTGCAAAAGCCCCCAGACTCGAGGATTTGTTGCCCGACCCGGTCATTGCCAAAGGCACGGGCTTCGAAATCAAACAGAGCCAACTGGATGAATTGGTTGGCAGCCTCAAAGCGCGCGCGCGCGCCACCGGACAGGAGATCGGCCCCGAGCGCCTGCCGCTGATCCAAAGGGATTTGCTCGATCATCTGATCCAGGTGCGGGTGCTCAACAGTAAAGCGACCGACGAACAGAAGGCCAAGGCCAGGGAGCTGGCGGACAAGAACTATGAGGACTTCAAGAAACAGGCCCCCACCGAGGAAGCCTGGGTCTTGCAACTCAAGTCGATGGGTCTGACGCCTGAGCGTGTGCATACCCGCCTGACCGAGGAAGCCGTTGCCCAAACGGCCATCCGCGCCAAGGTCACCATCACCGACGCGGACTTGAAAAAGTTCTACGACGAGAATCCTTCGGATTTCGAACAGCCGGAAATCGCCCGCGTATGCCACATTCTGCTTTACACCCAGGACCCGAACACCGGCGCCGAATTATCCGAGGAACAGAAGCGCGAGAAACGCAAGACGATTGACTCGTTGCTCAAGCGCGCGCGTGACGGGGAAGATTTTTCAAAGCTGGCCAGGGATTTTTCCGAAGCCAGCACAGCCAAGGAAAAGGGCGGGGAAATCGAGATTCCCAGAAGCGATCCAAAAGTTCCGAGCCAGACCGTGCCGCCGGAGTTCGAAGCCGCCGCCTTCTCCTTGAAGACGAACCAGGTCAGCGATGTGGTGGTCAGCCGCGTTGGGTATCATCTGATCAAGCTGCTGGAATTGACTCCGCCCAAGCGCATCGAACTGGCCAAGGTTAGCGACCGGCTGAAGTCGGTGCTGGAGAACAAACAAATCGAAAAAATCCTGCCCGAGTACTACGCCCAAATCAAGAAAGAGAATCATGTCGAGATCCTCGATGAAAAGCTGAAGGCTCTGGAGGATGCGGCGGAAGCGACGCCGCTCAGACCGACCCGGCCAACCGACAGCAAGTGAAACTGGCATTTTGGTGAGGCTGGCGGGAGAGGCGAAGGCACCGCGGCTTCTGAAGGGTTGATCGCGGTAACAGTTGTGGTTTTCTGGGCCATCTTTTTTCGGCATTGAGAGCCACCCGCTTCGACGTTGCGCCGAAGCGCGTCTTGCTCTAGTCTTTTCTCACTGACGGTTGCGCGAACGCAAAACACTCGCATTCAACTTTTCGCGCAACTCCGGGTATAATCTTGTGAAGCAGCCTTTTGATCTCCGGGAATTTCAGTTGGGCATCAAGCGCCGCACATTTCTTGGTCGCGCCGCCTACGGATTGGGAGGCATTGCGCTGGCCTCGTTGCTGGAGACGGGTCTGCTGGGCAGCTTGGCGCAAGCCGAGGAGGAGAAACGCTGGCGCGGCATCGTCAATCCGCCGCACTTTCCCATCCGCGCCAAACGCATCATCCATCTTTGCATGGCGGGCGGGCCTTCGCATTTGGAGACGTTTGATTTCAAACCCCAGCTCAAGGAACTCGATGGAAAACCTTTCCCCGAATCCTTTACGAAAGGACAACAACTGGCGCAGTTGCAGAATACCGTATTGAAGGCGCGCGGACCGTTCTGCGAGTTCAAGCAGTGGGGCCAATCCGGCCAGGAGATTTCCACGCTGTTCCCGCACATTGGCGGGATTGCGGATGACATTTGCATTGTGCGGTCCATGCGGACGGAACAGATCAACCACGATCCGGCGCATGCGTTTATGAATAGCGGCTCGATCATCAAAGGGCGGCCCAGCATGGGTTCATGGCTATTGTATGGCTTGGGCGCGGAAGCGGATGATCTGCCGGGTTTCGTCGTGCTGAATTCCGCGGGACGGACCGGGCTGCAGCCGGTGTCCGCGCGTCAATGGTCCAGCGGTTTCCTGCCGAGCAAGTTTCAGGGAGTTCAATTTCAATCGAAGGGCGACCCGGTGCATTACGTCGGCAATCCGGAAGGGGTTTGCCAGAGCACGCAACGGCAGGTGGTCGAAGAAATCAAACGCCTGAACGGCGTGCTCGCCGAGGACCATCTTGATCCAGAAATCCAAACGCGGGTTAGCCAGCTTGAACTGGCGTTCAAAATGCAGACCTCAGTGCCCGAGTTGGTGGATTTTAAGAGCGAGCCGAAGCACATTCTCGAAATGTACGGCGTCAAGCAGCCGGGCGATGGCAGCTTCGCGTCGAACTGCGTGCTGGCGCGCCGGCTTGCCGAGCGCGGCGTGCGGTTCATTCAGCTTTATCATCGCGCCTGGGATCATCATGGCGATTTGGAGAATGGCATGAAGTGGGGCGCGGAGGACGTGGACCAGGCGAGCGCGGCGCTGGTGACGGATTTGAAGCAACGCGGGATGCTCGATGATACGCTCGTTCTTTGGGGCGGCGAGTTCGGCCGCACGCCCATGGGCCAGGGCACCGGCCGGGACCATCACATCCTTGCGTTTTCAATTTGGATGGCGGGCGGCGGCATCAAGGGCGGGCTGACGTGGGGCAGCACGGATGAACTCGGCTATCGCGTAATTGAGGATGGCCGGCAGATGCACGTCCATGATTTGCACGCCACCATGCTGCGCTTGTGCGGCATCGACCACAAGCGGCTGACGTATCGCTACCAGGGCCGCGATTTCCGACTCACCGACGTGGCGGGGAATGTGGTTGAGGGAGTCATTGCGTGAACGGCCAGGTTTGAGCGAATAATGGGGCGTTCAACCCACGGCTGTCATTCAGCCTATGCGGCAGGTTTGCATCTTTGGTCATTGAACAAAGGAGCGGGTTCGCTCGTCCATTCTTTTGCGGTAACTTGAGAAAAGCGCAATTTTGAACCACTTTTACGGTATGAATGCGAAACTGCTCCTGGCTGCAAGCAGCCTGTCGGCTGTGCTGTTTCTGGCTGGCTGTCAAACACCGCTTCCGCCCGGCGCGGAACGCGGACCCCACAACACAATGGCCTACGATGTCCTGGTCGAATCCTCTCCGCCCGGCGCGCGAATCGAGGCCAATGGCGAAGACGTCGGTCCTGCCCCGGTGCATATCAAAATCTTCGGCGATCCGGATGGGACGTTCCATGATTTTGGCTCCTTTTATTATGTGGTGCGCGCCCTTCCAACCGGGACGAATCAATTCGTCCAAACCCGTCTGTTCCGGACTGGTCATGCGCTCACGCCCGAGGACCGAATTCCACAACGGATTTATTTCAACATGAGCCAGCCTCCACCGACCTATCAGGGCTACGGCCCCGACGTCACCGGGTATCCGCCGCCTTATTACTACGGGCCGCCGCCGCCCTATTACTACGGGTATCCATACTATTATGGACCTGGATTCCGCTTCTACGTGGGTCCGGGGTTCCACCGCCGCTGGTGACCTATCGCGGTCAAGCCGCCCGGCCTTATTGCCCGAGGACGGAACGATAATATCGTTGATTCGATCCGCCGCCGGACGGATCTGAAACTGTAAGTGTAAACACGCCATTGGTCGGGATGGCGCTGCCAATGGCTGACCAGTCGCGAAGATTGGCCGATGCCTGGACCACATAGGGAAAGCCGTCGAACCCCGTGAATCGCAATTGAAGCTGACCGGCGGCGAACAGAAGCGACGCCTCGGAATCAGCCCGGAGCGAACCCAGAATTTGGGAGGGAATCATCTCGTAGGCGACATCGCTAACGGCGTTTGGCCCCAACCCCGTGTTCAGCCACGGGGAGTTCATGGTCAGTTCCGGCGCGGCCAGCACGGCGCTGAGGTCATGGAAATACCCGCCTGGTTGGTTCGTGCGAACGGCATTGATCCCGTTTACAATCACCGCGGTCTGCGGCGAATTCGAATCCATAATCATCGACGCGAACTGTCCAGGGGAAAGATTCGACAGCACAGTGATGCCGTTGCTAAATGTGGACGACCAGTTCGTGAGATTGATCTGATTCACAGACAGCAGATCGCGGGGGCTGTTCGTGTTGAGCAACGAGACGAGCAGGCTGGCAATGCGCCAGTCATTCGTGGGCTGCGAGAGCAGGGCGTCTTGCGGATTTGTATCACCAGTCCAGGTCTGCCAGGCGCTGAGGTTAACAATTCCTGATTTCAAATAAACCGTCTGCCAAGGCGTGCCGCGATGCACCTGTCCGAGCCAGGCGATGCTCAATGGCTGGCCATTGGGGAAATTCCAGGAGTCCGAGTTGAAAATCGAGGCGTCTTTGATTGCAGGATTAGTCGGATCTGGATCGGTGCTCGAGTTTTGAAAATAATTCCAAGGATGGTATCGAGTATCCACCAAACCAAGGTTCGAGAAATTGGATATGGAAAGCAAGCTTGGAGGCAAGATAGTGACCACCAGATTCTGGGTCGATGGAGTGGTCAAATCGCTTCGCAAATGGTGAATCAGAGGATCATTCGCCTGCCAGGTCCAGGTTTGCAGGCGCTTTGCCGTCGGGGTAAAAGGAGCTTGTATTACCAAATTCGTCGTGCCCGAAGCATTGTTAAAAAACGAACTAAAGGCGTTGATTGCATCCCTCATGCTTTGCGCAGTCGATTGCCGCAGTTGGGAGTTGTTCCAAGATGACAGGGAGACTGGAAGGTTCCCCAGGGAAATTTGCAGCTGGTTATTGATGCCGGCATTCATTCCGTTGCTCAGAGTATTAGTCGCCCAGACACTCAGCATGTCGTTGAGGTGAAGCTCAACAGTTAAATCGCGCGTGCTGCCAACATCGCTATCAGAAAAGGAGACGTAATCGATAATCCGGCCAGTGTTCGGGTCCAGCATTATGAACCTGAGATTGTTGGTGATGCTCAGCAGGAAATGAGGAATTTGCGAGAGCGGTTGGTCGATCGGCTGAAACTGATTGGAGGAGAAACCCGCCGGACTTTGCAGATAGGGGAGATCGGGCAAGAAGATCACATTAGTGGAATAGGTTTGGAACGACGCAGCATTCAAAGTTGGACTCGCGCTGCCCGGAAATCCCGCCCAGGAATTTGAAGGCAAAGTGTAATTTGTCCCGAATATGAACAACGGAGGCAAATTGGTCGTGAAAATTGGGGTTGGATCGCCGTCGTTGGTGACGGTTAGGCACATCCCCAATTTGTCTGCCAAAATGATTTGCAGAGAGCGCGGGTACCAATTCGAATACGAATTCCAGGCCTCGATTCCGATGATGTTGGATATTCCCACGATGTAGAGTTGATTCGTGATCCATGCACTTCGGGGAGTGCCTTGCGCCACTTTGTTGATGAGCAACTTGCGTGTGATTTGCGACACACTGGTCGCGGTGAATTCGTTGAAGTTCGGAAATCCCTTTCGTGCGCCGATCACGTACGGCACGCCATAAATATTTGTAGTCGTGGCGTCCACCGTGGCCGCATCGTCCGGCAATAAAAGCGGGATGACTTGATAGCTCGTGCTGTTGTCGCCTTCCTCCACGAAACCGGTGATGAACACGTTGCTGCCGTCTCCGCGGAAGGTTGGCCGAAACACTGACGGAGCGTAGGGCGGGCCATTGGGGCCGCCGGTGAAGGTTCGGTTGGTGGTGGCGTCAGTTATGTTCGCCGCCAGTTGCAGCAGGCGATGAATGGCCGGCGTATAAACGAACGTGTTGTTCGTGAACACCGGGATGTTGGTCACTGAAATCCCCGCTTGGGACTGCAGCAGATTATCCGCGAGGCTGGTGAAAAGGCTAAGCGGGGTGTCGGTATTCAGTCCTGGCCGGCCGGGGGCTGACACGGCCATCGCGAGCGTTAGCAGCATCGCGCCCAGCGCGAGCGGAAGCCGCTTGCGGATCGAGTTCATGATGGCCTCGCCTTTGTTATCACTTCAACTTGCAGCTTAGAGATTTCTGAACCGGCTGTCACGCCGAATGCCAGCCATCCGAGGGGAAGGGTGCTTGTTTATAAATCTTCCTGCGCCTCGAACGCTTCAGCAGCGCAACGGAGTCTTGACTGAGAGTGCCGCAGCCATGCTCTAATGAGCGCGGCATGGAAATGCATCAGAACATCACTTTCAGAGACTCGCTGATTCACGGCACCGGCGGGTTTGCGACGCGTGACATCGCGGCGGGAAGCCAGGTGGTCGAATACGTGGGCAGGAAGATCGGCAAGCAGGAATCCCTGCGTCAGTGCGAATTGGAGAATCCTTATATTTTCACACTGGACGATGAGTTCGATCTGGACGGAAATGTGGATTGGAATCCGGCGCGGCTGCTAAATCACAGTTGCGCGCCGAATTGCGAGGCGCAGGAGGAGGCAGGCCGGATTTGGATCGTGGCCTTGCGGGACATTCGCGCGGGTGAAGAGCTGACGTTCAATTACAATTACGATTTGACCGATTATCGGGAACATCCGTGCCGTTGCGGGGCGGCCAATTGCGTGGGGTATATTCTGGCGGAGGAGTTTTTTCCAGAATTGCAGGAACGCGGGTGAGCCCAAGAATTAATACCGATCATCCGCCCATTGGCTCGGCAACGCCCTGAGCTGCTTCACGTTTACGTTCCTGGCGTTCCCAATACCAAGCGACCCAAACGGTGACTTCGTAAAGCAATTGCAAGGGGACGGCCATTAGAACCTGGGTGAGGACCTCGGGCGTGGTGAGGACCGCGCCGAGTACGAGGTTGATGACAATCATGTAGGGGCGCGCCTTGGCGAGTATCCGGTAGTTCAGAATGCCCAGTTTCACGAGCACAAGCAGAACGACCGGCATCTCGAAACCCAGGCCCATCCCGAGCATGAATTTGCACACAAACCCGATGTATTCATCGGCTCGCCACAACGAGGAGGAAAAGCCGAGCCACTGCGAATATTTTTGGGCAGCAGCCAGCGATACGGGCAGGAGGGCGAAATAGCAAAAGCATACGCCGATAATGAAAAGCCCCAAACCAAAACCCAAGCCGCGGTAGATGTACCGCTTTTCATTCATCTTGAGCGCTGGAAATACGAATTGGGCAACGAAATAAAAGATGAAAGGTGAGGCGAGCGCGATACCCGCGTAGATCGCCACGTGGAAAGCGGTCATGAATGCCGCCGCCGGGCTCAAAACGGAAATCTCCGCAATGACGCGTTGGGCGGCCCTGGCGGCGTCCACATTCGGATCGGGCGCCAACGCCAGCACCATGACCTGGGTGTTGCCGACCGTGATGGGCACCGGCTGGAGTTGAAATGCGTAGAAGCGATTTGTACCCAAATGCAGGAGTTCCTGCTGCTGCCCATTCAACTCAAAAGTCCCGAGGTGGTTTGTACCAGCCGAGACGGTAACAACCTCATTGGTGCCGCGGTATGGGACGCTGGCTCGCTGCAAGGGCCAAAGAAGGACCTCGACCACGTAGTTGCCGCCCACAAGGCATATGAGAACAGCTACCGTCACCGCGGCGCCACTTTTGATCAGTGTCCAGCGGAGATCTTCGAGATGCTCAAGGAAGGATTTAACCGGCCCGCCCTCTTCTTCTTCCTCGGGGGAACGACCCTCTTCGGGCTCATTAGCCATTGGGAGAAACCGTCAGCCGATCAGGCCTTTTGGCTGGGAGCGGGAGTGGGAGCAGGCACAGTGGATTGCGGAACAGCGCGTTCGGCTTCAACGGTGGGGGCCGGCGTGGGAGCGATGCGCCGGGGAGCCGGATTGTCTTCCATCGCATTGTGCATTTCGCTGGTTACCTCGCTTGTCGCTTTCTTGAATTCCTTGATGCCCTGGCCCAGTCCTCTTGCCAATTCCGGGAGCTTCTTGGCGCCGAACAAAATCAACACCACGGCGAGAATCAGGAAGATTTCACTGCCGCTAAGACCTAACATGCCCAACATGATATTCATAAATAATTAATTCTTACCAAGAATACCCCATGGTAAATCAATAGTAAAGCTACAAAAACGTCGCCCGAAACCTTCTGTATCCGATTGTCCCGGAAGGAGTACGGACATCAGGCGAAAATTCAGCCCGGTATTGTCAGAACTCACCCCGGCAGTTTGGGAACGCGCCGCACGGCCAGGCGGACAACCGCTGCATCGCTTCCCAAACATTAAAAAGATCACGGAGGCGTCAGCACAATAAAATCATCGCGCCGGTTCTTCGACCACGCGGATTCATCGTGGCCGGGCACAGCCGGTTTATCTTCGCCGTAAGTGACGGTATCGACCCGCGACGGATCAACGCCCAAACGGACGAGGACTTCCCGCGCAGCCAGGGCGCGGCGTTCGCCGAGGGAGCGATTGTATTCTTCCGTCCCGCGCTCGTCGCAATTGCCTTCCACGCGAACGGCCGCGTTCGGATTGCTCCGGAGGTAATTGGCCACTTCGTCCAGCTTGGGTTGCTCGCTGGATTTGACGGCGGATTTGTCGAAGTCAAAGTAGACGGTCTGGGCTTTCAGGGCATCGGGATCATTCTTCCAGCCATCGTGACTGCCCGCTGCATTGGGCGCCAGGCCGCCGTCCTTGACCATGGAGGGATCAAATGGCTTTATGCCGTTTCCCTGGTCGAGGCCGTTCATGCCGGCCGTATCACCGGGTCTTGTCCGGCCTTGCCCCGGTAAATTCGTCACGCCGGTCGGGCGTTTTTTGCAGCCCGCCGAGACGAAAGTCAACGCGAGGCCCAACATGATCAGGTTCGAGAGTTTTGTTAGTTTCATTGCTTGTTATGGTTTTGAAAGGCTGTCTGGCCTAAGATTTAATTTATTGTGCCAAGGCCACCCGGTTGTTTTTCGGCACCAACACCACAAAGTCATCGCGCCGGTTTTTCGACCAGGCGGCTTCGTCGTGGCCCGTAGCTGCCGGCTTGTCCTCGCCGTAAGTGATGGTGTCAATACGGCTGGGATCGATTCCCAGGCGGACCAACTGCTCACGGCTGGCCAGCGAACGCCGTTCGCCGAGGGAGCGATTGTATTCTTCCGTGCCCCGCTCGTCGCAATTGCCCTCCACGAGTACGGCATGCGTGGGATTGCTCTTTAGATAGTTCGCCACTTCGTCGAGCTTGAATTCTTCCGTCGCCCTGACGGCCGACTGGTCGTAATCGAAATAGACCGTTTGGCCTTGAAGAATGCCCGGGACTTTGTCCCAGTCCGACGAGGGATGGCCGGTGGTGGGCGGGATACCGTTGGTGCTGCTGGCAACGTCCTGATAGGGCGGGTTCACCGGCTGAACGGTTTCAAAAGCGGGATTATCATCCCGGCGCACAATGGGTTTGGGGCCGTTGGGGATGTGCATTACGTTGCTCGGGTTGTGATGGCAGCCGGTCGCGGCGAGGATCAGGGCTGAGCCCATGACCAGGTTCGAGAATGTCGTGAGTTTCATAGTTATGTTGTGGTTTGAGAAGGCCTATCTGGCCCAACTGGGTTGTGAGTTGCTGGCGGCGCTTCCCGAAACTCGGGAAGCATCCTTGTATTGTTTGGTGGGCACGTCAAGCAAAGAGAGCACGCGATTTCCTCCATTGCGCCGCGCGTAAACCAACGTCCGGGAATTCGGCGCCCAACTCGGATCTTCGCCGGATACCAGTGGCGTTGCGGTCCCTCCCTGCGCCGGAACGACGCAAATCTCGAATCCGCCCATTTGGGCGGTAAAAGCGATCCACTTGCCGTCCGGCGACCAATCGGGCTCGGACGGGCTGGCCACGCCGGACGTGGGGATCCGGATCGGCTCGCCGCCATCGACGGACACCTTGTACAAGGCGCGCCGCTCATTGATCTTGGAGGCAAAGCAAATCCAACGGCCATCCGGCGACCAGCAGGGCGAGGATTCGTCCTCGCGGGTCTTCGTCAACTGCTTGAGGTTGCCGCCATCGGCATCGCAGACATAAACATCCGGGCTGCCGGTCTTGCTGAGGATCATCGCCACTTTCCGGCCGTCCGGCGAGACGGCGGCGCTGCTGTTCATGCCGCCGTAATGGGCAAAGTTGTTGCGCTCGCCGCTGGACAGGTTTTGGAAGAAAATGTTCGGCGTCCCCGATTTGTACGAAGTGTAATAAAGCGCGAAATGACCCGGCACCCAACAAGGCGCGGCCACGATGGTGTGGTCGTGCGTGACCGCCTGCGGGTTGTGCCCATCGAAATCCGCGATGTAAATCTCGCTCGTTGGGCCGGTGTCCACCTTGAAGGCAATCCGGGTTTCCGCGATACCATTGACGCCTGTGATTTTGAGGACAATGTCATCGGCCAAACGATGCGCCTGGGCGCGGATTGACGCGCCGCTGTAGGATTTGGAGAACAGGACGGATTTGGGAGAAACCTCGCCGGTAATAGTGCCACCGGCGTTGGACTTTGAAACTGTGCGGCCCAGACTTAATTGACCCTGGACATTTCCATTGTTGCTGCCGGAGAGGATGTATTGAGCAGCGTCAAGCGGCACGTCGATAAATCCCATGACGGCAAGATCGAACTTGAGCACGCTCGCAACCTCTCCAGAGAAGCCGCTGATACAGATGGGAATGGGCTTGGTTTGGCCGAGAAAATTGGCCGTACGACTGATCGAAATAGTGTCATCCTGGGCGCTCAGCTTTGCTAAGCCGAGCCCGCATAGAAACAGGGTGAGGATGAGACGGACGGGTGAGCAAGTAGCCGAGGTTGGCGCTAAAAATGTGGCGTGATATTTCATCCGACTGAGCGTTTGGCTTGGAGGTTGAATTTGATGTTGTATGTCCGTTGCGACTCCTTTGCTCCCGCAGGGAAAGGAGTGATAAAGGTTACGCTTTCCAGAGTGTTTTGAATCGATTTGTCCATGCCTGAATTGCCGGAGCGCTTGGTAATGTGGGCATTTACGACGTTGCCAAATTGATCAATCGTCACATTCGCAATCACAGTAGCGGTTTCGTCATCCAAGTCGGCGGGAGGTGTCCAGGCAGCGGTATATCTCGCGGCGACGATATCGCGATAGTTTGCCATCAACGGACCGCCGTCGCCTGGACCTGGCAAGACCAAGGCAGTGGGCGAAGACAAGCCGGTTCGCAAACTCGTCAGCGATTGGCTTACTTGCTCTGCGAGGCGCTTTCGCTTCTCCGCATCCACGCGAGCTTTTGAATCCGCTGCTTCAGTGCTCCGCGTTTGGCTGGGTGAATGCCTGATTTCTTTCAGATCACTCGCATCGAGAACAATTTTTTTCTTCGGTTTGACAGGTTCATCACCTGCCAACTCGGGTTTAGGATTTTTGACCGGCTCGACCTCGCGCTCTGGGCGTTTGACCTCCGGCACGATTGGTTTAAGTGGTTCCACCTTCGGCGGTTCGGGTTTTGGCTCTGGCGCGGGCGGTCTTACTTCGGGAGGGGGCGGGGCCATTGGCGGCGGAGCGGCAGGCGGAACAGCCGCGGGACTCCCTCCGGTGGTAAGCGCGTCGGTTACCATTTTGGGATCAAAAACTTGGATTGGTTGGGAGGGGGGCGGGTTCGGTGAGGGCATCAGCGCCGAACCGAACAACGCAATCCCCAGCAACAGCCCATGCAAGGCTGCCGACACGATCAGACATTTCTTTTGCGAGCGGTTCATGGTCGCGGGCGGGCGTCGCTGCGCACGGAAAAACGGGTGATGCCGATTTGCCGGCATTGGTCGAGAATGTCGGTCAGGAGTTCCACGCGGGCATTCTTGTCCGCCCGGATATAAACCAACAGATTCGGATTACTGCGAAAGTCTGCCGCCAGCCGTTGCCCGATTTGGGCCAGCTTCATGGGGTGGGTGTCCAGAACGTAGTAGCCTTGGGGACTGACTTCCACTGTGCGAATGTCCTTTTTCTGCAACTGATTGCCGTCTGCCTTTCCGACACCCGAGGGCAACTGGAGATCCAATCCCTTTTCCAGCAACGGCGTGGTGATGACGAAGATGATCAGCAACACGAACGCCAGATCGAGCAGCGGAGTGATATTGATGTCACTCAGCGTCACCAGCGAATTGCGTTGTGAAAAACGGCGCATATTTCTTCTACATCAGGCGATCCGAAAAGCATTAAGACTGACAAGAGACGGGCAGCGCGGATTCAATAAATCGTGGCAGCCGACGTAAGGAGGCTCTGATCTCTCTTCCGGAAAAGTCAGAGCCTGTTCCCGTTGGCTGCTACAAATTTGGCAGGTCAAATTCATTTCAATCCCTTTCCTCCAAATATTCCGTTTCCATTTTGGAAACGAGTTCCTGCGCGAAATTGTCCAGTTCCACGGTCAACACGCGCAGGTTATGCACCAGCCAGTTGTAACCGAACATGGACGGTATCGCCACCAGCAAACCGGCCACGGTGGTGATCAGCGCGGCGGAAACGCCGGGGGCCATGGCGGCCATGCTGGCGTTGCCTTGCTGGGCGATATGCCCAAACGTGCTCATCACGCCCCAGACCGTGCCCAGCAACCCAAGGAACGGCGCGCCGCTGACGGCAATCGCGAGCAGGATCAATCCCGACTCCAGCTTGAGCGATTCCTGGGCGACCCGGTTTTCGAGGCTGCGCTTCACGTGTTCCATGCCTTTGAGTGAGACGAATTTTTTGCGCGCATCGCCCGAAATATTTTTCAATCGCGCATCCAGTTCCAGGCTGCCCGCCTGATAAACCATGAACAAGGGGCAACCGTCCACTTGCAAGCGCCGGTCAAAGATGCCGAGGACACTCGGCTGGGTCTTGAATTCCGAGCCGAAGTGTTGGTTGAGCTTCTTGGCCCGGCGCATCTGGAGGGCCTTCTGGATCATGACCGACCAGGCCACGATGGAGAAAATGAGCAGGCAGAAGATGATGACCTTGGCCTCGGGAGTTGCTTGGTCCCAAACGTAAAGCAATTCCAGTTGGCTGGACTTATCGGCTGCTGCGCCTAGAAATACAGGTACATTCATTCCATCACGATTAAACCACGTTTTGCTCGGTCGTGAGGAATTATTATGCGCCCGAACGTTCTTTGGTCAACGTCAGACGCAATTTTTAACAAGCCCTGTGAAAAATGCAAAATAATTTTTCAAAAAAGTTTCAATTGCCGGAGCTTTGCCGTAAACTCCC
Organism: Verrucomicrobiota bacterium; assembly: GCA_021325145.1. Taxonomy (GTDB): domain Bacteria; phylum Verrucomicrobiota; class Verrucomicrobiia; order Limisphaerales; family Pedosphaeraceae; genus JAJPHR01. Next base: position 62,094 of record JAJPHR010000049.1, on the reverse strand, counting down.
CCGCCAGTCCCGTCTGCCCGATTTGTTTTCAGGTTTAATTTAGCTTAATTTACTTTAACTTCCCTTAACTTTTTCACCCAGCGGTTTGATTCCCTGGCGGTTGGAAGCTGGGGCGTTGTTTTTGGAGCTTGATGTTTGGAATTTGGCGTTTCCGGCGCTCCGCGCCGGCCCCTTGCCCCCTCTGGACCCGTGACGTCGTGACAACCCAATAAAGACGGGCTTTCCGTGAGGTGCTACCCGTGACACGACCCGTGACAACCCGTGACATTTGCCCTCCGACCCGTGACATTCGCCCCGGACCCACTTTGTCGATTGGCTCAGAGCCTATCTCGGCAGGGCGCGCTGGCCAGGCCGTAGCTTCCGAGCGAAGGACGGTCACTCCGTGCGCGCCGACGGCGGGCAGGGGACTGCCCGCCCTACCGGGATAGGTTCTTAGCTCGCTTATTCTCGTCCATCAAGCCCTGGGAACGGGCAAGGCTGCGCAAACCGGAACCTCGCGAGCAAGCCGAGGCCTTGGAAGTCTCAAATCCCGTCCCTTTGGAGCTTGGATTTTGGACGTTCTCTGGAGCCTGGTCTTTGGTGCTTGAAGCTTTGAACCTTCCGTCGCTTCGCGCCGGTCTTGCTTTGGGTTCCAGGCAATGGCAGGCTGTGCCGGAACTAAACAACGTTTTCAGGAGATCGATTAGCTTGGGCGCACAATGGAAACAAGCCGGGCGCGAGGCAAACGCGCAAAAGAAAGGCCAATTGGTCGTCAAATTGGTCCGCGAAATCATGGTCGCGGCCAAACTTGGCGGGCCGGACCCTGACTTGAACGCCCGCCTCGCGGCGGCGGTCGAGAAAGCCCGCAAGAATTCCGTCACCCGCGACACCATCGAACGCGCCATTAAGAAAGGCGCGGGGTTGACCGACGAGAAAATCGTCTTTGAGTTAATCACTTACGAAGGGTTTGCGCCCCACAAGGTTCCGGTCGTGGTCGAATGCCTGACCGACAATCGGAACCGGACCGCACCGGAGATTCGCAATTTGTTCAAGGCGGGTTCGCTGGGCCAGCCGGGAAGTGTCGGCTTTTTCTTCAACCATTTGGGCGTGGTCGAGGCTACGCATGCCGATGCGAATCGCGATGCCGAGGGGGATGCCATCGAGGCTGGCGCGCAGGAAATCGAGGCGCTTGAAGCCGAAGAGGTTGCGGAAGGGCAGAAAGGAGCCCGGTTTTTGACTGAAATCAAGGACCTCGATCACGTGGCCAAAGCCTTGAAGGCGGCAGGCTGGAACATCAGCGCCTCCGAAATTCGTTATGTGGCCAAAAGTTTTCCCGAACTGACCGACAGTGCGCGCAAGGACGTTGTGGAATTTCTGAACGCGTTGGACGATCATGAGGATGTCCATCGCGTCTATGCGGCGCTGAAGTGAATCTTTTTCATGGGGATTCGCGAATCCGACGTTGCCGGTGGCAGGGTGGGCAGTCCTCTGCCCGCCGCTCGTCCGCATGTGCAACGCGGCGCGCACGGAGTGACACGCCCCACCTAAAGCGGGACTTTGCCAGCGTGCGAAAACCCACGTTTGGCGCGGGAAGTACTTGCGTGTTTACAGACTGTCATTAAAGTTCATTGACTAAGAAAGTGTGCTGAGCATGAACAAAACAGCCAAACTCGAATTGGATGGCAAACAGTATTCCCTTCCTACCCTGGTTGGGACGGAGGGCGAGAAGGCGATCGACATTTCGGCCCTGCGCACTCAAACCGGCTACATCACGCTGGATGACGGTTACGGAAACACCGGCTCCTGCCTGAGCAACATCACGTTTATCGATGGCGAGCGCGGCATCCTGCGTTATCGCGGCATTCCCATCGAGGAACTGGCGGAAAAAGCCACATCGGTCGAAACCGCCTTCCTCATTATTTACGGGCACCTGCCGACGCGGGCCGAGTTGCGGCGCTTTTCCGATCTGCTCACGGAGAACCAGTATCTCCATGAGGACATGACGTTCCATTTTCAAGGGTTTCCGAGCGGCGCGCATCCCATGGCGATGCTCTCGGCCATGATCAACGCGGCCAGTTGTTTCGACGAGGGCCTGATGCATTGGCAGTTTGGCGCGCGCAACGAATTCGAAGTTTACGCCGCGCGGCTGATTTCACAGGTGCGAACCATCGCGGCGTTCTCCCATCGCAAGTCGCGCGGGCTGCCGCTCATTTATCCGAAGAAGGCGTACAAATATACCGCCAACTTCCTACACATGCTCTTTTCCATGCCGTATGAGGATTACGAATTGAAGCCGGAGGTGGTGCACGCGCTTGATTTGATCTTCCTGCTCCACGCGGACCATGAGCAAAACTGCTCCACCGCGACCGTGCGGATGGTGGGTTCCAGCCAGGCGAATTTGTTTGCGTCAGCGGCGGCGGGTGTGTGCGCGCTTTGGGGGCCGCTCCATGGCGGCGCGAATCAAGCCGTCATTGAGATGCTGCAGGAAATCCACTCGACCGGCGACGACGGCTCGAAATTCATCAACGCGGCGAAGGACAAAAACAGCGGCAAGCGCCTGATGGGCTTCGGCCATCGGGTGTATAAGAATTACGATCCGCGCGCAAAGATCATCAAAAAGGCGTGCGATAATTTGCTCAAGGTGCTGAACCACAATGATCCGCTGTTGGAAATCGCCAAGAAACTCGAGGAATCGGCGTTGCACGACTCGTATTTCATCGAGCGCAAGCTTTATCCGAACGTGGATTTTTACAGTGGCATCATCATGCGCGCCATCGGCATCCCGGTGGAAATGTTTCCGGTCATCTTTGCCATTGGCCGCATGCCGGGCTGGATCGCCAATTACAAGGAGATCATGGAAGATCCCAAAGGGCGCATCTATCGTCCGCGGCAGGTTTACGAAGGGCCGACCGAGAAGCACTTCGTCCCAATCGAAGAGCGAAAGTAGGTTCCAGGGCTGGCGCTCGGTGTCGGTGCTCCGCCGTTCACGGTTTCCACACGATGGCGTTGAGGACAATTCGTCCGTAGGCGGGATTCTCGAAATCTTTTTTGGTGTGGCCGGGCATGAGGTAGATGACCCAGCCTTTGCCGGCAGATTTGACCCAGCCCGATCGTTCCTGCATGTAAGTTTTCCCGGATTTTTGATCCGTATATTTTAAGCCCATGAGCAGGGTGTGCGGTTCGGTGTGGACGTGGTTCAGATAGACTTCCGATTCTTCGAGCGTGAACCCGGGCAGCGTGCCATCCTGAACCGGCGCGCTCGGGCTGGCGAAAGCGACGCGCTCGGGATAGGTCACCTTGTTTGTCATAATGAAATGGTTCGGGTTAAGGTTCACCTGCTGCCAGGTGATGCCTTCAATCCACTTGTAGCCGCCCTGCGTGACGTCCCCTTCAGGCAGCGAGACACCCAGAAAGGAAAACCAGTGCGGGTTCTTGCGCTTGCCGGAGCTGATCGAGTGGTGCAGCACCACCAGTTTGCCGCCGGACCTGGCGAAATCGATGAAGGCGTCCTCGGCGCGTTCCGACAGGTCGCGGTGAATGTAAACGATGATTGCCTCGAACGGCGACAGGCTCGCGGGCAGGTTGGTCTGGGCGACGAGCTTGCTGTCGATGTGTTCCTCCGCCTTCAACTTTGCGGCCAGTGTTTCCATGGCGGGGAATTCGTCCGCTACGATCAGGACTTCGGCATTAGCGTTGGAAATTGCGATCGTCGCGCCGAGAAGCAGAAAAAGCACGACCAGGGATTTGTGTTTGGTCATGGCCTGAGCATCTGACGAGCGGGGTTCACGGACAAGGAAAAAGGCGAATCGAAAACCGGGAGGGCGCACCTGTCAGTCCCACCATGAACTGACGGCAAGATGCCGGCCTAACTGGCACGCTGGAAGCATGCCGTTGCGTAGCGGCAGCCATCCTGGCTGCCAGTGAGAGCGGCTTCCAGCCGCGCGTTCATACCCGAGCTGTGGGACTGACAGGTGTGCCCACCGGGGAGGAACCGAACCTGCCCGCGGATTGGACAGATGAGGAAGGGCGGCGCGCACGGAGTGGCGCACCCTACCGAGACGGGCTCTTATTTGCTCCCGTATCCGGGCTTTGGTTTGCCGTTGTCGTCTAACTTATTGCACGTCCAGAGCAGGCCGCGAGTGACAAGGTCCAGGTACACCGGGTCCTGCACGGTTTCATTTCGATGCCCGAGGGAGGTGCCGAAAACGCGGGCCTTGCCGTAGGTGTTGGCCCAGATGCAAACATGCTCGGTCTTCTCGACGCTAACGCCTTTGCCCAGCGGGACGCAGTTGGGCCAGAGCTTTTTGATTTCGTACAGTTCATCGTCGGTATCGTCCCATTTGGCGGGGAAGCCTTGCATGATGGGGTGTTCGGGTTTCAGGTTGACGACCTGGAAAGAACGCAGCTTTTCATGCTGATAGGAACTGACGCCCAGAAGCTTCCGCCACTCATCGGTGGTGCTCATTCGGTAGCTGTGGGTCGAACAGTGCAGGAGCACCGCCGGGACTCCGTTCGAGTGCGCCTGGGTGATTTGCTCGACGAACGCCACATTGGTCACGAAGCCGAAACATTCGTCGTGAACTACCACGTCATAGCCCCTGGCCCAATCCGGCTGCTTGTAAATGCTGACCATGTATTCGCGGGTATCGCCGCCTTCATGAACAATGGTCCAGGTGACGTTGGCGCGGGCGCTGATTCCTTCGGTGAGAATTTTCTTTTGGGCCTGATAGTCGTGGCAGCATCCGCCCGCAACCAGCAAAGCGCGGATTGGCTCGGCTCCCCGGGCTGCAATGCCGCACAGGGCAAACCCCAGGAGCGCCGTTAGCCACACATTCGCGGCAGGGAAGGAAAAGCGGCGCATCGGGTTCGGTTGGCGGGTTTTGTGTGTCATAGGTGCGGGCCGACTATAGATCGAATTCTCAAGCCTGCAAGAGCGCGCTGCTTCGAACTGGCACCCAGGGCGGCAAGCTGGACAAAACCCGCTCGTGGACGATAATCGTCCCGTTGAGTGAAATCCGGTCGAACCAAAGTTATGCATAAAATCAACACCAACGAGCTGGCCGAGGTTTCCTGGGCTTCGCCCAAGGGAAAATTTGCCGGCGCGGGCAAGCAAGTCTCCGAAGCGCTGGGGCGCAATCCCAAATCGACGGACCTGATGGAGCGGCATCCTTTTGATGTCGAGATTCTGCGCGTCCCGCCGGGCAAGGCAAACTGTCCCTACCACTCCCACAGCGCGCAATGGGAGTTTTACCACGTGCTCTCGGGCGCGGGCGCCGTGCGGCACAAGGACGGGACCACGGCCATCGCAAGCGGGGACGCATTTATCTTTAAGCCCGGCGAACCGCACCAGATTATCAACAGCGGCGCGACAGATCTCCTCGTTTATGTGGTGGCGGATAATCCCATGGGCGAATCCTGCCATTACCCGGACAGCCGGAAATGGGTGGTGCGCTCCCCGGAAAGCAGATTGATCCGCTCCGAGCCGCTGGATTATTACGACGGCGAGGAATGAGCCGGCGTGTCCGGCGGTCCCACCCGGGCTGGAGGACGCAAACTCTTTGGGATGGGAACCGACCTTTCTGAAGAACGTGGACGTCTGCAAATACTGACTATTTTGAAAGGGCGGCGTTTGTCGGGCGCCTCAGTTCGCTTCCGGGGAAAGCGGCGGGACGCCGCTTCTACATGGGCGGTACAAGGCCGAGGCCAGGGCGCAGCTCGGCACTGTTCTTACTCGGAAAGGTAGGGACATCGCGCTGCGATGTCCCCGCCCGCGTTCCAGCGGGCGGAACGGGCTGCCGAAGCCGGGCGATCCGAATCATTCGTTCCGTCGCCTGACGCTGCGCTCGGCGACGGTGACGGCGCAGCGCGCCATCCTTACCAAAGACATGGTAACAGTGTTGCACCAAGGCCAGATTCTCCGAGTTTGAGGTTGCCTCGCTCGCACGGCGGCGTATAATCACGGTAAATCAGTCAATCCCAAACGATTATGCACTTCGGCACTGATTACTATCCTGAGCACTGGGTCTATCCTTACGCGGGCACGGCCACGGAGCCGGAAGGCAATTGGGAAAAGGACGCCGAATTGATGGTGGCCGCAGGCATCAATGTCGTGCGCATGGGCGAGTTCACCTGGGGCCTCTGCGAACGGGAGGAGGGCAAATATGACTTCGAATGGCTGCGGCGCGCGATGGATGTCATGGGCAAACACGGCATCCAGGTGGTGTTGGGCACGCCAACGGCCGCACCACCGATCTGGATGGCGAGAAAATATCCAGAAATCCTGCCGCTCGATGAGCAGGGCTTGCCGTTGCGCGAGGGAACGCGCCGCGCCTGCTGCTTGAACAGCAATGTCTATTGGGATTTTTCGCAAAAGGTAGTGCGGGCGATGGCCACGGCGCTGGGGCAGCATCCGCAATTAATCGCCTGGCAGATCGACAATGGACTGGGCGCGCATTTCTCGGAGTTTTCCTTCAACGAACAAACCCGTCGGGACTGGCATGCCTGGTTGAAGGCCAAGTATGAAACCATCGAGCGGCTCAATGACATGATGGGCCTGCGCCATTGGGCGCAAATCGTGACGGATTGGGAGCAGGTGCCGATGCCAATGGCCGCCCCGACGCTGCACAACCCGGCGTTGATGCTCGATTGGATGCGGTTCAGCAGCGATACCATTCTGGCGTTTGTCCGGATGCAGGCGGAGGCGTTGCACGAGTTGACGCCGAACTGTCCGGTCACGACCAACCTGCGCGCTTTGCAGCGCCGGTTCGACCATTTTGACGTTGCGGAAGTGCTGGATTTCGTGGCGGTGGACAGCAACGCGGCGATTAAGAGCAAATCCTCGGAACTGGCCTGCGATTTGGACATGCTGCGGTCGCTGAAGAAAACCGGCATTCGCACGCCCGGCGGGGACTCGGGCTTCTGGGTCATTGAACAAAAAGCGGGACAGGTGAACTGGCAGGACGTGAACTCGCTGGTGCGCCCGCAAGTGGTCCGGCTGTTCACGTACCAACTGATCTCGCGCGGCGCGAGTGGCGTGTGCTATTTCCGGTGGCGGCAGTCGCGCATCGGCACGGAGAAGTTTTACGGCGCGGTGCTGCCGCATAACGGCCGGAAGGACAGCCGCACATACCAGGAAATCAGCCAGATCGGCGACGAATTGAAGCTGTTGGCGCCCACGTTGCAGGGCACGAAAGTTGTGGCCGACGTTTGTATCCTGTACAGCCATGATAATGATTGGGCGATGCAGCACCCGATGCAGCCGAACAAACATTTCAATTTGCGGGAGCACATCCAGCTTTTTTACAACGGCCTGCATCATCGCAATGTGTCGGTGGATTTCGCGCGCCCGACCGAGGACCTGTCGCGCTACAAACTGGTGATTGCGCCGTCGCTCCACCTGATGGCGGGAGGCGAAGCGGACCTGCTGAAGTTGTACGTGCAAAACGGCGGGACCCTGGTGGCGACCTTCAATACCGGGTTGGTGGATGAGCATCACATGGCGCCGGACAGCGGCTATCCGCATGACTTGACGGATTTGTTTGGAATGGAAGTGCAGGAATTCGATCCGTTGCCACCCGGCGAGGAGAACCACATCACCTTCAAGGGCGCGTTTCCCACGAGTCATTTGCATCCGGGAAAACTGTGGTGTGACATCATCGAAGCCAAGGGCTGCCAGGTACTGGCGACGTTTGCGAAGGATTTTTACGCCGGACGCCCGGCGATGACGATGAACAGTTTCGGCTTGGGCAAGGCAATCTATATCGGCACCATGAGCCACCAGCCGTTCTACGATGACCTGACGGTCTGGCTGCGGCAAATGTGCAACCTGATGCCGCTGTTGAAAGTGCCGGACACGGTGGAAGTCAGCATGCGGCAGAAAGATCACACGCGAATCTATTTTCTGCTGAACCATCAGAATTCGCCGGTGCGCATTCAGTTCTATAAACCGATGCACGATTTCCTGACCGGCAGCACCGTGGCGGGCAATTACGATCTGCCACCGCACGGTGTGCTGGTGCTGGATGAACATTCCGTGAAGGCGTAAGCGCCGGTGAAGAACAGCATTACGATTACGATCAGGAAGTGACGGAGCATGGCGATCATCCCCAGACCATACCGCGATTTTAAGCTCGGACCACCACGGGCAAGTGGACGTCAAAGAGTGCTGGCGCAATGGCGCGGCGTGGACCTTGCGCCCATGGAAAAAACCTGGACCTTGCGCGCGCGCCGGGCCGGGGATGTTCTGCCCGGGGTCTTAAAGGATGTGCGGATCGATCGTCGCCAGGCTGAGGCCGAAGTGCTCAAAGTTTGGAACCATTTGGTTGATCCCAGAATTGTCGCGCATGCCCAACCGACGGGTCTTCATAAAGGAACGTTGTTTGTGACCGTGGACAGCAGTCCGTGGCTGGACGAAATCGTGCGCTATCGCCGCAAGGAAATTCTGGACCGCTTGCAGCATAGTTTCGGGCGGGATTTGATCACACGTATTTCATTCCGCATCGGGTGAGCGGCAGCCGTTGCGGCTTGCTATTCTAAAAGCTCGCTACTTTCCAGAGGCTGGAAACCGCCCGCTTTCTCAAGGACTCGCATCTCATAAATGCCATTTTTGGCGACTTTTTGGCCATTTGCGGTATTTGTGCGTTAGCTCGTAATAATTTTGCCTTGCGCTGCGACTAATCAGATAAGGGTCCGAGATCGAATTCGACGCCCGCAGATGAACACAAGTTCTTAAAACTGGTGACTGGGAATCAAAACAGAATTCTCAAGGTCTGCTGCGTTTATTCGTGGAATCCGTCCGACCAGGAAGATTTGTATCAGGAAGTCCTGTTCCAAATATGCGGGCGTTGCCCGGACTGAAAGACAACACTTATGCAAACACCTAGTTCTATTGAATCGCGATCAACACCTCAATCAGCTTCACTCGCACCCGCAAACGCGCGGCCTGGGGTGGGCGCGCCTTGCAACTCAATCACGCGGAACTCACCCGCCACGTCGAGGCGCTTATCACTTTGTTTTTGGACGACCTCCATGCGCGTATTATTGCCGATCTTTGCGGTTTTCGCGGCGGCGCTTTTCTCGACCGAAGCTGCAAGGGGACAAGGGACGGATCGTTACGTGAAAGTGGCCAACCAGCTCATGGAATTGATCAACGCGGGCGATTACGCCGGCATCCAGGCCAAATTCAACAAGGAGATGGACGCGGCGTTGCCGCTGGACAAATCGAGCGCGTTTTTCAACCGGCTGACGCAGCAGGTGGGAAAAATCCACAAGCTCGGCGAGCCGCGGTCCGTCGGTGGGGCGATGGTTTTCCCCACGGAGTGTGAAAAGCGTATGCTCGACATGCAGATCGCGCTGGACGGCAGTGGCCTGATTGCCGGGCTTACCTTCAAGCCGCACGCGGCGACGAAACCCGATCCGGAAAAGCACCAGGCACAGGTTGATCGTTACACAAAAGTGGCCAACCATCTCAAGGAGTTGATCAACGCAGGCGATTACGCCGGCATCCAGGCCAAATTCAACAAGGAGATGAGCGCGACGTTGCCGCTGGACAAATCGAGCGAGTTCTTTAACGGGCTGACGCAGCAGGCGGGAAAAATCCAGAAGCTCGGCATGCCGCAGCCTGTCGGCGGGACGATGGTTTTTCCCACGGAGTTTGAAAAGGGTACGCTCGACATGCAGATCGCGCTCGACGATAGTGGCCTGATTGCCGGGCTTACCTTCACGCCGCGCACGCCGACGAAACCCGATCCAGAAAAGCCCTAGACGCAGTTGTCCGGGGTCGAAAATTTTTCCTTGGCGATAATAATTTCCTTTCCGCTGCGACTAATTGATAAAGGTCCGAGATTGAATTCGACGCCCGCAGACGAACACAAGTTCCTGGAGTTGGTGAATGAGAATCGAAACAAAATTCTCAGGGTCTGCCGCGTCTATGCATGGAATTCCGCTGACCAGGACGATTTGTATCAGGAAATCCTGTCCCAGATCTGGCGCGGCCTGCCGGGCTTGAAAGAAAAACAATTTGCCAATACCTGGCTTTATCGCGTGGCCATCAACACCGCCATTTCGTTCGTCCGCAAGCGGGCATCACGCTCCGACCGCGTCGTTCATTTCGAACACGCCGACCTCACGCGCGCGATTGAATCGCGGCAGGCAACTGAAGAAAACCGTGACGATCGCATTGCCAATCTCTACACCGCAATCTTCAAACTGGACCCACTCGAAAAAGCGCTCGTCACCCTTTTCCTGGAGGACTTGACCTACGAACAAATTGCGGAAGCCACGGGCATCAGCGCCAATAACGTTGGGGTCATGTTGCATCGCGCAAAGAAGAAACTTTCCTGTCTGATGACGGAGGAACCGAAATGAATGACGACGAGCTAAAGAAACTCTGGCAACAGCAACCACTGAGAAACCCGGACCTGTCGTCGGCACAACTGATGTCTGCCATGCAAAAGCAGACGACCCTGCTTCGCCGCTGCCTGGACGCGCGCGATGTCCGCGAATTGGTGGCCTGTGCGGTTGTGATAATTATTTTTGGAATTTTCTTTTTTAATGGACGTGCGCCGATTTCGCGTCTCGGCTACTTGATTGTCATCGGCAGCGAGATTTTCATCGGATGGAAGCTTGTTCACACCCGCCGGGCGACTCCGTCGGCCCCGCCCGGCGCGACCATCGTCGAGTCTCTGCGGGCGGAACTGAATTCGGTGCGCGCTCAGTCGCGTTTATTGGAGTCGGTGCTGTGGTGGTACTTGCTCCCGCTGGGTATCGGCTTGCTGGTCGCCACCTGGGGTATGCCGATCAATCTCCATGCCAAGATCCCTGCTACATTGTTCTATTTTGCCCTCTATGCGTTCATCTACTGGATCAATCAGTGGGCACGGTCCAAACAACTTCTTCCCGTCGAAGCACAACTGCAATCGCTGCTCCATTCGGCCGAAACCGGCGAGCCGATCGATCAAACGCATGTCGCAAATCTACGTCCCATAATTCTCTCGATGGCCACCGCCGACCAGGTTAAACCTGCTGAATTTAAGGTCGCCTTCTGGCAGATCGCCATTTATGGCGAAATCGGATTCATTGGAATTTGGCTCTGTCTGATGTTCGGTCTGACCAAGGGCAATCTGAATCATAACGCTCCCTTCATTTCATTCATCGATTTTGTCTCGCGACTTTTCAGTTGGCAGCATCTGGTTTGGCTCGTGCCTTTCTTCCTGGCCGGGTTCTTGTATTCCTGGCTATTGCAGAAAACAACCAGGAGAGCCGTGGGGATTAGCACTCTGGGGATTCATTTGCATAAAGGGCTAAACCTTATTCTTTGGGACGAAATAAAAGAAGTTCGGCCACTCAGGATTCTGAATATTCGCTCTCTCCAGTTGATCCGGGAATCAGGCGAAAAGACGATCATGCCCTGGACTTCCCTGGAAAGACATTCGGACCTGAAGGCGGCGGTTGAAGTCTTTGCCCCGGCAAACCATCCAATCCGTAAATACCTGTCTTGGTTACAACCTGAACCATCAAAGAAAAGCATTATGACGAAAATAACCCTCATTGGAATTGTGCTGATCTCACTCGGCGCAATTGTGTTCGTTCGCGGGAGAGATGCCAAAACTCCTGCGATTGAATATTCCGATCCCGTTTCACAAATGCTTGAAACCATTCGCAAGAAACACAGCCTCCCCGCGCTGGCCGCCGCCGTGGTCGTCGATGGGAAAGTTGTTGCGACCAACGCGGTTGGCTTTCGCAAAAACGGCGGCACGGAAAAAGTCACAGTTGACGACAAGTTCCACCTTGGTTCCGTCACGAAATCAATGACGGCCACGATCGCCGCGATGCTGGTCGAACAGGGGAAAATTTCCTGGACGACGACCATTGGAGAAGCCTTTCCCGAATTAAAAGCTGAGATCCATCCCGACTATCTGAATGTCACTTTGGAACAGCTTTTGTCTCAACGCAGTGGCGCTCCCGGCGATGCTCCAGCCGATTTATGGCGCAAAGCCTGGGACGCGAATGGCACGGCGGCGGAGCAGCGGCTGGCTTTTATCAAGGGGATTTTAGCACGCAAACCGGAAGCAAAACCGGGGACGAAATTTATTTATTCCAATCAGGGCTACACCATCGCTGGTGTGATGCTGGAGAAAGCCACCGGCAAGACGTGGGAAGAGCTGCTGCGCTCGAAGTTGTTTGAACCGCTCGGCATGACCACGGCCGGATTCGGCGCGCCCGCCTCAGTTGACAAAGTCGATCAGCCCTGGGGTCACAGAAAAACAATGTTTTCCGGCAGCGAACCAGTTCCGCCCGGCCCAGGTGCGGACAATCCACTGGCGATCAGTCCGGCGGGTGCCGTGCATTGTTCGCTGGGCGATCTGGCGAAATATGCGGCGTTCCATATGGCTGGAGAACGAGGCGAAAGCAAATTGCTCAAAGCGGAATCCTTTAAGAAATTGCACACCGCGGCCGCAGGCAACGATGATTACGCCCTTGGCTGGATGGTGCTGAAACGCCCCTGGGCCAACGGGCGCGCGCTGATGCACAATGGCTCAAACACGATGTTTTACGTTGTGGTCTGGATGGCTCCTGAAAAAAACTGCGCCGTGATTGTCGCATCAAACATTGGGGTGAATGAGGCATTCGAAGGCTGTGATGAAGCAGCGGGAAAACTGATCACTCAGTATTTTGGGAAGTGATTGTTGCTTACGTCAAAACGGCAGTGGAGCGCGACGTGCAGCGCCGCTGCCTGAGGGCTCCGAATCAGCAGCCGAACGCCTTTAGTTTGCGCATGCGGCATCGGTGTGATAAGGAATCCTTGGAATGATTAGGAGGGATTACATCCTTCGCATGGTGGAAAAGATCGCGCAGATGCTGATGGGCGTCCGGCAGCGGATTGCCGCGCATGAGACGGTCGAAGCAGGCGTGATGTTGGACCAGGCGTTTCTTGATTTGGTTGGCCTTGGACCGGAGGCTGTGAGCCGGTTTTCGGAAACCGAGTTGCTGGCCTTGCTGACACGGGATGATCCGACACAAGTGTTGCGGGAGAAAAGTCTGTTGCTCATTACCTTGCTGGAAGAGGCCGCCCGGCTTCGGGCCGCCGAGGGGCGTGAGGCGGAAAGCCAGGCCTGCCGAATCAAAGCACTCGATTTATTGCTGACGATCCAATTGCAGGATTTCGATCTCGAACTGCCGGCCTTTGTGCCACGGATCGGCGCGTTGCACGATGCATTGGCTGAAGTTGCGTTGCCGTTGCACACGTTGGCCGGGTTGTGGCGTCACTACGAACGCACGGGTGCGTATGCGCGGGCGGAGGACGTGCTCTTTGCGCTTCTCGAAGCCGAACCGAATAATGCCGCGTTGCATTCCGAGGGGCGGATCTTTTACGAACGGTTGTTGCGCCAAAGCGATGCCTCGTTGGAATCGGGAAACTTGCCGCGCAAAGAGGTGGAGGCGGGATTGGCTGAGTTGCGAGAGTTGGGTTCGCGGGCGTAGCCACTGCCTCGGAGCGCAGAACTCCTGTTCTGCGTGAAGATGAAAGACGTCACCGGGCGGAGCAGGAGTTCTACGGTCCATCCCAAGGCCAAATACTGAGCGAATATTCGAGCCTGCTGCGAGTCACGAGGTCTTCGCTGCCTGAAAATGCTGGCTTAAACCCAGTTCACACGTCCGGGCTGCGGCGGCTTGGGCGGTTTCGAGCAACTGATCGTTGGTGGCGAGGCCGGCGCGGCTCGCGGGCGGATGCCAGAGGTGATAACACAGCGCCCACCCACGCACGTCCACCCGCCGCACGCCGGAGTTGATCAGGCGCGACGCCAGTTCCGCGTCTTCGCGGCCCCAGCCGGTGAAAGCTTCGTTGTAGCCGTTCACTCGCACCAAGTCGGCGCGCCAGATACCCAAATTGCAGCCGCGAATGCCGCGCAAGCCCGGACGAAACCTTCGGAACGGGACCGGCCAGTGAAAAGCGTTCGCCACACCGCGAATCTGCCCGGACCAAAACGCGCGCCGACGATCTCCGGCCAGGTCTCCCTTGCCGAAATACTCGGCGGCGCGCTGTTCGATGAGCGCGCGACGGCCCTGGATAAAGCAACCCGCGCGCGCAAGCTCGCAATGTTCGGCTACGAATCGAGGATGCGGCACGGTGTCCCCATCGAGAAAGACGATGTAATCCGCGCGAGCACGGGCAATGGCCAGGTTGAGGATGCGCGCGCGGCGGAAGCCTTCGTTCTTTTGCCAGGCATGCTCGGTTCGGAAAGGTTGCGCGGCGGCCCATCGTGCGAAGAGTTGCCGCGTTTCGTCGCCGGAACCGTCGTCGGCCAGCAACACTTCTCGCGGGAGGACGGTTTGCCTGGAAACGGCAGCGAGCACTCGGGCCAGGTAGTCTGGCTGGCTGAAAGTATTGATGATCAGCGCGACCGAGGGTGCGTTGTTCATGGCGGCGGCTGCTTCTTTTCCAGCGCTTCACGCACCATGGCCTGGCGGGTGAGGGTCGAAAACGACGCAAGTTTAGCGATGTAAAGTCCCTGCCAGCCGTCCAGAATGCCGAGCCGAAAAAAATAGATGCGCATGAACTTCCACCAGGGCCGCACCACGAGTTCAAAAAAACCGGCACTTTTCCCGGCAGCAAGCTTTCGCTGCACAAACCCCACATGATACGGAGCGATCTTGGAAATTTGTCCGGCAATGCTCTCGTTGCTGAAATGCAGCAGATCGGAGCGGAACCTGCCGACGGTGCCTTGAAATTGCAAGGACGCGTGCGGTTCATCGCCGGCCCAATGGGCGGCATCCTTGCGCCACAATCGGCGCACGCGGTCGGGATACCAGTCGCCGTGGCGAATCCAGCGGCCGCAATAAAAAGTGCAGCGCGGGAATTCATACACCGCATGCCCGGCCTTCGGCGCGGATACGACCGCGGCGATGTCCGCCGCCAGCGCCGGTGAAACGACTTCATCGGCGTCGAGATTCAACAGCCACGGCCCGGCCGCCTTTTCAGCCGCGGAATTCTTTTGTCCGATGAACCCTTTCCAGGGCTCACGGAAGATTTTGGCGCCGTACTTGGCGGCAATCTCGTCGGTGCCATCGCGCACGTCGTCGTTGAGCACGAGAATGATTTCGGACGCCCAGGCGGCGACGCTTTCCAGAGCGCGGCCGATCCGGTGGGCCTCGGCGGTCGAAACCATGCAGACGGAAATGGGCAGCCTGGTCATGATTTTTTGCCGCGCAGCCGCAGCTTCATCTGGCGTGCCGGGGTGCCGAGATACATTTTTCGGAACAATTTGAGCCGTTCCGCGAAGCTGGTGAAGGGAAAATGCGCCACCTTGGGAACATACCAATTGTTGCTGCCGGTGCGCTTGACCAGTTTGTATCCAGCCGCGCGCAAATGCCGGTGGACGGCGAACGTGAAAACGTAATCTTCGACAATAATCAAGCGGGGATGGTGCCGTTGCAGGTCCAGTCCTTTTAGCACATCCAGTTCCGCGCCCTCGACATCGATGGAGAGGAAATCAAGGCCGGGACAATGGCTCGTTTCCAGAATTTCGTTCAACGTCAGCACTTCGACTTCGACCGTGCTGGAGAAAGTGACGGCAGAGTCATGATTGTCTTTTTTGAGCGATGAGCGGCTGTCCACCGTGGCGATGTTCAGGAGCGCCTTGCCGCGCTGGGCCGGCGAACCGCACGCAGCCTGGAAAATCAGCGAGTTCGGACGCCGGAGACGCAGCCGCTCATACAAGGCGGGCTGCGGCTCGACCAGCACACCTCGCCAGCCGTTCTCTTCAAGCAGAAATGTCTGCGAGCCCACCTCGGGATCGTTGGCCCCAATCTCGGCAAAATAGCCGCGCGGTGTTCGCTCGAAATATTCCCAAACCAATCGGTCCTCACCCCACTGCGCGTAGGATTTCAGCTCTGGCATAACCAGAGGCATATTACCGCCGGGCAAAACGATGACAAGCCAACGGGTGTAATTATTTCTGCCGGCGCGGAACTCCGGCCTTGCCGCTGGAGCTTCCGAGTGCGGGCAGCTTCAGCAATCACATCAAGCGCTTTTGGAAAGTTGGTGAGAAGCGCGGCCCGCGAGTATGGCTCGAAGACGTTTAAGAAAAAGCCCGTCCTCCGCAACATGCCTGCGGAGGACGGGTCGAATTGGCCACCTAGCCAGGGCGGGCAGTCCTCTGCCTGCCGTCGGCGTGCACGGAGTGGCGCGCTCTACCGCGATACTCTTACTTACTGGTTGCCGGGAGGGGTGTTCGGCTGGCCGCCTTCTCCCGGGGGCGGACGCTGGCCGTCGGGACCACCGGGGCCGTGAGGCCCCCGGCCTCGCGGACGGATTTCATCCATGGTGAGTTGGCCGTCACCGTTTTTGTCGAGCTTCTTCAGCGCTGCGGGAGCGTTGGCGATTTCCTCGGCGGAAATGATGCCGTCGCCGTCCGCATCCAGAGCCGCCACGAGCGGAGGCGGTGGGGGACGCATGCCTCCACGAGCGTCGCCGCGTGCGCCCTGTCCTTGTGCGCCGGGAGGGCCGTCATGAGGTGGACGATCGCCCTGTTGGCGGACTCCCGGGCCGGAGTTGTCCGAGCCCGCACTGGGACCGTTCGGTCCGCCGGGGCGCTTGCCGCGCGGGCCGGGGCGTCCGCCCATATATTCGTCGGGCGTGAGCTGGCCGTCGCCGTTTTTATCGAGCTTCTTCAACGCGGCTGAAGCGTTGGCAATTTCGTCGGCGGAAATAATGCCGTCGCCGTTGGCGTCGAGGGCAGTAATCAGCGGAGGTTTGAAGCCGCCGCGTCCCGGTCCGCCCGGCGGTCCATCCTGGGGTGGAGCATCGCCGGGTGGTGGAGCGTCGGCAGGTTGAGCGACCGCCGCGAGTCCGGAGACGCCGAGCGCGAGGGCCATCATCATGGTTTGAACTGTTCTCTTCATTTTATCCTTTGCAGTTTGTTGTTGCTGTTTTGTGCCTCGCGCCTGCGAGGCTGGTTACATATAATGAGACGCGGGCAATGTTAAGCTTCTGTGCGAGGGTTACCGCAGAATTGTTAAGCAAGTGTAAAAGTTCGGGATTTTTGATTCCAAGGGGGCTAGAGTCAGTGGCATAGACAGGCTACGAACACGCCGATGCCAACTCCATTGAATCCAGGCAGTTCACACGAAAAGACCGAGAGCCCACCCTCGGGAATGCGTCTATTGGTGATCGACGACGACCGCAAGCTCTGCCGGTTGATTCGCGATTACCTGGAGCCGATGGGTTATCACGTCACCGCGGTCCATACCGGGCCGGAGGGCGTGGAACAAGCCGGCAAGGAAACGTATCAAGCCATCATCCTGGATGTCATGCTGCCCGGCCTGGACGGGTTCGAGGTGCTCAAGCAAATCCGCCGCCAATCCAACGTGCCGGTATTGATGCTGACGGCGCGCGGCGATGAGTCGGACCGAATCGTGGGCCTGGAAATCGGCGCGGACGATTATCTGCCGAAAACTTTTTCGACTCGTGAACTGCTGGCGAGATTGCGGGCCGTAACGCGCCGCTCCACGCTGTCGGCGAAAGCTGAACCGACCGAGGAAGCGGAACTGGTCGTGGGAAACCTGCGCGTGAATCCAGGCGCGCGCACGGCGGTGCTTGGCGATCAACCGCTCGATTTGACGCCGGTGGAGTTCGACCTGCTGGCTTCGCTCGCGCGCGGTCGCGGGCGCGTCAAGACGCGCGAGCAATTATTGGACGAAATTCGCGACCGGAATTACGACGTGTTCGACCGGTCCATCGACGTGCATATTTCGGCTCTGCGCAAGAAGCTGGGTGATGATCCGAAAACGCCGCGGTTCATCCGGACGGTGCGGGCAGCCGGTTACATGTTGATCCGGCCCGGGGATGAAGGCGGATGAAACCATGAAAATGGGCTTTCCACTTTCGGCTAAAATACTCCTCTGGTTCTTTTTGAACCTGCTGATACTGGGGTTGGTTTTCTACGTGTTTGCACAGGCGCAGTTCGGACTGGGCCTGGATTCGCTGGTGATGGGCCGGGCGGGGGATCGCATCCAGGTGATGACGGATGTCGTCAGCCGGGAGCTGAACCGCAGCGCCCATTCGGAATGGAACGATCTGCTCAAACAGTTCAGCGAGTTGTATCAAGTGAAACTCGTCGTCTTCCGAAATGACGGTTTGCAGGTTGCCGGCGAGAGCCTGGTGTTGCCGCCCGAAGTGACGGCGAAGCTGCGGGAAGGGAGAACGCCGCCGGGGCGAGGGATGAACCCGCCGCGCGACCGTGAACTTCGGCCGCCTCCCGAGGGAGAGTCCGACCCGGAGCAACCGCCGCCGGAACGGAATTTCGAGTTGGGGCCGGGCGGACGACGGTTGCCGCCACCCGGCCAGCTCGCGCAATCGGGGCCGTCGCCCAAGTTTATGCTGCACACGACCAGGCCAAGCCGCTATTGGGTCGGAGTGCGCGTTCGAATCCTGGACCGCGAACGTCCCGGTCCGATGCCGACCACGCTACTGGCGATTTCGGATTCCATCCGGGGCGGCGGCCTGTTTTTTGACTTCGCGCCCTGGGTGTTGGTGGGATTCGGGTGTGTGCTGATCTGCGTGCTCTTCTGGCTGCCGCTGGTGCGGGGCATTACGCACTCCGTATCGCAAATCACACGCGCGACGGAGCACATCGCCGAAGGTCGATTTGAAGCCCGGGTTGCAGCCAATCGCCGCGATGAGTTGGGGCGGCTCGGCCAGGCGATCAACCAGATGGCCTCGCGCCTGGCGGGATTGGTGAACGGGCAAAAGCGGTTTCTGGGCGACATTGCCCACGAATTGTGTTCGCCGATCGCGCGAATTCAGATGGCGCTCGGCATCATCGAACAACGCGCCGATGAAAAACAAAAGGCGTACGTGGAAGACCTGCGCGAGGAGGTGCAGGAAATGTCGAGCCTCGTGAACGAATTGCTGTCCTTTTCAAAAGCGTCGTTGGGAACTGCCACGATCAAACTTCAATCGGTTCCGCTCCTGCCCATCGTGGAGAAAGCGGTTCATCGGGAAGCCAGGGAAGGGGCCGAAGTGCGGTTGGAAGTGGACCCCGGCTTGGTGGTGCTGGCCGATCCCGAACTGTTGTTGCGTTCGCTGGCCAATTTGGTTCGCAACGCGGTTCGCTATGCGGGCCAGGCTGGGCCGATCACAGTCTCGGCGCGTCCCGAGGGCGGGCGAACTTTGATCAGCGTGGCTGACTCCGGGCCGGGCGTGCCGGAAGCTTCCCTGGAACAATTGTTTGATCCGTTCTACCGGCTCGAACCCTCGCGCAACCGCGAGACGGGCGGCGTGGGCCTGGGGCTGGCTATCGTCAAAACGTGCGTCGAATCCTGCCAGGGAGCCGTGCGATGCCAGAACCGGAAACCCTCTGGGTTGGAGGTGGTGATAGCTCTTCGCAACGGTTGAAAACCCGGTTCTCGAATTTGCTCATGCCTAACCGCTTGAATGACAATGAGCTGGCTAGGAATCGGAATGGCATCGCGACTGCTGCTTCGCGAGGTTGCGGTTGGCATCAGGCAATCTGTGAACGCTTACTTGTAATAATAATAAACCGCCTGCTGCCTCGTTCACGCCGCGTATTAAGGAAAATATGATAGTACGTAGATCGCTGGCAGCGGGCTTTACGCTCGTTGAAATCATGATTGTCGTCGCAATTATCGGCCTGTTGGCCGCCATTGCGATTCCAAACTTTGTCCGTGCGCGGATGACTTCGCAGCAAAACGGCTGCATCGAAAACCTTCGGCAGATCGATGCCGCCAAACAGCAGTGGGCTCTCGAAAGCAAACAGCCCGTTAGCGCCATACCCACGAGCAAGCAACTCCGGGCGTATCTCGGCCACGGCAACCGGATTGACCTGCCCAAGTGCCCAGCTACCTCTTCAACCAACTTCGCAAACAGCTATTTCATCAATACGTTGGACACGCCGCCCAATTGTCTGGTGGTGACCGACACTCACGTTCTCAACCCCTGATCGGGAAGAAACCGCCGGGTCCACGCTGTGACTCGTTTTCGGACGCATTGTCCGGGAACGGGACGCGCGGCGCTTTCGCAGAGACAAGCCGCCGAGGTCATGCTAGGAAATCACGAACATCCCGAGACCGGAATGAACGTGACCGATTGTGACCACTGAAACGCGAACACCAGCGCAACCAACCCAGCCCCTGGCGCTGGGACGGGACCAATGGCTGGTGTTGCTCGCGGCGTTTTTGGGGTGGTTGTTCGATGGCTACGAGATCGGGTTGTTTCCGGTGGTGGCGCGACCGGCGCTGACGCAACTGCTGGCCGGCACGGGAGGCGATGGTTCCATTGGCAAATGGATGGGTGAAATCACTGCCTGCTTTTTGCTCGGCGCGGCGGCGGGCGGGGTAATCTTTGGCTGGCTCGGAGACCGGATGGGCCGTGTGCGAGCGATGGCGCTCAGCATCCTGGTGTATTCGTTGGTGACCGGGCTGGGATATTATGTTGCGGCGCCCTGGCAACTCGGCGCGGTGCGGTTCATTTCCGCGCTGGGCATGGGCGGACAATGGTCGCTGGGAGTGGCGTTGGTGATGGAATGCTGGCCCGAAAAATGGCGTCCAATGCTCGCCGGCGCGATGGGCGCCGCAGCAAACGTCGGACAAGTACTGGTCGGCGTAACGGCCAGGTTGCATGACGTCACCGTTGACTCGTGGCGCTGGATGATGTTGGTGGCCGCGTTGCCCGCCTTTCTGGTGGTATTCGTTCTTCTGCTGGTGCCGGAATCGGAACGCTGGCAAGCCGCCGCGAAACGAGGCGGGAAAAATCCGTTGCGCGAGGTTTTCTCAGGCTCGCTCCTGCGACCCACGTTGCTCGGGATCGTGTTTGCTTCCGTGGCCCTGATAGGCACGTGGGGTTCAGTGCAATGGCTTCCGTTGTGGGCCGATCAAATAGTCGGGAGAGCCAACCCCTCCGCGAAGGCCAATACCCAAATGGTGCTGGCGTTTGGAGCGGTCGTTGGTTCGCTGGGAGCGCCGTGGCTTGGGGCGCGGTTGGGGCGAAGGTCGGCGTATTTCCTTTTGTGCGGCGCATCATTGGGCTGTTGTGCGCTGATGTTTCGCGCGATTCACGACTTTACCGGGCTGTTTCTGGCGGCGGCCTTCATTGTGGGCGTGGCCACCGCTTCATTTTACGGCTGGTTTCCGCTCTACTTTCCTGAGTTGTTTCCAACGCGGGTGCGCGCCACGGGACAAGGCGTGTGCTATAACTCAGGCCGGGTGCTGGCCGCCGTGGGCGCGCTGACGCAAGGGCAGTTGGTGGCTTTTTTCCATGGCAGTTACGCGCAGGCGGGCGCAATCGTTACGCTGGTTTATGCCATTGGCATGGCGGCGATTTGGCTGGCGCCTGAAACGAAAGGAAAGCCGCTGCCCTTGTGAGGCGAACTCGTCGAAGCACCCGCTAACGCTGGTCAATCCCCAGAAACGTCAGCCATGGAGAAGTAAGCGAGCCCGATGAGCAGCAGCGCCAAACCGCCGGCTGCGACAGCAAGGGAACTAATCACCACACCACCAACCGCCACAATGAAACCGGCGAAGGAGATGCCGAAGTGGATCAAGTCCAAAGGATCTCTGTCGTCGGCTTCCGATTCCTGATATGTCGGCATCGGCGTTCCTTTCGCTTTGTAATTAATTGCTTTGCGGCACGATGATTTCTGAGAACTTCCGTGCGTTCGACTATACGACAGCTTCACCGGCTAAGAACCTATCCCGGTAGGGCGGGCAGTCCTCTGCCCATCGTCGGCGCGCGCGGAGTGACGCGCCCTACCGAGACGGGCTCTAAAGCCGGGACTCCATACTTCGAAGCGACTTCACCTGACGCTGAACTCAACGCATGTGCTGGCCAGGCAGGCGCCCCGGCCTAATTGCGATGCAAATTGGTGCCTTGCTGGCGTGGGGCCGGCGTTTCCCAAGCGGCGTTTGGTTTGCCCGCATTTTTTGCGGCTGGTTGTGTCTCGGCTTTGCGTTGTGCGATCAATTGCGCCTCAGCGTTTAGCCAATGCTCCACTGCCTTTCCATCCGGGCGGCCTTCCGCCTCATAGAGCCGTTGTGCATAGGCGGCGATTTCGTCGTGGGTCGGCTTCCGGTAACCTTTGATGCTCTTGGACATACGTTGCCTTTCTTGATGAGGGCCAGTTAACGAGTTCAACTCGTGCTATGATCGAAATAAGCAGCAATTAGACGAATCGCAACTGGGGAATGTTCAATCCATCGCCATGCGCACTTCGCCCGGCGAGTTTTTCCTGGGGTAAAGACCGGTGACGGTGCGCAGTCATTCGGCCAGTGGAGTTGACCGGTGAACTCTCCATTGCAACCTCGGCCCTGCAATCGTAAATGCTGTAAATGACAGGAATTGCTGCTGGTTTGCTGAGAACGTGGATCGGGCGGTTGAACCTCAGAAGCAAAACAGGGAGGCTGGCTGGAACGCCGCTCTTTATCCGAAATTTTCTCAAGCACCCCTGCATGCTGGGATCGCCCCTCCGAAGCCCGCGCCCCTTGATCAACGAAGTGCTGGACCGGGTGGCTTGGGAGGCGGCGGACACGGTGGTTGAGTACGGGCCGGGGGTGGGGGATTTCACCCGCGAAATCCTGCGGCGCTTGCGTCCGGACGCCCGCCTGGTGGCAATCGAAACCAATCAGGAATTCGTCCGGTTTCTCTGCGGGTCGATGCGCGACTCGCGGCTGAATGTCGCGCACGGATCGGCCGCGGACGTGGCGGAGGTTTTGGGGCGTTCCGGATGCCGGCGGGCGGATTATGTCATTTCCGGAATTCCCTTCAGCACCATGCCTGCCGGCGCGCGCGAAGTCATCCTGCACGCCAGCCGCGCCGTCTTGCGGCCGGAAGGCATTTTCCTGGTTTATCAATATTCGCGACGCATGCTTCCGGATCTCAGGCGGGTGTTCCGCCGGGTTCATTGCGACTTCCGGCGGCTCGGAATTCTCCCCTTCTGGCTGTTTCATTGCGTGCCGTAAAAAAACCAACGCCACGCTGCAAAACTTTGCCGCACGTGCGGCAAAAACCCGTCTCGGCAGGGCGGCAGTCCTTTGCCCGCCGTTGGCGCGCAAGGAGTGACTCGCCCTACCGCACAAGTTCTTACATCAGGATTCCGCCATTCACTGAAAGCACATGGCCGGTGATGAAACTGGAGCGCGGGCTGGCCAGGAAGGCGACCGCGTTGGCCACCTCCTCGGGCGTTCCCAAGCGGCCCATCGGCGTCATCGCTTTGATTTGGTCCAGCACATTGCTCGGGATTTCCCTCGCCATGTCGGTGTCGGTGAACCCGGGAGCGACCGCATTCACGGTGATTCCCTTGCGCGCGACTTCGCGGGCGAGCGCCATGGTGAACGAATTGATCGCTCCCTTGGTGGCGGCATAATTCGTCTGGCCGAAATTTCCCGTCAAACCCACGAAGGAGGAGATGCTGATCACGCGTCCCCAGCCCAGGTTGATCATGCTCGGCAGGACCGCATGCGTGGCATTGAACAAACCGTCCAGGTTGACGTTCATCACCTCGTCCCACATCTGGCGCGTCATTTTCAAAAACGTGCGGTCGCGGGTAATGCCGGCGTTATTGACCAGCACGCTGACCGGCCCCAGATTGTCGAGGATCTCCTGGACCATCCGTCCCACATCCTCCTCCGAAACAACGTTGGCCGCGATGGCGCGGCAGCGCACGCCCTTCTCCTGGACCAGACTGCAGACTTCCTCCGCCCGTTCGCGTGAATTTTGATAATTGAAGGCGACATCCGCGCCCATGTCAGCCATGGCCAAAGCGATGGCGCGGCCAATCCCTCGGGTTCCTCCTGTGACCAGACAAACCTTCCCTTGCAACTCTTTCATAACGACTCTTTCCTTTTCATTTGCACCATCGGCTTAAATGCCAATTGGCGCAATTAACACCGGCCGGAAACTTTTTACCTTGAACCGGCAGGCAGCGTGGGATGGTCAGCGGTCAGACTTATCTCTTATAAGAGAACAGTCGCTCCAAGGCAAGGAGAATTTGAGCCGCCTTGCAAAATATGCTTCGTTTGGAATCCTCCGCTCCTCTAATACGCAGAAATGTACCTCCCTGCGAACTGAGCGGCAGGAATACATTGTTCCCCAGGTATTGCAGTTCGATGATTGAACCCTGTTCGCCCACGAGATAGCCGCTGGTTCCAGTGGTTGTGGCGGGCTGTGAGGTGTAAACCTGGCTGCCGGGGACAGCGACCCAGCGGCCACCGTCCGCCGAGGAAGCCACCGTCGACCGCGTCCGTCTGAGCTCAACTGCGGTCAAATGCCTTCTGCTGCATCGCAGCAGTGGTTACTTCGCCGCCGCAGGCGTTTGCTTTCCCGCCAGCAATCGCTCGACCTTCTCGGCCAGCCCGTCCCGGGCCTCCGTGTCCACCAAGTTGCCATCCCGATCCACCAGCCACATCCGCGGGATGCTGTCGATGCCGTATTGCTGGCCAAACTTGTTCTCCCACTTCTTGCCGTCGAAATACTGCGGCCACGGCATGTCCCTGGCGGCTACAAACTTTTCCAGCGCGGATTTCTCGCTGTCAAAACTGATGCCCACCACCTCGAATCCCTGGGCGTGGAATTTTTCGTAAGCTTCCTTAACGTGCGGGAGTTCCGCCACGCACGGCCCGCACCACGTGGCCCAGAAATCCACCAACACCACCTTGCCCTTGTATTTGGCCAGATCCACCTCGCGGCCATCCACGGCGGTGAATTGGATTTCGAGCGGATGGCCGGCAAGTTTCAACTGCCGGAGCATCCCGTCCACGCGTTGCTTCACCATCTCGGGCACGCCGGGCATGCTCGACAACTCTTCAATCGCCGCCCTGCGTTTCGCCGTGTCCAGGCCCTGCGTCGCCTGCAAGAGCATCAGATAGGGCTCCGGGCGTTTCGGAAACTCCGCCACCAGTTGCCGCACGCCATGTTCGTATGCCGCCCTGTTTTCCTCGGTGGATTCTCCATTCACCCTTTCCGCCGCCTGAACCTGCACGGCGCGCAACTTGAAGCGCTCCACTTCGTCCAAACCGGGCGCCTTCAGCTTTTCCGCGACCAATCCTTCCAACCGGCTGCGCGCCTCAGACGAACCCGCGTAGGTGGCTTTGAGCAATAGTTGCCGTTCGGCTTCCGCCACGTCCGCCGCGTGTTTGCTTGCGGGAAAGTTCGTCAGAAACTGCCCCGCCAGTTTGGCGTTGTTCAACGAAACCTGCGCCACCTCTTCGTTCCATTTCCGATGCTCCTCCGACAACGGGGTATCTCCGATCACCACGCCTTTATTGTTTGCCATGATGGTGTGCGCCAGTTCCATAAACGCTTGCTCGTCAGATTTCGCGTCCGCCTGCCCAGTGTTCTCCGCCAGCGATGGCGCGGCTTGCGCCGGTTTATCTTCCGCAGCCGGATTCGCCGCACCGAATGATAAAAGAGGCGCAGCCACCAACCCCAGGCCCAGGATGAGCGAAAACTGCTTCATGCCCCAATTGTTTTTGATGTGTGGTTTCATATTTGGAACTTTCCCATTTTCTGAAGCTTGGTTTTCGGTGTTTGATGCTTCCGCGCTTCGCGCGGTCACATCCCCATGATCTGATACCCGCAATCCACGTAGATTACCTGCCCAGTGATGGCCGCCGCGCCATCGCTGGCGAGGAACGCGCCGGTCGCGCCCAATTCATCCGGCAGCACGTTGCGCTTGAGCGGAGCATGGGCTTCGTAATGCTTGAGCATGTCGGTGAATCCGGCGATCCCGCGCGCCGCCAGTGTGTTTACCGGCCCGGCGCTGATGCAATTGACGCGGATTTTTTTTGGTCCCAAATCATACGCCAAATAACGCGTGCTTGCCTCCAATGAAGCCTTGGCCACGCCCATCACATTATAATGCGGCACCACTTTTTCCGAACCGTAATACGTCATGCCGATGATGCTCCCGCCCTCGGTCATCAAAGGCGCGGCTCCGCGCGCCAGCGCGATCAGCGAGTAGGCGCTCACATCATGGGCGATGCGAAACGCCTCGCGGCTCGTGCTGAGAAAATCCCCTTCCAACGCATCCTTGGGCGCAAACGCCACCGAATGCAGCAGCAAGTGCAGCTTGCCGAACTTCTGGCCGACCTCCGCGAAAACGCGGGCGATGTCTTCATCCTTCGTGACATCACAGGGCAGCATCAGGGTGTCCGGCCCGAACGTGCCCGCGAGTTCCTCCACGTTTTCCTTGAGCCGTTCGCCCTGGTAAGTGAACGCGAGCCGGGCTCCCGCCTTTTGCCAGGCCTGCGCGATGGCCCACGCGATGGACCGTTTGTTGGCGACACCGAACACGATTCCCAATTTCCCTGCGAGTAGTGACATAATAATGGATTTCTGAATCAACTGTCCGCGGTTAGCAGTAGGCAAACTTCCCCCCGGTGGCAAGGGCGAAACGGCGCGGCAAGGGCGGGGCGCAGCTTGTCACCATGCTAGTACGGACCGTTGAGATGCACCCATCCTTCCAAACGTGCGCTTTTTTCGATGTCCATTACCCGTGAATGTGTTAGCGTTCCCTTTATGCGCACCGTGATTTACCCCGGCAGTTTCGACCCCTTGACGAACGGCCATCTGGATGTGATCCAGCGGGCGACCAAGCTCTTCGACCGCGTGATCGTGGCGGTGGCCAAAAACGAGAGCAAGAACCCGCTGTTCACCCTGGAGGAACGGCTGGAGTTGGTCGAGCGCGCGGTGAAGCATTTGCCCAATGTGGAGGCCGATTGCTTCGATGGTTTGCTGGTGGATTATGTGCAACGGCAGTCGGCCCAGGCGATTATCCGCGGTTTGCGCGCTGTGTCTGACTTTGAATTTGAATTTCAACTGGCCTTGATGAATCGTAAGCTTAACGAGAATGTGGAAACCATTTTCATGATGCCCAAGGACACCTACGTCTTCCTGAGTTCGCGGATCGTGAAAGAAATCGCGCGCTTGGGCGGGGATGTCAGCTCGTTCGTGCCGGCCCATGTGCAAAAAGCCCTGGTCGGCACCTTGATGGTTTCCAAAGCATAAAGACTTGATTATTATGGCTTTGCTGGTGAATCTTCGCCACTTGGAGAAGGAGTCCGTGCGGTTGCAAGGGCCGCTCCCGGTGAGCGAATTGGATATTGATGACTTGGATGAATTGGTCCATGTCAGGCAACCGCTGGAATACGATTTAGAGGTCCAAAAGCTGGATAAAAGCATTTTGGTGCAGGGACGGCTGGAACTGACGCTGGATTGTGAATGCGCCCGGTGCCTGAAACCGGTCGCCTACCGGCTCGAATTGGAGCATTGGGCCTGTCATTTGCCGCTGGAAGGCGAGGAACAGGTGCCGGTGGCCAATGATTGCGTGGACTTGACGCCCTATGTGCGCGAGGATATTCTCCTCGAGTTTCCGCAACATCCGTTGTGCAAGCCGGAATGCGGCGGGCTGCCCAGGTCGGCGCCCGGCAGGAAAAAAAGCACGGGCGGCAGCGGTCAGACCAAAGAAGCGTCTGCTTGGGCCGAATTGAATAAACTGAAATTTAAATGATATATGGGTGTACCTAAGCGTAAACCATCACGAAGCCGCATGCGCCAGCGCCGCGCTTACAACAGCGTTCTAACGTTGCCGCAACTGTCCACCTGTCCGCAATGCGCGGCGCCGTACGTGCCGCACCGGGTATGCCCTGCCTGTGGTTTTTACAAGGGGCGCCAGGTCATCACAGTTACTGCCGGCTCCTGATTCGAGTGTGAGATGGTTGGGCTGGGGACTCGTTGTTCCGCCCTCTTTCCATATATGCGGATCGTTGTCGATGTCATGGGCGGCGACCACGGTTGTGGGGTCGTCGTTGAAGGCGCCAAGAACGCGCTGGACGCAGATCCCAGCATTTCCAGTCTCCATCTCGTCGGCAACGAAACTGAAATCCGCGCCGCCCGCGAACGCCTCCGCTTCCACGACGAACGCGTCCAGGTCGTCCACGCCAGTGAAGTCCTCACCATGGAGGACAAGCCGTTGGAAGGCATCCGTCGCAAAAAGGATTCCTCCATGGTCCGCGCCATCGAACTGGTGCGCGACGGCAAGGCGGACGCCATCATCTCGCCCGGCAACACCGGCGCGTTGGTAGCCGGCTCGCTCAAGTTGCGCCGCCTCGATGGCGTCGAACGTCCAGCCCTGGCCGCGCGCATGCCTTCCCGCACGATGGATTTCATTCTCATCGACGCGGGCGCCAACCCGGTTTGCGAACCTTCCCACCTGGCGCAGTTTGCCGTCATGGGCAGCGTCTATGCCCGGGAAATCCTCGGCCTCAAGAACCCGCGCGTCGGCATCCTCAGCAACGGATCGGAAGAGTCCAAAGGCAACGACCTTACCCGCCAGGCAGCGCGGCTCTGCTCCCTGCTCGAACTCGATTTCATCGGCTACGTGGAAGGCTTTCACCTTTTCGAGGATGCCGTTGATGTCGTCGTTACGGATGGTTTTACCGGGAATGTTGTGTTAAAAACCGCCGAAAGCCTTGGTCATGCCATGAAGCATTTGCTCAAAAAAGAACTCACCGCCAATCCTTTGCGCAAATTCGGCGCGATGCTGGCGCGTGGCGCCTTTGATAACATCAAACAACGCATGGATCCCGATGTTTATGGCGGCGCACTGCTGCTGGGCATGAACGGCATCGTCATCAAAACCCATGGCTCCTCCCGCGCCCGCGCCGTCATGAACGCCATCCGGGTTGCCGCCGAGGAGATTCGCCACGACATCAACCAAAAGCTTTCGCTGCAAATCGCCCGCGCGAATGATCGCCTGGCCGCGGCCAAGCCTGATGCGTCAACACCCGTCGCCGCATGAGTGCTTCTTCCCCCAGGAAATTCAAGAACCCGCGCGCCACTTACAATTTCCTTGGCCGCACCTGTTCGATCTCCGGCGTCGGCTCCTACGTCCCCGAACGCATCGTCACCAACGCGGACCTGGAACGCATGGTCGATACCACCGACGAATGGATTTTCACCCGCACCGGCATCAAGTCCCGGCGCATGGCGGCGAGTGACGAATACACTTCGGATCTCGCTTCGCGCGCGGCCCTTCGGGCGATGCGCAAAGCCGGGGTAAAACCTGATCAAATTGACCTGATCATCGTCGCCACCATCACGCCCGACATGCCGTTCCCTTCGACCGCCTGTCTGGTGCAGCAAAAGATTGGCGCTTATCGCGCGGCGGCTTTCGACATCGAAGCGGCTTGTTCCGGGTTCATCTATGCGCTGGAGATTGGCCAGCAGTTCATCATGTCCCGCACCTACAATACGGTGTTGGTGATCGGCGCGGAGAAACTCTCTTCCATCGTGGACTGGACGGATCGCAATACCTGCGTGCTCTTTGGCGATGGCGCGGGCGCGACCATCCTGCAGAACCGCCCCGATTCCCATGGCCTGCTCACCGCCTGCATGGGCGCGGATGGGCGGAAGGCCGATTTGCTCTCGATGCCCGGCGGCGGCAGCCGTTGCCCGGCCAGCAAGGAATCGGTCGCCGCCGGTCTTCATTTCCTGCGCATGGACGGCAAGGAAGCCTTCAAGAATGCCGTCCAGGCCATGAACACCGCGGCGCAGGAATCGCTGCGCCGCTGCGAACTCGACATCTCTCAGATCAAATGCATCATCCCGCATCAGGCCAACCGGCGCATCATCGACGCCGTCAGTGAGCGTCTGGGCGCCCGTCCGGACCAGTTGTTTGTCAACGTGGAGAAATACGGCAACACCTCGGCTGCATCCGTCGCCATTGCCCTGGACGAGGCGGTCGAATCCCGGCGCATCCATCGGGGCGATTTGGTTTTATTGGTGGTATTTGGGGCGGGTTTGACGTGGGGGGCTGCCGTAATCGAGTGGTAGCCATGGGCAGGGGAACGGCTCGTTCCCACATGGTTTTGGAGCCTGGGGCTAATTGTGTGGACGCGCCGTCCGCACCCCGGTATGTTGTGGCGTGGAGGTGGTTTCATATTGCCTTCCGTTACTTGAAAATTCCTTAATTGGCTATTGACTTGGGGGTCTGTTTTGCTACCTTCTCCCCTCCTTTTATCAGGATTTAGATGAAAACATATTTGCCGAAAGTTAATCCCGACCAGCGCAAGTGGCACGTTATTGATGCCAATGGGGCGGTGTTGGGGCGTCTTGCCGTCCAGATCGCCGATATTCTGCGCGGGAAAAACAAACCTGTCTTCACCGCGCATCTCGATGCGGGCGATTTTGTGGTCGTGATCAACGCCGACAAGGTGGCGGTCACGGGCAAAAAGGAAACCGACAAGCGTTTCATGACCTATTCGGGCTGGAAGGGCGGCGAGAAATACCGGTCCGTGGCCGAAGTGCGCGCCCGGACGCCGGAACGCCTGATCACCCACGCCGTCCGCGGCATGGTGCCCAAGAACCGTTTGGGCCGGGTATTGATGACCAAATTGAAAGTTTACAAGGGCAACGAGCATCCGCACAAGGCCCAGCAGCCCGCGCAACTCACGCCCGCCAAGTAAGCAACCGCAACTGAATTATGGCTGAATCCAATGAATTTCTCGGCACGGGCCGGCGCAAGACTTCCATCGCCCGCGTCCGTTTGAGCTCGGGCTCCGGCAAGATCGTCGTGAACGGCCGCCCGTTCGAAAATTATTTCCCCACGGAAACGCTGCGCACCGTCGTCAGCCAGCCAATTGAGGCAACGGCCGGGGCCGGCAAGTATGATATTCGTGTGAACGTGCAAGGCGGCGGCCCGACCGGTCAGGCCGGCGCAGTTCGTCACGGCATTGCGCGCGCGTTGTTGAAAGTGGACGCCGCGTTGCGGCCCACGCTCAAGTCGGAAGGTTTGCTGACCCGCGATTCCCGCGAGAAGGAACGCAAGAAATACGGCCAGCCCGGCGCTCGCAAGCGGTTCCAGTACAGCAAGCGTTGATCGCACTGGCCTGCGGCCACGGACTTCTCCTTCGAAACGCAGAGCTCCTGCTCTGCCCGGAGGCGAATTGATTATCGAGCCGGGGCGTTCCGGAGTTTGGAATCCCGGCTTTGGCCGGCGAGGTCGAGCGCACCGAAAACTTTCAAGCTCATCGCATTTCGGGCGCCCTGCCGCCTGAAGGCGGGACTCCATGCGGTATGCGACGCGCTTCCGCGCTCTGCAAATGGACAAAAAGGTCAAGGTTGGAATAGTCGGCGCGTCCGGTTACTCGGGCGAGGAATTGGTGCGCCTGCTACTGACGCACCCTCACGCGGAATTGGCGGCGGTCACGTCACGCCAATACGCCGGCCAGAATCTGGGCCAGGTTTTTCCCAAATTTTCTCATCACCCGCAAGCGCGCACGCTCCGGTTTACGGAGCCGAATGCCGGGCTTTTGGCGAAGCAGGCCCAGGTGGTCTTCCTCGCCCTGCCGCACGGCGTCTCGGCGGAGTTCGCCGTGCCGTTGCTCCAGCATGGTTGCCAGGTCATTGATCTGAGCGCGGATTTTCGGTTGAAAGATCCCGCGGTTTACAAGGATTTCTACGCGCACGATCACCCCGCGCCGGATTTGCTGGCGACCTCGGTTTACGGTTTGCCGGAGGTTTACCGCCCGGCCATCAAAAATGCGATGCTCGTGGCGTCACCGGGTTGCTATCCCACCAGTGTTTTGTTGCCCACGCTGCCGCTGCTGCGCGCGGGACTGGTTCGGCCCACGGGCATCATTGCGGATTCCTTGAGCGGCGTCAGTGGCGCGGGGCGAAAGGTCGAGCAGGATTATTTGTTCGTGGAATGCAACGAGAGCGTCCGGCCGTACGGCGTGCCCAAACACCGGCATGTTTCGGAAATCGAACAGGAACTTTCCCTTGCGGCGAAGACAACCGTCGTCATCCAGTTCACGCCGCATCTCATCCCGGTCAACCGCGGCATTCTCACCACTCTTTATTTGTCGCCGGCCGATCATTTCAGCACGGCGCAAGCGGCGGGGGAATTAAACGAAAAAATCCTGGCATGCTATCAGGCCGCGTATGCCAGCGAACCATTCGTGCGGTTGCTGGATGGCAAGACGCTTCCGGACACCAAAAACGTGGTGGGCACGAACGTCCTCGAAATCGCCTGGCGGCTCGATCCGCGCACGGGGCGGTTGGTGGTCATGAGCGCGGAGGACAACCTGCTCAAAGGCGCGAGCGGCCAGGCCGTCCAGAGCCTGAACATCATGTGCGGGTTCCCGGAAACGGCGGGGTTGATTTGATTCAAATTTTGTCGGACGTGCCTGCCTTTGTCCGACGGCGCTGTCCGTTGCGAACTCTCACGCCTCCGCCCCCGATCTTCCTCAATACTTGTGCTTGACCAGCATTTCGCGGAGGACTTTGACGGCGGGCTCCAGTTCGTGCGCGCGCGCTTCGAATTGCCGGGCGGCCAGGTCATGCTTGCGCTGGTGGGCGGTTTCGCCCAGTTTGCCCAGCAGGCTGGCTTTTTCTTCCAGGGCGCGCACCGCCGACCACAAGGCGTGTTCCAACTGCTCGGTCTGCGCCTGCTCCAGGGTTTCCGCGGTAAAAGCGTGGCCGACGCGGCAGCGATACCGGAATAACTTGCCCTCGCGCAGTTCCCAAAGCGCCCCCTGGCATTGAGGGCAAGTCAACGTGGAAGGTTTGCCCAAACCCTCCATTTGATCCATCGGTCTCCGCATTTCCGCCACGTCCGTCTCGATGAAGGTGCGTGAATTTCTGCAGCCCTTGTTTGAAGGCCGCTTTTCGTTTGTCAAGTTGATCAGCAGGGCGGCCATTTCGGCAACGGGCAGGACATAGTCCGGCTTGACGTTATCGAGCGCGCTGCGCGGCATGCCGGAGTATAAGGCGTCCTCCGGTTCCTGGACGATGGTGGTCCCCCCGCATTGTTTGATGCTCCACAATCCAGCCGCGCCGTCGTCCAGGGTGCCGCTGAGCACCACCCCGACCGCACGGTTGCCGTAGGCGCGCGCGGCGGAGCGGAAGAGCGGGTCAATGGCCGGGCGATGGCGGTTTTCGGTGGGACCCCGGACCAAACGGAGGCGTCCCGGTTCGACGAGCAAATGGTAATCAGGCGGCGCGACATAGACGTGGCCGGGTTTGATGATTTCCCCGTCCTTCAAATTGTGCGGGACTCTCAGCTTGGTCATCCGGTCGAAGACCTGCGGCAATGCGCCGGGCGAAAAGGGCGAAATGTGGATGACCAGCACGATGGCCGCGCGAAGGTCCTCCGGCAACTGCCGGACCAGCGTGCCAAACGTTTCGATTCCCCCGGCCGATGCGCCCACCACGATGACTTCCGGGTGAGAGTCGCGCCAGATTGCGCGGAACTCAGGCCTCTTCTTTGGCAAGGAGGCTTTCATTCTTCGGTTGCGAGTTAATTTCATAATCGGTGGGTTATGATCATACCCCACCGAACCACCTTCAGGGCAGCCGGTAAAAACGTCAATAGGGGGCAAGAACGTAGCCCTCAGTGAAGTGCGGGACGCCCGTCCTCGGGCGAGGCGGCGGACATTCTTGTCCGCTTTAAACGTACGCACGCCCAGGCGGACAGGAATGTCCACTCCCTCCTGCTAATGGCTGACGAATTACGCCCATTGATTTTTATTATTGTAACAAGACGCCCGCCAGTTACGATTGCAGACAGCCAGTCAGCCGCGGAAACCGGGCGAAACCCCATTCTTCGGACCGCTTCCGGGCTTACGGAAAAAAGCGACCCGTACTCTTTTGCGCATGCCGAAAGCAGGTTAAATTATGCAGTGCTATGGGGTCCTGATGAAAAATCTCCAGCAGGTCGATCATGAAAAAACAACCTATGGAAAAGGCGAAGAAAAAGAAATCCAGCGCCAGAACGCACAAAACGCACAAAACAACCCAGGGCAGGGAGGCGCAAGCCTCTGCCCCCGCGTCGGCGCAAGGCGAGCTCGTCACCGGGGATGGCGAACAGGGTGATGGGCAACGGGAAAAGAACCATTTTTTTGTCGTGGGCATCGGGGCTTCCGCCGGTGGGTTCGAGGCGCTCCAGCAAGTGCTCGAGCGTTTGCCGGAGGACACGGGCATGGCTTTCCTGGTGGTCCAGCACCTGGACCCGAAGCACGAGAGCAAATTAAGCGAGTTGCTGGCCCGTTCGAGCCGTCTGCCACTTGAGGAAGCGACGCGCGGGGCGCGCATTCAACCCAACCACATCTATGTGATGCCGCCGAATGTAAACCTGGCGGTGACCCATGGACACATCCGGCTTGAGCCGCGCAAGCCCAACCTGCCCAGCATGCCGATCGATTACTGCTTCCGCTCGCTGGCGAAGGACTTCGAGAACTGCTCCATCGGCATCGTTCTTTCCGGCACGGGCAGCGATGGCACCCTGGGATTGCAGGCGATCAAGGGCGCGGGGGGCATTACCTTTGCCCAGGACGAAAAGAGCGCGAAGTATTTCGGCATGCCCGGCAGCGCCATCACCAGCGGCAGCGTGGACATCGTGCTTTCGCCGGAAGCCATCGCCCAGGAATTGGGGCGGATTGCCCGGCATCCATACGTGCGCCGCACGGAGCTGGCGGAGTCCGCGCGGAACCGGAGCCACGCCAAGCCGGAGGGCGATCGGACCGAGCGGGTGTTCTCGGCGGGGGAGGAGGAATTGCAAACCGTCTTTTCCATGCTGCGGGTCCGGGCGGGCGTGGATTTCTCGCTTTACAAGCACAGCACACTGCGGCGGCGGATTATGCGGCGAATGCTGCTGCACCGCGTCGATGCCCTCCCGGCGTACCTCCAGTTTCTCCGCACGCATCCAGCCGAGATCGAGGCGCTCTTCAACGACGTGCTGATCAACGTGACGGGATTTTTCCGGGACCCGGCGGTTTTTCAAGCCCTGAAGCGGCGCATTTACCCCAAGCTGATGCGCAACCGGCCGGATGACCGTCCGTTGCGGATCTGGGTTTGCGGCTGCTCCACCGGGGAAGAAGCCTATTCGCTGGCCATTACGCTGGTCGAGTTCCTGGAGACAGTGCACCGGCCTCCGGGAGTCCAAATTTTTGCCACGGACATCAGCGAAGCCGTACTGGAGAAGGCGCGGGCGGGAACGTACCCGGAAACCATTTCGCAGGATGTGTCGCCGGACCGGTTGCGGCGGTTTTTCCTCAGTGTCAATGGCCGTTACCAGGTAAACAAGACCGTCCGGGACATGGTGGTGTTCGCGCGGCAAAATATGACGGTGGACCCGCCGTTCTCGAACCTCGATTTGATCAGTTGCCGCAACACGCTCATTTACCTGGGGCCGGTGCTGCAAAAGAAGGTGGTGCCGGTGTTCCATTACGCGCTCAACGCGGAGGGGTATCTTTTGTTGGGAGCGTCGGAAACCATCGGCAGCGCCTCGCACCTGTTCGGCGTCCTGGATAAAAGGCACAAGATTTACACGAAGAAGCTGGCGGTGTCGTCGCCGATGGTGTTTTCGCCGCCGGCCCGGTTTCTTCGCGAGCCGGCCGCCCAACCTTCGCGGCCGACGAGCCCGGCGCGGCCCGGGCAAAAACCGCCGGAGCTGCAGCAATTCGTGGATCGGCTCATCCTCGCGCGGTGGTCGCCCGCCGCCGTGGTGGTCAACGCGCAGATGGACGTCCTGCTATTCCGCGGTTCGACCAGCCGTTACCTGGAACACGTCGCGGGGAACGCCAGCCTGAATTTGTTGCGGATGACCCGGGAAGGCCTGGCGTTGGGACTGCGCACGGCCATTTCCAAGGCCGTCAAGCAGGATGTGCCGGTCAAAGAGGAAAGCCTGATCCTGCGGCACAGTGACGAGGTGCGGATTTCGATCGAGGTTTTGCCATTTCGACTGAGCGCGACAAGCGAGCGGTTGTTTTTGGTGCTCTTCGAGGACAGCACTCCGCAAGCGGAAGCCGGAGGACAGGCAACCCAGGCCGTCAAGACCCGCACGTTGCAAAGCGAGCGGCGGGAATTGGGCAAGCTGCGCGAGGAACTGGAACAGAACAAGGAGTCCCTGCAAGCTGTCATCGAGGAACAGGAGGCCACCAACGAGGAACTCAAGTCCGCGAACGAGGAAGTGCAGTCCAGCAACGAGGAGTTGCAGAGCACCAACGAGGAATTGGAAACCGCCAAGGAGGAATTGCAGAGCACCAACGAGGAGTTGACGACCCTGAACGAGGAACTGCAGACCCGCAATCTAGAATTAAGCCAGGTCAACAACGATCTCACCAACCTGCTCGGCAGCGTGCCGGTGGCCATTGTCATGGTGGCCAGCGATTTGGTCATCCGCCGGTTCACGCCGATGGCCGAGCGGCTGTTCAACCTGATCCCCAATGACGTGGGCCGGCGGTTGAGCGATTTGAACCGAAGCATCATGGTGCCGGACCTGGACGAATCCATTCACAAGGTGGTGGAGGAGCTCGTGAGCATCGAGCGCGAGGTGCAGGACCGCCATGGCCACTGGTATGCCTTGCGCATCCGGCCCTATCGCACGCGCGAGAACAAGATCGACGGCGCGGTGATGGTGCTCGTGGACATCGACGAACACAAGCGGGCCGTCGAGTTGGTCATGGAAGCCGTGAAACACCCGCTGCTGGCGCTGCAAGCGGACCTGCGCGTCAAGCGGGCCAACGCGGCGTTCTATCGGACCTTCAAATTTTCCAGCGAAGATGTGGAAAATCGCTATATTTATGAGCTGGGCAATGGCCAGTGGAACGTGCCGCGGTTGCGAACCTTGTTGGAGGACGTGTTGGTGAAACAACAGCAAGTGGATGATTTCGAGGTGCAAGCGGAGTTCCCGGACCTGGGCCGGCGGTCGATGCAGCTGGACGCGCGCAGCTATTCGGAAGGCGGCCGGGGCACCCGGCTTATCCTATTGTCGATCAAAGACATAGCCGCAGCGTGAAGTAAAGATTTTGATGGTAAGAATGATTAGCCAGAATGCCTTGAAGTTCAGCCGGGACTTTGCCAATCCCTTTGAGATTCTCCGAGGATTCACCCAAAGGCGAGAGCCGGCTTTGTGCTTCGCATTTTGCCATGGTATTACGAACTATGCGGGCTAGACGTTTACCTGCAACCGGACGCAAGCGCTCCTCGAATCGACGCCGCACTGCCAAAAAGCCGGCTGGGCCCGCCCTCGACACGGCGCTCGAACGGCGGATCGGCGAACTGGAACTGCTAGCCACCCAATTCCACATCAACGAACAGGAGTTGCGCAGCGAATTGGCCGAAGCGCAAGCCCGTTCCGACTATTACTCGCGGCTGTTCGACAGCTCGCCCGTCGGCAGCTTGTCGCTGACAGCGGGCGGCATCATCCGGGACATCAACGAGGCGGGCGCGAGCCTGCTGCGTTGGGACCGGGACAAGCTGATCGGCGAATCCTTTGCGCGTTTTGTCGCCAATGAAACCCTGGGCAAGTTCCTCAAGCATTTGCGGTTGTCCAAGTTCTCGGATAAACCCGTCACCACCGAATTGACGGTGCGGGCGCACAACGGTGTGCTGTTGCCGGTGGAATTGGTCAGTGCCGCCGCCACTTCCGAAATTCCGGACACGGTCGCTCACCGCGCGGTAATCATCGACATCTCCGAGCGGCGGCAGGCGGAGCTGGCGTTGGCCGAAACCCAAAGAAACTACCGCAACCTGGTAAATTCCATCCAGGGTGTGGTGTGGGAAAGCAATCCCGCCACCGGCGAGTTTACGTTTGTAAGCCAGCAGGCCGAGCGCCTCCTCGGCTACCCGATCGAAAGCTGGCTGCTCGAGCCGGATTTCTGGGCGGACCGCCTGCACCCGGACGACCGGGAGCGGGTGCTGCGCCAGCGCGAGCAGGCCCTGGTGGTCGGCCGAAGTTTCGCCGAGGAGTTTCGGATGATCACCGCGGCGGGCGAAGTCGTGTGGCTCCGCAACAACGTGAGCGTCCTGCGCCGGGAAGATGGGGAGGTTTCGGCCCAGGGCGTCATGGTCAACATCACCGAGCTTAAAATGATCGAGCACGCCCTGCGCGAGGAAAAACGCGCGTTGGAGACGCTCCATCACATCGGCACGTCCCTGGTCGCCGAACTGGATTTGGAGAAGCTCGTGCGCGATGTGACCGAGGCCGGCAAACAAGTGACCGGGGCGCAGTTCGCGGCGTTTTCGTACAAGCGGCTCAATGGCCTTGGCAACGGAGAGTTTACGCTGTACGCCTCCGGCGCGCCGCAGGAAACCTTCCAGCGATTGCCCCGGCCGGAACACGATCCCGCCACCCCCCCCGCCGAGGCGGAACGGGAGGTGATCCGCATCGCGGACTTGCTGCAAAACCAGCGGGTGGCCAGGCCGGGGACGGAATCCGCGCGGAGACCAGCGTCGCTGCCGGTGCGGAGTTATCTCGCGGTGCCGGTCATCTCGCGCTCGGGCGAGATGTTGGGCGGGCTGTTGTTCGGGCACATGGAACCCGGGATTTTCACCGAGCGCGCGCAACATTTGGTGGCGAGCATCGCCGCGGAGGCGGCCATCGCGCTGGACAATGCGCGGCTGTACCACTCGATGACCAAAAGCGAAGCGCATTT
This sequence comes from Verrucomicrobiota bacterium, assembly GCA_021325145.1. Taxonomy (GTDB): domain Bacteria; phylum Verrucomicrobiota; class Verrucomicrobiia; order Limisphaerales; family Pedosphaeraceae; genus JAJPHR01. The sequence goes on along the minus strand of JAJPHR010000049.1, from coordinate 23,670 downwards.
CCGCGAACTGGCGGAGGCCATGCCGCAGATCGTGTGGACCGCCGGACCACAAGGCCAGTTCGAGTATTTCAATCAGCGCTGGTTCGATTACATCGGCCAGCCGGAAGACGAGGGAATCCAGGATTGGACCGCCTACCTTGATCCGCAACACAACGCCGATTGCATGGAATCCTGGCAGACAGCACTGAAGACGGGCCAGCCACTGCAACTGGAATGCCGGCTCGGGAGCCGTAATCCCGGGGAATATCGCTGGCATTTGATTCGGGCGGTGCCGATCAAGGATGCCGAGGGCCGGATCACGCGCTGGTTCGGCACGTGCACGGATATCGAGGACCAGAAACGGGCGGAACAGGAAGTGCGCCACTTGAACGCGGCGCTCGAGCGGCGGGTGCTGGAGCGCACGGCGCAGTTGGAGGCTTCCAACCGCGAACTGGAGGCGTTCAGTTACTCGGTGTCGCACGATTTGCGCGCGCCCTTGCGGAGCATCGACGCTTTCAGCCAGTTGGTGCGGGAGGATTACGGGGGCAAGCTGGATGCCCAGGGGCACCAGTACCTGAACCTGGTGAGCGAAGCCTCGCGGCAGATGGCGCGATTGATCGACGACCTGCTGCATCTCTCGCGCGTGACGCGCACCGAATTGCGCCGGCAACCGGTGTCGCTCAGTGATCTGGCGACGGAGATCGTTGCTGCGTTTCGGCAACTCGAACCCAAGCGGCAGGTGGAAGTGATCATCGCACTTGACCTGACCGTCAGCGGCGATGCCCGCTTGCTGCGGATCGTGCTGGATAACCTGCTCAACAATGCGTGGAAATTCACCGGCAAACAGCCGGAACCGAGGATCGAACTGGGTTCGGAAACGAAGGATGGGCAAACCGTGTTTTTTGTGCGCGACAATGGCGCGGGTTTTGACATGACTTACGCGGGCAAACTGTTCGGCGCCTTCCAGCGGCTGCACTCCGTGCAGGAATTTCCCGGACACGGGATCGGGCTGGCCACGGTGCAGCGCATCATCAGCCGCCATGGCGGGCGAATTTGGGCCGAGAGCACGCCGGGGCAGGGGGCGACGTTTTATTTTACGCTGCCGTCGAGCGCGGTGTGAAGGAAGGGGAATGACCAATTCCAAATGACCAAGGAATGCCAGAACGCAAAATCCCAATTGGCACTTGGATCTTGAATTTTCTTTAATCATTTGACATTGGTCATTGGTCATTAAAAATCGGGCATGAGCCCTGTGCCACCTGACCTCCCTCTCTGGTCCTATCCCGCGATGTTTGCCACGGGGTTGGTTGCGGGATTCGTGGATTCCATTGCGGGCGGCGGGGGATTGATCACGCTGCCCGTGCTGTTGAGCCTGGGTTTTCCGCCACCACTGGCTTTGGGCACGAATAAACTGCAAGCGACGTGCGGTTCCGGCAGCGCGGCCTGGCACTTTGCGCGGTCGAAGGCGGTGTCGTTGCGCGAGTGCGGCGCGGGCGTTTTCTTTACCGGCCTCGGCGCAGCTGGGGGAACCCTCATGGTGCAGCGAATTGATCCCAACTTTCTCAAGCAATTCATCCCGATCATTCTGCTGGTCCTCGCTGGCTATCTGCTGTTTCGGCCGCAGTTGGGCGAAAAGGAAATTCAGCCGCGCCTCTCGCCGGGCGTGTTCTACGTCGCCGCCGGACTGGGGTTGGGCTTTTATGACGGGTTCCTGGGACCGGGCACGGGAAGCTTTTGGTGCATGGCGTTCATGCTCGGGTTGGGTTTCACCATGACCCGGGCCACCGCTTATACGAAGGTGATGAATTTCGCCAGCAACGTGGTTTCACTTGTCCTGTTTGCGATTCCGGGACACGTGCATTATGCGGCGGGCGTCAGCATGGGCCTGGGCCAATTGATCGGCGCGAAGATCGGCTCCGGCATGGTGCTGACGCGCGGCACGAAATTCATCCGTCCCATCTTCATAACGATGGTGCTGGCGATCACGCTGAAATTGTTGTGGGATTCGCGGTCTCATTGAGGACTGGGTAACGCCTCCGTGAATGAGGACGAACCGGCATAGTTTTAATCAGCTTCGCTTATACCCATATTTTGGCTGGAAGAAACCTTGCCAAGAACGGCTGATAAGTATTATCAGCCTCAGTTTTTCTCCATCGTTGTGTCGCGCTTCTACATTAGGAATGCTTCTACTTTGCGGCTGGGCTGAAGAATTTTCTTGCCTCATGGGGAATTATAAGTATTAATTCACCGTAACCCATCGCTTGGTGCAACCAACCAACAATGTGATAGCGACCTGCCAACCTATGAAACGAACTCTGTACTTCCTACGAAGCCCCCTGGCCGTCTCTGCCTGCCTCGGACTCTTTCTCAGCCTTGCGCCGGCCCGTGCCGCGGTTAAAGTTTGGGATGGCCTCGGTCCCGACGGCAAATGGCAAACCGGCCTTAACTGGGTCGGCGGCATTCCGCCGCAGTTGGGGGATTCCCTGGTTTTTACCGGCAACACCCAGCCCGCCAGCACCAACAACCTCGGCCCCGGCACCCAGTTCAACGGTATCACCTTTAATAGCCCCGCGGGCCTTTTCAACCTGACGGGAAATTCGATCACACTGGGCGGAGACATTGCGGATAATCAGGTGGTTTCGACCGAAACCATCGCCCTGCCGATGGCCTTGAACGGCACTCATAACGTGGACGTGGTAGCCAATGGCGCCCTGACCATTAGCGGGGTTATTTCCGGCACGGGCGGCCTTACCAAGCTGGATGGCGGCCTTTTGACGTTGACTGGCGCGAATACGTTCGCTGGCGGTCTCACCATTAACGGCGGCAGCGTGGCCATTTCCTCCGATGGCAACCTCGGCAAGATTCCCACAACCGCCACGCCCGGCAGCATCGTGATCAACGGCAGCATCTTGCGCACGACGAATTCCTTTACCATCGCCACGAACCGGGGCATTGCCTTGGGGCCGGTGTCTGGCGTCGGTTCCGGCACCTTCGCGGTCAACGTGGGCAACACCACGACTTATCGGGGAATCATGGCCAACGCCGGGACGAACGGCGGTTTGAACAAGCTGAGCTTCGGCGGTTTGACCCTCGCCGGGGCAAATACCTATACCGGGCCGACCCTTGTCAGCAATGGCACGGTCACCCTCGATTTTACTGCCACCACCGCGCCAACGAACAACATCATTAATGCGAACTCCACTTTGGCCCTGGGCGGCTCAACCGCCGGCATCGGCATCTCGAACTTTGCCGCCCTGGTCGTGACGCCCAAGGCCAACACCACGAATTCCCAAACTTTCAATGGGACCTTGATCGATGTGGGGCCGACGTATATTCAGGCCAACAGCAATAATGCGGGAACCATCAATCTTAATCTGGGCTCGCTGAATAATAATATAGGGGGCCTGGTTACTTTCCTCCCTCCCGCCCTGCTTGGCGGCAAAGGCAACATTACTACCACTTCCACGAACATCAACGGCATCCTTGGAGGTTGGGCGTTCACCAGCGCGGGTACGGGCTTCAACAATGCCCCGGTCCCCACGAATCTCGCCACCGTGGACATCAACGGCAACATTGTTAACTTCACCAACTTTGTGCATGTCGCCGCCGGAGGCGGCAACTCCCTTGCAGCGCTCGGGGCCATTAATCCCACCAACAATATCATGATCGACGGCGGTTCAGGTGATGTGCGTGTGGACGCTGATGGCGCGGGCAGCACCAATCTTCTCAATACCATCAGTTCCTACCACGCCAACACCGGAGCCGGGGGCAATTGGAGCATCCAAATTGGCAGCAACAACGTTTTGCGTTTGGGCAAAACCGGCCTGATTTTCCAGGCCTTGACCGGCAGCACGGTGACCTGGGAAATTGGCAATTCCACAGCGGGTGTTAATACGACGGCCGATCAAAACGTCGGCACACTCACTGCGGGCGGTCCGAACTATAACAGTTCGGGTGAATTGATCTTTTTCCTAAACGGAACCGCTTCCGGCTCGGCAAACAATCTCGATGTCGATGTCCAAATTGCCGACAACGGTCCCCAAGGGCCGGTCACAGTCATTAAGGCCGGGCCCGGTTATGCGAAATTCCGCGGGCATAACACGTATTCCGGAGGCACCTACTATCTCCAGGGTCGCATTCAGTTCGCGGGAACCGACATCGGGACAGCGAATCCTGACGCTGTGGGAACCGGACCCTGCTTTGTCTTTCCCGGGGCGTATCTATACAACCCGCCTACTGGATTCACCAACGCCATTTTCATCGCCGGCAACGGCACACAGCAAGAACCGCTGGGCGCTTTGCGCCCCCAAACAGGCGGCATCATTTGGAGCAACACCATCACCCTCATCGGTGATGCGACGATTGGCGGCGCCGCCGGTGTTTTTGCCGGACAAATCAGCGGTCCCTTCAACCTGACGCTTGGGTCCGGGGCCACCGTCAACGGAAGCTGCCAATTCAACAATCCTGCGAACAACTGGACTGGCAACACCACCATGCAAAACCGGAGTGGCGGCAACAACAGCTTCATCAACGGCGCGAGCGAAGTCATTCCCAACGGCTTTGGTTTCGGCAATGTGACCATGGCCGGCAATGGCAACGTTACCAACAATTATACTTGGGACCTGCATGGTTTTAATGAAACCATCAACGGCCTTTCGACCTCCGGCACCGCCTCGGAGGCCATCATTACCAACAGCACCACCACCAACTCGACCCTGATCGTGGGCGATAACGACGCTTCCGGCTCATTTGGTGGCGCTCTGGGAGGCAACCTCTCGCTGGTCAAAGTGGGAGGTGGCACCGAAACTTTGTCCGGCACCAATACCTTGACCGGCAGCATAACTGTAAGCAATGGCACGTTGGCGATCAGCGGAAACGGATCCATCGCCAACGTTCCGCAAGTCCTGGTCATCGGCACCAATGCCACCACGGCGTTGGACATCTCGGGCGTCACTGGCGGATTCACGACCACGCATGCGGTTGGCCTGGCGAATGCGGCGCTCATCGGCAACACCTCGGCTTCAGGTGTCAACACCCTCGGCCTGACGAATGCCGCGTTGACTGTGGTGCTCAATGCCGCAGCCACCAACGTCGTTGCCACCACCTTGACCACCGCCGGCGCAACAAACTTCATCAACATCAGCGCCGTTCAAAATATTCAGGCCTATCCCACCGTCTTCTCCGTCGTTAAGTATGGGACCTTTGGCGGCGCGGGCAACAACTTTGCCTTTGGCGGCGTGCCCAGCGTCACAACGGCGGGCTATATTTCCAACGATGTCGCCGGCAGCCGGCTGCTCCTGGTGTTGACCAACGGCCCGAAACCGCTCCTTTGGACCGGTTCGGGCGATCTCACGTCCTGGGACGTGGCGGCGACGATTAATTGGGAAGCCTTCCCCGGAACTCCTTCGCAGACCCCCTCGACGTACCACGACGCGGACACAGTCACTTTTGACGACACGGCTCCTGCCGGTGCGACGAACATTACGCTCGTTCCTTTTCAATTGTTTCCTTCCAGCATTTTGTTCACCAACAATACTCTGAATTATTCCATCGGCGGCACGGGCGCCGTCAGCGGCTTCGCGAGCTTGATCAAACAAGGCACGGGAACGTTAACCATTTCCAACACCGGCTTCAGCGATTTCCACGGCGGCCTTGCCGTTAGTAATGGCACCTTGGTCCTCGCCAGCGATAATGGGATCTCTGGCGGCGCGACGATCAGCGGCACCGCGACGCTTCAGGTGGGCATCAATGGAGGCGTCGGCAACCTGCCCTCGGGAAATATTAATGACGATGGGGCGATCATCTTTGATCGCGGGGCAGACCTGACCGCGGCCAACATCATCGCGGGCGCGGGCGGCTTGTCCAAAGTGGATGCCAGTGTACTGACCTTGAGCGGCGCCAGCACCTACACCGGCGCGGTGGTGGTGGCCAACGGCACGCTCAAAACCGGCTCCGGTTCCGCGCTGGGAGCAACCAACAACGGCACCACTATCAGCTCGGGCGCAACCCTGGATGTGAACGGACAGAACCTCGGCAACGAACCCGTGACGGTCGGTGGCCCGGGCGTGGGCAATAATGGCGCCATTATCAATTCCGGGGCCGACCAGATCAACGCCTTGAAGTTTGTAACCCTTACCAGCGATGTCATTTGGGGCGGGACTGGCCGGTGGGACATCCGCGAGACGACCACTACCACAGGCTCCGAAACCGCGGATGCCGTCCTCAATGGTCCTTACAACGTCACGAAAATCGGTCCCAACCAGGTTTCACTGGTCGGGGTGCAGGTGGACCCCAACCTTAAGAACATCAACGTGCTGCAGGGCCAGCTCGACGTGCAACTCCAGGGAACGACGCTCGGTGATCCTGCCTTTACCCTTACGGTAAGCAACGGCGCAACTCTGGGCCTCTTCCGGTTGTCGCAAACCATCAACAAGCCCATGGTCCTGAACGGCGACGGGGTGGCCACGACACTGAACAACGAGAGTTCCGCCAACGCCCTGAGTGGCGCGATTACGATCAATGGAACCAACCTCTGGAGCATCGGCGGCACATCCCTGACGATCAGCGGCAATGTCGGCGGCCCCGGCAGTCTGAACATGATTGGCACCGCCACTCTCATTTTGAATGGCGGGTGTTCTTATTCGGGTAACACCACCATCACCGGCGGGACGTTGATTCTGGATTCGCAGAACACCGGTGGCGGCACGCTGACCACCGCCGCAGGCACAACTCTTACCGGAGCTGGTGGAAACAACGGCCCGGTCCTGATCGCGGGCTCAATTCATCCGGGCGATGCCGGCAATCCTGGCACCTTCTCCACCGGCACGCTGACGATGACCAACGCGGCGATGACCTTCCGGCTCAGCGGCAGCAGTGACCAAATCGCAGTGATCGGAAACCTGATCATGCAAGGCAGCAGCAACACCATCCAGGCAGTGCCAAACATCGGCTCCGTCAATTCCGGCCAGCAAATCACGGTAATCACCTACAGTGGCACGCTGACGGGCAGCTCCAACAACTTTGTATTACTGCCGCCGCCCGCCGGCTACGCCATTCACCTGGTCGATCCTGCCACCACGCCGGGATCGATTGTCCTCAGCATTGATCATGTCCCGCAGAACCTGACGTGGCATGGCGGCGCGCCCGGCAGTCCCACGCTTTGGGACAGCAATGCCACCACCAACTGGTACAACAACGGCACTCCGCCGGCGGTCGTGTTCGGCATCGGAGACATCGCTCACTTCGACGACTCGGGCACCACGGGCAACATCACCTTGACCAACGCGGTGCAACCGGAAGACATCCAGTTCGGCAACGGCACGCTGAATTACGTGTTCACCGGCGCCGGCAAAATCAGCGGCGGCTTGTCGCCTTCCTCCACATTCACCGTGAATGGCGGCGCAACTGTGACTCTGGCCAATACCGGCACTAACGACTACGCGGGGACCGTGAACCTGGTCTCCGGCACCTTGCAGGTGGGCAATGGCGGGAGTGCCGGCAGCCTGGGCGGCGGCCCTATTCAGGATGGGACTACGCTCCTTTTCAACATGAACACCAATCTCGTCGTGACCAATGTCATCAGCGGCACGGGGTTGATCCAGGAATCGGGCACTGCCACTGGCGTAACTGTCCTCACGGGCAACAATACCAACTTCAATGGCGCAATTTTAATCAAGAGCGGGACGCTCAAAGCGGCCACCAGTACGGCGTTGGGGACGAACCTTGCCGCTGGTACTTATAACGGCGTCTTCTACCCGAACCCGATCACTATCACCAATTCCGGAACACTCGATATTACCAACGGCGTGAACATCAATCCCGCCAACAACCCCAACGAAATCATTACCGTCTCAGGCGCGGGCGTTGGCGGCAACGGCGCAATCATCAATAGCAGCGCGAGCGCGACTTTCACCACCCCGAACTTCTCCTACCTCGCCCTTGCCGGGAACACGACCATCGGCGGCAGCGGACGGTTGGATTGGCGGGATCTGTCAAGCACCAACATCAATGCCGCATTGACTACGATTCCCTCCGGCGCTCCCTACCAATTGACCAAGGTGGGCACCAACCGGCTGCAGCTTACCGGCGTGCAAATCGATCCTGCTTTCGGGCACATCGCGGTTCAGGGAGGCATCTTCGGCATCCAGGGCGTCATGCCCTCGCTCGGCGAAGTCACCAGCAACCTCGTGGTCTTCAGCAACGCCACCCTGGCTTTCTTCAACGTCTCCAACGTCATGACCAAGAACCTCATCTTGCAGGACGCGAGCATGCTCAACGAAAGCGGCAGCAACACCTGGGGCGGTCCCATAACCCTGCTCGGCAGCAACAGCTTCAACATCGGCGGCAACTGGGTCTTGACGACCGCTCCCATCGGTGGCGCCGGCACGCTCTCCAAGGTCACCGGCACCGCGCCTTTGTTCCTCGCTGCGCCCGAAACCTACACCGGTCCCACCTTCGTGAATGCCGGCACGCTCTGCCTGACGAACACGGGCGGCGGCGATGGCTCGATCAGCCTGAGTTCCGCGATTACCGTGGCCTCGGGTGCGACCGTGGACGTGATTGGCCGGAGCGATCAGCAGTTGACCATTCCCAGTGGTCAAACGCTTCAGGGCAGTGGCGCCATCAATGGGGCCCTGGTCATAAACTCTGGCGGCATCATCCAGCCTGGCTCGCCAACGGGCGTGTTGACCGTTTCCAATAGCGCCTCGCTTTCCGGTTCGGCTGTTCTCGCCGTCCGGAAGACGTCGCAGACCAATGCTCAACTGCACACGGTCACCGGCAACATCACCTACGGCGGCACGCTCATTGTGACCAATGTGGGCGGGAGCATGAAAGGCGGTGAAAGCTTCAAGCTCTTCAACTCGGGTGGCGGCAGCTATTTGGGTTCGTTTACCTCGGTCCAGCTGCCGCAACTCGGGCCGGGGCTGTCCTGGAACACGACCGCTTTGGGCTCCAGCGGGACCATCTCTGTCACCGGCACGCTCACCCCGCCCATGATCGGCAGCGTCAGTTACTCCGCGCCCACGCTTGGCCTGTCCGGCAGCGGCGGCACTCCCAACGGCACTTATGTGGTGGTGACTTCGACGAACGCCGTATTGCCCTTGAGCAGTTGGACCCCCGTGGTGACCAACACGTTTGATCCCAGTGGTAACTTCAATTGGTCCGGCAACGTCGGTTCCACGAACACCACACAGTTCTTCGACATTCGCGAATAAGCGAACCTTAGTCCCGATTCATTCCACGGCCGCCGGGCGCTCCGCCCGGCGGCTTCGTTTTTAAAATCACACTGCCGCGGGAAGTTCGCTCATCAGACCCTCCGTCGCGGAACGGCAAAGTCCGATAAACGTTTCCTCCGCCAGGTTCAGCCGATGCCTGCGCCAGTGCGAAATGCCCCAGGTCCGCCGCAGCTTTCGCCGGCCCAGTGGCAGCGCCACCAGGGCCCGTTCCTCAAGTTCCTTGCGGGCGATCCACGGCGCCAGGATGCTCACGCCCAGGCCGAGTTTGACCAGTTCCTTGATGGCTTCCATGCTCCCCAGCTCGATCACTGTGTTCAACACCATCTCCTCCTGGCGAAAATAATTTTCCACCATGCGGAACGTGCAACTGGCCTTGTTATACAATACGTAATTCTGGCGCGGAATCTCGCCGCGCACCGGTGCGCCCGCCGCCGCCCACGGATGCAACGGACTCAGCAGAAAAACCAGCTCGTCCGTAAACAACGGATGAAATTCAAACTGCTGCTCGTGCTCGGGCTCCAGGGCCAGCGCCAGGTCGATCCTCTGGTTCCGCAGCGCCTCCAGCGATTCCAGCGCGTCCCCGGGCTCGATCATGATCGCGTGGTGCGGAAAGCTCTTCTTGAACTCGCCCAGCACCGTTGGGAGAATATACTGGCATGCGGCCGCGCTCGTGCCGATGCGCAAGCGGCCCTTGCCCCATTTGCCAAGCTGTTCGAGCGAAGCCCGCGTCGCCGCCATCTCCTGGAGAATTCTTTCCGCATGATGCAGCAACTGCTCGCCCGCCTGCGTCAGCGATATTTTTTTGCCCATCCTGTCCAAAAGGAGACAGCCCACATCCTGCTCCAAAGCCTTCATGGAATGGCTGATGGCGGACTGGGTCAGGTTGAGCTCCTTCGCGGCCAGCGTAAAACTGCCGGTGCGTGCGAGCGTTGTGAATGCGCGGAGTTGTTTGCTGTCAAGGGGCAGGCTCATCGTTGCAATGAATAGCCTTCATCATAAACATGTAAATTAGGCAGAGCATTCAGCGGGCCAACCCCTGGGAACGAGGGCTTTCGGCGTCAAGACGGTCAGCGCACCGGAAGCGCGCCGTATGTAGCGGCGGTCGTCCTGGCTGCCGGTGAAAGCGGCTTCCAGCCGCGTGTTAACGTCCTGATGGTTGTGCTGACATGCTCCCGCCCAGGCTGCTGCAAGATGCAGTATTGAAAATTTGCCCCGGACGGGCCATGCTCCGTGGAAGCATTGGTTATCAGCCTTTGCGCCCGTAGCTCAGTTGGATAGAGCACCTGCCTTCTAAGCAGGTGGTCGCGCGTTCGAATCGCGCCGGGCGCGCCAACTTTCGCCCGCCCAAACGGGTCGATTTCCGGTTTGTTTCACCTTGTTTGCGGTAGGGCAAGGCTCCTGCCGAGCTAGGTCGCTTCATTCGCGCGCCGCCCACCATTGCCCACGGAGCAAGCCGGGGGAAGCTGGGATCGATCTGGGGGAGGGCCAATCCGGAATTTTAGGTTTAATTTGGTTTAATTTAGCTTAATTCCTGGCCTTTCCGGCGTAGCGGTGCCGGGTCTCCGGTGACGGTAAAGGTTTCGCCGCTTTCCCTAAATCGCCGGGCTTGCGCCCACTGCATGATTGTCAAAGAACCAGCCTCCCTCCCGCAGGAAGGCAAAATTCGCCCTTGCAACGCGCTCAATGCGCGGCGCGCCTTTGTCCTCAGGATTCCCTCCCAATCCTTCGTCTGATACTCGCATTAAAGCACACTCTCGCCCTGAACGCAAATGAATTTTTCTTGCTTATCACCAGTTCCGGTTCCCTGGCCTTGCGGCACCTCAGAGTAGTGCCGCAACTGTGGTGCCAGCGGCGCGGCTTCATACCAGCCTGGAGCAACGCTCAGGTATCCGATCGCGAACACGATCAGGGCTGAAAACCCGGCTCAACGCGCCATCCCTGCCAGGGGCATAGTATCAGCGTTGAGATACATCGCCGGACGCCCTCCCTCCGCCGATGCAGCTTGCCTGACTCGGCGCTCTTTGGTAGTCAGAAAGCCAGGCCTGCTGGCATGCCAACCAATGGATTAATCGTTATCGCTCCCGTTCGCGCCGGGATGGAAACCGCCCTGTGCCAGACGTTGAACTCGTTTGGCAACGACGTCCAGGGTACGCACGCCCCGGGAACCGTCGCCCAGCCGCGCATCGATTTCGTGAGCAGCCGTTCCATCCATTTCGCGCGGCTGGCGCTGCTGGATGATCCGGATCGCGGTCCCGGACGGCAGCGCCTCCTCTTCACCACCGACTACGATGGTTCCGAAGCCGATCACGTGCAGGAGGTCATCGCTCGGACGAAACACCCGGAAGCCATCTGGGGCTGTTGCGAAGGCTACGAAGGGCCGGCCTCCTTTTCCCAATTCATCCGAGCGCACACCGTGCCACCAGACACCTACTACATTGCCTTTCGCGGCGACGACTTGCCCCGGCTCCGCGCGGGGATCGAATTGAACGATTTCTTTCAACGTTGGCTGGCCGATCCCCGCGCCGAACGAGTCTTCAACCTGTTGCCAGATATCCTGCGCGTCGGAGCCGGGCTGCGAACCTTCGCGCACGCGGTCTGGTTGCCATTCGATGTGCTGCTCCGCGCGCTGCTCGCCGGTATGGAAGTCATCGGACTCATGACCCGATTGGGCCTGCGAAATGTCTTGGACGCCGCCATGGCCATCAACGCCACGCTCAATCGTGTCTGGTGGGTGCGGCTGCTGAATTTCATTTTCAACAACCAGCCTCCACCACCGCCGTCCCCGTACAGCCAGGCCTGCCCGAACCCGCCGCCATATCCGATCCCGGCGGGTTATCCACCCGAAGATGCGATTCTCCAAAATCAATTGACGCTCGTAACGGATGTCAAGCCCGAGTGCCTCGCGCGGCTGCGAGCGGTGCTGGCCTTGATCGACCTTTACGGGCGAAGGCTTTCCACCACCGGCTCGCTCGTGGGCATCAGCACCATTCACACGGTGCGTTGGGCGATTCTCGATGGCGGCAAGCGCATGCTGCTTGTCAGTAATTATGACGGCACCTGGGAAAATTACATCGATGAATTCGCCGAGATGATCCTTTCCGGCCTCAATGCGCTCTGGACCACTGCGCCCGATTTTCCCGCAGCGGGCGCGCAGGATGTGGCGGCCCTGAAGCAATTTCTTCGCAAGCATCAAGTGGCGGCGAATGTCTTCTACAGCGCCTGTCCCGCCACCAGCGTGCTGAATCTCAAGGCGGACCTGGAATTTGCCTTCTGGTTCGGCTGGATCGTTCGCCGCCTGGCGAATGGCCAAAAACCAGACGCTTCCCCGGCGTCGTTCCCATCCTGAGATGATGCCTTCGCCGCCAGCCTCAAGTCAGCTTCTCCCCCCGGAAGCTCGCGCCGACATCCAGGGCTTCATCACCAGCGGCTTTGGCCACCTGCCTTGCACTGCCTGCCTGTTCCTGCGCTTTGACGAACGCTTCACCGCCAAAAAGTGGCTGGCCCTGCTGCGCCCTGCGGTGACGACCGCAACTTCCTGGCGGGTTCGGTCCGATGTCCCAAAACACAAACCATCGCAAGCCTTGAACGTGGCGTTCACCGCCGATGGCTTGCGGATGCTCGGCTTGCCGGCGGGTTGCGTTGAGACATTTCCGCCTGAGTTTCTCAACGGCATCGCTTCGCCCGAATCCTCCCGCAATCTCGATGATGTTGGTGACAGCGCTCCGGCGCGATGGGAACTCGGCGGTCCAAACAACGAAGCCATCCACGCCTTGCTCATCCTCCACACTACGACCGAGCCTGCGCTTGCCACGGAACGCGAACGAATCGAAACGAATCTGACCGGCTTTCCTGGAATTAACGTCATTTCGACGCAAATCGGCATTCGTCCGTCCACCGGCAAGGAGCCTTTTGGATTTCATGACGGCATCGCGCAGCCGGAAATCAAAGGCATCAAAGGAACCGGCGTTGAAACCGGCGAGTTCATTTTAGGTTATAAAAACGAATACGGCTTTAACAGCCTCGGTCCCGTTCTGCAATCGGCTGATGATCCATTGAAACTCCTGCCGGATTCGTCCAATCCTTACCTCAAAGGCCAGCGCGACTTCGGGTTAAACGGCACCTTTGTGGTCTATCGCAAGCTGGAACAGGACGTGGCGGGTTTCTGGCAATTCATGCAGAGCGAAGCCCAGCGCCGCCTGGGACAGCCCGACCCGCTGTTCATGGTCCGTTTGGCCGCCAAGATGATCGGGCGCTGGCCCAGCGGGGCTCCGCTCACGCTGTCTCCTGATTGCGACGATCACGCTCTCCGGGAATCCGATGATTTTCTCTACGCCCAAATCGATCCCGTCGGCCACGGTTGTCCTTTCGGCGCTCACATTCGGCGCTCGAATCCGCGCGATCAATTGCTTCCCGCCGCCCCGCCCGAATCACTGCACATGACCGCGCGTCATCGAATTCTGCGTCGCGGAAAACCGTACGGAAAGCCGCTCTTCGATCTCAGCGTCCTCGACTGCACGACGGATGTTCAAGGTTTGCGCGCCATTCTCGACCTGAAACCGGACCAGCAGCCGCGCGGCATCCATTTCCTCGGTCTCAATGCCAGCCTCAAAAGTCAGTTCGAATTCGTTCAACAAGTCTGGGCCAACAACCCGCATTTCAACGGCCTTACTGACAATCCCGACCCTCTGACCGGCGCCCGCGGCGAACCTGGAACCGGCTCAATGCTCGTGCCCTGCACCGGCCTGGATCAACGCACCGCGCCTCTGCCCCGCTTCGTGACCGTTCGCGGCGGCGCTTATCTATTCATGCCCAGCCTGCGTGCGCTCACCTGGCTCGCAACGTGATTCGTGCCTTCCCCGGAGTGCGCCCGTCCCGGGCGCAGCAACTTCCAAACGATCACCAACATTCGCATTTTCAATCCTTGCGACCCGCAGATAAAAGCACCCATTCATTCGTTCCATAAGTCCCAGTATCTCAGCCACGCCGCATCCGCCGACAACAGTTGTCTGGCCAAAGAGAAACCTGCTAAATCCACTTTCCCGGAAAACTCCATTATTCACTTCCGCTCGAACCTGCTATTTTATCTCGCGTGACCCCACTTCAGGGCAAAATCTTGGTCATTCGCGGCGGCGCGATTGGCGATTTCATCCTCACACTGCCGGTGCTGGCGGCGTTGCGGCAGCAGTTTCCGCGCACGCACCTCGAAGTGCTCGGCTATCCGCACATCGCGCAACTCGCCCTGGCGGGCGGTTTGGTCGAACGCGTGCAATCCATCGAGGCGCGCGCGCTGGCTGGTTTCTTCGCGCGGAGCGGCACGCTGTCCGAAGATCTTGTCGATTATTTCTCCGAATTCGATCTGATCATTTCGTACCTCTACGATCCCGATCTGATTTTCCAAATGAACGTCGCCCGTTGCACCCGCGCGCAGTTTATTTGCGGGGTGCATCGGCCGGATGACACCAGGGACATCCATGCCACCGAAGTGTTTCTGAAACCGCTCGAACGCCTGGCGATTTTCGATGCCGATGCCGTGCCGAGACTGGACGTCCCCCGGGCCTTCGAAACGACAGCAGACACCGCCCGCTGGCTCGCCGTGCATCCGGGCAGCGGCAGCGAGCGCAAGAATTGGCCCGAGCAAAACTGGGCTGAATTGTTGCGGCAAATCATTCATTCCACCTCCTTGAATCTTCTCATTGTGGGCGGCGAAGCGGAGCGTGGGCGTTTGGAGCGGCTGGCCGGCGCGCTGCCGCCCGACCGCCTGAAGCTGATGCAAAGCGTGCCGCTGCCCGAATTAGCCGGCTGGCTGGCATCGTGCGTCGGATTCGTCGGTCATGATTCTGGAATTTCCCACCTGGCCGCGGCGGTTGGACTGCGCTCGCTCTTGCTTTGGAGCGATACCGCCGAAGCAGTCTGGTGCCCGCGTAGCAAGCAATTAACTGTGCTGCGAAATTCGGGTGGCCTAAAGGAACTTTCCGTCCCGGTCGTATTCCACAACCTGAAGCAATTGCTCGGCGCGGACCATTAAAAGCTGTCTTGGCAGGGCGCGGCACTCCGCCCGCGCCGACGACGGCAGAGGATTGCCCGTCCTGCCATTCGCCGACCTAATCCCACCCCATCCTGCTGTCGCTGGTTTCGCTTGGACTTTCGGTGATTACCGCGGCCTTGGCCGGGACCGGGCGGCGTCTCGGGATGTGTTTAATGGCCTTTGGTGGAGCAGGGGACGGAGCAGGCACAGGAGCGGGTGTGCTGACCGGTTGGAACGGAGCAGGCGCTACCAGCACTTCCACACCCCTCTCGCGCAAGCCGCGAACCAGATCCGACGGCGCGCCGGCATCCGTCACGACCGTATCGATGCTCGATAAATCGCAGAGCTGCGCCACGGAACGGCGGCCAAATTTCGTCGAGTCGAAGCAAAAGATAACCTTGCTGGCCGCGCGGATCATGGCCTGTTGGATATCAATCAGCAGCGCGTGCGAATTGGTCACTCCTTCGAGCGTAATCCCCCCGCCGCTCATAATGGCAACGTCGGCGTGGATCTTTGAAAAAGCTTCCACCGCCAAAGGTCCCACCAGGACTCCCAGGCGCGGGTAAATGACTCCGCCTGTCACCACCACTTCGATTCGCTGCGCCGAAGCGAACAAATTAGCCACCGGAAGAGAATTGGTGATGATTTGGAGCGTCAGGCTTTCCAGATGGCGTGCGACGTGAAACGCCGTCGTGCCGGCGTCGATAATGACGCTTTGACTCGGCTGAATCAGGCTGGCGCAAGCCTGCCCGATGGCTTCCTTTTCCGCCAATTGTAACGTGTCGCGGCTCGAAAAAGCGAATTCGTCTGATTTGGGAACGATCACTCGCGCCCCACCGTGCGTTCGCCTGAGGTTTCCCACCGCTTCCAGTTGAGTCAGGTCGCGCCGAACCGTGGAAATCGACGCATCTACCTGCCGCGCAAGCTCTTCCAGCGACGCGAATTCCACCTTTTGCAGGTATTCCTCAATCCGCTTTTGCCGCTCTTCTGACTGCATTTCAACTAGTATGGTAGATTTTGATAGATTTTGCAAGAATTTTGTTGACTTGTTGATAGAAAATGGTAGAACTACGCCAGCAAGTCCAAAAACGCTATGGCTTTAGAAGCAAAACCGGTTCATCGCGCGGTGGTGGAGCATTTGGTGCGGCAGCTAGTGTACGAACGCCTGGGCAAACCGCTGCCGAGGCATGCAACTGGTTCCGATCCGCTCGTGGTCAATGTCAGCGCCCGCCATTGCCACCTGACCCAGGAAGCCGTCGAAGCGCTCTTCGGCAAAGGTCATCAATTGCAGGTCCACAAGTGGCTTTATCAGGAGGGCCAGTTCGCGGCGAAGGAATCTCTGACCTTGATCGGCCCGCGCAGCCGCGTCATCTCCAATCTTCGCATCCTGGGGCCCTGCCGCAATTTCAACCAGGTTGAACTCGCTTATACGGACGCGATCGCGCTCGGTTTCGACATCCCGCTCCGCCTGTCCGGAAACATCGCGGGAACGCCCGGTTGCATGTTGATGGGGCCGAACGGCTTTTTTGAAATGCAGGAAGGCGTCATCCGCGCCGCGCGCCACGCCCACATGAGCCCCGCCAACGCTGAATTCTATGGCGTGAAAAATGGCGACAAGATGCGCCTCAAGATCGGCGGCCCATGTGGCATCAGCCTGGATGAAATGCTCGTCCGCGTGGACAAAAGTTTCAAACTCGAGGTGCACATCGACACCGACGAAGGCAACGCCTGCAACCTCCAGCCCGACACGCCTTGCGAACTGACAAAGTAATTAAGAAACCCAACCGCTTTATCAACAATTAACCAAAACCCCCAAACGAAAGTATGAACGAAGCAATCGGCATGATTGAAACCAAGGGCTTCACCGGCAACGTCGAGGCAACCGACGCCATGGCCAAGGCCGCAAATGTCACCATCTCGCGCACCATTCCCATCGGCGGCGGCCTGATCACCGTCATCTGCCGCGGAGATGTGGCCAGCGTGAAGGCCGCGGTGGATGCCGGCTCGAAAGCCGCCTCCAAAATCGGCGAACTCGTGGCTTCCCACGTCATTGCCCGTCCGCATGAAGATTTGCTCAAGGGCTTCCTCGGCGAAGCGGCCGTGGGCAATGCCGTTAAAAAATAGCGCCCTTCTCAACCATAACCCTCACCCATCAACTCTAATTTATGGCACAACAAGCAATCGGCATGATCGAAACCAAGGGGCTTTGCGCTTCATTTGAAGCGGCGGACGCCGCTTTGAAAGCCGCCAACGTCACCTTCACCGGCTGGGAGAAGGTCGGCAGCGGTTACGTCACCGTGTTTTTCCGCGGTGACGTCGCCAGCGTGAAAGCGGCGACCGACGCCGGCGCAGCCGCAGCCGCGCAAGTCGGCCAGGTCGTCAGCGTGCAAGTGATCCCCCGCCCGCACGATGGCCTCAGCGCTCTCGGCAAGTGGCTCCAATAAAACCACGACGGTGCTGTGAGTGTCCAACGGACATCCTTTTGCAGAGGAATCGCGGTATGGTAGCGCTACCGGCTAAAGCCGCGACTCCATACCTATAATCGTGTGAAGATCCTGGTCGCCAACATCGGTTCAACGTCACTCAAGTGGCGGCTGTTCGATTTTTCGAATGGCCAGGAACGCATGTTGCACAAAGGCGGCTTCGAGCGGGTGACCGATTATTCGAAAGTGATCGAGGACTGTCTCGGCCAACTCCAGGACGCCGGCCATATCGCGAGCGAAAAAGACCTCGCCGCCGTGGGTTTCAAGACCATCGCGGCCAGAGGTGTCACTGGTTGCGTGAGGATCGACGACTCTGTACTCAAGGCAATGGAGGCGTTTAATGGCATCGCGCCCGCGCACAACCCGCCCTACATCACCGGCATCCGATTGTTCTCGCGACGCATGCCTTCGGTGCCATTGGTGGCGTTATTTGAAACCGCGTTCCATCAATATGCTCCCGAAGCGGAAATGCGTTATGCGGTGCCGGACGCGTGGCTCGAGGCCGGTGTGCGCCGCTGGGGCTATCACGGCGCGAGTCATAAATTTATTGCAGAACGAAGCGCCCAGTTGCTTGGACGAGAGGACGTCGCCTTGCGCGCGCAGAATCTTTATGTGAACGGCGGCTCATCGCCCATCAAAAAGCCCAGCCTCCGCGTTATCTCCTGCCATCTTGGCGGCAGTTCCAGTCTCGCCGCGATTCTCGACGGCCTCTCCGTAGGCACCAGCATGGGCCTCAGCCCGCAGTCCGGTCTTCCACAAAATAACCGCGTCGGCGACATCGACGGTTTCGCCGTTCCGTTCGTGATGCGCACACTCGGCCTTTCACTGGATGAAGCGGAGCGCCAGCTTTGCAAGGAAGGCGGCTTTAAAGGCTTAAGCGGCGTTTCCAACGACATCCGTGATATTCACAACGCCGCCGGCAAGGGCGACGCGAAAGCCAGGCTCGCTTTGGAAATATATGTGGCCAATGCGCGCCATTGGATCGGCGCTTTTCTCGCGCAGCTCAATGGCGCGGATGCGCTTGTCTTCACAGCGGGCATCGGGGAGAACGACGCCACGATTCGTGCCGCCATTTGCGCCAACCTCGATCAATTGGGGATCACCCTGGACGAATCTAAAAATATTCAAACGCGCGCGCAGGAATCGGTCATCAGTGCTGCAGGCTCCCGGGTAAAAGTCATGGTAATTCCCACCAACGAGGAATTAGTCGTGGCCCGCGAAGCCCGGCGTTTGCTCGAAAATAAATGAAACCACCAAGCTGCATATTTTACACCCGGCGCAAGGTAGGGCGCACAGTCCTCTGTGCGCCGCGAACGTTCAGAAACGCCCCCGTTACGCAGCGGACTGCGCGCCCTACCCACGCCCATCGTGGAATGCTCGGGCTGAACGAACCCTTTTTCCTTAACGAATAATTCCCAATCATCAAACGCTAACCAACTAATTTATGGCACAACAAGCAATTGGACTCATTGAAACCCGCGGCCTGGTCGCCCTTGTGGAAGCGACCGATGCAATGCTCAAGGCTGCGAACGTTGAACTCGCCGGACCGCTCACCCAGGTCGGCAATGCGCTCGTCACTTCAGTCGTCATCGGCGACGTCGCGGCCGTGAAAGCGGCAACCGACGCTGGCGCCCAGGCTGTCAAGGCTATGAAGGGCGACCTCGTCAGCGTGCACGTCATCGCGCGTCCGCACACCGAAGTCGAACAGGTGTTGCCCAAGAAGCGATAAGACAAAGGCGCAGCGGTCCGAGCGCTGCCGAATTCCGCGGCGCGGGTGCGTCGCGGTGGCGGCAGCCATCATTCAACTGCCTCGCCATCTCAAAACCTATGTTTCTGGCAAAAGTCGAAGGCACGGTTGTATCCACCAAGAAGGAAGCCTCGATGGGCGGCCGCAAACTGCTCCTCCTGCGCCCACAACTTGTGGATGACAAGGACCCGGGCAAGTTCCGCCCCGGCACGAACACCATCGTCGCTGTGGACGCTGTCGGCGCGGGTCTGGATGAAATGGTGATGTTCTGCCAGGGCAGCTCAGCCCGTCTCGCCGCGGGCCTCAAGGACGCACCCGTCGATGCCGTGGTCATCGGCATCGTCGATTCAGTGGATGTGTTCGGCAAACAAATTTACAACGCGAAACAATGAGTGCGATCAATGAAACCTTAATCCGTGACGTGGTGGCCGAAGTGATGGCCAAGCTCAACGGTTCGATCTCGACCCCGAGGACTGCTCCCGCGCCAACCGCCGCTCCGGCTGCGCCTGCCTGCGGTTGCGGCAACAAAGCCAGCGCAACCACGGCCAATTCGGCCTTTCGCGGCAAGTATGGCGTTTTCCAGGATGCCAACGAAGCCTGCGCCGCCGCACACGAAGCATTTCGCCAACTACAAACCAAAGGCGTTGCTGCGCGCCGCAAGGTGGAAGAAATCGTCAAGACGCTCGCCGACAAAAATGCCGAACCATGGGGCCGGATCGAACTCGAAGAAACCAAAATTGGCCGGCTCGACCATAAAATCGAGAAACTAAAAATTATCAAACTGGTTCCCGGCGTCGATTGGCTGCGTCCGGATGGCCATAGCGGCGACCATGGAATTACGTTGGAAGAGTACACGCCTTTTGGAGTGATTGGCGCCGTCACCCCGAGCACGCACTCCATTCCTACCCTGAGCGGCAATATCGTGAACATCGTCGCCGCCGGCAACGCCGTGGTCTTCAACGCGCACCCGTCCGCAGTGCGTTGCGCGGCCATGGCCGTCCGAGCGTACAACGAGGCGATCCATCGCGAAACCGGCATCGAGAACATCGCCTGCATCGTCGAAAAGCCGACCATGGAAAGTTTCGCGGCCATCTGCAAACATGAGGCCGTTCGCCTCCTGTTGGTCACCGGCGGTCCGGGGGTGGTGAAGGCTGCGATGCAAACCGGCAAGCGCGCCATCTGTGCGGGCCCTGGCAATCCACCCGTCTTCGTGGACGACACCGCCTGCATGAAACGCGCCGCCAAAGCCATCATCCAGGGCGCGGCTTACGACAACAACCTGCTCTGTATCGGCGAGAAGGAAGTCTTCGCGCTTGAAAACATCGCCGACAAGTTGATGGCCGAGATGGAAAAGAACGGTGCGACGCGCCTCAACTCCACGCAACTCGATGCGTTAACGAAAGCGGCCTTTACCTTCTCGCCAGGGCAGGGCGGTGGTTGTCCGCATGTGTCTGTAAATCGCGATTTTATCGGCAAGGATCCGATCGTGCTCGCCCGCGCCGCCGGTGTGAATCTTCCGTCCGGCACCCAGTTGCTCTTCGCCGAAACGGACGCGAACCATCCCTTTGTAATCGAAGAACAAATGATGCCGTTCCTGCCCATTGTCCGGGTGAAGAGCCTGGAGGAAGGTGTGGAAAAATCGCTCGAAGCTGAGCACAGTTACAAACACACGTCCATCATCCATTCACATGATGTGGAGGCAATGACCGCGATGGGCCGCGCGTTGGACACAACTCTGTTCATCAAGAACGGCCCTTGTATGGCCGGCCTTGGCCTGGGCGGCGAGGGCTATCTTAGCTACTCCATCGCCACGCCCACGGGCGAAGGCGTTACCAACCCGCAGACATTCACCCGCGTGAGGCGGTGTGTGATGGTAGATAATCTGAGGATCTACTAAAACAAATCCGAAATCCGAATGTTGCTCGCGCGAGTCGAAGGAAATGTCGTTGCAACTCGAAAGCATCCGAGTTTCGAAGGCTGGCGGCTTTTGATCTGTCAGCCAATCAACAACGCCGGCGATCCGGAAGGCGCTCCGCAAGTAGCCATCGATGCCCACGGCGCGGGCATGCATCAGCGTGTGATTATTTCCTCGGACGGTTCGGCGGCGCGCTTGGCCGTCGGGAACGATAAGAGTCCGGCCCGCTGGATGGTGGTCGGCGTGGTGGATGAGAAGGAGCCAGGAACACCGGTATGAAATTAGGATCTGTCATCGGCCGGGTCACCTTGAATCGCACGCTCGCGCCGCTCGAAGGCGCGCGGTGGCTCATTGTCTCGCCGTTCACCCGCGAACATTATCAGCAGGGTTCGCAGACTCCGGCCGGCCTGAGCAAGGACCCGACGCTCGTGGTTTATGACAGCCTCGGCGGCGGCGTGGGACAAACCATCGGTTACGTTGAAGGCCGCGAAGCCGCACAGCCGTTTTCAGAACCCACGCCTGTCGATGCCATTAACGCAGCCCTGGTGGACGAGATTTTCTACAACCCTTTTACTAAATAACGATGGCCTAAAGCCGCACTCCGGATTTTTAACATGAAGACTGTCATTAGTGCCAAAGACATCGAGGAACTGCTCGGCAGGGGCGGGGACATCAAGAGCCTGCCCGCCGATGCAATCATCACACCCTCCGCGCGCGATCTGTTGCGCGATTTAGAAAATCGCGGACCTGCCCGATCGAATGGAACTGTATCCGTTTCCAAGCCCGCCGGAGTCGCCACGCCGCCGGCCAAACCCCTCAATTCGAAAAGTTCCAAATCCGAACTGGAAGCATTTTTCAACTCGTCTTATTGCCATAGTCTGAAGGAACAAATTTGCGACATCGGCCGGCGATTGTGGCAGCGCGAATACGTCGATGGCAACGGCGGCAACATTGCCATTCGCGTCGGGGATGACATCGCCGTTTGCACGCCCACGCTCGTGAGCAAGGGTTTCATGAAACCGGAGGACATGTGTTTGGTCGATTTCGAGGGCAACCAGCTTGCCGGCGCGAAAAAGCGCACCAGCGAAATCCTGATGCACTTGCAGATCATGAAGCGCCAGCCGCGCGCCGTCGCCACGGTCCACTGCCATCCGCCCTATAGTACGGGATTCGCAGTCGCCGGGATCGAGCCGCCTACATGCATGATTCCCGAGTTCGAGGTCTTTTCGTCCGTGGCCATTGCGCCTTATCGCACTCCGGGCACGCCGGAGATGGGGCAGCTTGTCGCCGAACTCGTGGACAAGCACAATACCATTCTCATGGCCAACCACGGTGTTGTCGCCTGGAGCCATAACAATGTCGAGGACGCCTATTTCAAGATGGAAATCCTCGAAGCCTATTGCCGCACCGTGCTCGTGACCGCGCAATTGGGCCGTCCCGCCAAAACCATGACGCCAACCCAACTCCAGGACCTGCTCAAGATCAAGCAGAGCCTCGGCATCCCTGACCCGCGCCACGGCCTCAAGGAATGCGAACTCTGCGACAATGACGAGTGGCGTCCCGGAGTTGCCTGCGCTGTGCCAGGAAAACAGGAAACGGTTGTGGGCTACGATGCCGAAGCCGAGGCCGCCGTGCAGGCGATCACGGACCAGATTTTGGCGCAAATGAAATAGCATCGTTATGAAAGTGACCATCATCGGTGGCGGCGGGCGGGTGGGTTCGTGCGCGGCATTTGCGTTGCAGTGCGGCGGCCTGGTCGCGGAAATCCAAATCCTGGATGCGAACAAGGACATGGCCGAGGGTGAAGCGCTGGATTTGCTGCACGGCAGCGCTTTCGCCGGCGATCAGAAGATATACGCGGGTGATTATTCGCGCGCGGCGGACAGCGACATCTTTGTCATCACCGCTGGTCTGCGGCGCAAGCCGGACGAATCACGACTCGATCTCATCAATCGGAACGTGGCGCTGTTCGTGCAGATTCTCGACAGCATCAAGGCTGCGGGAACGAAAAAAGACGCGCATGTGTTCGTCGTGTCGAACCCGGTGGACATCCTGACGCACTTGGCCGTGCAGCGCACGGGCCTGCCGTGGCAACAGGTTTATGGCTTGGGCACCATGCTGGATACCTCGCGGTTCAGTTCCTTCATTGCCGACGAACTCAAGCTGGCGCCTACCCAGGTCAAGGCGCTGATTCTTGGCGAACACGGCGACTCGATGCTCCCAATCTGGTCGAGCGCGACGGTCAATGGATTGCCGCTGACGGGCTTGCCGGAATGCTCGGCCGG
>JAJPHR010000036.1 GCA_021325145.1 Verrucomicrobiota bacterium | reverse complement strand
GTTGATGCAGGCGCTTTGTTGGGCCTTCAAACGGGCGCGCACAAAGTTCGGGATGGCAATGGTTGCCAGCAATCCAATGATTGCCACCACGATCATGATTTCCACCAATGTAAAGCCCCGACTCCAACGCACCTTTTTCATAATGATTTATCCGTCAGTATTTTAAGCTGCCAATTGCGCCAAACGTAAATGCCCCGCAGAAACTCTCGTGATGGCTCCAATCACGAAGGCGCAACAGGACTGCTGAAAAAGGCTAACAAAGCAGGGCTTGGCCGCAACCCCCGGAAATACGGAGAGCCGGGCCGTAATACTACGGACGTGCGTGGATTGACTGGCTCACACTTAGCTATAGGTCCTGAGGACGTCGTGCACACCCTCGACAGCCGTGCCCCCCTCGCCCACCGCGGCAGCGCAACGTTTCACCGAACCGGAACGCACATCGCCCGCGGCAAAGATGCCTGGCCAACTCGTCTCAAGCGCCCCCGGCGGACGATCCTTGCCTTTCCAGGCCGGGGCATCGGCGACTGCATGGCCGGTTTTGATGAAGCCCTTGGCATCACGCTCGATTTCAGGCGGCAGCCAGTCGGTGCACGGCTTCGCGCCGATCATGGAAAAGACGGCGGCTGTCTGCACCGTTCGCCGTTCGTGCGTCTTTGTGTTTTCCAGTTCGACAGCTTCAAGAACTTTCCCACCCATCATTTTCCGGATCTCCGTGTGCGTTAGAATTTCAATGTTTTCCTTCGCTTCGACCCGGCGCGAGAGATAGCTGGACATGCTTTTGGCAAGTCCTTCGCCGCGGATCACCAAAAACACCTTTTCCGTGCTTTCGGAGAGAAACATGGCGGCCTGGCCGGCCGAGTTGCCGCCGCCGGCGACGATCACGGTCGAGCCCCGGCAAAGCTGCCCTTCGCGCGCCGTGGCCGCGTAGTAAACGCCGGCGCCTTCGAAATTCTCGCGCCCCTCAGCCTCCAGACGATGATAATCCGCGCCGGTCGCGATGATGACGCACTTGGCCAGCAGAGTGGCGTTGCAACCCTCAGCTTGCAGGCTGGCGCGGTACTCGCCGTCGGTGAACGCAAGCGAAAGCGCCTGTGCGGGCGTGGAAAATTTCGCGCCGAAGCGATACGCTTGAAGTTGCGCGCCGTAAGTCAGTTCGCTGCCGCTAATGCCGGTGGGAAAGCCAAAAAAGTTTTCGATCAGCGAGGAGGAGCCGGCTTGCCCGCCCGGCGCATAACTTTCCAAAACCACGGTCTTCAGCCCTTCGGACGCGGCATAAACCGCGGCGGCCAGACCGGCTGGACCGGCGCCGATGATGGCGAGATCGCAGGTGACTTCGTTTTCCTCTTCGTGAGGCAGCGCCCGAAGCAGGCCGACAATCCGCGCCGCCTCGCGCAAGGATGGACGGCGCAACGGCATTCCGTTCGCGGTGATCAGCGCGGGCAAATCGCGACTCGCCAGGTGCAGGCGCTGGCATAAGGCGCGGCCGTATTCGCTTTGAAAATCAATCAGCCGATGCGGGATGTGGTTCTTGTCGAGAAAATCGTCGAGTTGACGGCCTTCGCGCGAGCCGTCCTGGGCCAGGATGCGTAGCCCGACAAACTCGCGGTAACGTTGCAACCGGCGGCGACGCATGATAAACGCGCGCACAATCGGCTCGCTCACCCGCGGCAGCTCCGCGAGCGCCTGACGAATTCGGGTTGCGGGCACCTCCAGAATCTCGCTTTCATCCGCTTTTCCTCGTGCCGTGGCCAGCGCCGACGTGCCCATGAGCATCGACACATCGCCGACAAAATCCCGCGGGCTGGCAGTCGCAAGGATCTGTTCGCGCCCGTCGAGCAAGTCGAAAACTTCCAACTCGCCGCGCAGGACCACCGTCAGCCCAAAGTCGCGCTGGCCCGCCTTAAACACCACTTCGCCGCGCCGCAGAATGCGTCGCGTGCCGAGCGGCTCCAGCATGGCAAGTTGCTGGTCATCCAGCTTCGGAAAGGCAATGCTCTCGGTGTCCCGGTAGAATTGTTCGTCCTCGTCGATTTCGTTCATAGGCAAGTTCGTTTCCAAATTCACTTCAATATAACGAGAGTTTGACGGTCTGCATGTTACAATGCTGTCTGCGACCGGAATACGATTCCTTAGCTGTTGAAAAATCGCTGCTTGCGATGGTGCGCGGTACAGGGTTCGAACCTGTGACCCCTACCGTGTCAAGGTAATGCTCTACCACTGAGCTAACCGCGCAACCCAAACGGGCGCGTACTCTGACAAACTTCTACCCGAATTGGCAAGTGTCAATTCGCCAATCGCATTTGGCTGGGTGCATCTCAATACCGTTGTCATGCCTTGGCCGGCAATGGTGCGCTACGCATCCCGCCGCCGAGCGCAGCGTCAGGCGACAATACGAATGGCCCGGATCGCGCGGCTTCGGCCTGCGCGTTCCGCCGCTGGAGCGCGGTCGGGGATATCGCAGCGCGCTGTCCCTGCCGAGTAAGAACAGTGCTCAAATACCGCCATTTGCCGGTTGACTCGCAAGGGTGGTTTGGAAGATTTTAATTCCAGTCTATGGCAAAAATCCAGCGCGCCTTGCTTTCTGTTTCCGATAAAACCGGCCTGCTTCCCCTCGCAAAGGCCCTGATCACTGCCGGCGTCGAATTGATTTCCACCGGAGGCACCGCCAAAGCGCTGCGCGAGGCCGGCTTGGAAGTAATGGACCTGAGCGCGTACACCGGCTTTCCCGAAATGATGGATGGCCGGGTCAAAACGCTCCACCCAAAGATCCACGGGGGCCTGCTCTACATTCGCGGCAACGCAAATCACGAAGCCGCCGCCGCTACCCACCAGATCCAGCCCATCGATCTCGTGGTGGTGAATTTGTATCCCTTCGAACAAACGGTGGCGAAACCGGACGCAACGCTTGCCGAGGCCATTGAGAACATCGACATCGGCGGCCCCTCGATGTTGCGCAGTGCGGCCAAGAACCACGAAAGCGTCACGGTGGTCGTGGACCCGGCGGATTACCCGGAAGTGGAGCGGCAGGTTGCGGAGACGGGCGGCACCTCGCTGGAATTGCGCCGCCGGCTCGCCGCCAAGGTTTTCGCGCGCACGGCGGCGTACGACGCCGCGATCAGCGCGCATCTGGGCCGCGCTTTTGCCGGCAACGCCCCGGCGGACCTCCCGGGGACGCTCGCCATCCAGGCACCGCTGGCCCAGGCCCTGCGTTACGGTGAAAATCCGCACCAGGCTGCCGCTTTGTATGGACGGTTTCATGATTACTTCCGCCAATTGCACGGCAAGGAACTTTCGTACAACAACATTCTCGATCTGACGGCGGCCGCCAGCCTCATGGGTGAGTTTGCCGGGGACACCCCGACCCTGGCCATCCTTAAGCACACGAACCCATGCGGCGTTGGCCAGGGAAAGAACCTGCGCGAGGCCTGGGACAAGGCCTACGCGACCGACAAACAGGCTCCGTTCGGCGGCATCATTGCCGTCAATCAACCGCTGGATCTCCCTTGTGCCGAGGCCATCGCCGAAATTTTCAGCGAGGTCATCGTCGCGCCCGACTTCAGCGTCGAAGCCCTGGCCGTGTTGCAAAAGAAGAAGAATCTCCGCCTTTTGAGGCTGCTCGAAAAACCGCGCGCGGATAAAGCGTGGGAGATTCGCAGCGTGGGATGGGAGTCATTCCTGCTGCAGGAGCGCGACCACAAGATTACTTCGACGGCGGATTTGAAGATTGTGACCCACCGCCAGCCAACCCCCGCAGAGTTGGCGGCCATGCTGTTCGGCTGGCGGGTTGTAAAGCATATCAAGTCCAACGCAATCCTGTACGCGGCCGCCGACCGCACGCTCGGCATTGGGGCTGGCCAGATGAGCCGCGTGGATTCGAGCCGCATCGCGGTGTGGAAGGCCGGCGAGGCGGGACTTCCCCTCCGGGGCAGCGTGGTTTGCAGCGATGCCTTCTTCCCTTTTCCCGATGGCTTGGTGGCGGCTGCCGAGGCGGGCGCGACGGCGGCGATTCAACCCGGCGGATCGGTGCGCGATGCGGAGGTGATTGCCGCTGCGGACGAGCGCGACCTCGCAATGGCCTTCACCGGCGTGCGGCATTTCCGCCATTGACGATGGCGCGGCTTTGGCGTTTTAGCTGCCTAACCAATAAATCAGGCCCAACTGGGCGGCGGTAATCAAGATGAAGGCGGCCCAGGTGAGCCACTCCCGCCAATGCAGGCTGGCTTGCTGGTTCGTGCCCAGCCAAAAACGGATTTTCAAGGCGCCGATCTCGATCGAGTCGCCGTTGCGCAGAATCACCCGCTCAAACCGCTCGCCGTTGAGACTCGCCAGCGCATGGGCATGAGTGGTGAGAACAAAGCCCGTGCCGGGATCAAAGGCCAGTTCCAGATGCTCGTCCCAGATCCCGTCTTCCTCCAGGCAAAGATCGGCGGCAGGCGAACGCCCGATCCGAAAAGGAAACTGGCGGGCTGCGCATTCGCTGCCCGCCAGTTTGCCTGAAAGAACCTTTAATTGGACCATTTACCACCAGCGCTTCCACACCGTCACGCGGTCGTCGGGAAACACTTCCAAATTCAACTCCGGCTTTTTCTGCGCCTTGACGCTATTCACAAAAAACGTCTTCCCATCCGCACGGGTCAACTGGACTTTGCTCTTTCTGGCGAAGTCGGTAAAGCCGCCTACCGTCGCGATGGCGTCGAGGACCGTCATCTTGTGAAGATAAACCTGGCGTCCAGGCGCGCGCACTTCACCATCCACGTAAAACCACCGATCTTTGGTGGCGATCGTGGGGGTCATATTGACGAAATAGGCCGGGACGTAGGCTTGACGAATTTCATTTTCCAATTGACCCACAGTTTTGTCAGCCGCATGGAATTGTTTGTTATAAATCAAGGTGATGGTGCCATCTTCCTTGATGGTCGTATCTATGGGTGCAACCGCGCTGGGCAAATCCTGAAATGTGACAGTCACGCCCTCCCCGACCCGCAGGATGCGGCCGGACTGTTCCTGTCGGCTGTCGCTTTCACCCGCCGCTGGCGGCATCAAGGCGGGCCCTGGCGTGGGCTGCCCGGCAACCCCGGAACCGCCGCCACCCTGACTGAGCGGGTCGAACTTGTAAGCTGAATCCGGACTCGAACTCGGATTCGAACTCGAGCCTGTGAATAAAGCACATCCCGTCAGAAGACCGCTTGCGAACAAAACCGCGACCATCCCCAACCATGTCCGGAAACATTTTATAAAGTCCATGCTTGCTACTCGAATCAATTCTCGAACGGAATTGGTTTAATACTTTGGTTTAATGTCTATGCGCGGCTTGTCCTCAGACGCCGCACCGTTCGAGCGCGCGGGCGTTACTTCATCCTCATTCTTGGAATAATAGTAGTGGTAGTAGCCGCTGTAGTAATAATAGCTCTCGTCCTGAGACATATTGATATTGTTCAGCACAATACCGATCAGATTGCCGCCCACCTTTTCGATCAATTGCTTGGCGCGGATGTTCATCGGCTGCGGATAACGACGATACTGAATGACCTGCAAAGTCATATCGACTTCGCTGGCCAGGATGGAAGCGTCGCTGACACCCATGATGGGCGGTGAATCGAAGAAGACGAAGTCGTAGCGTTGCTTCAATTCACTGATCAAGTCCTTCATTTGCGCCGAATTGAGAATACCGAGCGAACTACTGGGCAGTTTGCCGCTGGACATGAAATCCAGAGTCGCCAGGCTTGTGGTCTGGATCACTTCCTCAAGTGAATTTTGCTTCATCAGGTAGTTGGTCAACCCGAGATTGTTGGCCACATTCAACAGCTTGTGCAGGGTTGGGCGGCGCAAGTCGGAATCCACCACCAACACCCGCTGGCCACCTTGCGCGAACACCGTCGCGAGATTAAACACCGTCGTCGATTTGCCTTCCCCGGCCCCCGCGCTCACCACCGCCACCGTGTTTAGCTTGTCGTCCTTGCGGGAGAACAGCAGGTTGGTGCGCAGCACGCGATAGGCCTCGGCATGCGGACTTTCCGCCCCTTCCTCGATCAGGTAACCAACGTTTTGCGGGATGACACCCAACACGGGCGCTTGCAATGTCCGCTCAACGTCATCAATCGTCTTGACGCTGGTATCCAGATACTCAATGAAGAACGCCAAACCCACGCCCACCACCAAACCAATGATGATTCCCAAGGCAATGTTCAGCGGCTTGTTGGGGCGGACTGGCTTCAGATTCGCCTCAGCCGGATCCACCAGGGTCACCATCATCGTCTTGGGCAGCGCCACTTCAATGCTTTCCTGCTGGGCGCGCAGAGCCAGTACATCACGGAATTTCTTCACCCGATCCAGATCCGCCTTGGCGAGGAAGTACGGCCGGCTGGCTTCGGCAATTTGCATGTCGTTGGATTTGGCTTCCTCCACCTTTTGCACGGAATTGCTGACCACCGCCCACAACGCGGACACGTGGACCTCCATGCCGGCAATGATGCCGCTGACCCGCTCGTTGATTTTATGATCCAATTCGTCACGAAGTTTGATCGTGCGCTGCACGTCCGGATGATTTGGTCCGAGATCGTTCAACTGGGTCACGAGTTTCTCTTCCGCGGAAATGAAATCCTGCAGCAACGTGTTCAGCATCGAATCGGGCGCCGCGGTGGGAAGCGCCTGCCGCAATAACGAGGCGTTCGTGGCCTGGATGTCCTTGAGTTTTTCCAGCAACTGCGCCTCTTTGATCCATTGCGCCTCGTTGTCAATTTTCAGCGAATTGTAGTGCAGCACGTTCACCGGTCCCAAGGTCGAGCCGGGACCGGTGCTCTGAGGATCAGTATCGACGACATGCAGTTCCCGGCGCAGTTTGTCCACCTGCTCCTCCTGCTTCGTCACTTCGTTATAGTACTCTTTGAGCTTGTCTTCGAACGTCTTGATCCCGTTCATGGTTAGATCCCGCCGCTCACTTTGCCGGTGGTCCGCGTAAGTTTTGGCAAGCTGATTGGCGATCCTCGCGGCTTCATCCGCGTTGTCGCTGTAAACCCGAATCTCGATAAGGCTGGTATTGCGGGTCGGACGCAGTTCGATCATTCCCTTTAAAATCCTCCTGCTCTCGGCTGTTTTCAGCGGTCCGTCCAGGTGGTATTTGTCGCCCCAGGTCTTGTTCAAATTGAGATCTTCAACGACCTTGTCCAGAATGACCTGGGATTGAATCACCTCGAACTCGGTCTGAATGAAGTAAGGATCGTAGGAAGACATGCCCGCCACCTGCACGCTGCCGCCTTCCACTCCCGAGACATCCGTCACATCGCGCTCGACTTTGATGCGAGCCATGCTGGAATAACTTTCGGGCAGGATGAAGGTGACAATCGTCGCCGTAATCACCACCAGCAGAAACACCGCCAAGATGACGGTCTTGCGGATGCGGATAATGCGCCAATAATCCAAAAAATGGAGCTTGGCCTCGGGTGGCGCGGTGGTTTTTAGAGGATCCATACGTCAAAAAAAGAGGGGCCAGCCTGTGTGCCCAGCCCCCAAGCGCTTTTACGGTTTAGCGATTAATAGCTGCCGGTAATTCCCACATAAACACGGTTGCGATCATAACCACGACCGGGAATATCCGACTCCAAATCGTCATAATTGTAGCCCACTTCACCCGACAGGTAATGAGTAAACTGATAGGTCAGATTCAGCCCCAGCAAAAAGAATTGGTCTGCCTTGCCATCCAAAACACCCTTCACATAGGTCGAGTTCTGGAACTGGCCGGTCAATGTCCCCGTCAGTTTGGGCGTTATCTTTTGGACGACCGTGCCGTACAATACTTGAGATTCCTGGTCTTGAACGGCGCCGGCGCCAGTAGTACTGATCGGCGGGCCTCCGGGGATGAAGCCGGTCTGATCCGTCTGGTTGTGCGCGTCATGAAAACCCAAAGTCAGCGTTCCCCCATCCATGTAGGTGTAATTCAAGCTCAGATCGACGTAAGGCGACAACGAGGTTCCACTGGCGGAATCATTGTAATAGTCGGTGTATTGCACACCAACGCGCACCGAACCACTCAGGTCACGGCGAAAACTATGATCGGCACCCACATACACCGCATGAGAACGATTGTTGCGGATCGAAGGGCTGACAAAGTTGGGATCTGGATTGAGATTCAGCGGGTTCGGATTGAGCGAATCATTGCTGGTGTGATCTACTGCCCCGAATCGGTAGCCCACCACTCCAGTCGTCTGTTTGAAAATCTGCCACCGCGTATCCAAAATCACCAGATGCTCCATTCGATTCAACTCCGCGGCAAAGGAACCGGGCCCGGACTGATCATAATCGTACAAGGTATTGTCGTACCCCAACACGATTCCCAGCAGCGGGGTGATTGTCGCATGAAAATTGATTGCGCCATCGTTGCGAATGTTATTGCCGTTGCTGCGTATCGGCAGGCTGTTGACCGGGTCGATCAGTGAAGGTTCCTGAGCGATGACAAAACTATCGCTGACATCCAGCGAATAGCGCTCGCTGAAATTATGCACGAGCAACACTTCGAAATCATGGCTGTGGTCCGCCTTGTTTTTGGGCCGGTCATCATAATACCTCATGGAGTAGATGTAACTGGCGTTCAGGGTGGTTTGATCCAGCGGCAGGTTGACTGCCACCGAAGGGCGGAGTTCAAAACCCAGGCTGCTTCGACGCTCGGGACCGTCCGGAGCGGTATTATAATTGTCGTCATAGAACCCGCGCAGCGTGCCGCTCACGCTCCACGGTTTCTCCGCGCCAGCCATCAATTGAGCATGCGCACTTTGGACTCCCACAGCGCCAAGCGCAAGCAGCCCGGCAGACGCCATTACGTTTTTCATAAATCAGTTTTTTCTTTGTACATCGACCCTATGAGGTATTTGCAACAGTAAAAGCATTAACCTTTTACTGAAAAAACTGCGGCACTGTCAAACAAATCTTCATCTTTTTTTCAATCAAAAAAGCGCGAAAGTTTCTCGATTGCAATTGGTTTCGAACGTGGCGCTCGCCCGATTTCCGGGTAAAAAAACACGTTCCAGACTACAATGATTCTCGCCGAGAAAAGCCCGAGCGAGGAAATGCACTACTTATTGACCTTGCGCGTCCGATTACGTTCAAAGCCAAAATTTTGCTGCCGTTCACGCGGCTCCGCCTCCGAATTGGAAGTGTCAGAAAGGCGGCTTTGCTAAAATTGGCGCGGGCATGGCTGGAGCCGTGGAGTCAGGAGCATCGGTTCTCTCGCGCGAAACGCTCGGGCTACGTAATCTGCCCGACATTCTCCAAACGGCTGGCTTCCGAGGAGGTCAGGGCGAGAAAAGCCTGCTCCAGTGCTCCGGAAGCACCGCTCTGCTGCCTCAACTCCTCCGGAGTCCCTACCGCAACCAATCGCCCTTGATGGACAATCCCGACTCGGTCCGCCATCTCCTCGGCCACGCTCAACTGATGGGTTGAGACCAGCACGGTCATTCCCGCCAGCGAACGCTCCTTGAGCAAGTCCTTGACCACCCGCGCATGCTGCGGATCCAGCCCGATCATCGGTTCATCAATCACGAACACCTCCGGATCGTGCATCAAGGCGGAAACAATCGCCACTCGCTGGCGAGTGCCATGGGAAAGCCCCTCGATGGGCTGGCTGACGTACGACTCCAGATTGAATCGCTCGATCAATTCCCGCCCGGCGGCCTGAATCCGTTCTTCTGGCATTTGGAACAACTGGCCCGTGAACCGAAAGAACTCCCACGGCGTCAACTTGTCGTACAGAAATGGGAAGTCCGGCACGTACGCCAATCGCCGCCGGGCCTCCATCGACTGAGTCTGGACGTCGAACCCCGCTATGCGCGCCTGCCCGGAGGTTGGCTTGATGAGCCCGGTCAGAATTTTGATGGTCGTCGTTTTCCCTGCCGCATTGGGCCCCAGCACGGCAAAAAATTCCCCCCGTCCCACGGTCAGGCTCAGATCGTTGACCGCCACCAGTTCGCCAAATTTTTTGACTAGATGAATGAGTTCAATCATGGCGGGCCGCCCTTTACAAGCTTGTCAATTGCTCATTCACAAACGCCAGATCGTCGGGCAGCTCCACCCGCAGGATTTCTCCGACACGGCTTACCATGACCACCACCCGGTACCGGTCGAGCAGCGGCGCTTGCAGCCGGTACGCCCGCACCGAAGTGTGGGCGATCGTGACCCAATCGTTGCGCGCCTCCCAAGCCAGCCCGAGCGACATCTGCGTTTTGGAGTTGTTAGCGCGCGGCAGGCCGAATGTCCACAACGTCCCCAACGGCAGGGCTGCCGGCAGGTCCAATTCGCGCGCCAGGGCTTGCGGGTTCAGCAAGTCGGCGGTTTTAATCGTCCGCTCGATCCGCCCTTCTTCGCCGTCCAAATGCACGTGGATCACTTCCTCAGCGGCACGCGCATAAAGTTCCACCGCCGCCGGCCGCATATTGAGGCGCACCCGGAATTCTTGCCAGACGTGGTTGGTGTCGAACTGAACGCTCAAATCGAATCGCAGCCGGTTGGTCGGCTGATCCAGCATGACCGTGCCTTCGAAATCAATCCGATAACTGATCGGACGTTCCATCAGGCCGTCGGGTGCGGCGTCGGAAAGGATGAGTTTGCTTGCCGCGCCATTTTGTCCCACCGCCGCCGACCACCGGCAATAGCCGATTTTCACTCCGTGATGCAGGATTTCCAACGAGGAGTTGTCCGGTGCGGTCAGAATCTTTTGCCAGACGACTGCGGACGGAAGGGGACTGCCCACGTGTTTACTCGCGCCAAACTCGGAGCGCCATAACAGCACGTTCATCGTCACCCAAAACAGGGTAACCACCAGCAATGTAAGTCGCGGGGGCATGGCGTTCGAGCGTCAGGGCGCAGGGATGTTCAGAGTTTGGCCGGGTTGCATGCGCGTCGGACGCACTTGCGGATTAGCCGCCAGCAAGGCGCTAACCGAGATGCCGTATCGATGGGCGATGGAGGACGGAATGTCACCGGCTCTGACAGTGTAAGTGCGCGTTGATACCGCAACCGCAGCCCGGTTCGATTGCCCAGGGCCGCCAGTGCCCGGGGAGCCCGCATTGGCCCGGGGATTCTCGGACCGTGCTGCCGGGGGCGAAGCCGTCGCCAACTGCACTGGCAGATCGTGCGGAGGAATTGGATTGACGACTGGCGGGGTGGTCGGCGTTTGCGAATGGCTGGTGGCGTAAAAAGCCTGCCATTGAGCGAGTTGCGCCTTCAGATCGCGATTTTCCAACGTGAGTTTCTCAAAATCACTTTGAACGCCCTGCGGCAGGGGCCCCAAAGCCGATACCGTTTTGGCCAACTCGGTTTTGCAGGAGCTGATATGAACACGCGCGAGGTCTGCCTTGTCCGAATTGGGCCGGTATTTAAGGAAGCGTCCGTAGTGATAGATCGCTGCCGCATCGTCGCCGGTCTTTTCATACAGCCAACCCAATTCAAAATGAGCCGAGGCCGAATGCGGGTTGACTTCGAGCGCTTTCTCGAACGATTCGATGGCACCGTCAAAATCCCGCGCGCTCGCCCGGCTCCTGCCCGTCAGAAAGTGAGGCTCCTTCTCCTCATCCAGCGGCCCGTCTCCCGCGGGAAAGCAGCCGCTCATGGCCAGGCACAGCAAAAACACGTTGGCGCACCGCCACACGCGGCGAAAACAGCTCATAACCCCGACACTAGCCGAACCACTCGCAACACGCAATGAGGATGACGCCGGGTGCGCCCGGCGAGACACCGAAACCAAACGCCAAGGTCCAAAAAAAACCAAGCTTCAATCATCAAAAGAAGTGCGGCTGCTCTTGGAGCTTGGTGTTTGGAGCTTGGTGTCTGGTGTTTCCACCGGCGGCTTCGCAGCAAATGGGTTTCGCCCAGCTTTCGCCACGGCGGGATTTCTGGGCAGAAACAACGGGCTGAGCACCAGGTAAACCCAGCCAATCACCAGATGCAGCCCGCCCAAAACTGCCAGTTGTAAGAGGTCCGCCAGATTCAAGCCATAGCTGAAAATTCCGAATGTCAAGAACAGCGCCCCCGGCATCAGCGCTGCGCCGGAAAGCCGCCAGCTTTGCCGCAAATTCAAATCCCGGTTTTCAAAAAATGTTATCAGCCAGGTCGGCAGGCAATAAACCGTGGCCAGTACTGCCCAGGTCATCATCAACCCGACAATGACCGCCGCCGCCGCGATCGCCAGCAATCCCGGCTCCCAAGCGCCCCACAACGGCTCCAATTCCGTTCGATTAAAGGCAATTCGCCAGCCATCGGGATAGTCCAGCACCCAATAATGAACCAGCAGGAACACCCGTACATCCTTGCGGCCGAACTCGATCTGAACATGCGCTTCGCGGGCAATGGTCCCGCTGTGAGTAAGGTCCACCGCGAAGCCGAGAAAATGATTTCCCGCCAACTGCGCCGGTGTGTTTCCGGGCCATCCGAGTTGAGCGCCGCGGATTTCGCCTTGCGGCGGCATTTGACGGATCGCCTCCCGCACGACGGGAAACCAGGCCGTATCCAGAAACCACACCACCACACCCGCCGCCAGTGCGGCCACGATCAGTTGCACGAGGAACAAGCGCCCAAAAGAAGCCCGCGCGAAAGCCGCCACACCTTGCGGTGTCAACGGTTCCCAGGCTGGTGGTGGCGATGGTTCCACTGTTGTGCTCATCAATTATGAGACGTGCCGCGAATTAGCGCGCTTCACCCTCCCGTATCCGTTCGGCTCCCGTCAAGGGCACTTTAGCAGGACACCGCAAACCGCGCATTCTTGCCGCAACCCTGCCTATGCGGGCCAGCCGTGCTACCTGTCGTTTTTGGCAGGGACGCGCTGCTGCGCATCCGGGCGGGCGGCTGCCAAGTCATCCTTTCCACCAGCCAATTGCATCGGCGACTCGGTTTCTTCAGGTTTTCCCCCTGCCCCGCCGGCCACCGGCGCGGCGCGCTGCATTCGCTTTCCGCGCCAATACAACAATCCGCCCGTGCCCATCATGCAAACCATGCAGAAGAGAATCCCCAATCGCCCCCCGGCCGGGTTGGGAATCACCAGCATCAACGCAATGAAGCTGCCGTAAATGAGGCACAGCAAACCCAGCGTGTGGAATTGCACCGCGTCGTTGCCCGCGCCCATCTCCTTCTGGAAATCGATTGGTGTCGCCATCTGCTTGAAAAATTGGTCCACGCGCGCCTTCTCCTCCGCCGGGCGTCGCCGGCTGAAATAGCAACTTCCCAAAAACCACGCCGCGCAAACGGTCGCATTCAGCAGCACGCCCAGCAGGAGCGTCCAGTCACCCCCCTCGCGTTGGCTCAACTCCGGCCAGCTCATGACCCGGGCGATCCACTGGGGGGTGAGAAAATGGTTGCCAAGCCAGGACGTGGCAAATCCAACCACCACGGTAGTCCATCCCGCCCATCCGGGCGCCCGCTTGATCAACACGCCCAACACCAGCGGCACCGAGTAGGGCAGCACCACCAGTCCGCCATAATTTTGCATCAGATTGAAAAGGTTCTGGCGGGTTCCCACGTTGAAGGCCAGGGCCGCCAGGATGACGAGCAGGCCGAGCCCGAACGTGGTCAGTTTGGCCGCGAGCAGCAACTCCGTTTCCTTCGCTCCCGGACGCAGCACCACCTGGTAAAAATTTTTCACGAACACGCCCGCATTTTTGTTCAAGCCGCCGTCCATGGCGGACATGGTGGCCGCAAAAATGCCGCTGATCAAAAGCCCGATCATCCCATTGGGCATGACATCAAAACATGCCGCCACGTACGCGCCGTCAGCGGGGTTCCTCATCTTCGGAAACAGAGCATGCAAATCCGGATGCGTGATCGCGCTGACCATCGGCGGGATGAACCAAACCAGCGGCCCGATGATGAACAGCACCATCCCCAATAACGCGGCCCGGCGCGCATGGCGCGTGTCCTTGACGCTTAAATACCGCGAAGCTTCCATGAGCGTGTTGGTGGAAATGCATTGTTTGACGAGGATCGCGATGATCCACAAGTACAGGATTTGGCTCCGGCAACCTTCCGTCAACGCGAAGTGACGATGCGGCGCCCGCGCCAAAAAATTATCCAGCCCGCCCACATGCGAAATTGCCAGAACGGCCGCCACGATCGTCACCGGCATCAAGATCAGCATCTGAACAAAGTCCCCGGCCACGACCGCCCAGGAACCACCCAGCACGGCAATGACCAGCACGATCAGCCCGGTGCCCACGATCGTGCTGCCGACGCCCACGCCGAAAGCTGAAGAGATGAAGGTCGAGAGACCAAACAGCCAGATTCCGGCGTACAGAATGCCCAGTGGAATTTGCAGCCAGGTGAAGAATTGTTCGTTGGTGGCGCCGAACCGGAGTCGCACCGCCTGCATCCCCGTCACCACGCGCATTTGCCGGAAACGTGGAGCGAAGAGCAGGTAATTGAAAAAGAAACCCAGCGCATTGCCGAGGTAAATCGCCAGGATAATCGGTCCATCCTGGTAGGCCTTCCCCGCGCCTCCGGTAAAGGTCCACGCGCTGAACTGCAGCATGAAGGCCGAACTGCCCGCCATCCACCACAACACCTTGCCGCCGCCGCGAAAATAATCACTGGTATTCGCGATAAACCGCCGGCACACCCAGCCGATCACCAGCATGAACAAAAAGTAAAACCCGATGACGCCATAATCGTAAACCGAAAGCATATCGATTATGCGGCGGGCGGACCGCTCGGGCTAAAAACGCGCATGCAAGCCAAGTGTTCCCCCCATCAAATACCAATCGTCCCGCAGGGTCAATCTATCGTAGCGTGCGTTTCGCGTGGTAGGAACGCGCTGCCGCGCGTCCATTCCGGTCCATTCGCCCCGCTACTGGCAACTGCCCGACATGCAAATCCCGCTAACGCAGTCGTTCCCCACCGCGCACGCTTTTCCGGCAATGCACTTGGGGCAACTGCCGCCGCCACAATCGACATCCGTCTCGCTGCCGTCCTTGATTCCGTCGCTGCAGGAGGCGGCCTGGCACACGCCGCCGGAGCAAACGCCGCTTTGGCAATCGTTGTTGACTGCGCAACTCTTTCCGTTCACGCATTTGGGACAACTCCCGCCGCAATCGATGTCTGTTTCAGTCCCGTCCTTGATCCCGTCGCTGCAAGACACGACGGCCGCTTGGCAGGTGCCGCCGGAGCAAATGCCGCTTTGGCAATCGTTGTTCACAGCGCAACCCTTTCCATTCACGCACTTGGGACAACTCCCGCCGCAATCCACGTCGGTCTCATTCCCATCCTTGATGCCGTCAACGCACAGAGCCGACTGGCAGACTCCACTCGAGCAAACGCCGCTGAGACATTGATTGTTGCCGACGC
The DNA here is from genome assembly GCA_021325145.1 of Verrucomicrobiota bacterium. Taxonomy (GTDB): domain Bacteria; phylum Verrucomicrobiota; class Verrucomicrobiia; order Limisphaerales; family Pedosphaeraceae; genus JAJPHR01. Next base: position 34,856 of record JAJPHR010000036.1, on the reverse strand, counting down.
AGGCGTTCCCGGCCGCCAGTTGCGGCACACAACTCCCCGCCGAGCAGTAGTTGCCGGCCGGGCACTGGGTGTCGAGCGTGCAGCCCAACACGGCTGCGGCGCAGGAAAAATTCGCCCACGGATTCGAATTCGTAAAACCCGCGCCGGGCGCAGTGATGATCTGGCCATAATTGTTGCCGGCGGCGATCGTGTAATCTGTGCCGACATTCGAACAGGCGCTGTTCTTGACGGCGAGATTGTTGGTGCCGTCCAACTTTAGCCCACTGGCGTTGTTGCGGCTTAATTTGTTGCCCTCGATGCGGTTATCCTGCGCGGTGGCATGGATGCCGGCATTGGTGGCAGCACTGCCGTTGCTGTCACAGTTATTCTCGGCCACGCGGCAGAAGGCAGAAACCACGATGCCATCGGCGGCGTTGGACTGGACCACGCAGTTGAGGATCTCACTGCCGTCATCCGCCCCGATGCCGTTACCGGCGTTGCCGCTGGCCACGCAGAGGTCGATGACCGATGCCCCGCCTACACTCACGCCGTTGCCGGCGTTGTTGCACACCAGCAAATGATCGATAGCGCATTTACGGACGCTGCTGAGATTGATCCCCGGGCCGGCGCATTGCCGCACGGTCCCATTATGAATCGCCACGATCCCGAGTCCGGCTCCCGAGGCGCTGATGCCATTGGAGCTGCCCGTGACCGAAAAGCCGTTTAAATCCAGCGCCACATTGCCCGCGCTGATCACAATCCCGGGTTGCCCGGCGCTTCCTATCAGGTCGCCCGTCAGATAATAAGAGCCGGAATTGGTGATGAAATACGGGAGAGCGGAAATGAGCGTGCGCGGTTCGACCTGGGTGAGCGTCTTCATGGTCGGCCCGGGCGGGCCCGGTGGAGTCAAACTCCCCTGCGCCAACCCGAGCACAGGCACCAACACCATCCAACCGAGAAGTTTTGCGATCTTCATAAGCAACCCAGGAGACAGGGATCCAGCAACACGGTGTCGCCCATTGTGGCTGAACTGGCTTGCGAGTCAAGCCTGAATCCTTTTCGCGTTCGCTTTCGGGCAGGCCCGGGTCACTTAACGTCCCGCCTCATTGCTCCGCAACCATCTCGCCCGGCGATTCCAAAAGTAGGCGAATGTGAATTGTAAATCACAAAAAAACAATGCAACCGACCAGGGTGTAAGTGACGGTGTTTGTGGTATTGAGCAATACAACGCGCCCAAAAGCGCCTTTCAGCCCCATTCACAAATCAAATGTCTCTGAACCAAAGCCGCGCGAACGGAGTTTGTCTGTGTGCATGCAGACGCACACTTCTCAATCCGCCAGGTCAGTGATAAAGACCATCCTATGAAGTCCCTGCCTCTCTCCAGTCCGGCTCGGTTGGTCGCGGGCTTATTTCTTCTATCGGGCGCAAACGCGTCAGCGCAAAGCTGGTCCAACACCGGCGCACCCACCAACGCCTGAGTGGCGATCGCCTGCTCCGCGAATGAGCCCAATGTGGTCGCCGCGGCGGGCGGTTCCTCGACGACCGCCCAGATTTATACTTCGACCAATGCGGGGGTAAAATGGAATCCCACCGCTGCACCCACGCTGCACTAGACATCCGTTGCTTCGTCGGCGGGTGGAGCAAGGCTGATTGCCACCATAAAGTTTGCAACGCTCGCCCGCGCCGGGACGCGTTTTTCCAATCAACAAGGGGCACAATACCCCAAATCTGCGAGGCCTTGAAGGGAACGATGAATACCCTAATGCGCGACAGGGTACGAGGGGCAATGTTTAACCCACATTAATAGAGAAAGAGTTCGCTTATGAAAATCACATATTTGTTTGGTCTGATCGGTTCGGTATGTTTGGTTGCGGGCTGCGCCTCTCCCGGCCCGACCTCCGGACAGGCGAGGGCGGAGGCGGATCGCGCGCTGGAGAATCACATCCGGGCCGAGCTGAGCCATTATGGGGATTTGGGGGCAGACTCGCCGAATATCCAAATCGTTGCGCGGGACGGAACAGTGACTTTGGCGGGGCCGGTGCGGAGTGAAAAAAACCGGGAGATGATGGATTCGCTGGTGCGAAATACCGCCGGTGTGAACGCCGTGAACGATCAATTGCTGGTGACCTACGCACCGACGGGAATCGAATCTCCGACCCAATATCCGCCGGCTCCCGTCTATACGACCATTCCAGCCGGCGTGAATCCTCCCTCGCCCGTGGTGGTGCCCGGGCCAGCGGCGATTCCCGGCGAATATCCGAATCCGAGGATCCGGGCCACCACTTCGGCTGACGAGCCATTGGCGCATCGAATCGTAAATCAACTGCGGTACGACACCGTTCCCCCGGAGTGGCTTCAGGGCGTCACCGTCAGCGTGACCGGCGGAAACGTCTATTTGCAGGGCTTGGTGGACAATGAGGAACAGCACCACGCGATTATTGCCTCGGTCCAGCATTGCCGGGGTGTGGTGGCCATTTATGACCAAACGCAGTTGCGGTAGGATAAGGACACGCTCTGGCGGCATGGCAACGTCCACAGCCACCAGAGTCGTATCGCCATTGCTTGCGGCGCGTGCAGTGCGCTGTTCCAATTCGGTCGTTATTTTGCCGACCCGCAACCGCCGAACGCAATCGGTTCGCCCGTCTCAAGCAAACTCTTGAGGCTGCTGATGACGGCGGGCCAGCCGTTGTTGATGCCTCGCAACGTGTTTGGATCCTTCTCGACGTCTTCCGGTAGAAGGTTTTCGTGAATCAGGCGGAGCCTCACCTGCGGGCCCATCGGCGTGAGTTCGTAGGTAACGCGTGAGAGGCTGTCACGCTTTTTGGCTATCTCGGGCTTATCCTTGGGGTTCCAGGTATAGACGAGCTTGCGGCACGGCTCGCAAACCAGCACCTTGCCCGCGTGGTCCCCGTGCTGTTCCATGCCCTTTGGCGGGAGGATGCGGACGCTGCCGCCGGCCTTCAACTCGACCTCGATCCGGAAGCCCATCCAGTATTTCTCGCTGAAGTCGCCGTTCGTCAGCGCTTCCCAGAGCTTTTCCGGCGTCGTGCGAATAAATGTGACATAAACGAATTCGATCTTTTCCATGGCGTTATCCTTTTTTGCTTTGATTTTGGTTTTCTTCGAGACCCTTCTTCAAATCGCTCAATGCCTGAAGGCGATGGCGTTCATACTTGCCAATCCAGCGCTCGTAGATCTCGTGCAACGGCATTGGATTGAGATAATGCAGCTTCTCACGCCCGTGCCACACGGTGGCGACGAGGTTCGCCGCTTCCAGCAACACCAGATGCTTGGTGACCGCCTGCCGCGTCATGTCGAGGTGTTTGCACAATTGGGTCAAGGTCTGCCCGTTGTTCTTGTGCAACTCGTCCAGCAATTTTCGACGGCTTTCGTCAGCCAAAGCTTTGAACACCGCATTCATCACGCGAATAATATGCAACCAAATGGTTGCATGTCAAGGGCGATTTTTTGTATGTGATTCGTTTCGGCAGTACTTTAAATCTCAAAGAATTTATTTGCGCTCGTTCCTGCTTCGTTTATATTCAACCATATGGTTGAATATAGTTCGAAGTTGTTGGATCGGACTTTCGGGGCGCTGGCGGACCCGACGCGGCGGCGGATTTTGGCGCAACTGGCGAAGGGCGACGAGTGTGTGACGGACCTGGCGCGGCCGCATGCGATGTCGCTGGCGGCGGTGTCGAAGCATTTGATCGTTTTGGAAAAGGCCGGGCTGGTGAAGCGGCGGCGCAAGGGGCGGGTGCATTCGCTGGCGCTGGAGGCAAAGCCGATGCGGGAGGCGCAGGCGTGGATCGACCGGTATCGGGAATTTTGGGAGGGGAATCTGGATCAGTTCGAAAAATACCTGGGCAAACTACAAAAGAAGGAAAACAAACATGGCAACGATAAATAATGAAGTGCAGAAGCCGGATGACGCGACGTTAATCATAAAGCGGGTGTTGAATGCGACGCCGGAGCTCGCGTTCCAGGCGTGGACATCGCCGGAACATATCCGGCAATGGATGCGGCCGGAGCCGGGGATGGTGGTTCCGCTGGCAAGCATGGATTTGCGGGTGGGCGGAAAATTCCGCATTCAGATGAAGATGCCGGACGGGGAATTTTTCACGGCGGTGGGGGTGTTCAAGGAAGTGAAGGCGCCGGAGCGGCTGGTTTACACCTGGGATTGGGAGAAGGACGGGAGCGGCGCGGAATTTGGCGAGGTGGAGGGAAAGCCGTCGCTGGTCACGGTGGAGTTTGTGAAGCGAGGCAAGCAGACGGAGATGGTGCTGACGCACAGCCGGTTTGTCACGGTGGAGAGCCGGGACAGTCACGCGCGGGGCTGGGGCAGAATTCTTGAGAGCTTTGCGAGCTTTGTGGAGAAAGAATGACGCATCGCGTTTCCAAGCGGGATTTTTTCACCCTGCCTGTCCGAAACGCGACGGCTCATTCGTCGTACTATTGAAATTAAACAAATTGACAACGATTGGTTCCGCAGGGGCGGAATCGGTCAATAGCGAAAGGAAATTATGAGCACGAATACAACTGTGCCTGAACCTCAAAATCTGAGGCGGCAACACAAAATCGTATCGGAAGAAGAGTGGATTGCCGCCCGCAAAGAGCTGCTGAAAAAGGAGAAGGAAGCCACCCGGCTGCGCGACCAGTTGAGCGCCGAGCGGCGCAAATTGCCCTGGGTGAAGGTCGAGAAGAACTACGTCTTCGATGCACCCGGCGGCAAGGTAACGCTCGCGGATCTATTCGCCGGACGCAGCCAACTCGTCATCTACCACTTCATGTTCGGACCGGATTGGCAGGAGGGCTGCCCAAGTTGCTCGTTCGTGTCCGATCATTTTGATGGCGCGCTCGCACACCTGGCTGCCCGCGATGTCACGCTGGTGGTGGTCTCACGGGCGCCGCTGGCCAAAATAGAGGCATTCAAGAAACGCATGGGCTGGCGCTTCCAGTGGGTGTCGTCCTACGGTGGCGATTTCAACGCCGACTTCCATGTGTCGTTCACCGAGGAGGAGCTGGCGCAGGGCAAGGTAAACTACAACTACACGATGCAGGAATTCCCCAGCGCGGAGGCGCCGGGTCTCAGCGTCTTCTACAAGGACGCCGCCGGCGACATCTTCCATACATACTCCACCTACGGGCGCGGCCTCGATCCGCTTATGGGCACCTACACGATCCTCGATCTGACGCCCAAGGGCCGCGACGAAGATCACCTGGAATTCTCGATGGAATGGGTGCGGTACCACGATCGTTATGGCACCAACGAGTTTGCCGACCGGGACAAACCCTATTGGCCGGAGACGGCGTCGCCGTCATCCGCGCCCTGCGGCTGTGGATCGACGGAGGCGCACCGGTGAACGCTCGCCACGGTTGCCACACCAAAACGCGAGCCGGCGACAACGCTCGTCGGCCCGCGTCGCGGTTGCGCCGTGGCCGGGAAATCGCCGGCTGGATCGTTCCGGGCGCCATTCTGGCAGTCCTGCCCAAGTGTCCCGTATGTGTGGCGGCGTATGTGGCCCTCGCGACCGGCGTCGGAATCTCTTTGCCGGCCGCCGCTTACCTGCGGACGATGCTGGTGGTATTGTGCGTGGCGTCACTGGTTTTCTTTGCTGCAAGACGGCTGCGGGGTTTGGTGGCGCGGGAGTCAGCCCACAATGATCAGTCGTCTGGGATTCAGCAGAGCCGGCGCACCTTGACAGGGTAACCACATCAACGTCTCCTTCCAATCAAGGGAAAGGATGCGAAGCGAAAAAGCCGGCGAACTTTGGTTGCGGCTGCGCCACGCCATGGCATATTCTGCGTCGCATGAAATATCGACGATTTGGCCGCACGGAACTCGCCATGCCGGTGGTTTCCTGCGGAGGGATGCGTTACCAGTTCAAATGGCAGGACGTGCATCCATGGCGAATTCCGCGCAAAGGACAGAAGAATGTCGAGGCCATCATCCATCGCGCCCTGGAACTCGGCATCAACCATATCGAAACGGCCCGCGGCTATGGAACATCCGAGATGCAACTCGGCGCCATCCTGCCGAAGCTGCCGCGCGACAAAATGATCGTGCAAACGAAGGTCGCGCCGATGGAGAAGCCCGGAGATTTTCTGAAGACCTTCGACCGCTCGATGAGCTATCTCAAGCTGGACCACGTTGATCTCCTCGCGATCCATGGCGTGAACAATCGTCCGCTCCTCGACTTCACCCTCCGAAAAAACGGCTGCCTCGCCGCCGCCCGGCAACTCCAGCGCGAAGGCCGCGTTCGCTTTATTGGCTTCTCCACTCATGCCACCACCGATGTCATCCTCGACGCCGTGGCCACGGGCGAATTCGATTATATCAATGCGCACTGGTACTTCGTGAACGACCTGAACTGGCCGGCGATTTTGGCGGCCCGCCAGCGGGACATGGGCGTTTTCATCATCAGCCCCAATGACAAGGGCGGCAAACTCTACGAGCCACCGCCCAAGCTGGTGGAATTGTGCGCGCCGCTCTCGCCCATGGCGTTCAATGATCTTTATTGCCTGGCGCGTCCGGAAGTGCACACGCTGAGTTGCGGCGCGGCCAAGCCGGAGGATTTTGACGAACATATCAAAGCGCTGGAGCACTATGACAATATCGCCACGACCATCGCGCCCATCGAGCAACGCTTGCGCGCGGTGATGGAACAAGCCCTGGGCGCTGATTGGTGCCGCTGCTGGTTCGAAGGTTTGCCGGGTTATTTGGATGTGCCCGGCCAGATCAACGTGTCTGAAATCCTGCGGCTATGGACTTACGCCAAGTCGCTTGATTTGGTCGGCTGGGGCAAAATGCGCTACAATCTGCTGGGCCAGGGCGATCACTGGTTTCCTGGCGAGAACGCGGCCAAATCGCGCGAACTGGATCTGAGCGCCTGCCTGAGCCGCAGTCCGTTTGCCAAAAAAATCCCCGGCATCCTGGAGGAAGCCCATTCGATGCTGCTCGACGCGCCGAAGCAAAGGCTCAGCAAGAGCTAAAATTATCTATCAGCCGTTACGCTTGCTCGCCACTCCGCTCCTCCTGCGCCCGAAGGAGCAGCGGCTCACTTGCCTTTCTTGTCGTCCTTCTTGTCCGTGTCCTTCGGAGCGTCGGTGGACGCGGGCGGAGGCGCTCCGGCGTTTAACTGATTGAGAATGGCGTCGGTGATGTCGTTTTCCCCGTTGTTGTACAACACAATCGGGGCCAGGCTGGTGCTTTCGGCGGCGGTGTCGATGACCATGGTATAGCCGGCGGCCTTGGCCTTGGCGTTGATCGCATTGCGAATCTCCGCGAGGATGGTATCGCGCATCCGTTTCATCTGCGTTTCCAACTGGTCCTGGGCGTTGCTCTGAAAGGTGCGCATCGTGTTCTCGCTGCTTTTCAGCTCCAGCAGTTTGGATTCGGCGGCGGTTTTGCGCTTTTCACGCTCCTCGGTGCTCAAGCTTTGGTCGTTGGAAGCAGCCACAAGGTTGGAATAGTTGGTCTGCGCTTTTTTGTAATCATCCACGTACGCCTGATACTCCTTCTCCAGGTCGATCCGGCGCTCTTTCAGCGCGGCATCGGCCTGCAGACGCTTGTAGTAATTGTCAAAAACCTTCTTTAAATCGATTGTGCTGATGCGCGGCTGGGCTGCGGCCGGCAGCGCCAGAAGCCCCAACAGCATCAGCCCGGGCAACACACGTCGTATCATCGTCTTCATATATCCTGCTAACCTATCAAAACGGGCGGGTAAAACCAACCCCAAACTGGAACTTGCCGCTCCCGCTGCTGAACGGATCGTGCGTGAGGGGAATGCCATAATCCAGCCGCAACGGGCCAATCGGCAGGTCGAGCCGCAGCCCAATCCCCCAATTGTCAGAGTACCGGCCAGTATAGCCCGCGTCGAAGGGAGTAAGCAGGGGCTCGGGAGGCGTACCGTGAGACATTTTTCCAACCACATCGATCCCGCCGAAACTGAATGGTTTCGCGGATACATTGCCGATGTCATAGAACAGCGCAAAGCGCAGATGCGGGATGCCCAGAGGAATGCTGTATTCAGCGGAAGCGAACCAGGAAGTGTCGCCACCGATCGGCTCGTACGCACCGCCATCCTGCACCACTTCGCGTGGCCCCACCGCCCGATAATCGTACCCGCGAAGGTCATACTGGCCGCCGAGATAGTAGCGGTCAAAAAATGGCACGTCCTGTCTCGATAGCCGTTCCGCAACGCGGAAACGGCCGCCTACCTCGAGCACGCTGCCGGGTATGCCGCCCTTGAAGTACCAGGAAGTCCCAAGCTCCGCCTTCCAAAAAGTCCGATCCCCAACGGCAATTTGCCCGATCAACTCCGTCCGTTGTCCCTTGTTGGGCAACGTGGTGTTGTTGCGCGTGTCGTAGGCAAGCGAGGTTCCAAACCGCTGCAACAGCGTGTAACCCGAATCGTTGATGATGGTGTTGGGCGCGTTTGAATTCACATCCACGATCCCAATGTCCTCCACGGTGTAGCTGACGCCCCCGATCAAAAAGTCGCTGCCCAGCGCGCGGGTCAACCCGAACCGCGCCCCTGTGATGGTCTCATTATACAGGCTGTTGAGACTGACGTAGTCTTCGACCGAGTGATACAGATCAATGGACAAGGTGAGCTTGCGATTGAGAAACCATGGTTCGACGAACGAAACCAGGTAATCCTGCCTTTGCGTGCCCAACTGCACGCGCACTCGGAACTTCTGGCCGCCACCGGTGAAATAGGGCGGCTTGAACAAATCGAAATTCGCCTGGCTCACTTCCGCGAATCCAAGCAACCCGTCCACGGTGTTGAATCCAGCGCCGAACGTGAACTGCCCGGTTGACTTCTCGTCCACCGCCACGATCAGGTCTTTGCGCCAGGGTTCCAGCGTCGGGTCAGTCTGCACCCGGGTGTCCACGCGGTCAAAGAATCCCATGTTCTGCAACCGCTCCTTGCTCCGCTCGACGCGGACCATGTTGAAGACTTCGCCGGGCGCCACTGACAATTCGCGCCGGATCACCTTGTCCTTGGTTTTGGAATTCCCGCGAATCTCAATTTTGTGAATGTAGGACTTCTGGCCGGAGTCGATCAGGTACTCGAGGTCCATGGTGCCGCTCTCCGTGTTCGGCACCCGGGAAATCCGCAGGTTCGGACCTTGTTTCACGTCGATGTAGCCCTTGGCTCCGTACAAGTCCTCGACCGATTTGATGTCATGCTCCAGCGCCTCCGGCTTGAAGATCATGCCCACGTCATCCTCCAGGCCGTGCGCGCCGATTTTAGTCTTTGCATGGTTGGCGTCATGTTGCGCCTTCAGCCCCTTGGCGATCTCGTCGGCAGTCCAGAGCATGTTCGTGCCCTTGAAGGCGACCGAGCCCACCCGGTATTGGGTGCCTTCGGAAATGACGAATTCGATTTTCATTTTCCGGGGCGTGGGATAGACGAAATTGGTGCTGATCAGTTCAAAGTCGATGTAACCTTCGTTGCGATAAAAGTCGGCCAGCTTTTCCTGGTCATCCTCGAACTGGTCCTCTTTGAAAACTCCGCTCCGCGTCAGCCAGGAGAAGAACCAATGCTTGCGGGTCTTGACGACCTTGCGGAGCTTGCTCTCTTTAAAAGCCTTCGCCCCAATAAAATCGACCTCCACGATCTTGATCTTTGGGCTTTCCTGGATCTCGAAGGTCACTCCGGCCCGGCCTGCGGCGGCATCGACATTATTGAGCACATATTTGACCGTGGTGTGGGGGTAACCGGCCTTTTGGTACATCTTCTCGATTTCGAGGCCGTCGGTGAACAGCTTGCGCTCATCCAGCGGTTCATTGATCTTTGAACTCACTTTTTTGAGCAGCTTCGTGTTGCTGTACTTGGTGTTGCCCTCGAACTTGATGTTGGTCAGCCTCGGCTTGCCCTCGAGGATGTAGGTGAGAATCCAGCCATTGTCGCCCAGTTCGTCGCCCACCCGGATATTCCAGAAGAAGCCGGTCTGGTAAAGATTGCGCACGTCATCATCGACGCTGGCCCGCAAGTAAGGATCGCCCACCTTGACGTGGATGTTGGCCCGGACCAAGTCCTCGCTGGCCACCACCGGCCCGATGTTAGTCACGATGATCTTGGCCACCCGGTCCAGACTGCTCTGGGCCAAGGCGGCCGGGAACCAGCAAAATAGCAGCAGCACCCAGAGGCCGCCATGGCGCATCCGGGATTTCATCGGCTATTTTTCAATTGGCACATCATCGTCGCTGACTTTCGCCGCGCTCTCGAACCGGGTGTAAGATTTTAGAAATGTCAGATGTACGTCGCCGGTCGGCCCATTCCGCTGCTTGGCGATCAACAAGTTGACCGGCACCGCGTCCTGTTCCTCGGCCCCGCCGTCTTCTTCCTCGCGGCTGGGCTTATACAGCAGACACACAACATCCGCATCCTGCTCAATTGCACCCGATTCGCGCAGATCCGACAGCCGCGGCTTGCGGTCTTTATCCTTCTCCAACTCGCGATTCAACTGGCTCAAAACGATGACCGGAACATTCAGTTCCTTGGCCAGCGACTTGATGCCGTTGGAGATGTCCGCAATCTCCTGCTGCCGGTTCTCTGCCCGGCGCGCAGTAGAATGGAGCAATTGCAAGTAGTCAACTACAAACAGCTTAATACCATATTGTTGCGCCATCCGCCGCGCCTTGGCCCGCAATTGCAAAATCGATAATCCCGAGCTGTCATCGATGAACAAGGGGGCGTTCGCCAGCTTGCCCGCCGCCCCTGTCAGCTTTGGGAAATCGCGCTCCGCCAGAAAGCCCTCCCGGACGTTCCGCAGGTTCACCCGGGACCGCGAGCACAGCATGCGCAGCACCAACGACTCGGAAGTCATTTCCAGGCTGAACACTCCCACCGGCAGCTTTTGGTCAATCGACACCGCCTCGGCGATATTCATCGCCAGCGAAGTTTTTCCCATGCTTGGCCGGGCGGCGATCACAATCATCTCGCCCCCGTGCAAGCCGCTGGTCATTTTGTCCAGATCGGCAAAGCCGGTGCCCACTCCGGTGAGCATGCCTTGCCGCTGATGATAATCCTCGATGGTGCTGATGGCTTTTTTGACCAGCTCCTTGATCTTGTCGGTCTTGCCTTCAACCCGCGCCTCGCTGATGCGCAGGATGTCGCGCTCCACTTCATCCAGCAACGCATCGACTTCGCCCTCGTGTTCATAAACCCGGCCCACCACTTCCGTGCAGGTCTGGATCATTTTCCGCAGGATGTGTTTCTCCTGAACGATGTCCAGGTAATATGCGAGATTGGCCGCGGAGGGCACGGTGTCGGGCAACGAAGCCAGGTAAGCGATGCCTCCCACCTGCTCCAACTGCTGTTTGTCCTTCAATTGCTGCTGGAGCGTAATGACATCGATCGCCTCCCGCTTGTCGTACATTTCGACCAGCACTTCATAGACGGTGCGGTGCCGCAGATCATAAAACACATCCGGGCCGGACTTGAATTTCTCCACGCATTCACCCAGGCAATCGCCCGGCGACAGCAGCACGCAACCCAGCACGCCTTGCTCCGCCTCGGGCGAATGCGGCGGCAGACGGTCCAGTTTCGGCGCGGCATCGGAAAACCCGGCCTTTTTCCGCCGAGTCTTCTTCAAATCTGGGGGCCCGCCGCCGCCCTCGGTATTGGAATCGATCATGCTCCTAGCAAAACGGTTCTTCCCGAAAGACTCAAACCAAACCTGTTAATATCTATTCACAAGTTTGTTCACATCTTTCGTCCCGCATTTTGCATCTTTATCTTGCATTGCGACCCGGCACATCCCGCACCCCCGTCTCCGGGGGGCCAGACCCGTGACACCGTGACACTTCAACAAAGACAGGCCTTTTCTGCGGTGCCACCCGTGACATTATCCGTGACAACCCGTGCCAGCCCCGTGACATTTGGCATTCAAAACCTTTGCCATTCAGTTTCCCACCACGCCCGCCTGCCTCCAATTTGCCAGCCCATCTGTCCTACGCCGCCACCCGCGTCCCCCGTCCTGTTCCGGTCAAGAAACTGGAATTTTCTCTCGTGTCATCGCCCTTGGGAAGTTATGGGTGCCAGACCATATAAAGATGTAATTACGGGCGCGCGGCTTTTTTGTCATCCTCAGTCCAACGATTCCGGCAGGGATTCGGATCGCTTTGATCTCTCGCATTGACAGTGGCAGAATCCGTTTGAGTTACCTTGGGCTGGCCATTCCGTTGGCGCTTCCGGCCAAAGGTGATTAGCGGGGTTTAGTCCATCGCCCGGGTTTTGCGGAATGCGATTCCGTTTGGCCTGGACCCAATGGGGGAAATGAATTGGAAACCAACACTTAAACGAAAAAGAAAACCTATGAAGACATGGAAACAATTCCCCGGCGGCTCGATGCTCGTCGCGCTGGCGTGTGGCCTGGCCGGCATCCTGTTCGCACCGGCGGCGCGCGCTAATGTGTACGCCACCAATATCAAAATCAACGGCGCCTTGACCAACAACCCCGTCGCCGCCCCGGGCAATCCCGTCGCCATCAGTTTCATCCTCAATGAAGCCGCCACCGCCGGGACTACGATCAACCTCTTCTCCAATAGCATTGTCGTGCGCACGCTCACCATACCATCAGGCAGCGCGGGCACGCTAAAAGGACTCAACACGGTCTTCTGGGACGGCAACGACGGTTCTGCCAACCCCGTCGCTCTTGGCTCTTATTCCGTCAGCATCACGACCGCGGCGACCGGGTTCGCCAACTGGACACAGACCAGTGCGGACAGCACGACCGGCGGTACGCACGTCTATTCCTGCGGCGGAATCACGGTCAACGTCAATTCCAACAGCCCTTACTATGGCCGTGTATTCATCGGCAATGCCGCGTCCACAACCCCCTCTTCCGTGCCCGGCAACGTCGCGGGCATCATCAAGTGCAATGCGGATGGCAGTTTCGCCGACGAAGGCCAGAACACGGCTGGTGGATATAACTTTGCCGCCGGCGGTGGCGACGCGCCGGTGGTGCTGCGTTACGGCATGGATGACCGGGTTTATTGGAATGATTGGAGCGGGGCCGGCATTATCCTGGCTTCGGACATGCGCTTAACCACGAACGGCCTGGTCCTCGGCACGGGCAACTACACCGGCACCGCTGGAAACTGGTCCGACTTCGACGTTACGGACATGAACACCACGCATGGGCGCATCTGGCTGGGAGATTATAATTTCCCGAGCAAGGGTGTTTATGCCTGGAATGTCATTAATGGCGTGGCCAATCCCAGTGACCATACGGGAACGCAGGTGGTGGCGACGACCGGAAGCACCACCGCTCCGAACACCGGCCTTAATTATTACCCCCGCTTCGGCCTGATGGTGGATGAGAACACCAACGTCTACGTCTGCCAGAACCGCGCCAACACCGGTGACCCCGCGAATCGGGCTTTTATGTTCCCCCAGTGGAACGGGAGCACCGCTTTTGTGCAAAACTCCGCCTGGGCAGTGGGCGGTGCCGACGATACTTTCAGGAGCGCCAGTGATCTCGCGATCGACAATCGTCTCAACCCCCGGTATTGCGCCGTGGCGATGTTTAGCAGTTCCGGAGGCATCCGCATCCTGAATGCCACGAACGGGGCGACGGTTTTCACCAACCTGAATGCCGGCGTCAATTACGCGACCGTTGCGTGGGACAACGCCGGGAACGTGTACGGGGGCGGTACAGGAGCGGATGCCCGCGGCGACTTTGTCGGTGGGCTTCAGAATTGGCGCGTCTTTTCCCCACCCGGTGCGAATACCAACACCACCCGGGCTTACGCCTCGGTCACGATGACCAACCTGCCGCCTGGTATCACCACCCAACCGGTGAACCCGGGAACGCTGAATCAAGGCACATCCCTGACACTCTTTGTGGCAGCGACTGGCACCTTGCCGCTGAGTTACCAATGGCTCTTCAATGGGACAAACCTGGCCGGCCAAACCGCGACCAACCTCTTTTTTGCCAGCTTGCAGACCAGCAACTCCGGCACCTATTCGGTTCTCGTTACCAATACTCTTGGTTCCATAACAAGTTCGGTCGTGTCCTTGACGGTGGCAGCCAAACCGCAGGTCATTCAGGATCCGCAGTCCCGATTCGCCTACGTCAATGGCGCGGGAAGCTTCTTCGTAAGTGCAATTGGCAGCCAGCCGCTTTCCTACCAATGGCAGTTTGCCGGCTCCAACATCTCCGGCGCCACCGCTTCCAACCTCGGCCTTGTGAATCTGCAAACCACCAACGGCGGCAGCTACCGGTGCATCATCACAAATACCTTTGGCTCGACCACCAGCGCCGTCGCGACCTTGACGGTGCTCCAACCGGTGCAGTCCGGCGGCTACGTGCAAGCCGTCATGGCGGACGGCCCGCTGGCCTTCTGGCGTCTGGACGAACTCAGCGGCACCATCGCGCGCGATTCGGTCGGGGGTTTTGACGGGCAATATAGCAACGCCGTCCTCGGCGTGTCCGGCTATTCGACCATTGATCTTGATCCCGCCGCTGCCTTCGGGCCCGGCCCGAACAGTTACGTGGGTAACATTCAGGGAATTGGCTTCGCCCAACCAACCAACGCCACGGGCTTCTCGCTCGAAGCCTGGGTCAACGGCCCGGCCACGCAGACCAGCGGCGCGGGGATCATTTGCAAAGGCAACGGCGGCGGCGGCGAACAATTCAACCTGGACGTGTTCGGTGGCCACTACCGCTTTTTCGTCCGCGACTCAACCGGCGCGATTCCGCCCGGCGGCACCATTACTTCCACGGTCGGCCCGAATGGCGCCTGGCAGCACGTGGTTGCCGTCTATGACGGTGCGGGCAGCGGCAGCCTCTACCTCTATGCCAACGGCTCTCAGGTCGGTTCGCAAACCGCCTCGACCAACGGCATTTTGGCTTCGAGCCATCCGGTGAGCATCGCTTCACGCCAGTCCGGCAGTGGCGCTTACGACAATAACTTCAACGGCATGGTGGATGAGGTGGCCATCTACGGCACGGCCCTCAACGGGGTCCAGGTTGCCAATCACTATAACGCGCTCCTGAATTGGCCGGGTTTCAGACCGCAAATCGCGCAGCAACCGCAGTCCTTGACCATTTACCCGGGTGCCTCGCCCACCTTTTCCGTGGTCGCCGGCGGTGATTTGTCCAGCATGACTTACCAATGGATGTTTAACGGAACCAACGTCATTGGCGGCGCCAACAGTTCATCCTACACCGTGAGCAGCGCGCAACCGGCCAATGCCGGCCTCTATAGTTGCGCGCTCACCAACAACTTCGGCTCCAGCAATTCAGCCGCCGCCACTTTGACCGTCCTGTCCACCAACGGGTATGAATCGGTCATCCTGAACGACGGCCCGATCGCTTACTGGCGCCTGGACGAAACGAACGGCGTCATCGCCCACGATTATGTGGGCGGGAATAATGGCGTTTACAGCAACGTGACTTTCGGCGTGCCGGGCTATTCGCTGGTGGATCCGGACACCGCCATCGGTTTGAGCGGAAGTGGGAATGGCAGCTTTGTTCAGATCGCCAATACCACTCCCTTCAACTTCCCCGGTGACCCGCCCTTCACCCTGGAAACCTGGGTGTATTTTACCAACCTCACTGGCGTCCAGCGATTCATCGCCGCTGGCTCTCCGGGCGGCTATGGCTTTGGAGCGAACGGGGCCAATGAATTACGGTTTACCACCTTTGGCGTGCAGGACTTTGACGCCATATTGCCCACCGCCCTGGTGACCAATTTGTGGTATCACATCGTGGGCGTGGGCACGGGCGGCGGCACGTTCGCCTTCTACATCAACGGGCAGTTGATTACGAATATGAACTACACCGGCGGCGGCTTGGCGATCAGCCAGCCGTTGCTGCTCGGACGCTCGGACACAAGTGTTGCGCCCGAGCAACTCCATGGCCGGCTGGACGAGGTGGCGATTTACAACTTTGCCCTCAGTTCCGATCAAGTGCTGGCGCATTACAATGCGAGGTATTCGAGCATCACGCCGCCCATTGTGGGTCAGCCCGTCGCCCTCCCACCGACCAATTACGCAAGCCTCTCGGCTTCTTTGCAGGCGGTGGCGGATGGTTCAGCCCTCACCTACCAGTGGTACCAGGGAGCGACGTTGCTGAACGGCCAGACCGCGGCCACGCTCGTGCTCTCGCCGTTGCAGATGACCGACGGGGGCACCTACCATGTCCAGGTCAGCAATCCCGCCGGGACCAATAACAGCCCCAACGTCACCCTGACCGTGCTGCCTATTCCGACCAATGCGGCACAGTTAAACGTGACCAATGGTTTGGTGTTGCACTTGCCGTTTGACGGCGATTACGCAGATTATTCCGGCCGGAAAAACAATGGCACCAACGTTGGCGCCACTACCTTCGTTTCCCCCGGCGCCATCGGGGCCGACGCTTTACATTATTCCACCACCGTGCCCAGCAGCTACAATTACGTCACGCTGGGATTCCCGACCGACCTGCTGTTTGGTTCTGACGTGGATTTCTCGGTGTCCTATTGGGTGCGGCAGGACCCGGGATCGCTGTACGGAGATCTTCCATTCCTGGGCAATGCCATTAACTCGACCCGTAACCCCGGCTTCGCCTTTGCCCCCACAGGCGGGGGATGGGCCTGGTCCCTCGAAGGAGGAGGATTTACCGTCGTGTCTGTGGGGGCTGCCAATACGATCAATGACGGCAACTGGCACCATGTGGTCCACACTTTCAGCCGAACGTCAGTGGGCATTACCTACCTGGATGGCATCCAGGTGGATTCGCAATCCGTGGCACAAATTGGCAACATTGACACTGGCTTGGCGCTGAACATCGGCCAGGATCCGACCGGCACCTACGCCGTCACAGCAGCCGCAGACCTGGATGACATGGGTGTATGGAGGCGCGTGCTGAGCCCGTTGGAGGTAAGCGGCATCTATGTGGCCGGCTTGAATAATAGCGTGAGTTTCGCCACCGGCGTCACTCCTCCGCCCGTCCTCTCCTTCCAATTGCTCTCCAACGGTCACTTGGAACTGGACTGGTCCACGGGCACGCTCCAGTCGTCCACCCAGGTCACCGGACCGTACACGGACGTGCCCGGCGCTTCCTCGCCTTGGCCCGTCAATATGTCACTGGCGCCAAAGGCGTTCTATCGCCTCAGGAATTGATTCCGGGGCCCTTGCGGGCGTTGACACGCCTTGGCAAGTGCGCGGACGACCACCTTGGCGTGGCAGCACGGGCTGCCACGCCTGGGTTGGGCATCTCCCAATGCTTCCCGCCGGCCAATACTTGCTCGTAAACACTGTCCACCAGCGTGTCGGAGAATCAGGCCTGGGTGGCCCAGGCGACCCGCCCTGGGTTTTACTGGCAGCTTCAGCCTGGCTTCCAAGCTCAGGATTGGCCTTTAGTTCATCATTCACCGGGCGAACTCCACACACGCAAGAGCCGTCCAGCAACTATGCGCACTATGAGATAAACTTTTTTGCTTCCCGCCCGCCTTTACCCACTTTAATCACGCCGTTGCGAAACAACGCGTGTTCATTTCAAATTTTCCGCGTGGCTTGAAAGGCCAAAGCCTCAAGTTCAGAAAAAAACCGGCGGAACGTTTCCGTTCCGCCGGCTCTTTGCATAAAGGCCGACCGACCGACCGCAACAGCGGCACCCCATTGGACAGGATGGGCCTCGATCAATTCCGCAGCCGAAAATACATCTGGCTGCCGGCGGCGAGGCTGTTCGTGTACGGGCTGGTCACGTAATTGTTGTTTCCATCCAGCACATCACTGAAGGGCGTGTTCCCCGTCAAATCCGTGTTCGACTGCAGGATGAAGGAGTTTGCCCACGTAACCACCACGTTGGTTCCGACCTGGCTGATGGAAAGGGTTGGCGGCGGGAGAACATCAAAGGTGATATCGTCGAAATAGGCGCTGATGGTGCCGAAGCGGCCATTAAGTTCAATCACGTTCACGGTATTATTAATCGTGTTACCGCGGAACGCGGGATTTACCATGTCGTCACAGTAAAAAGCCGCATCAGAAGTGCCGTCACCCAATGGTGGCAATACTTCCATCCGTGCGTGATGCCACCCGACGCTCCGGACATTAGGCAGGTTGGCCCAACCACCGCCGTTGTAACCGGGAATGCCAATGAAGCGCATCTGATACTTCGTACTGTCATAGCCGGCTGATTCGTTCGAAGTTGCCCCGATGGACATGCGCTGGGAAACGGAATTGCCGGCGCTATCGTTGGCGGGAGCATCCGTATTGATCGGGACGGCTCCGTAGTTGCCGAGTGCGATGTAGTCGCAGTAATTGGTGGCGCTGCCGTTCGTGCCCTGGCCAACCGCATCGTAGAACCACCAGTCGAGGAAATAGTTTCCAGTGAACCCAAACCCGCCGTTGGTGTTGTTGAGGCGATAGCCGAGATTGAAGTAGTCCTGGTCAAAATCCGCCGGGCCGGTAAAGCCAACGCCGCGGGCCATGTTGGTGCCGCTGTGGGGAGTAATGCCGTTTTCCGCCCCCACGACTTGAATGTTGGGAGGGAAGGGCCCCCACCATGGATTTCCGGTAAGATCGCCGTTCGTTCCGAAGTTGGGCCCGCCGGCAAGGTCTTGATCCAGCGCGCCGAGTTGGCGGCTCTCAAAGCCCTCGAAGAATAACGGCGCGGCTGCGCAACGTGTGGGCGAGTTCAGCAAGGTGAACATCAGGGCAAACAGCAGCAGGGTTTTTATTAATTTCATGGCATTTTTTTGGTTAGAGGTTGGGAACGAACGACCAAGACGGGATTCAGAATAACCCCTTCACCACTTCACAGTCAATGTTCCGCAGCCCCATATATTCATGTAATACCCTCGCCCGTCGCACGCACCCAACCTCATCCAGGTGCCGCAGCAAATACGCCGGATCCTGGTAAACTCGATAGCCCCGGCGCGTTCAAGTTCGTCCCACCCAAGAGCAGTCCCACGCCGGGCACCTGGCACATCGGGCCCGACTTCAAGCAGTTCCAGGGCAGGCCACCGGGGCATTATCCACCCTCCGCAATTCCCGCTGTTCACCGGCCTGGTTCTCCATTACGTTGCTGGCGATTATGGCGGAAATCGTGCTGGCAACGCTGAATGCCAAATACATCCATGCGGCTTTTGGCTTGCGCTATCTGCTGGCTAATCTCGGTGAACTGCGCCCGCGGGCCGCTCTGCTCGAATTCGACATCAATCAGCGTCCCATCGAAATCGTCGAGCAGTTGCTGGCGCAAAACCCGCGCGTCATCGGCCTGGGTGTTTACATTTGGAACGTCGCGCAAACCGGCGAGGTCGTTTCCGCCCTGAAACGCCTGCGGCCTGAGCTCACGGTAATTCTCGGTGGCCCGGAGGTAAGTTACGAGCTCGACCGCCAGCCGATTGTCCAACAGGCTGACTACGTCATCACCGGCGAGGCCGATCTGAAGTTCGCCGAGGTCTGTCGCGCGTTGCTCGCGGGCGAAAAGCCTCCGAACAAAATCATTCCGGCCGAGCTTCCCGACCTGGGCCGCCTCGCGTCGCCCTACGCACTCTATAATGACCGGGACGTCGCCCACCGGATCATTTACGTCGAGGCGTCGCGCGGCTGCCCGTTCACGTGCGAGTTCTGCCTCTCGTCGCTTGACATCCCGGTGCGCCAATTTCCGCTGCCGCCATTGCTGGAAAATCTCGAGGAATTGCTCCGGCGCGGCGTTCGGCAGTTCAAGTTCGTGGACCGCACGTTTAACCTGAACCTGACCGTCAGCAAAACGCTGCTCCAATTCTTCCTCGACCGTTGCCAGCCCGGCTTGTTCGTCCACTTCGAAATGATCCCGGACCGGCTCCCGGAAGCCTTGCGGGAAATCATCGCGCGATTTCCGGCGGGCGCATTGCAATTCGAAGTCGGCATTCAGACTTTCAACCCGCAGGTTGCGCAACTCATCAGCCGCCGGCAGGATTACGTTCGGCTCGCCGACAATTTCCATTTTCTCCGCGAACATACCGGCGTCCACATCCATGCCGATCTGATCGTTGGTTTGCCGGGCGAATCCGTCGAGAGCTTTGGCGCTGGTTTTGACCGGCTGATCGCACTGCGTCCGCAGGAAATCCAGGTGGGCATCCTCAAGCGTCTGCGCGGCACGCCCATCGTGAGGCACGATGGCGAATGGCGAATGGTTTACAGCGAACACCCGCCTTACGAAATCCTGCAGACCAGCCTGATTGATTTCACCGCGATGCAACGCCTGCGGCGGTTCGCGCGATTCTGGGATCTCATTGGCAACAGCGGCAATTTTGCCCGCACGGCGCCGTCGATCTGGAGCAACGGCTCGCCCTTCCAGGAGTTTATGCGGCTCTGCGATTGGCTGTACGAGAAGCTCGGGCGGCAGCACAGCATCGCCCTGGCGCAATTGGGCGAGCTCCTGTTTCAATTCCTGACCGAGGTCAGGCGGTTGCCGCAACCCGATATCGCAGCCGCGCTTTGGGACGATTATCAGCGGGGCGGTCGCAGTGACCAGCCCCCGTTCCTCCGCCCGCACTTGCCCGGAATCGCTCCCTCGCGGCGCGAGCGTTCTTTGCTGCGTGCCCCCAAACGTCAGCAACGACACGTGGCTTCAAACCTCACCAGGTGAGGCGGCCGAAGCTCGCACCCCGCTCAGCGCGGCTCACTCCCCGTCTGGAAACCGAATCACTACGACGTCCTTTTTTCGCTGAACCGGCACCGGGGCCAACTTGGGCCACAGCAGCGTCAGGTCGATTGCCCCGAAAGTAACGCGACGGACACAGCCGGCCGCCACTCTGAAAAAGGTTGAAGAACCAGGTTGCTTCCTGTCGTTCAGCTTTATGAAGTCGTTTTGCATACTTTTCGTATGGTGGCAGGGACCGCCCCAAACTCAATCAGCGAGAATACGGATTTTTCTGCCGACGAGTACGGACACGATTCGCCGCGCGCTCGCCGCCGCTATTTTTTCTGAAACACAAATTGGTCGCCCTTGACGGTAACCTTGATGTTGTCGCCGGGTTTGAAGTCCCCCGCCAGCAACTTCAAAGAAAGCGGATCCAGCAACAATTCCTGGATCGCGCGTTTAAGCGGTCGCGCGCCGAATTGCGGATCGTAGCCTTCCGTGGCGAGCAGCTTCCGGGCGGCTTTGTCCACCTCGAGCTGGAGGTTTTGCTGCGCCAGCCGTTCCTGCAACCGGTGCAGTTGAACGTCCACAATCTCGGCAAGTTGTTCCTCGTTCAGGCTGTGGAAAATAATGATGTCGTCAACGCGGTTGAGGAACTCAGGCCGGAAATGCGCCTTTAACTCGGCGCGCACAAGTCGTTCCATTTCAGCATGGTCGCCACCCAGCTTGCGTGAATTGTAAAACTCCTGGATGACTGGCGAACCGATGTTGCTGGTCATGATGATGATCGTGTTCTTGAAATCGACCGTCCTCCCCTGCCCGTCCGTCAGGCGCCCGTCATCGAGCACCTGCAAGAGCACATTGAACACATCATGGTGCGCCTTCTCGATCTCATCGAACAGCACCACGCAATACGGCCGCCGGCGCACGGCTTCGCTGAGCTGGCCGCCTTCCTCGTAGCCGACATACCCCGGCGGCGCGCCGATGAGCCGCGCAACGGTGTGTTTCTCCATGTACTCGCTCATGTCGATGCGAACCATCGCGCTTTCCGAATCGAACAAAAACTCCGCCAGCGCGCGCGCCAGCTCGGTCTTGCCGACGCCCGTCGGCCCAAGGAAAATGAACGAACCAATCGGGCGGTTCGGGTCCTGCAATCCGCTGCGCGACCGCCGCACCGCGTTTGCGACGGCGGTAATGGCCTCCTGCTGGCCGATGACGCGTTTCTGCAAACGCTCCTCCATGTGAATCAGCTTTTCCTTCTCGCCTTCAAGCAGGCGGCTGACCGGGATGCCCGTCCAGGAAGCGACCACTTGAGCGATGTGTTCCGGCGTGACCTCCTCGTTGAGCAAGCGTCCTTCGGTTTTTTCATGGCTGCTCTTTTGCGCGGCGGCGAGCTTGCGCTGCAGGTCGGGAATCTTGCCGTACTGGATCTGGGCGGCCAGGTTGAGGTCCCCGGCGCGCTGGGCTTTTTCCATCTCCAGTTTGGCGTTCTCAAGTTGCTCGTTGAGGATGCTGGTCGCGTTAATGGCGGCCTTCTCGTTCTGCCATTGGGCCTTGAGCCGGCTGGCCTGTTCCTTGAGGTTGGCCAGATCTTTCTCGATCTTCTTGAGCCGCTCGCGCGAGGCTTCGTCCTTCTCTTTCTTCAGCGCGGTTTGCTCAATCTCCAACTGCATAATCTGCCGCTCGAGCTTGTCCAGCTCGGTGGGCATGGAATCCAGTTCCATGCGCAGGCGCGCAGCGGCCTCGTCGATGAGGTCCACCGCCTTGTCCGGTAAAAAGCGGTCGGTTATATACCGGTGCGACAGCACCGCGGCGGCCACCAGCGCGGCATCCTGAATGCGCACGCCGTGATGCACCTCGTAACGTTCCTTCAACCCACGCAAGATGGCGATGGTGGCTTCGACCGACGGCTCTTGAACCATCACCGGCTGAAAGCGGCGTTCCAGCGCGGCGTCTTTCTCGATGTGCTTGCGATACTCGTCCAGCGTGGTCGCGCCAATGCAATGAAGCTCGCCGCGGGCCAATTGGGGCTTGAGCATGTTGGCGGCGTCCGCGGCTCCTTCCGCCGCCCCGGCGCCAATCAGCGTGTGAAGCTCGTCGATGAACAAAATAATGCGGCCTTCGCTCGAAGTGACTTCCTTGAGAAACGCCTTGAGCCGGTCTTCGAACTCACCGCGATACTTGGCGCCGGCGATCATCGCGCTCAGGTCCATGGCGATGATCCGTTTGTTCTTCAACGATTCCGGCACGTCCCCGCTGACGATGCGGCGCGCGAGCCCTTCGACGATCGCGGTTTTACCCACGCCCGGCTCACCGATCAGCACGGGATTGTTCTTGGTGCGGCGGGTGAGCACCTGCATGACGCGGCGGATTTCCTCATCGCGGCCGATGACCGGATCGATCTTCCCGGCGCGAGCCAGGGCGGTCAGGTCGCGGCCGTATTTTTCCAGCGTCTGAAATTTGCCCTCGGGGTCCTGGTCCGTGACGCGCTGGTTGCCGCGGAGTTCAGCGAGGGCTTTGAGCACGTCGTTGAATCGAATGCCGTGGGTTTGAAACATCTTTTTCAGCGAAGGATTCGGCTCGCTGATCAGACCCAGCAGCAGGTGCTCGGTGCTGACATATTCGTCCTTCAATTTGGCGGCCTGGGCCTCGGCGGCGTCCAACGCGCGCTTGAGCGATGGGCTGAGAAAAGCGTCGCGCGCACTGGGTCCCTGGACCTTCACGCGCTGCTCCAAAGCGTGTTCGAGATCCGCGGAGAGCTTCGCGATGGGCACGCCGAGCTTTTGCAGCACCGGCTGAACCAGGCCGTCCTGTTGTTCCAACAACGCCAAAAGAAGGTGTTCCTCGTCAATTTCCTGGTGGGAGTGTTGCTGGGCCATCCGCTGTGCATCCTGCAAGGCGGATTGGGCTTTGGTGGTGAATCGTTCAGGTTGCATAATCCGTTAGTCCCGATGAATCCTGTGATTTCGATGCCTGCTTCTCATCGTTCGTCGCCACAGACGAAACGTACTTGAAAATAATGCACGACGCGCCACCGTGCAACCGCAGGTGCTTCTCAACACTGTTACCATGTCTTTGGTAGGGATGGCGCGCTGCGCCGTCCCCGTCGCCGAGCGCAGCGTCAGGCGACGGAACGAATGATCCGGATCGCACGGCTTCGGCAGTGCGTTCCGCCCGCTGGAACGCGGGCGGGGACACCGCAGCGCGATGTCCCTACCTTTCCGAGTAAGAACGGTGTCGAGCTGCGCCCCGTAACCGCCCAATGAAGCCCAAAACGCAAAGCTCCGGCGCCAGCACGCCTCACCCGTGTGCCAAAATGGCACTCAACCCGCGCCTCGCCCGCCAACAGGCTGCGGTTCTTACGCAACCATCAGTATATTAAGTGCTTACACACATTTTCAAGCTCTTATCGGGGGCTCCCGTCCGAAAAAAAAAGAGGTTTAATTTGGTTTAATTTACTTTAATTGACCTTAATTTGCCCGACCCATTTAAACCTCCGAGACGGCTCATCAGAGCCGTCGCAGGTGCGCCAAAATGTGATAGCAGGCTATTTTCCGAAATTGGGCTCACGCGGAGGCGCAGAGTGCGCAGAGTGGGAATTTATTTCCGGGCTTCTTCTGCGCGCTCTGCGCCTCTGCGGGACAATTCCGGGTAGCGGGCCATTTTCAAAGTAGCCCACTACCTAAAATGTCCCGGTTACGCCCTTGTCAAAGAACCATTCCACGCTCCCAAAGGAGCATGGGCAAACCACCGACGCCAGGCTCCCCAACCCCTGCCTGGGCCCTGGTCATTTGTCATTGGACATTCCGGCGCTCTGCGCCGGCCCCCCCTTCACTGACGCCGCCAATAGAGCATGTGCCGCCCTCCCCTGCAACTGAATTCTGAACCTTTCTGTAATGCCTCAGTTATGACGGGTACGCCTGTCCTCGGCCAGGCGGTTTGCCAAAAAAAACGGGGTGCCGTGAACTTCGGCACCCCGTGTGTGTCCTGAATTGTCCTATATCCCTATGATTCTTGAGCTATTTGACTGTGCTCAGCCTCACGGACCCACGACGATCGGGGAACTGACGCCCGCCGTGGCGTTCGTGGTGACATCGGTGGCTGTAACCGTCCAGGTGCCCGCCGTGCCGAACTGAAGCGAGTACTGCCCCGTTCCGTTAATCAGCGGCAGGTTCGGCGGCAGACTGGCTGAGTTATCAGACGACGTGATCATTATCGTATCGTTGACCGTGGTAATCGGGAACCAATTGGAATCCACAGCGTTGACCGTGAAGGTGGCAAGGCTGTTGGTAGCGATACTGTAGGGATCCGGGGTTCCGGTTTTTCCCGTGGGCGTGCCCGGCGCAGCCGTTTCACCCGGGAATAGCACCTGGAGCTTGGTGAAGACCCGCTTGACGAGGGCGAAATAGCCCTGGCTTGGGCTGGGGAGGTTCGCCTTTGGCACCAGGATCCAGCGCGAACCACCATTGAGCAGGATGTTCGTCAGCCCCAGATCATTCCAACTGCCGGTGCCAATCCGCGGCCTGGAAACAGGCGAGTATCCGGCGTCGGGCAGAGTCCAGTTGAACCAGAACGCATCGTCGGTCGTCGCGAAAATCTGGTTCGGAGGATTCAAGTTGGCAGTGCCGTAACCCTGCGACACAAGCTGCAGGAAAGGCGTATTCAGCCCGCCCTGGAAGGTTTCATGTACCGGTGTCTGGACTCCCGTGATATTAAGCGCGGTATAAACACAGTATTGCCCGGCATTGGCATTCTGATTCATCGTGCTGTTGAGGTTGAAGCTCACGTTCGTGTACGCGCTCGCAATGTCTGCAGGGAGCGCCGCGTTTGTGTGAGCGCCGTTTGGAGCCGTCAGAGTAAAGGCCGTATCGCTCGTAAACGTCAGCGACCACGTGCCAACTGCGCTGGGAACCGTGAAGCCGGTGTTTTCCACATTGCCTGGAATCATTTGTCCGGGTTGGGCAAAGAATTGGCCGTTTGCAGCCGGCGAATTTGTTTTCCAGGCGATGCCTGCGGTAATCGTGCCGTCGCCGTTCGCCTGAATGTTAAGCCAGATGGCATTGGTCGCAGACCAATCTGGATCGGCATAATTGATGCTTGACGCCGGATCAGGGGTGATCGTCATGTCTGCATCGAATCCGCCTGTCTTCGGGAACGCCCCGATGGTCCACGAATATGTAACCGGTTTGGGCCGGCCAACCCAGTCCAAATTGAACTGCGAGTTGTCCGGAACCGTTTCGATGTCCTGGCGGTTGTAATTGGGCGTTTGATCGGCGAATTGCCACAAACCCGGAATGATTGGCGTCGTGGCAACGGTCGGCGGCGGAGGTGGAGTATTCCTGCCGATCAATGTCAAATTGGCCACCCAATACCTGAACCCACCGGCTGTTCCAGCCGGATTAAACAGTTCGAAGCCAGGCCCTTTGGAAGCGGTAACACCGGCTATCGTCGAAGGAATGCCGATGGACAAATGGTGCCAGGCACCGTCAAAATTCGAGGCCGTGACTCCCGCATTTGCAAGGTTCGTGAGGCTGACGCCTACCGAAGAAACCCGGCTATTGTCCACCATGACATTGAATTGGGCGCGATTGGTCGGCTGGATCGTCGAGTTGGTATCGTATTTGAAATCAAAATCCAGTGAGGTGAATTTGGTCATGTCCACCGTGGCGCCACCCCAGAAATTGTTATCCACACAGGCAAAAGTGGACAGAGTGCCCCCATTAACGCCGTCCCAATCCTGCTCCTGCAACACTGAACCCAAGATGTCTCCGGTGGGAGGCGGGTTGTTCGTGTCAAAGGTAAGGCTGTAGTTCGTGATGCCGGGATTGTTGACAAACCAGTTTTGCCAGACGCTGCTCCCGAAGGTCACGGCGAGTTGATTCCCCGTACCACTGCCGCCGGTATCGGTCCCACTGGGCTCGATCAGGACGTTGGTCTGCAGTTGGGCTAGGCCGCTCGTGGTTGCGAGCGCCAGGCCGACTACGGCCAGAAATGCTGTTTGTAGGTATCGGTTGATTTTCATTCGATTGGGTTGTTGCGGTTGACCAGATTCGGTTGTTGGACGTTCGGCTCTTTATCGGCTTCGGGCGACATCAATAATGTTGTTGCGTTGCATGCGCTTTCACTAAACAAGCGTGGTGAATTGCTGTAACGGTAGCGGAAACTCGGAAGCATGGCATGTCATTAAAATTGATTACACCGGTGTTTGGCACCCGGTTGCCCCAAGGAGCGAGCCGCTCATCCCTAAAACGGATTTTTTTGCCCCACCGATCTTGCGTTGGGATTGACAAATCAAGAGATTGGCACAACTGATGCTTCGAGCCGCTGTACCATCCGCTGGCTGGCAGATCGTTTGGAAGTTCCAAGGACAGATGTTGCGATGGCTGGCGGCACTTGCAATTAAAGGCTATGCCACCATGATTGACACACCCTTGGCCTTGCGTCAACCTTTTATCAATGAATCGCCTCCCGGGCAAGTCCCTCGCCGGCTTGTTCATCCTCTTCGTGTCCTGCGCGACGGCGTTTTTCATTCTGCGCCATCGCCCGGCTCCAACGCCTTCCTCCCCCGCCTCAGCCTCCATGTCACCGGCCGAACGGCAGCAAACTGCGGAACTCACCCAACTCAACGCGCTGGAAGCCAGAGAAAGTGAACTAAACCAAACCGTCTGGTCCAAGGAGATGCTGGCGGAGCAATACGGCCAGGTTTTCGATGCTCTCTGGGACTCGCTCAATGCGGCCACAAACAAATTTTCGGTGTTCAACACCATCACGCCCGGGAAATTGATCACCCCCAAATTCAATCCGCCCCAGGCGCTGGCCCACGGCCTCGAACTGCATGAACCGTCTGGCGTCGGGCCGGCATGGTCGGACGCGGAGTGGCGAAGTTTCCTCACGGCATCCGAGCGCGCGGGCTGGCAAATCGGGCACACGGAATTCCGCCATACGCAATTCGTTCCCGGTGAATCCACCCGTCCCGCCCGGAGCCGCTATTATTTCCGCGCCGATTTGATCAACGCCGGCGTCCAGGATCGCGCCACGCTCGAAGGCGACCTCCTGGTGGATTGGGCGCCGCCCGCGCCGGGCGCAGGCTTGCTGGCCCTTCAACAAATTGACGCCAGTGGTTTGACACTCAAGACGCGCCACGGAGAGCCGCCTTTTCACGAGGTGTTGTCCCTGGATGTCGCACCGCTCGAAAAATCCCACTTCATCGACCCGCTCATCCTTTATGACCTCGACGGCGACGGCTTTTCAGAAATTATTCTGGCTGCCAAGAACCTGGTTCTTCGCCGCCACGGCGCGGACCACTACGAGGCTGAACCGCTGCTCAAGTATCCGCGCGGATTGATCTTCACGGGCGTCATTGCCGATTTCGACGGAGATGGCGTGGCCGATTTTCTCTGCGCCAACGCCGAGGGCCTGGTTTTGTTCAAAGGTTCTGCCCAGGGCAAATTCGACGAGCCGGGGCGTCTGGTGTGGACGGCAAAACCGCCTTTGAAGTATGGACAAGTCCTCACCTGCGGTGACATCGATCATAACGGCTCCCTCGATGTGTTCCTGGCGCAATACAAGCCTCCCTACAGTTTCGGCCAGATGCCTTCTCCGTATTACGACGCCAGTGACGGTTTTCCCGCTTTCCTTTTGTTGAACGACGGCCATGGGAACTTCACCGACGCCACAGAATCCGCCGGGCTGGCGGCGAAGCGCTGTCGTCGCTCTTATAGCGCCTCGTTCGTTGATCTGGATGGCGATGGCAATCTTGATCTCGTAGTGGTGAGCGATTTTGCCGGCGCTGATGTGTATCGAAACGATGGTCGCGGTCACTTCACCGATGTGACCCATGAATGGCTGGGCGAATCGCACGCGTTTGGCATGTCTCACGCGCTGGCTGACTTCCGCGCTGTGGGCCGGCTGGACCTGTTGATGATTGGCATGAACTCGCCCACAGCGGACAGATTGGAACATCTCGGCTTATGGCGTCCGGGAAGTCCGGAGGACCACGCGATGCGCTCGCAAATGACCTTCGGCAACCGGCTCTACCTCGCGCGGACAAACGGCGGCTTTGAACAAACCGTGCTCAACAATTCCATCGCCCGCTCCGGTTGGGCCTGGGGCTGCAGTGCGTTTGATTTTGACAACGACGGTTTTCCCGACGTCTGCATTACGACCGGCATGAAGACGAAGCAATCCGTCCGCGACTTTGATCCTGAATTCTGGTTGCGCGACATCCACATCGGCGCTTCCAAGGAGGACGCACTGGCAAATTTATACTTTCAAACCAAATTTCGCCGGACACTCGATGAGTCCTACGGTGGCAACGAACAGAACCGCTTTTATCTCAATCAAAAAGGCGAGTCATTCGTCGAAGCCGGATTTCTGCTCGGCTTGGGACTCGCCAGAGATTCGCGCTGCGTGGTGGCGGACGATCTGGACGGTGATGGCCGCGAGGACCTGCTCGTCACCACGTACGAATACTGGCCCGAGTTGAAGCAAACCCTGCGCCTTTACCAGAACACCCTGACCGACGCCGGCAACTGGATCGGGTTCCGCTTCCAGGAAGAGCCTGGCGTCTCACCCGTGGGCGCACGAGTCACCTTGCACGCCGGCGACTACAAAAGCTGCCAGCAAATCGTCACCGGCGATTCCTACCGTTCCCAACATTCCAACACCCTGCATTTGGGCCTCGGCAAACGCGACCACGTTGACACCGTGGAAATTAAATGGCTCAATGGCCAAACCCTCACGCTCCGCCAGCCCGCCGTCAACCAATACCACCGCATCCACGCTCCTTCGGAAAACTTCGCCCCACATTGACCCGGATTGGACTGAGGAGGATGTCAAAGTGGCACTCGGTCGTGAACGGCTCGGTTCTTAGCATCGTATATTACCACGGTTCTGCTTCTGCCTTCGCAGCTTCATCCCGATTAGTGCTGACCAGCATCCGTTTCACCCCTGCTCAATACCATCGGCCCAACCCAGCGCGTATTGTATTTCTGAGTCCAATCCTCATCGATTCCACGCGCGCGCGGCTGATGGCCATAAGCCTGATCATCCATTCCCCGAAACGGCAACGGTTCCACCCGCCAACCCTGGGCGACATGAAAATCCGCGTCCTTGTCCCAACCCACCACATGCAGAAAGAAATCGCGGACCATACCGGCGGGCTTTGGCGGCAATTGGCTGGCCGGGAAATTCAACGCCACTTCATCACCGCCGTTCAACAACACCAGTTTATCGTCGGCACGCTGAATCAATTCATCCACCGCTCCGTAGCGCGTGCACCAGCCTGACGGCGTGCGCCGCCAAGGTGGCCCGGATTGCAATCGGTCGTAATCCGGTGTTAGTGGGAGGTAGCCGGGCAGCGGGACGAACTGGCTGAATCCGCGCCAATGCAAATCGGTGCTGGTAGGCTGAAGCACCATGCGCCGCGTTTCAGCATTCGAGTTCTTTTCGCAAAGCATGGCCATGTCCCAGTAAATTTCAAACGCGGTCGTCAACCGAAGCCGCCGTGTGCCGGGCGGCAGCTTGTCCTCCAAGTCCGCGAGGATGGTCTTGGTTTTGCCGCAAGGCGCGCCAACCTGGACGTTGATGGGTTTCCATGAGCCGTCCGGCAACTCACCTTCGAGCGTCGGGAAAGGAAACGGAAGATTCGGATCCAGCGAAGCCGCGATGTTGGCCATGCCTCCGCCAAACCGCAGCCAGCCGTTCAGGACCAGGACGATCGGACGATTGGCCGGCAGCTCGCCAAAATCCATCACAACGGAGAACGGTTCCGCCAGGCCCCGCAGTTGCGGCTCGCGCAACCGCACCGGCGCAACCATTTGTCCGTCCGCCCTGCTCAAAGCTTCGGTGACATCGAGGCCGTCGCTGCGGGTCGCCTTTTTCAGCGCCGCCAGCGGACGCAATGTCCAAAGCTCATGCGGCGGGAACGGTTTGCCGGGATTCAACTTGCTGGTCGGCGTCACCATGGTTCCAGCAGGATGATCCACCACTACGAGCGACGCTTCGTCGAGATACAGGACTTCCCGCAGTTCCTCGGTGATCCGAATTTCATACTTCCCGTCTCTCGACGGAAACGTTTCCTCGCCGCCCAATGCCAGAAACTCTTCCGGATCGGCTTCGATGTAATGCGCCTTGCTCACCGGCAGGCCCAGCGGCGCCGCGCCGAGAATGTCAGTGACAAATTTGAAGCGTTCGCCGTTCCACGCATAGAGGTACGGGCACGAACCGCTGGGCATGCTCAACTCTTCCAGCGTCAAAACATTGGTTGGCACCGGCACGTCCACCAGTGTGCTGGCCAGGTCGAACCAGCGGACCTTGAGCGCGTCGAGTTTGTCATGCCTGCCCACGCCGATTTCCAGCGGCAACTGTTGTTGCGTGCGGATGGCATGCCAGTTGCCGGCAGCCAGTTCCACCCGCACGCCAATCCCGCTCGCGTTCGAACGGTTGCCCGCCAGGCGAAGTTTCAATTGCCGGTTCGCATTGCCGCCTTCGTTGCGCCAGAACTGCAAGCCGCCGGTCGTACTGAATATCAGATCCGTTGCGCCGTCGTTGTCAAAATCTGCCGCCACCAAATCGTCCACTGGCCCGATCTTATCCAGGCCAAGCTCGCCCGTGACATCGGCAAAGCCCGCCTTGCCCAGATTTCGCCACACCCGAATGCCGTTGCCAAAAGCAATTACGTCCAGCCAGCCGTCATTATCATAATCCACCAGCAAAATTCCCCGGACCTGAAACCCTTTCAACGGCAGCTTCAAAAGCTCCGTCTCCCCGCCAAAAACAACTTCCAGATTGCTCTCGCTGGCAACCACGAGATCGGCGCGCAAATCATTGTTCAAGTCTCCAAGCGCCATGGCGGTTCCCACCGGCCAATTCGCGGGCGAATTCGTTTCCACAAAAACGCCGGCCCGTTGCTTCGCAAAGAACGCGGGTGGTTTGCCGTCGCGAGTCACGAACACGCCGGGCACGTCCTCGTTGTTCCAATCTTCCACCGCGACCTGCTCCGCCTCCGTCAAATTGGCCGGCAAACCCGAATCGGCCGTGTTGTCCTTGAAATAAAAATTTCCGAGGTTTTGATAAGCGCGCAACCCGCCGCCCGGCAGGACCGTGAGCAAATCGAGCTTGCCCGTAAAATCAAGGTCCGCCAACAACCCGCCGCGCGCCTTCGCGTCTTTCAATCCGGAAAACGCGGTGACCTCGCGGCACTGCCCGTTCGTCGCGAAACGGAACGCATGCGACGCCTGCTCTCCCAGCACGATCACATCATCGAAGCCGTCATTATTCACATCTCCAACCAGGGTGCGTCTATAATTCGCGCCCGGTTTGCCGGGCAATAGTTCTCCCCACGGCGCAAATCGCCCCTTTCGATCATCCAGAACCCGAAAGCCCTTGTCGCCTTCCATCACGAACAAACTGTTCCGACCGTCATGATTATAATCGAGCACCGCGAGAGGCCCGTGGTAGTCCGAAGACCGCTCGAATGCGCCGGCGGTGGCATTCACAAAATGCGCCGGAACGCCCCGCGGCTCGGGCTGCTCCAATTTAAATTCGATGCGTGGCCGGGTATATTTGCAGCTCTCGAAAGTGGCCGGCGTGCTCGAAACGCCCGGGTGCCTGGCCAGGACCTCCTGATGTTTCTGCATCTCCTGCGCGGCATCATTCGCCCGCCCCTCGCGCTGGTAAAGCTGGCTCAACTGATAATGCACCGATGAGTGCCCGGGTTCGAATCGCTCGACCGTCTGGAATTGTGCGATCGCCTCCGCCACGTGCCCCAGGCGCGACTGCGCCAGACCGAGTTGAAAATGAAGCGCTGTCACCGCCGGATCGATTTGCTCCGATTGCTGGAATGATTGAACCGCCTGTTCGGCCTGGCCTGAGCGCAATTGGGCACAACCCATGAGATAGTAAGCCGCCGCGTTGTCATGGTTGAGGCCAAGCGCCTGCCGGCACTGCTCAATGGCATGGGCAGAATCTCCCGCCAGCAAATAAGCGTTCGCCAGATTCAATCGGGCATCCAGGTTCTCCGGCGCGAGCTTCACCAACCCGGCATAAGCGGCAATCGCGTTCGTGGCATCGCCCTTTTCCAGATAGCCATTCCCCTTGCTCATCAATCCCGTAAACCGGTCCGTTTCGTTTGGCCTGCGGTTGGTGGTAAAAAATACCGCCATCGCGGCCAACACGATTACAAACAGAATGATTATGATCCGCTTCAACATCCGGCAAGGTTTTCAGCGTAAGAAACTCTAAAGGCCGGCAAAGTAAAAGCGCAAAGTGCGACGTGGCCCAGCCTGCCACGGGTGCCCGCGAACATCCGCCAGGGCTTGGAGGGCAGTGGCAAAGCGAAGTGGCGACACCGCTTTCGTCCCGGCTGAACGCTCCCAGATGTGCCGACGCGCGCTTTCGCTCCGCCGGCACACTCCAGGACGCTACCGCAGCTCAGTCACCGTCATCGGACGATCCACCAACACAGATTCCACCTTCTGCCGCGTCCCGCCCGGCCAAATAACCTCAACTTGCTCCGGCTGTGTCGCGTCACCCAGACCAATGGTGACTGGCAGTTCGGATTGCGAAAGATAACTGCGCGTCGGCATCACCTGCCGCGAGAGCGTATGACCGCCGACACGAACCTTGATCCAGGCGCCGATGGCATCACGATTGCTTTTGCTGCCGACCAGTTTCAGGCGAATCCAATGGTGGCCCAGATGCTGGTCGTTGCGCAGGAGCAGTGGCGGACCGCCGACTTGCGTGAGCACCACATCGAGATCACCATCGCCATCAATGTCCGCATAAGCCGAACCGCGGCCAACAATGGGTTTGAACAGGTCCGTCCCGGCCTTTTCCGGCGGCACCATGACAAAGCAACCCCCGCTCCGTTCGCCTGCGTTCCAAAACAACTGCGCGGGCTGCGCGTAGGTTTGGCTTTGCTGAATTTTGCTGATCTCCTGCTCCAGGTGACCGTTGGCCGTGAGCAAATCGAGCCGGCCATCCAGATCGTAATCGAAAAAGAACAGACCGAACTTGAGCAACCGGCGGCTGGCCGGCCCCACGCCTTCCGTGATTGCCTCATCGGAAAAAGTGGTCGGCGTGTTTTGCTGGACGTAAAGCGCGGTCATTTCGTTGGCGAAATTGCCGATGGCGATGCCCAGCTTGCCGTCGTCGCGATAGTACGCCGTGTCCATGCCCATCGCGCCGCGTGTATTGCCGTAGCTGTCGAACGCGACCCCGGAAACCGCGCCGATTTCCTTGAAGGTCCCGTCATGCTGATTCATAAAAACAAGATTCGGCACCGTGTCATTGGCCACCACGAGATCAATCCAGCCGTCGCCGTCCACATCCACCGGCGCGACGCCCAGGGTCTTGGCGGCGGGCACGCCCGTGGCGGGATTTTTCACCTGCAAACCGCTCTGTTTCGTCACGTCGGTGAAGCGGCCATGGCCATCGTTGTGATAGAGACGGCAGAACGCGCCCTGAAAATTCATCGGCTGTCCGTAAGCGCGCGTCCGGCCATCGATCTTGTAACCCACTTCGGCATCGATCTGCCGCGACCACTGGACATAGTTGCCCACAAACAGGTCCAGCTTGCCGTCATTGTCGTAATCCACGAACGCGGCGCAGGTGCTCCAGTCATTTGTCGCCCCGCCCACGCCTGCATCGACCGTGACTTCGTGAAACTTGCCACCGCCATCGTTATGAAAAAGATGATCGCCGCCGACTGCGGTGATGAAAACGTCATCCAACCCGTCGTTGTCATAATCACCAATGGCCACACCCATTCCGTAAAAACTCACGTCCAGGCCCGACCCCTTGGTCACGTCGTTAAAATGTCCATGACCGTCGTTATGATAAAGCGCCGGTGTCGTCGGCTGCCTCCCCTCGGTGACATGCCACGGCCAGTCGGTTGAATTGATAAAAAGCAGATCCTGGCTGCCATCGTTGTCGTAATCGAAAAACGCCACTCCGCCGCCCATGGTTTCCGGCAGGAGTTTCTCACCGTAAGCGCCGTTGTTCTGCGCGAAGGTGAGGCCGGCTTCCTTGGTAATATCGGCGAACTTCGCTAATGGCACTTCCGCCGCCGGTCGGGCGGGCACGACGGGCGCGCTGTATTTTGTGATTTGCGCTGCCGCTGGAGCTTTCCGTTTGAGCAGCAAAACTGCCCCGCCAAAAAATACCGCCCCGACGACCACCACCACGACTGACCAGCGAACGGCCTTGCCGATGATGGCATCGTCGGTGCGCGCCAATTCTTCTTCGCCGTCGGGTTTGTGAAGTTCACTCATGAAATTCGCTTCATTTGGACACGGACAAAACCC
>JAJPHR010000107.1 GCA_021325145.1 Verrucomicrobiota bacterium | reverse complement strand
GTTGATGCAGGCGCTTTGTTGGGCCTTCAAACGGGCGCGCACAAAGTTCGGGATGGCAATGGTTGCCAGCAATCCAATGATTGCCACCACGATCATGATTTCCACCAGCGTAAAGCCCGCATTGCGGGCGCGTTGTGTTTTCATAGACTTGCTCTTTCCTTGCTGCGGCGTGAACCAGGCGCCAGGCGGTTTATATTATTTCTATTTGCGTTCACGAATTGCCTGTCGCCGACCGCGTTTCAACCCGTCCGTACCACACGACCGGGTTTCCAGCATTTAACACCACTTCCCCGGGAAAGTTCCACTTTTTTTCCATTGAATCTGGCGGCCCAAAATGCGAAGGACGGGCCTGCCAACATGCGTTCGTTCGCTCAACCCAGAGTCCTTGCCCGCGCCGGACTGGCCGCCCTTGCCACGGCGCTGGCCTGCTATCCGCGTCTGGCGCTTTGGCTGGCCCGGCCAGGGTCGCTTCAATTCGTCTGCCTGACCTTGCTCTGGACGACCTTCATTCTCTGGGGCTTCGTTTTCGCCTGGCACGAGCAATACAGCGGAAACCCCGTGTTCCCCATCCGCTGGCAGCCAAGGCTGTGGGGAATGGCCACGGTATATGGCCTGACCGCCACCATTTTCCTATGCCTTTGCATCGACCCACAATATCGGCTGGCTTCGCCGGACAGTTACCCCACGAACTTCCAATCCTGGACCGCCATGAGTCTCTTCGCGCTGGCCTTCGACCCTTTGTTCTACTGTTTCGCGCCTTACGCGTTTTTCGTGCGGCTGGCCCACCGCCAAAACATCGCTTCTGTCCTGACCGTCATTTTTGGGGTCTTCGTCCTCTTCCTGAAGCTGCATTCCGCGCCCCGGCAACCGCCGATTTGGCTGATGGCGGAACAAATGGCCGGCACGGTCATCGCCGGATTCCTGTCGCTTTATTTCTATCTCAAGGGTGGCGCCTGGCTTGTATGGTGGCCGCTCCTGCTGACGCAGTTGCGCCACCTGCTCAGTTTGATTTGACGCACTCGAAGGTTTGAAACTAGGCTCACCCGCCGCATGGACGCCAGTGTCAATGAGCCAGTAACCGCCCCGGCCCGCCAATCGCCCCCGCCTGCCGTCGAGCCGCGACGGATGCTCCACCTCATTTCCTGGATCATTGTCGCCGCCGCGCTGCTGTTTATTCCGCTGAAAATCATCAGCTATGGTTTCCTGCCCGCTGGCGATGCCCGGCGTCATGTCGCCAAGGCTTTCACGGACCAGCCCTATACCCAAATCGTCGTCATGCGCCCGGAATACTCCATGGACCACAGCCCGGGTTGGGAATGGTTGCTGCGCCGCCTTCATCAAAGCGCCGGGTTGGGCATGGAGGGCTTGGTTAGCTTTTCGGTCGTGGCCTTGATGCTCTGCGTGTTCTTTTGCCCATTCCCGTGGTTGCGTCGCCCCGAGGCATGGCTCGCCGCGCTGCTCGCGCAAATGGTGGCCGTCCCCTCGCTGATGGTCCGTTTTTCCCAAGCCCGTCCGTACCTCTTCACCGAAGCCATGCTCATCGCCGTGCTTTTCGCGTGGTCGAAACTGGATGCCAACAAACCCGCGTGGCCGAAGCTCGCCCTAACCACCCTGGCCATCGCTCTGTCCGTGTGGGTGCATGGCGCCTGGTACCTATGGTTTTTGCTGCTGCCCCCGTTTTTTTTGGCGCGCTGGTGGCGGGACGCTTTGTCGCTGGCCGCCTGCTGGCTCGTCGGCAGTTTCCTGGGCGCGCTTTTTACCGGGAAACCGTTCGAGTTCCTCAACCAGGCGGTCCTGATTCCGCGCATCGTTTCCCGCGAGCACGTTCCGCAATGGTTGCTCGTGGGCGAACTGGCCCCCAGCTACGGCGAACTGGAAACATTGCTGCTCATCGCCGTCGTTTTCCTCTGGTGCAAGCAGCAAACCGGCGTCGCCCCCGCCTGGTTCTCCCATCCCCTCGGCTGGATGATCACCCTCTGCTGGATTCTCGGCTTCAAGGCGGATCGTTTCTGGGCCGATTGGGGCATCGCTGCCGTCCTGGTCTGGCTCACGCTGCAATTCGAGGAAATCATCGCGCACGCCTGGCCCGCGGCCTCACCCAAATCCCTGATGGCCTGCGGACTTTTGGCCGTGCCGCTGTTCCTGCATTCCACCAACGACCTCGACCGCCGCTACACCCGCGGCCTCGACGAATTTTACCTCGACGCCCGCGATCCCGCCCTCCAGGGCTGGTTGCCCGACCAAGGCGGCATCTTCTACTGCGCCCGGCTCGATTTCTTCTACAACACGTTTTACCGAAACCCTCAAACCGGCTGGCGTTACATCGTCGGCTTCGAACCCGCCCTCATGCCCGAAGACGATTTGAAAATTTATCGCCAGCTTCAAGCCACGCCCTGGGCCACCCACCTCTACGAAGCCTGGATCGACAAAATGCACCCCGGCGACCGCCTGGTTGTTCCCAGTTCGCCCCCACCCGCTCTGCCCCGCCTCGAATGGCACGACATTTCCGGTGGCTTCTGGATCGGCCGCCTGCCGCAAAAATAGGGCCCAGCTTAAGTCAGCATAACGCAGCCTGGCCCCCGACTTCCCGGCCTGCCAAAGCTTTGGGACCAACCTCCAACCACCCTGTTTATCGGTCAAATCCTCAGCCCTTCCGCGCGACTACAAGTAGCGACTGCCCAATCGGCGGCGGCAGCACCGCTTCGAGCCGCGACTGCCAGGGCACGATGAATTTATCAAACACCAGAATCTGGGCGTCGCTTTGGGAAATTCGCCTGGTCACGCGCGCGTTCCAGAACCAGCCCCAAAGTCCGATAAAGTTGAAATAACGAATTTTCACCGGGGTAAGCCCCACCTTCTCCATGAGCGCGCGGGCGCTGGGCCGCGAATACCTCCGGTAATGCCCCAGTCGCTGGTCAATTTCGCCGAACAACCATTGCACACCCGGGATCAACAACACCAGCACGCCGCCGGGCTTCAAGCGCCGGCTGAACGCGCGCACCGCCGCCTCGTCGTCCTTCAAATGCTCCAGCACATTCATGCACACCACCGTATCGGCCGCATAGTCCGCGCCGATCTTCTCATCCAAAGCTTCCGCCGTGATGTTATACACGGTGACGTTCGGCAACGACCGCGTTTTCTCCACCAACTGCCGATGGCAATCCGCGTTCGGTTCGAGGCTGATCACCGAACTGGCGAGGCGTGCCAGTTCCGGCGTGAAATTTCCTATCCCGCCGCCCACCTCCAACACCGCGCCCCGGACATGCGGAGCGACCATCTCGAACTGCCAGCGCCGGTAATTGTTCGCCCGCGCCATCTGCTCCAGGTCCCGCGCGAAGAACGGGTCCTCTTCAATGGGCAAAACTTCGATCCGGTCTTTCTTTTGTGCGTCAGCTTGCATCGGCTTGTCGTTCAATATTTGAGATTAATCCTAATACCGATCTCAACCGCAATCCCAGTCTTTTCCTCACCTGCCGAAACATATTCAAAACCTCGTGGCAGCCGACCTAAGAAGGCTCTGACCTCTTCAAAACTGGAGTTCGAGATCTTTTAAAGGATGCCGCGCTCCTTGGTTGCCGCTCCGGGCAATCCACCGCATGCCGACGCGGGTTTTTCCTACTCGCTCCGGTGGGAATAAAAAGCGATTTGAATTCTGAATTCAAATTCACGCATCCGGTCGTCCAATGAGTTCGGCGGCTCGCGCATGGTGCGCGTCCGTGGAGCATCTCCAACGAACTCAGCATCGCTGGGAATGGCGAGGGCCGCCGATGCCGCGTTGACAGTAAGGATCAATCATGAAAGCCGATACTACAGAAGGGACCTCTTCCACAACTCCCGCAACCAAACCTGAACCCGTGGTGCGCCAGGCATACACTCGCCGCGCCTTCGTGAAGCGGGCACTCGCCGCCGGCGCTGTCGGTGCCACCGCCAATGCCGCCACCCTGGCCCTGGCATCCCCATACGGAGGGTCTTCAGGAGGAGCCTGCCCAACGCCTCCCGGCGGTATCGATCTCGAGAATCCCACCGTGGGCGATCCCAATGCCCGCCGGCTCCGGGCATACGAAATCCGCGTGCAGGCCGCGCTTCAAGAGTACCTGCAGCCAATCCCGCCGCACGAAAACAACGGCGACGAAAACCGTTATCCCAACAAGATTGGGAGCTACACCAAGGGCCTGCCGCACAACCAATTGGGCGAAGTCGACCTCAACGCTTACCAGATTTACCTGCACGCGCTTTCCACTGGCAATCCCGCCGACTTTGAAAAGATACCCCTGGGCATTCCCGATCCCGCAAACCGTTACCAGCTCGTCGATCCCCAGGAAGGGCTGACTTATGATCTTGAAGGCGTGGACTCCCATGCCACCTACCTGCCGCCCGCGCCGACGCTGTGCAGCCCGCAGGAAACGGGTGAAATGCTCGAACTCTACTGGATGGCGCTGACGCGCGACGTGCCTTTCAGCGAGTACGACACCAACCCGCTGACCCAGGCCGCCGCGGCGGATCTCTCCCGATTGTCCGATTTCCGCGGACCAAAAGTGGGTGGACAAGTCACCACCGGCACACTGTTTCGCGACAACCTCCCCGGCACGCTCGTCGGTCCCTACCAATCTCAATTTCGCTGGCTGCCCGTGGCTTATGGCGCTCAATTGATCGATCAGCGCGTGCTCACCTCAGCGCCGAACGTGGATTACATGACCGATTATTCAGAGTGGCTTCACATTCAAAACGGCGGTTTGCCCAGCCAGGCCGTG
The DNA here is from genome assembly GCA_021325145.1 of Verrucomicrobiota bacterium. Taxonomy (GTDB): domain Bacteria; phylum Verrucomicrobiota; class Verrucomicrobiia; order Limisphaerales; family Pedosphaeraceae; genus JAJPHR01. Next base: position 27,734 of record JAJPHR010000107.1, on the reverse strand, counting down.
CAGTTCGATCCCACGCTCCGTTACATCCGCAATGGCCGCGATGCCGGCCATTATGTTCATGTGGATATTCTCCATCAGGAATACTACCTGGCGATGTTGATCCTGTTGAATCCGCTCTCAGCCGGTTCCGAGACTGGCGGGCTGGCCGCGCCTTACGATCAGAACAATCCCTATCTCAATTCGCTTACTCAGGTCGGATTCTCCACCTTTGGCCCGCCGCACATCTACACCTTGATGCCCGAGGTCGTTACCCGCGCCTTGCACGCGGTGTGGTTCCAGAAATGGTATGTCCACCGCCGGTTGCGGCCCGAAGAATACGGCGGATTGGTCCACAACACTCTCACCGGCGCGGCACAATATCCCGTGGCGAATTCCGAACTGCTCCAGTCTCCCGCCCCGCAAATGATCTTCGACAAATACGGCACTTACCTGCTGCCCCAGGTGTTTCCCGAAGGTTGCCCCTTGCACCCTTCCTATGGCCAGGGCCATGCCACGGTCGCCGGTGCTTGCGTGACCATCCTCAAAGCCTGGTTTGACGAATCCTTTGTCATTCCCAACCCCGTCCAACCCACACCGGACGGGCTTTCACTCGTGCCTTATTCCGGCCCGCCGCTCACCGTGGGCGGTGAACTCAACAAACTGGCCTCCAACACCTCTCAAGCCCGGAACATGGCCGGCGTCCATTGGCGCTCGGATGCTGACGAATCCCTCAAACTGGGCGAAGCCGTTGCCATCAGTGTCCTTCGCGATCAGCGCCGCATTTTTAACGAAAACTTCCGTGGTTTCAGCCTCACCAAGTTTAACGGCACGACGATCACCGTGTAGCACACGGCGGCGCGCACAGGACTGCGCGCCGCACCCGGCCCGTGGCAGGGCGGGCAGTCCCCTGCCCGCCCTCACCCGAACGATTCATGATTTCCGCATGAATCACACGCTCGATTCATAAGAGTTGCGCCAACTCGGCCGCCGGGAGAGAATGGCGGCGCCAAATGAATTTGCTTTGGCGCATGCTTTATCGCGGGTACCGGATCATCTCCTGGATTTGGTACCGGCTGCCGCGGCGGTTTACGCCGGCCGGATTGGGGATGCTGGCCGCGCTGGCCATTGCCTCAGTCGTGAGCCTGGACACCGAGAACACAGTCGCTTACCAGGGATTCGCCCTTTTGTTGTTCGTCTTACTGGTGGCCGTGACGTGGGGCGGGTTCTTTCGACTGCGCTTTACGGCCACGCGGTTGCTGCCGCGATTTGGAACCGTCGGCCATCCATTCCACTATCGCGTGTGTGTCAGAAATCCCGGTCCGAAGACGCAAATCGGACTGACGCTGTTGGAGGAATTGGCGGATCGGCGGCCGGGATTCGAGGAATGGAAGGCGGTGCAACTGGCGGATGAAAAGCTGGTGCGTTCGTTCCGTTTCAAGCAACGGCGGCGCGCCAACCCTTTCAAAGTCGCGAACATCAAGGCCGCCGCCGCTCCGCCGCTGCCGCCGAACCAGGAAACCGACGTGCACCTCGAAATCCTGCCGTTGCGCCGTGGCGTGCTGCGTTTTACCGGGGTTGTCCTCGGCCGGCCCGATCCGTTGGGCTTGTTCCGCTCGTTTGCCCGCGCGGAAGCCGCGCAGACGGCGCTGATCCTGCCCCGGCGCTATCCGCTGCCGCCCATCGCGTTGCCGGGATCGATGAAATACCAGGAAGGCGGCGTGGCGCTGGCATCGAATGTGGGCCAGAGCGAGGAATTCGTTGCCTTGCGGGAATACCGGCGCGGCGATCCCTTGCGGCACATCCATTGGCGAAGCTGGGCGCGGACGGGCAAGCCGATCGTCAAGGAATTCGAAGACGAGTTTTTCGTGCGCCATGCCCTGGTGCTCGACACGTTTAGCGACGATCCGCACAGCGAAGTGTTCGAGGAAGCGGTCGCGGTGGCGTCGTCCTTTGCATCCACCATCCAAACGCAGGAATCGTTGCTGGACCTGTTGTTCGTCGGAGCGGAGGCGTTTTGTTTCACCTCGGGACGCGGCTTGGCGCATTCGGATCAGATGCTGGAGATCCTGGCGTCAGTCAGCGTGTGCGTCAGCGAACGCTTCCAGTCGCTCGAACGCCTCGTCCTCAACCACCTGGGAGCGGTGAGCGGGTGTATTTGCGTACTGCTGGCCTGGGACGAGGAACGGCAGAATTTTGTGAAAAAAATCCGCCTGCTCGGCGTGCCGCTGCTGGTGCTGGTGGTGCGCGCTCCCGGCGATGGGCAGGTTCTGGAACCGGGGCCGATGCGCGATGAGCCGCACCGTTTCCACACGCTGGAAGCGGGGCGAATCGAGGAGGGCCTGGCGAAACTGTGAAGACACCTCCTTTTTTGCTCGGCGCGGCGCTGCTCTTCTGGGGCTGGCAAACCGGCTTTCTAGCCGTCAGCGCCGTGCTCGCGCTCGCGCTCGAAGCCGCCCGGTTCATCAAGGCGCGCTGGGAATTTTCAGACGAGGATTTCAGCCGCATCTGGCTTTTCTGCTCGCTAGCCACGCTCGCGGCAACGGTTTACGCATTCACGACCAACGATGGGCCGGCGAGCTTCCGGGGCCTGCTGCAGGACCCCAGCCTGACCGCCCAGAACCTTGCGAGTTCCTCGAGCACCCGCACGGCCATCTCAATAATACGCTGGTTACCCCTGGCGTTCTTTTTGTTCGTGGCGGCGCAGATCTACAGTTCCCGCAACGGGGTGCCGCTGGAAACCATCTCGCTGATCCTGGCGCGACGCTGGCGTCGGGCGAAAAAACTGGGCCAGCGGCCGCCGGAAAGCCGGGTGGTAAACGTGGTCCCCTGGTATTTCGCGGGATGCCTGTTTGCCGCCAGCGCGCATGCAAGCGTGAGCAAAACGTTTTTCTGGGGCTTGGGTCTGTTGGTGATTTGGGCGCTGTGGCCGCAGCGTTCAGCACGGTTTGGACTGGCGGTATGGGCGGCGGCAGCCGCGGTGGCCATTGGCCTGGGGTATGCCGGGCAGCTTGGCCTCACGCAATTGCAACGCGTCCTGGCGAACTACAATCCCCAATGGTTCTCGCATTCCAGCGGCCGTGCGGTCGATCCCTGGCAGAGCCGGACGCAGATTGGAACTGTGGGCCGGATAAAAACCTCGGGCGAGATTATCATCCGGCTCAAGCCGCTGGAGGGCAGCCCGCCGCCACTCTATTTGCGCGAGGCGAGCTATCGCACTTACAACGGAACGAGCTGGTATGCCGGCACTTCCCGCGCCGATTTTGTGGGCGTAAACCCGACGACCAACCTCACCTACGTCTTGCTGCCCAACAAGGTGAACAAATTCGGGGTGAACATCGCCTGTTATCTGCCGGGACGAAAAGCGCTGCTGCCCCTGCCCAGCGGCTGCGGGCGCCTGGAGAACCTGTTTGCGTTCACGCTGGAGTGGAATACCGCCGGCGCGGTATTGGCCGAAGGACCGGGCCTGGTGATTTTTGACGCGCGCTATGGACCGGGAAAAACAATCGACGGCCCGCCGGACAGCATCCTGTCGCGCACGAATGAAGACCTGGACGTTCCGCCTCGCGAGCAACCCGGCTTGAGCCGGTTCATTGAAGAGCATCACCTCGCCGGGCTGAGCCGGGAGCAACAACTGCGGAGCATCAGCACCGTGTTTCAGAGTGAATTCAGTTACAGCCTGTGGCAGAAGCAATACCAGCCGTTGCGCCCGGACGAGACGCCGTTGAGCCGGTTTTTGCTGCAAACCCGCCACGGGCATTGCGAGTATTTCGCCACGGCAACCGTGTTGCTGCTGCGCCAACTTGGCATCCCGGCCCGCTACGCCGTGGGTTACGCCGTGCACGAGGGATTCGGCAATTCATACGTGGTGCGCCAGCGCGATGCTCATGCCTGGTGCCTCGTCTGGGACCCGAAGGACGAGGCGTGGCATGATCTCGACACCACACCTGGATCGTGGGTGGCCGAGGAGGCCGCGCAGGCATCGCCGCTTCAATCACTCTCCGATCTGTGGTCGCGGATAATGTTCGAGTTTTCAAAAGTGCGCTGGGGCCAGACGCACCTGCGGCAATATATCTTCCTGTCATTGATCCCGGTGCTCGCGGTGCTGCTGTATCAAATCGTTTTCAAAAAAGGGCGCTCCCGCCAGCGCCAGAAATCGGACGAAAGTGAAACCAAGCCAGCCTGGCCCGGCTTGGATTCGGAATTCTACCAACTGGAAAGGCAACTCGTGCTCCGATGCGGGGGGCGTCAGCCAGGCGAACCGCTGTCGAACTGGCTGGAGCGCCTGGCAGCGGACCCCGCCCTGGCTCCGCTGCATGGGCCGTTGGCCGCGTTGTTGCGCCTGCATTACCGCCACCGGTTCGACCCGCTTGGACTGAATGAATCCGAGCGCGAAACATTACGGCGCGAGGTTTGGCGCGGGCTCGGCGCCCTTGAAGGTCTGGAAGGGACTCGGAGCAGCGTGTGAGAGGAGAGCGGGTTTGCTTGGAACGGATGAAGAGGCTAAGGGACAGCAAGGTAAAGTATCTTGAAGAGCCCGAAGACCCACCAGCCTAACAATGCCCCGGCCGGCAAATCGATTAAGTAATGTTGCTTGGTGAAAAGGCAACTAAGCCCGATGAGCACCGGAAACGCAAATGCCCACGGGCCAAATCCCGGGTACAAATGCAGCGCCGTCAGCGTGGCCACGGAAGTATGCATGCTGGGAAAACTGTTCGAGCGCGCGTCGAAGCGCTGCACGAAGGCCAGGAACCGCTCGGAGCGCCCGCGTTGCGTGTTGCAGGCCCGCCACTCGACCGGAACCTCCACGGGAAACACGGTGAAGAACAGCATTTGGAACGCGAGCAGGAGCATGAAGCTGATGGCCACATACATGTAATGGCGCGGGGAGGTGACCACCCAGTTGATTGCGACGATCACCGGGTAATAGAGGAAACTGTACACCCACACCCAGCGCGGCCAGTACGGAATCCGCTCATCCAGCGGCGAGCGAAGCTCGCGCGGCCGATTTAACTGGTTGCGCTGGCACCAGAAATAGAATTGATAAACTCCCACGATCAGGAAAACGCTGATAATCAGTTGTATGATGCGGTCAGTGGTCTGCATAGTTAGGTTCTTGCCCGGGCGTTATTCGGGAATTGACTTTTTTAGCTCCGCCTTCGCGGTCCGGCAATGCCAAACGCTGTTCATTTGTGCCTAATGTCGGAGCTATCAATAATATAATTTGCTTTCGCAGGGTTAATCGATAAAACTTCCATCACCATCATTCGAATCAATGGCGTGAACTCGCCAGCTATCGACATGATCGGTGCTCCACCCGAAACCGGGCCCGCCACAGCGCGCCCCCGCCTGGGTTTCATCCACCGCAACCTCGCAGATGATTGGGGCTGGCTGGCCGGCATTTTCTTGACGGGTTTGGGTGCGAAATTCTTCCTGATCTTCCGGTTTGGAACTCCTCTGCCGTTCCAGGATCAATGGGACGCCGAAGCGCGCGGGCTTTATCTGCCCTATCTCACGGGCAAATTGACGTTTTCGATGCTTGTGCGGCCGCATGTCGAGCATCGCATGTTCTTCACGCGGGTTTATAATCTCGCGCTGTTTTTGTTGAACGGACAGTGGGACGGCCGGTTGGAAATGGCGGCCAATGCCGTCTTGCATTGCGCCGCGATTGCCGGACTGGGCTGGCTCCTGGTCCGCCTTTCAGGCCGGAACCTGTGGCCGGTTATCTGGCCGCCCCTGACCCTCGCGCTGGTGCTCCCGTTCGCCTGGGAGAACACGCTCGGCGGATTATATTCGCAGTTCTACTTTCTGCTGATCTTTTCTCTCCTGACCATTTGGTTGTTTGGTCTTGGCCGGCCATTGTCGCTTTGCTGGTGGCTGGGGCTGGCATGCGCTGGAGCCGCCCTGTTCACAGCCGCCTCGGGCTTGCTCGCTTCAGCCACGGTATTTGGACTTGTGGTTCTCGACCTGCTAAAAGAGAGGCGAATTCAGCGGTGGCAACTCGCAGTTCTCGCCACCTGCGCCCTGATTATCCTGGCCGGGCTTCTCCTGAAACCCGCTTGTCCTGAAACCATACCGTTCAAGGCTCGGTCTGCGGGCGATTTTCTAACGGCGTTTGGCAGTAACCTTGCCTGGCCGAAGATCAATCCTTCCCACCGTCTCCCCTGGCACGTGGCTGTCAATCTTTTCCCACTTGTCTGGCTCGCGGGAACGTATCTCAGAGCGCCCGGCAAAAACCTCCCGGCGGAAAAAATGATCCTTGGCCTGGGCGCATGGTCGGTGCTGCAGGCGGCGGCGGCGGCGTACTCACGCGGCGCCGGTGGCGCTGTCCCCGCCTCGCGCTACATGGATTCTTCCAGTCTTATTATGATTGCCGATTGGTTGAGTTTCGTCTGCTTGTTGACCTGCCACTTGCGGCCTTCCTGGTTTCGAAAACTCGCCCTGCTACTCGCGGTCGTCTGGGCGGTTGATTGTCTGGCGGGCCTTCAGAAACTCAGCCTTGCCACCTGGACCAATTCCATTCTCGAGCGCAGCTTCGAGCAGCAACTCTGGCTGAAAAGTGCCCGCGCTTTTTTGGCCACGGACGACCCGCGCGTGCTGGAGCGAAAACGCGTCATAGAAAGGCTTTATCCAAGGCCGGAAAAACTCGCGCTCGTGCTGCGCAATCCGGAAGTCCGCGCCATTTTGCCTGCTTGCGTTCGCGAACCGCTCCAAGTGACCCAAACCGATGCCGGCGATGGTTCTTTTGTTCCGCTCAGTGCCGCGGGAACGCATTGGGATGCGCCAAGTGGACCGGGTTGGACTTTTCGGCCGCGAACAAACCACACCGAGGGAAAATTCGAAAGTCTTCCGCTTGGTCCAAGCCGCCTGCCGTATCTCGAATTCCCCGTCGCTGGTGAGTTGTCCGCCGGCAGTATTTCCTTCCAGTTGGTTGAACTCGCCACCGGGCGCGTGATTTCAACAAAACTCCCCCCCATGACCAATCAATCATGGACCACCGTTTGCGTGAAAGCGCCGATGGGTAAGTTCAAAATCGTGGCTGCAGCCGCCGGCTCCGCAGGCGAGTTCGCGTTCAAGGAACCACGGGAAATGGGCCGGTTTTCCTACTGGACAATTTGTCTGCTGGCCGCTTGGAAATATTTTCTGTTCGCCGGGCTGGCGGGTCTGCTGGTAAAGACAGGGCTATCTTCGCGACGACAATTTGCGCGAATGGAAACGGGTTTTGTGTACCGTAATCCTGATGATAGCCAACTCCTCCAAGGCTGAGCCTGGGCAAACGCCAGGCCAGGGGGATTCTGTGGGCGTTCCCGAACCGCCCTCTGCCCCAATGCCTTCGTCTTCGCGCGGCCAGCCAGGGCCGCTCATCCAGAGCCACGCTGGCTGGGCAGCGAGTCTTTTTTTGCTGACTCTGGGCGTAAAATTCTGCCTGCTCCTGCACCTGGGCACGCCGATGCCTTTTTGGGACCAATGGGATGGCGAAGGAGCCGATATGTATATTCCGTACCTTGAAGGCCATCTGACGCTCGCAGACCTGTTCCGCGCCCACAACGAACATCGGATCTTTTTCACCCACGTCTGGGATGTCCTGCTGCTCTGGTTGAATGGGCAGTGGGACAACCAATTCCAGGCGGCCATGAATGCCGTCGTTCACTCGGCAACCATCGCAGGCTTGGGGGTTCTGCTGGCCCGTTTCATGGGCCGGCAAAACTGGCCGTTCATCTGGTTGATGCTGGCCCTGATGGCGCTCCCGCCATTCGCCTGGGAAAACACTGTGGGAGGGATGCAATGCCAGTTTTATTTTCTCCTGACTTTCTCCGGGCTGGTCATTTGGTGGCTCGGGTTGGCCGAACCATTGTCGTGGCGCTGGTGGCTGGGCGTCGCAACCGCAGTCGCTTCGTTGTTCACCATGGCTTCGGGTTTCCTGGCGGCCGTCGCCGCGGCTGGGTTGGCGGTATTTGAGATTTTGAAAGACCGGCGGCGCTGGCGGCGTGAACTGCCTACGCTCGTTGCGGGCCTGGTGATAACTCTCGCCGGGCTGTGGAATATCCCGAAGGTGCCGCACGAACACCCCGCATTCCCGCATGCCCTGCAAGCCTTTTGGGTCGCGCTAGGCCAGAATCTGGCGTGGCCGTGGGTAATTCATCCCTGGTTTGCGCTGGTCAATCTTTTCCCGCTCGGGGCGCTTGCGTGGCTGTATTTTCGCTCCCCGGCAAAGCAACAGCGGGCGGAGCAGATGCTCCTGATGATCGGGTTGTGGGTTATCCTGCAAGCCGCGGCCACGGCTTTTGGACGAAGCAGTGAGGGAATTCTGCCCGCTTCGCGGTACATGGACTCCTTCAGCCTGATCATGGTGGCCGATGGCCTGGCGCTGGTGCTGCTGATCACGCGTTATGGGCCGCGACCCAAGTACCAGCCTGTTTGGACTGCGGGTTGCGCGGTGTGGGTGGTGTTTTGTCTGTCCGGCCTGGCGTGGTTGATGGATAATACCTGGTACAACTCGCTGCCTACCTGGCTGGCATTTCGGGATGCGCGACTGCAAACCGCAATCGCATTCAGGGCCACGGATAATCCGCAAGTGATCGCGGATGTGACGTTCTTCGCCCGCCCCTTTCCTCGCGTTGATGAATTAGTGCGCCTGTTGCGCCATCCCGGGATTCGACAAATCCTTCCAGCCTGCGTTCGCAATCCGCTTCCGGTAGTCCGTGGCGATGGCGCCGACGACGGAGCCTTCGTGACCAACGGTTGCCCGCCGGATGCGGCTGCTCCGCCCGCGGAACGGTGTTGGGGCTCTTACTCCGGCGGAACCGGCGTCGGCGCACAAGGGAAATTTGAGAGCCTGCCGATAAACCCGGCCACGTTGCCCTTCCTGGAAATTCCCGTGGCGGGTTATCTGGGCGCGCCGGGCCTGTCCCTGGAATTGCTCGATTCCACCGGCAAAAGCACGCCCGTCAAATCCGCGCTATCTGCAGACGGAGGATGGCAGAATGCTTTCGTCAAGGCGCCCGCCGGCAAATTCAAAGTCGTGGCGCGGGACGAGAGCACGACCGGGTGGCTCGCGTTCGGCGAACCGCGGGAGTTGGGCCGGTTTTCTTACTGGACGATTTGCCTGTTGAGAGCCTGGCAATATTTCGTGATTGCCGGACTGGGTTGCCTGGTTCTGCAGAATGCGTGGCTTTTTGCGAATCACAAGCGGCAACGACAATTGCGGCAGAAAGCGTGAGGTTTCATTTTGGGGGAGCAGTGGTCCCGCCGAATCAATGCTTTCGTGGTAATTTGTTACGATCTATTGCATGTCCGTTCCATTTTGGTAGCTTCGCGGGCATGGCGTTCGAATCGTACGGCGGTTTCCTAAAGCTCCTGGAGCAGGCCGGAGAGCTCGTCCGTATCTCCCAGCCGGTGGCAACCGAACTGGAGATCACGGAATTGGCCAACCGGGAGATGAAGAAGCCGGGCGGCGGGCGGGCGCTGCTGTTCGAGAAACCTGCTGTAAATGGCCAGGTTTCCCCTTTCCCGCTGGCCATCAACTGTTTCGGCTCGCCTCGACGCATGGCGGCCAGCCTGGGCGCAAGCAGCGTGGACGAGCTGGCGGCGGAACTGGGCTCGCTATTGAAGGCCAAACCGCCCACCTCCTTCCGGGAAGCGCTCAAACTCCTGGGCACCGCCTTTGAACTTCGCCATGCCCGGCCCAAACTGATCAAGACCGGCCCTTGCAAGGAGGTAATCCACCGCTTTGAAGCCCCACCCACTCGAGTCGAGCCCTGGCCTGCGGCGCCGGAAGTTGACCGGCCCACAACCTTTGGCTCCCAACCTCCGACCCTCTTAAACCTGCCGATTCAAAAATGCTGGCCCCTGGATGGCGGCCGGTTTATCACCCTGCCCTGCGTCGTAACGCGCGATCCCGACACCGGCGAGCGCAACTTGGGCATGTATCGCATCCAGATTTACGACGAACGCACAACCGGAATGCACTGGCAGTTGCAAAAAGTCGCCGCCCGCCATGGGCGGCGTTACTATGAAACCGGCCAGCGGATGCCCGTGGCCATTTTTCTGGGGGGCGACCCGGCGTTCACTTTTTGCGCCACCGCGCCCCTGCCCGATGGCTTGGACGAATTCCTCCTGGCCGGCTATTTACGCAAGCAATCCGTTGAACTCGTCAAATGCGAAACCAACGATCTGGAAGTGCCGGCAAACGCCGACTTCGTCATCGAGGGCTTCATCGATCCCAGGGAACCGCTGCGCATGGAAGGGCCTTTCGGCGATCACACCGGGTATTATACCTTGCCCGAACCGTACCCTGTCTTCCACGTTACGGCCCTCACGCATCGTAAGGACGCCGTTTACCCAGCCACGATTGTTGGAATCCCGCCGATGGAGGATTTTTATTTAGGGAGCGCGAGCGTCAAACTCTTTCTGCCGATTTTCAAGATGAACTTCCCGGAAATCGTGGACATCGCGCTGCCCGCCGAGGGTGTGTTCCATAATCTCGTCTTCGTAAGCATCCGAAAAAGTTATCCCATGCAGGCCTACAAAATCATGCACGGCCTCTGGGGCATGGGCCAGATGATGTTCACCAAATACATCGTGGTGGTGGATGACGACGTGGACGTGCACAACACCAGCGATGTTCTTTTCCGGCTTTGCGCGAACACCGATCCCCAGCGGGACAGCATTTTCACCAAGGGACCGGCGGACGTGTTGGACCACGCCACTTCTGAAATCGCCATGGGCACGAAAATGGGAATCGATGCCACACGCAAGCTGGCCGGGGAAGGATTCAAACGGCGCTGGCCGCCGCTGATTCGGATGGATGAAGGCGTGCGGAAAAAATTGGATGCTCTGTTTGGAGGAAATCGTTGAGTTGGAGAACCGATGCTCCTCGCTCCAACTTTTCCATGAACTGTTTTGTAGCTCATTGAACATCAACCAGACCTATTCGGAACGCCCTAAATCGTTTCGGGGGGCGGCGTGCAGAGGACTGCCCGCCCTACTACCGTGTGTGCCGGGTAGGGCGCGCACTCCTGTGCGCGCCGCCGCAGGCCCCAGGCGCATTCGTTAATGATGCGGATAATAGAACCGTTCATGGTCCGTGAGCAGGTCCAATGGAACAGGGAGCTTCTCTGGAAAAGGTGAGGCATCAGGGTGTCAGGTGAGGTCGTACTCGCCACAACGCACATCTCCCTCCCCAAAAATCGGGAAAAAGCGTTGAGGTTACTCCCATCTAACAGCCCTCCGTTGTTTATTTAGTCAGCCAGAAAGGGTCGATGTTTATTCACGCGACTTTTTTTGCAAAACTACAGGCAACACCCCATGGAGTGACCATGAGGCCGCATTAGGTTGTTTTAGGCAGTGGGGTGTAAATGAGATGTTCTCCCCATTGCGAACAATTAAAACAGCTTTTGAAAGATGTTGTTATGAATGAAAAAGATGAAAACCAATTGAGAGATGAAACGGGAAGCACGGGCACAACCAGCCCCGTTGCGGGATCACCAATGACGGACCCTGCCACGGCTGCTTTGCCGACACCGGGAGATCGAAGCGGGTTCAGCCGATACCTTGACTACGCCGTGATGGACAAGGACGACAAGAAAATCGGGACTCTGCATGCCTTGTGGGTGGACCGGAACGGCCAGCCCGCATTTTTGGGCATCAAAACCGGATGGCTCTTTGGCAAGACCCACGTCATACCCGCACAAGCCGCGGAGGTCAGCGAGGGTGGCCGCAAGATTAGGCTGCGATTTGGGGAGGACATGATCAAGAATGCGCCGGCGTACGATGCCGACCGCGATCTTGATCCGGAAAGTGAGCGGCGAGTAATCGACTATTTTCATTTGGGTGGAACTTCGGAAACCACTGAGAGTTCGGAAGCTTTTCGCGAAGAGCCTTTTGCAGGCGAGAAACCCCGGTTTTCGACTGAGGAAATTCGCGAGCCCGAAAGCACGGCCCGCTTTACACCAGGCGAGCCGGAAACGACGGCTGCTGAGCCGCGGAGGGAAGCCGAAGAAGCCCGGATTCCTCTGAGCGAGGAAGAATTGAAGGTGGGAAAACGCCAGGTTGAGTCAGGCGGCGTCCGTTTGCGAAAGATCGTGAAAACGGAGGTCGTGACCCAGCCAGTGGAACTCGCCCATGAAGAAATCGTGATTGAACGAGTTCCGGCCGAGGGCACCCAGACTGGAGAAGCTTTCTCCGGCCAGGAAGTTTATATTCCTCTGCGCCGCGAGGAGCCAGTCGTGCAAAAGGAGAGCCACGTTCGCGAGGAAGTGCGCGCCCGCAAACAAGCTGATGTTGAGCGGCAGGACATTTCCGAGGGCGTTCGGCGGGAGGACGTGGAGATCCAGCACGAAGGGGATGCCAATGTGCGCGGCCCGGAGCGTTCCGGCCAGCCCTGAACCGCTAAGTGATGCGGGCATTGGCTTCGGCAGCCTCCGGCAGCCGGGTCCACCGAGCGAGGTGATTATTCACCCGCTTGGTCGGGGCTCGGCTGCGTCGTGATTCGGTCCTCAGTATTCTTAACTCGCCTCCAACTCATCCTTTCCCCTCCCAATAAAGCAGGTGGGCTGTGATCCACCCGGCTTGCCCGGCTTCGGACCACTACCTCCAAATCGTGTCCCCCTGCCGCCTCGTTCTCACGCAAGGATTTCATTCGACATTCCGCCGTAGTCGGTCAAAATAGAGTGCCAACATGGCTAAATTGTTGCTAATCGACGACGAAGCGGACGTGCAATACTCGTTCCGCCGGATTTTTGACTCGCCGGAAGTTGAGCTGACGACCGCGGCCAGCGGCGAGGAAGGTCTGAAGATCATTCCCAAGCTCAAGCCGGACCTGGTGATCATGGACGTGCGGATGGGAGGCATCACCGGTTTGGAAACGCTGCGCCGCATCCGCCAGATCGATTCCAAATTGCTGGTCATCCTCATGACGGCCTACGGGACGACGCAGACGGCGATCGAAGCGATGAAGCTCGGCGCCTACGATTATTTGCTCAAGCCGTTCGATGTGCCCAAGCTCAAGGAGATCGTCGCGGGGGCGCTCAAGACGGCGCGCGACATGAAGCAGGTGGTGTCGTATCAGCCCCTGTTGGAATCGGAGGATTACGAATTGGGCATCGTCGGCCGAAGCGAGCCGATGCAGAAGGTTTTCAAATTGATCGGGCAACTCGCGGGTTCGGATGCCACGGCCCTGATCACCGGCGAAAGCGGCACGGGCAAGGAATTGGTGGCGCGCGCGATTTACCATCACAGCCAGCGCAACGGGAAACCCTTCCTGGCCATCAACTGTGCGGCGATTCCGGAACAGTTGTTGGAAAGCGAATTGTTCGGCCACGAAAAGGGCGCGTTTACCGGGGCGGCCACCCAGCGGATTGGCCGTTTCGAGCAATGCCACGGCGGAACGATTTTCCTGGACGAAATCGGCGATATGACGCCCGCGACGCAAACCAAAATCCTCCGCGTCCTGCAATCGGGCACCTTTGAGCGCGTCGGCGGCAACCAGCCCATCCAGGTGGATGTGCGGGTGATCGCGGCGACGAACAAGCCGCTTGAACAAGCGGTGGCGGCGCGACAATTTCGCGAGGACTTGTTTTATCGATTGAACGTGGTGCGGATCCAGATCCCGCCGTTGCGCGAGCGGCCTGAGGATGTCCGGTTGCTGGTGAATTATTTCTTGAAGAAGTTCGCGAAGGACCAGCAAGGTTCGCCCAAGTCGATTTCCTCGGCGGTGATCAAGACCCTGGAGAAATACCATTGGCCGGGGAACGTGCGGGAGTTGGAGAATGTCATACAACGCGCCGTGGTGGTGGCTAAGGGCGACGTGATTTTGCCGGGGGATTTGCCGCCGGAAATTGCCGACCCCGGTTCTTTGGCAAGTTCCCCGGCGCAACTGGCCGGGGGGCAGGCGCCCGTCGGGGAAAGCGGCGGGACCGAACTCGCGTCGGTCGCGCGGATGCTTTTCCGATGGGCGCGGCAGGATCCCAAGCTCAAGGTAATCCCGGCGGTGGAACGGGAGTTGATCATTCATGCGTTGTCGGAAACCAAGGGCAACCAGGTGCACGCCGCCAAGCTGCTGGGCATCACCCGCGCCACGCTGCGCAAACGAGTCGAGAAGTTCGCGATCACACGGGAGTTGAATATCAAATGAGGCGGGACGCTCCACTCCGAGGCATGAAGTCCCGGCTTCAGCCGGCAAGGCTATCGCATCGTCGAGCGTGTTGAATAATTTGAGAGCCACCGTGTTTGCGTCTCCCCCGCCGCCTAAAAGCGGGACTCCATGCCTTGTGTCCCCCGAGATCTCGTCAATTCGCAGCAACCGGCGTGAGGAGACTCCAACTTCTTCAGAGAAAACATCAGCGCCTCCTCGCGTCGGGCTGCCACGCGTGGAGTACCGCGTGTCATCCCATCCCAAAAACTTTGGTTGCGGTCAGGCTGCGCCCTGAGTAATTGAAAGCGCGTGACTCAATCCAACAAGCCAGCGCCAAGCCTGTTGCTGCTCGTTCCGGCCTACAACGAGGAGGAACGGATCGAGCCGGTGCTGATCGAATTCGCTGAGTTTTTTCAAACCCACTACACCGGCAAATTCCAATTGGTCGTGGTGCTCAACGGCTGCCGCGACAACACCATCGGCGTGGTCCGCCGGGTGGGTGAGAAATACCCGTCGGTCACCGCGCGGGAGTTCAAAGATCCCATCGGCAAGGGCGGCGCACTGATCGAAGGATTGAAACTGGCGCCGCTCGGGGATTTGATCGGCTACGTGGACGCTGATGGCGCCACCGGGCCTGCCGCCTTTTTCAAACTGGTGCAAATGTCCAGCAAGGCTGATTGCATCATCGGCTCGCGCTGGCTTCCGGGCGCGGTGCTGCACCAAAGCCAGACGCGCATGCGGCGCTTTGCGAGCCGTTGTTTCCATGCGGTGGTCCAGTCCCTGCTGTGGTTGAACGTCAAGGACACTCAATGCCCGGCCAAGGTCATGTCCCGCGCGGCCGTGGAAAAAATTCACGCCAGTCTCTTGACCGCCGACCTCGCCTTCGACGTCAACCTGCTTTATTCGCTCAAGCGCGCCGGCTACACCATTCTCGAAGTGCCCATTGAATGGACCGACAAAATGGGTTCCAAGGTGACCCAATCGCTGGTGCGATCCTCGCTCGTGATGTTTTTGTCCGTGGTGCGGCTGCGGCTGATTTATTCGCCGTTTTACCCCTGGCTGCGCGGCCCGCTCGGCCCCATTGGCGCGTGGCTCTACAAGAAGCTGCGCGCTCCCAAGCCCCGCCCCGGACCGGAACCGCCCAAAAAAGACGCTGAAAAGAAAGATGCCGGCGAACAAGAGAAAGGCTGATTTGACCCTTCGGTCAACAAACCGGCAATATCTTTATTGATTTCCAGAGCGGTTTACGCTTTCCTCTGCGTGGTGCAACTCAAATTCTGGCGTTTCGATCTGCAACTGACCTACACTTGGGCGATTGCCCGCGGTACTGGCACGGACATTTTCAAGGTCGTCCTCGTTCAACTCACCGATGATGCCGGCACGGTCGGTTTGGGAGAATCCGCCCCGGTAGCCCGTTACGACGAGTCAGTCGATACCGTCATGGCTTTCTGTGGAAAGCTGGACGCCCGCAAATTGTCGTTCGATGACATCGCGGGCAGCATGAAATACCTGGACACCGTCGCGCCCGGAAACATGGCCGCCAAGTGCGCCATCAATATCGCGCTCATCGATGGCGCGGCGCGCAAAGCCGGGAAAGCGGTCTGCGATTATCTTGGCCTGGGCTTTCAGGAGAAGAAGCATGTCACCTCGTTCAGCATCGGCATCGACAAGCCGGAGGTCATTCGCCAGAAGGTCATCGCTGCCGAGCGTTATCCGGTTCTCAAGCTCAAGCTGGGCGGCCCGGACGACAAGCTTAACCTGGGAGCTTTGCGTGAAGCGGCCCCCAAAAAGGCCGTGCGCGTGGATGCCAACGAGGGTTGGGCCACCAAGGAGAAGGCGCTCGAAATGATCGAATGGCTCGCGAAGGACGGGCACATCCAATTTGTCGAACAGCCCATGCCGGCTTCCACCAATCTCAAGGATCTCGCCTGGCTTAAGGAACGCACGCCGCTGCCGATTTTTGGCGATGAATCGTATCACACCGCCGCTGACGCGCAAAAGTGCGCCGAATGTTACCACGGCATCAACGTCAAGCTGACCAAGACGGGCGGCATCACCGGCGCCTACGATGCGCTGCAAGCGGCCCGCAAAGCCGGCCTGCAAACCATGGTCGGCTGCATGATCGAAACCAGCATCCTCATCAGCGCCGCCGCCCACCTTGCCGAACTGACGAACCACCTGGACGTGGACGGAAACATCCTGATCAAGAACGATCCCTACCTTGGCGTCGGCTCTGAAAACGGAATTCTCTCCTTCACCAACACGCCTGAGAAAACGGGTTTGCGCGTAAGGGCGCGGGCGTAATGGCTTGGAGCGGTCCTCTGCGCTCTGGGCAGTTTGATCAACCGGAAGCGGTCGCTTACTTCTTCTTCGCCCGGCTCTTGGTCTTGGTGGTCGAGCCTTTGGGACGACCGCCCTTGCCGGTACGGTCCGGCGCCCAAGTGTG
This sequence comes from Verrucomicrobiota bacterium, assembly GCA_021325145.1. Classification (GTDB taxonomy): domain Bacteria; phylum Verrucomicrobiota; class Verrucomicrobiia; order Limisphaerales; family Pedosphaeraceae; genus JAJPHR01. The sequence goes on along the minus strand of JAJPHR010000107.1, from coordinate 11,178 downwards.
CAAATCGTTAACCTTGACTCCCAATTTCACCAACTTGTCCACCAGCGCGTCACGCGCAAATTGAGAGCGGTTCATCCCCCGGCGGGCGCCGTCGATACGCCCCACAAACTTTTCGTCGCACCAGCAGCCGATCAATACCTGCCCTGCTGTTCTCTTGTCTGTCATAAACCCTGTATAAGCCGGATTCCTCAAAAAGGCAAGCCGAAATTATGCCTCAATTTAACTCAGATTGGTCTGGTGGAGGAAGAAGCGCGCAACCTGCCAGCGTCAGCAGGTTCGAGCTGGCACGAAGGCCAACCGGGCGTGGAGTAGGGTCCACACCCCATTGGAGGGTTACTTGAACGATCTTATTTCTTAGGCGGCATTTGTGCCTCCTCGAAGTCAAAGCTGGCTGGTTGGATGCTTCGGTTTTGCTTCGCGGTTGAGATCACCGGCGTAACCTGGGTTTGAATTGTCAAACTGCCTGAGAAAGCGTCACAAGTGAAATTACCGTTCTGCCTCGTTTTATTGCTTGTAGCCGCGCTGTTTTCGTCCGGTTGCGCGATTACTCCCGCGGACAGCGCAGTTCGGCGTCTCAACCACCAAGCCCGGGCATCGGGCAGCCCGTATCGTTACCGCGCTCATAATGCGCTTAACGGCAGCGTGGTTGAGAAGTATCGCGCCATTGCACCTGTTCCGGGGCCGATTCCAGCAGATCTCCGGCCGACCGTTGCCGATCTTAAACTTCAAACCGACATTCTTACAACGATTGCTGTTGTCCAGTAGGGATGGGGCTGCCAGGTCGCACCTTCGCTGATCGGAGTTAAAGCAACCGGTGTGTCCAATGGCGCGTTCCAGGAATTATGGTTTGTGACGCAAGATAGTGGAGCACTGCGGTACCGGGTTACCATGACTCCCAGACCGAAGGGCGGCACGGGCCTCAAGATCACAGGGCCGCTCGACTAGCCGCGCCAGCGAGCCTGAATGAGGATGGCAGGGCGGGCGAAATGCGGCGGTTTCACTTGCCACTTGGGGCCTTTGACGACACGCTGGAACCGGGCCGAGTTTCCCCATGAAGACCTTTTACTGTGATCATTGCGGCAATCTCGTTTTCTTCGAAAACGTAAAATGCGTCAAGTGCGGTTACGCGCTTGGTTTTTTGCCTGCGCCCGGCGACATCAGCGCCCTGGAGCCCGCCGAGAATGGGACTTGGCGGGCGCTCACTCGCGGTTCGACGGAGCCATTCCATCGTGAGTGCGACAACGGAGTGCAGCATCAAGTCTGCAACTGGATGGTCCCGGCGAGTGAACCAAACCCGTTTTGCGTCTCCTGCCGCCTCAACGAGTTGATTCCAGATTTATCGCGGGCGGGAAACCGGGATCGCTGGCACAAGCTCGAAATGGCGAAACGCCGCATCCTTTATACCATTATGCGACTAGGGCTTCCCCTGGACGGCGCGCCAGAGGAAAAACGCCCGGCGCTTCGCTTCAAGTTCATTGGGGATTTAGCGGGTGATCCAGCGCCGACCACGGGCCATCTAAACGGCGTGATCACGGTCAATATTGCCGAAGCGGATGATGCGGAGCGCGAACGCCGCCGGGTGAATTTGCACGAGCCGTACCGGACTTTGCTGGGGCATTTTCGACACGAAGTGGCCCACTACTTTTGGGATCGCTTGATTGCGAACACCAAATGGCTGGTCCGCTTTCGCCAATTATTCGGACACGAAACCACGGACTATGCCGCGGCGTTAAAGCAGCATTACGAAAAAGGTCCGCCGCCGGATTGGCAGGCACAGTACGTCAGCGCCTACGCCAGCGCGCATCCCTGGGAGGATTGGGCGGAAACCTGGGCGCATTATTTTCACATCGTGGACACGGTGGAAACCGCCGGAAGTTTTGGCATCACCTTGAGGCCGAAGCAGCATCCGGCCGCCAAATCCATGACCGCTTCTCCCCGAACCGACGGCGATGCCCATACGAATTTCGACGCGCTGCTGGACAACTGGTTTCCGCTGACCTATGCGCTCAATGAGCTAAATCGGGGCATGGGACTGCACGATGTTTATCCCTTTGTGCTCGCGAACCAGGCCATCGAAAAGATGCGGCTTATTCATGAGGTAGTGCGGAGCACCTCCGCCAAACGCTAGGTAAGGGTCTGACGAAGCGGGCGCGTGTGGTAATAAAACCAAGGTCCTTGTCTTGTTCCCCCCAGAGCGTTCTGCTGACGCAACGCTTTGCCGATGCTGTTAAGAATCTCGTGGCGGTCATTGAGGACAACGCGGCATTTCGGGAGGTTCTCAACGATATTGCGATGTATGAGAACTATTTCGCGGCTCTGCCTGTTCCTACGAATTAGATCGGCGCGGAATTGAGCCACGTTGATTTCGCTCTCTTGTGTTCTCGAATTGGAGGTTCTCAGCCGGGGCTATGCAGCCGGCAACCACGAATGATGGACACGAATTAAACGGGAAGTGTCGGCCATGGGTCAGATTGGAATCACGCCACTATTCAGTGGAAGATGTGCCGGCCGCCAAAAGTCTGCATTCGGCGTTCCTTTATTAGTGTTTATATTCGCTTCCATTCGTGGTTCAACTGCAATGTTCCGGCTCAGGACCACTTGGGAAATGACTGCACACCAGGATTAGACGTGCCTCTCCCCTTCAGAAGGGCGAGGGTAAAATCTCTGGTGGTTGGCTGTCCGGGGGTATTGTCACGGACTCCTCAACCGCCCGGCCGGATGCTGGCTCACAATCGCTTGGAAATATGGCCCTTTTCCTTTTGCGGATTCGGTCTTAATTTGCCGTCATGATTGCTCGTGTGACATTGGAACTCGCCCTGCGCAAGGAGTTCGACTACCTGATTCCGGCGGAATTGTCGGGGCAGGTGGACGTGGGCAGCCGTGTGCAGGTGCCATTTGGACCGCGGAAAGTGCTGGGTTGCGTCACGGCGCTGGCGGAGGAGTCGGATCGGACGAATCTGCGGTCGATTTTGAAGGTGATCGGAGCACAGACTTTGGTGACGCCCAAGGTGCTCAAGCTGGCGCGCTGGATTGGCGAGTACTACTGCTGCCCGCCGGAGATCGCGTTGAAGAGCGTGCTGCCCGAGGCGGTGCGCAAGGAACAAGCCGGTTGGCGGGAACGGCTGTTTGTGCGCGCGCTGCCGGTGTCGGGTGAATTTCCGAAATTGCCGAAACGCCAGCGCGAGGTGTGGAACATCATCGAGGAACGGCGCGAACTGCCGCTGCAGGAGTTGATCGATCTGGCGGAAACGACCGGCGCAACGGTGCGCCATCTGGAGGACAAGGGATTGGTGGCGATTACCACCGAAATTTCCGAACGGGACCCGTATGCGCGGGAGCATATTTTGCCGACGCAACCGTTGACGTTGAATCCGCAGCAGGCGATTGCGCTGGGAAAGATCAAAGACGCGATGGCGGCGGGGACAGAAATACCAACCGCCAAGCTCCAGGCACCAGAGAAGCTCCAAGTTCCAAGGACCAAGCTCCAAGCGTCACCTTTGTCCGAAACTTTGTTTACTCGCGATGAGCCGACAATACCCGAAACCCGAAACCCGAAATCCGAGGACCTTTTACCCTCCAAAGTATTCCTGTTGCATGGGGTGACTGGGAGCGGGAAGACCGAGATTTATTTGCAAGCCATCGCGCATGCGCTGGAGCAGGGCAAGGGCGCGATCGTGCTGGTGCCGGAGATTTCGCTGACGCCGCAGACGGTGGAACGGTTCAAGGCGCGATTCAGTTCGGGTCCACTGCAAACACTGGTTGCGGTGTTGCATAGTCATTTGTCGGCGGGGGAGCGGCACGATGAGTGGCACAAGATCCGGCAGGGCCGCGCGCGCATCGTGATCGGGGCGCGGTCGGCAATTTTTGCGCCGGTCGATCCGCTGGGATTGATCATCGTGGACGAGGAGCACGAACACACTTACAAGCAGGAGGAAGCGCCGCGTTACCAGGCGCGCGATGTGGCGATTGTGCGGGGACAAATGGAAGGAGCGGTGGTGGTGCTGGGCTCGGCCACGCCTTCGATGGAGAGTTTTTACAACTGCGGCCGGGGAAAGTACACGCTGCTGGAAATGTTGGAACGCGTGGACAACCAGAAAATGCCCATCGTGCGGGTGGTTGACATGCGGCAAGCCATGCGACGCGGAAAGAGCATCCCGATCTTTTCGCCGCAACTGAAGGAGGCCATTCAACAACGGCTGGACCGCAAGGAGCAGACGATCTTGTTTTTGAATCGCCGTGGTTATTCGACGTCGTTGCAGTGTCCATTGTGCGGTTACGTGGCGGGGTGCCCGAATTGCAGCGTGTCATTGACGTATCATCGTAAGGAGCAAACGCTGGCCTGTCATGTCTGCGGCCACACCCAAGCTGTGCCGGCGATTTGCCCGAACGCCCAATGCGCGAACCCGCAGATTCGTTACGCGGGTTTGGGAACGGAGAAGGTGGAGGACACGTTGGGCAAGTTGTTTCCGGATGCGGCGATCAAGCGCATGGATTCGGATGCGTTGAAACGCAAGGACGACTACCGTCGAATCCTGGGGGATTTTCGGACGGGCAAGATCGACATTTTGGTCGGCACTCAGATGATCGCCAAGGGCCTGCATTTTCCGAACGTCACTTTGGTGGGGATTATTTACGCGGACCTGGCGTTGCACATGCCGGATTTTCGGGCGGCGGAGCGGACTTTCCAGTTGCTGACGCAGGTGGCCGGGCGCGCGGGACGGGGCGACATCGAAGGCGAGGTGTTTGTGCAGGCGTTCACGCCGTTTCATCCCGCGATTCAATGTGCCCGACGGCATGATTTCAAAGGGTTCTACGAGCAGGAAATCGAATTTCGCGAGCAGCTCAAATACCCGCCCATCAGCCGCGTGGCGATGTTGACGTTGAAGGGGCGGAATGAGGACAAGGTGCGCTTGTCCGCGGAGCATCTGCGGCGGGAGTTGGAGCGGGGTGTGGCGGGGCTGAAAGATTTGGTCATTGCGGGTCCGGCACCGGCGCCGCTGGCACGGGCGGAATCAAATTATCGTTATCAGATCATGCTGCGCACACGGCAGATGACGATTGTCAGCCAATGCCTGGCGATCCTGCTGCAGGGGCTAGCGCTTCCGGAGGATGTGTTGGTGTCGGTGGATATCGATCCAGTGGATATGGCGTAGGGCACGGGGCGCTTACGGCTTCGCCGCGGCGGCTTTGACGATTTCGGCAACCAACTCGTCACTGGTCCATTTGTTCTCGGGAATTATTTTTTGGATGCGACCCTGGGCATCCACCACCACGGTGCGCAAATTGTGGGTGATGCTCGGGCCTTCATGCCAGAAATTTTCGCCCACCTGGTCGGCCAGGGCGGTGATTTCGACCAGATCGCTGGTGACAAAATCCCAATGTTTGGGATCGCAGTTGTAAGGCCGCGCGTAACTCTTGAGCGCCTCGGGGCTGTCGAACTCCGGATCGAACGACACCGAAAGCAGATGCCAGTTCGTCGGGCCATTGGCCAGGGCGAGCAGCTTGCGTTGCGTGTCGCTGAAATTTTTCGACATGAGCGGGCAGAAGGTCGGATAAGGACAGCGGATGAAGAAGAAGGTGAACGCGAGCGCCTGGCCTTTGAACTGCGCGGTGCTGACGGCCTGTCCAAGCTGGTTGGTGAAATGGTAATTGGGCAGCAGGTCGCCGACCTTGAGCGGTTCCACATCGCGCGTGACACGGAATTGACCGTTCTGCGGCAACTCGGAAAGCTTGGGCGCCGCGCTGAGCTTTTTGATTTGATCGATCCACGCGTCGTCGCCGGCAACGACGATGCGGAAGGAAACGGCATCGCCCGGCTGGAGATCACGCAACTCGTCGGCGCTTTTAACATCGAACGGCATGGTCATCGCGGCCATGTAGTTCGGCACTTCCTCGTGTTTGATGACAACGCTCCTGGCTTCGGCCTTGATCTCCTGAACGACGCCCTTGGCCTGGTAATATTCTCGGTTGGTGTTGACCGTCGCCGAAGCCGGGGTGCTGGCCGGCGGCGTGGATTCCCGCCGGCAGGCCGCGAGCACGCAAGCCAGCCCGGCGAACAGCAACAAAATTGTCCGACGAGACATGGATGCGAACTTCGCTCAATTTGAACCGCCATTCAAGATGAGACTGGGAAGTTTGTAATCCAATTCCCTAACATTGCGGAACAGGGAGCTTCGGCTCTGCTCGGGCACGAGGCGTACCATCGAGCAGAGTTGGAGCCTTGCACCACGCCCGTTTAGCAAGGCTCGCCCCAGGTGACCGACCGAGGCATTACGGACTTCGGCTTACCGAGTTAGGAGTTACACAAACATGTAATAGCGGGTGCGGGAGCACGTGTGATTAATTACGCCCGAAATGTTGGCGCCAGTGCGCCGAATGCCCGGTGGGAAGCAAGGGAGCGGGCAATTAATATGACACATTCATTGGCCACTCTGCCGCTGGAACAATTGAAGCGGGCTGTCGATATCCGCGAGCAAATCGATTTGTTGACGCTGGAGTTGCATCAACTGCTGGCGTCCGTGCCGCGCCCGGAAGGCATGGGAAATAACACGGGCAACGGTTCGGCGGCGGAAAAGAAACGCGTGCTCACCCAGGCGGGACGCGCGCGGATTGCAGCGGCGCAACGGTTGCGCTGGGCGAAGTATAACGCCACTCGCGGCGGCAGGCCCAGGCGAACGACGCGGCACGATCTCAGCCCGGAAGGCCGGGCGCGCGTGTCCGCGGCCGTCAAGGCGCGTTGGGTGCGTTTTCGCGCGGCGAAGGCCCGGGCGGCCCTGGCTTCGGCGGCGTAACCTGAACGGCAAAGTTGCCGCAAGAATTTAGTGCGTTGGGTTGGGGGGAGTGCTGGAGTAATCACGGCGGATTCCCAGCACTCCCTTTTTTTAGAGGGACAGTTTACAGCAGGTGTTTGGCGCGACGCTGGCAGCATGGGGCGAAACGCCAAAAGCCAAGCTTCAAGCACCAAGCTCCAAGCTCCAGAAAAACACCAAGATCCAAACTTCAAAAGGAGCAACGGCATTTTGGATTTTGAAAGTTGGTGCTTTTCTGGAGCTTGGTGCTTGGTGCTTGGTTTTTTTGTGTCGGGCGTTCGCGTCTCTCGCGCTGGTCAAGGGGGTTGAATTGCGGTAGTTTCGTTCCATGATTTCACGGGCGAAGTCGGAACAATTGTTTGCTGAGGCGCTGAAGTACATTCCCGGGGGCGTGAATTCGCCTGTGCGGGCATTTCGTGCGGTGGGCGGGCAGCCGTTTTTTGCGACGCAGGCCAGGGGCGCGCGCGTCGTCGATGCGGACGGGAACGAGTATATCGATTACGTCGGCACCTGGGGCCCGGCGATCCTCGGGCACGCGCATCCGAAGATTATCCAGGCGATTCAGCGGGCGGCGGAGTCGGGCACCAGTTTTGGCATTCCCAATCCGCATGAAGTGACGATGGCCAAACTCATTTGCGCCGCGGTGCCGAGCGTGCAAAAGGTGCGCCTGTGCAACTCAGGCACCGAGGCCACGATGTCGGCGATCCGGTTGGCGCGCGGGTTCACGAAACGCGAGAAGATCGTCAAGTTCGAAGGCTGTTACCATGGGCATGCGGATTCGCTGCTGGTCAAGGCGGGGTCAGGCGCGTTGACGTTCGGACATCCGGACAGCGCGGGCGTGCCGGCGGCGTTCACGCAGCACACGATTGTCGTGCCGTTCAATGACGAGGCGGCGGTGCGGGCGGCGTTCGCGGCCAACGCGGGGCATATCGCGGGCATCATCGTCGAGCCGGTGCCGGGCAATGCGGGGTTGTATTTGCCGAAGCCGGGGTATCTCGAGTTCCTGCGGCAAATGACCAGGGCCGAGGGCGCGCTGTTGATTTTTGACGAGGTAATGACGGGGTTTCGGCTGGCCAGGGGCGGGGCGCAGGAACGCTTTGGGATTACGCCGGACCTGAGTTGTTTCGGCAAAATCATCGGCGGCGGGTTGCCGGTGGGCGCGTTCGGCGGGCGGGCGGAAATCATGGATTATCTCGCGCCGCTGGGCCCGGTGTATCAGGCGGGCACGTTGAGCGGGAATCCGCTGGCGATGGTGGCGGGCATCACTGCGCTCGAGGAATTATTCGCCGGCAATGCTTACGAGGCATTGGAGAAATTGGGCGCGCAATTGGAAACGGGCATGAAGGAAGCCGCCAAGGCCGCGGGCGTGCCGGTGCAGTTCAAGCGCATTGGGTCGATGTTCTGCGGGTACTTCACCGACAAACCGGTGGACAATCTGGCGGACGCGATGCACAGCGACCGCGATCGGTTTGCGAAATTTTTTCACGGCATGCTGAACGAGGGCGTTTACCTCGCACCGTCGCAGTTTGAGGCGGGGTTCATTTCCACGGCGCATACGGTGGCGGATATTGAGCGGACGATTAAGGCGGCGGGGAAAGTGATGAAGACGTTGAGCGTGTAGCGTTGGAGCGTGGCTGAGGAAGATCAAAGGAGTCCAAGATCCATGGGCCAAAGTCATCGGGGCGTAAAGGAACAGAGCGTGGGGCGTCTGCGTCCTTGATGGAACCGGGCAAAACAAAGTAAAATAAAGTGGAACAAATCATTTTAGTGTTTCAATCATGCGGATACTTGCGATAGATCACGGAACGAAACGGATTGGCCTGGCGATCAGCGATGAACTGGGGGTGATCGCGCTGCCGCTGGAGTTTGTGCCGGCGGAACCGTTCGCGGGGTTTTTGGCGCGCTTGAAGGAGCTCATCCAGGAGAAGCAGGTGGAGATGTTGCTGGTGGGGATGCCGCGCAACATGGACGGCAGCTATGGCCCGGCGGCGTTGAAGGTGCAGGAGTTCACGGCGGTGTTGCGGGATTCGGTGGCGATCCCGATCAAGACATGGGATGAACGGTTGACGTCAGCGCAGGCGAACCGGTTCCTGATCCAGGCCGAGATGCGGCGGGACAAGCGGAAGCAAAAGGTGGATCAAACCGCCGCAGCCATCCTGTTGCAAAGTTACCTGGATAGTTTTGCGCAATCTTGAGAGTGCGCGCGTTGAGGGGACGAGCCCTTGCACGCATCGCGTGTTTTGAATGCTTTTGGGGTCAGCTCGTGTGCCATTTATTTTGCGCACCCGTTTAATTAGTGAAACTCAAATTGACCATCGCTTATGACGGGACGGGTTACGCCGGCTGGCAGGTGCAGACGAGCGGCGTGGGCGTACAGCAAAAGGTGGAGGAGGCGCTGGGCCGGCTGTTTCCGAGCGTGAAGCGGATCCACAGTTCGAGTCGCACGGACACGGGCGTGCATGCGTTGGGAATGGTGGCGCATGTGGAGATTCCCGCGGCGGAATTCAAGATGCCGGTGGCGAAGCTCGCGCTGGCGCTCAACGCGCACCTGCCGAAGGACGTGCGGGTGCTGGCCGCGACGCGGTGCCGCGCGGATTTTCATGCGCGGTTCGACGCGGCGGGCAAGCAGTATCGCTACTTCGTTTGGAATTATCCGGGCATGAATCCGCTCGTGCGCCATCAAGCCTGGCACGTTCCACGCAAACTGGATTTGGCAGCGATGCGTTCGGCGGCGAAGTTGTTCCTGGGGCGGCACGATTTCAAGTCGCTGGCGGCCAGCCGGAATTACGAGGTGGAATCGACGGTGCGGACGTTGACGCGTTGCGATGTGAAACGGAGCGGGCCGATGCTGACGTTCGTAATCGAAGGCGACGGTTTTCTGTACAAGATGTGCCGGGGCATCGTGGGCACGCTGGTGCAGGTGGGCCAGGGGAAGATCGCCGCGGCGGACATCAAGACGATTCTCAGCCGCCGCGACCGGCGCGTGGCGGGCATGACCGCTCCAGCGCAGGGGCTGGTTTTGTGGAAGGTGTTTTATAAAAATCCGAAACCTGAACCCCGCCATTCGAAAGTGGGCGCGCGGGGCAAGTAATTGAATTCACCATGAACATCGTTCTCGTTGAGCCGGAGATTCCGCCGAACACGGGAAACGTGGCACGGCTTTGCGCGGCGACGAAGACGCGGCTGCATTTGATCGAGCCGTTCGGTTTTCAACTGGACGATAAACAGCTCAAGCGGGCGGGGATGGATTACTGGGAGCAGGTCGAGTGGCGGCGATGGCCGAACTGGACGGTCTTTCGGGAATCGGTTCCAGCGGAGGCGCGGATTTGGTTCGTTGAATCGGACGGGCCGAAGGTTTATTCGGAGGTCCGGTTTGGCGCGGGTGATTATTTGGTGTTCGGCCGGGAAACGGCGGGGTTGCCCCGGCAACTGTTGGAGGCAAACCGCGAGTCGTGGTTGCGAATTCCCATGTTCAACCCGCAGTCGCGTTCCTTGAACCTCGCGAATTGCGCGGCGATTGTTTTATTCGAAGCCTTGCGCCAACAAGGCTTCAGTGGAGCGGAGGCGTAGCTTGCCAGGTCAAAGCTTCGCCTCGGCGTCGCGGATCAAGGCGCAAACATCGTCGGGTTTTTCGGCGGAGAGCAGGGCCTTGCGCAGCTTGGGGTTGCGCAGCAGCCGGCTGAGGCGGGCGAGCATGGCGAGATGCTGGGTGACGGTGGGCGCAACCAGCAGGAAGAACAGTTGCGTGGGCGCGCCATCGATCGCTCCGTAGGAAATCCCCTGGTCATGCCGGCCAAACACCAGGATGGGATGATCCACCAGGCCCACGAGCGCGTTGCGTGCGTGCGGCAAGGCCACGCCATCGCCAATGCCGGTGCTGTGAAGCTGCTCGCGTTCCTCGAGGGCGTCCAGCAACTTTTGCCGGGCCTTGGGCTGGCCGGACAGCTCGGCGATTTGATCGACGAGTTCGGCCAGCACGTCAGTCCGCAAGGCGCCTTTCAGGTGCAGTCTAATGACTGCGGGTGAAAGCAGGTCGCTCAGAGCCGGGATGGTAGAACCGGAATGATTCATAGCCCGGAATCCTAGCATTGATCCAGGCCGCGTGAAGAAAAAAATCGGCCTGGGTTTTGACCCAGGCCAATCTTCTGCTAAGAACAGAGGCTCTTGCTTAGTTCAGGACGTGCGTCGCGGTGACGATGAGGCACTGCGGGGCATTGGTCAGCGTGTTGATGCTGTAGCTGTTGGCGAAGTTTGTGTCCGAGGTGGCGGGACAGGTCGGCACGGCCCCAACGCCGCGGCCCAGGTAAGGCTGGATGTCCGTGGTGCCCGGGGTGGTCGTGGCCGCCGCCTTGAACTCCAGCGCCCACTG
>JAJPHR010000045.1 GCA_021325145.1 Verrucomicrobiota bacterium | reverse complement strand
TATCTTTATCCCTTCGATGGAGGCAATGTGACCATTACCCTCACCGGCTTGGACGTTGGGCAATATGCCTTCTATCTTTATGGCCACGGCAATGACAGCAGCCAGGATAGCTCCTTCGACCTGGTCAACAACACCTATAGTTCTGGCAGCGTTGATTATGGCAGCCTCGCCACTGCGAACAGCCCGAACTATGCTTCGCCAATCTGGCAGGCAGGGTTGCAGTACGTGGTCTTCTCCAACGTGCTGGTCACCTCAACCAATGACGTGGTGGTGATCACTGTGTCCCCGCTGGACTCGGATTATGCCGTTATCGCCGGCATGCAAATTCAAAAAATCGAGTAAGTCGAATAATGTCCGATGCGGAAGGGAGATATGGCTCCCTTCCGCATCATTGATTGGATTTTGCCTGCTGTATTTTTTGCGGCTCCTCTATTCTCCCGCTCAACTCGGATACGCTTGCCTGCACTCACCGGCTCATCGTCAGCGCGCCGGTTTCATCCACGACGATTTCCCTGGCCCCGGTCGGAATCGTGCTGGTGGTGGTTTTGCCGCCCGGCCAGCGAATCCAAATTTGAGTGGGTGATTCGGGGCCGCTCATGACTTGCGTCACGCTGTCGCGCGACCAGTATCCCGAACCACCATGAATCTCACGGGCGGGGCCGAATCGCTGATTGAACATCAGGCGCAGGGTTGCTCCGATGCCGTCGGGATTTCCCGGCGGTCCGCGCAGCCGGACGCGCAGGCCGGGTTTGGCGAGGGTGTTTTGGAACAATTTGGTTTCCGCTCCGTTCTGGCTGACCACCAAATCCACCCGTCCATCGCCATTGAAATCACCGAGGGCCGCGCCACGCTGCTCGCCATAAATGAGGAGGCCCGATTTTTGACCGGTCACCGTCTCCAGTTTGCCGGCTCCGGCGCCGCGCAGCCAGAGGCTGCGCCCGGCATCGAGCCGCCGCCCGGAATCCAGCGGACGAAACTGCGTCGAGGCTGCGAACGGCGCAAGCTCCGAAAAGTTCTGGCTGAGAAAAATGTCCTCGAGCCCATCGCCATCCAGATCGCCCACGTTCACCGAGAAAGCCGGGGCCAGTTGCGCTTCGAGCGGAAGCGGCACGGCCTCGAATTTGCCGTCACGGTTGAAGAACACGGTGGAAGCCAGGGTTGTGGCCTGGACGCGTTCGGGGAGTTTGGGCAGCAAGGCGAGGAGGTCGTCCAGGCTGGCTTCGGCGCAAGTCTTGTGGGTGGGGAAATGGTCCAGCAACGGGGGATAGGCGGCGGCGAGGGAATCGCGCATTCGACGCGGCACCATGACTTGACGCGAGGGATCGTAGACGGCTTCCACCAGGTCAAGCGAGCCGCGTTCGGTGAAATCGCCGTACCATAACTCGGCGGGATGATTGCTGCTGGCGGGATACTCGCTGTTGAGTCCCCAGTTCGCGGCGATGATGTCCATCCGTCCGTCTCCGTCGATGTCGCCAGTGGTGACGCCGCGCCACCAACCAGTGTAGCGATCAAGGCCGAGCGTCTGCGTGATTTCGCGGAGGTGGCCCGATTGATTTTTGTAAACGCGAATCGGCCCCCATTCGCAGGCCAGGATGAGTTCCGGAAAACCGTCGCCGTCAAGATCGCTCCAAACCGCGCCGGCCACCAACCCGGCATGGTGCAACACGGCGGTGTTTTCGGCGTCGAGTTGCAACTGGCCGCCGACGTTGCGGTAAAGGAAGGAATCAGCCGCTTGCGGATAACGGCCCCGGATAACGCGACCACCGACGAACAAGGCCAGCGTGCCATCGCCATAAACATCCGCTACTGCGAGAGGACCCGTGCTGGCCGGCGTTTCCGGCAAGTCCTGCTTCCAGGCAGCGGGAACGAAACCGGAGATCGAGACGGAAGGACAATTGCGCGGGGAAGTGTAATTGGCGCGCCCGACCACCAATGCGCGCTGATGCGGGCCGCGAACCCATTCGACAATACTCGTTAGATCTTCCGGCAATTTAGAACTCGTCGGCCAATGCTTCATGCCGCCTTCGCCGTCGGAAACATAGACGCCCAGCGAGCCGCCGCGCCCGCTGCCGATGACCAGTTCCTCGCGGCCATCGTCCAACAGATTGAGCCAGCCGACGCCGGGACCTTCCTGGCTTAGCTGCCAGGGTAAAAGCGGTTGACGAGCGTAGTCATCGAAGGGCTCCTGATGATGTCGATGAGCAATAAGCTGACTGACGTCCTTGAAAAAAGGTTTGGCATCCTCCTCCGCTGGCGGCTTGGACAGCAGGGCGGCGGCTTCGTCGATCTCATACAGACGATCCGGTTTGACATCGTGAATAATCGAGTGCCGGCCATTGCGCCAGGCCACTTCGATGGTCATGCTCTGGCTTTGGCCGGCGGCAAAGACACGCAAAGGGTCGGAGCCGGAAAGGTAAAGTCCCCCGCAAACCACCTCCTGGCTTTGCATCGGCACGGATCCATTGAGCAGCTTGATTTTGCCGCCGATGCCCTGGGTATTGGGCGGCAGGCCCTTGAGGCGCACGCCCACGCGCGACGCTGCGCAGTGGTTGCGATAGATGCCGGCGGCCGAGTTGAGATTGTTGACCACCAAATCCAAATATCCATCGTTGTTCAGATCCGCCACGGCGATGCCCCGATGGTTTCCCGGTTGCGCCAGGCCCCATGCCACGCCCGCCTCCTTGAACTGGCAGTTTCCGACATTGCGAAAACCGACGATGGCGGTATTCAGCGGGTCCGCGAGTTGGTTGACTTGGTAAAGCTCCTCCAGTTGCTGTTCCTGCGGCGAGCGTTTCATCGGCTTGCCGTCCGGGCCGACTTTCGGGGGCGCAAGCGCTCCGGCCCGGCGCAACTTCTCCTTTTTTTCCATGTAGTCCAGGTCGTTCAAGTCGCGCACATATCCGGACGGAATCACAACGTCTTCATAACCGTCCAGGTCCACGTCCAGAAAAAGCGGTTGCCACGACCAGTCGGACGCCGCCACGCCGGCGTATTCGGCGATGTCCTCGAAGGTGCCGTCGCCGCGGTTGTGAAAGAGCGTGTTGCGGGGAATTTGCGGCCGATCTTCGATCGTGCCCGGCGGGGCAGGGGGCTGGCCCGCGACCAACATCGTCCGCTTGCGCCGCGACCACTCGCGGTCCAGCATGTCCACCACGAAAAAATCCACGCGGCCCGACCGGCCGACGTCGGCGAAATCAACGCCCATCGAATACCGGCTGGTATGACGCAACGACAGTGGCGGACTCGCGCGGAAATGTCCCTGACCGTCGTTGATCCAAAAGCGGTCGGGCGACCAGTAGTCGTTGCAGACGTAAAGTTCCGGCGCGCCGTCGCCGTTCAAATCATGGAACGCGGCGGTGAGGCTCCAATCCAGCGGTGGCCCGGCCAGTGCTTTGCCGGTTTCGTCCAGGAACGCTCCGTTGGTCCAGGAAAGCGGCGTGAAATGGCCCTTGCCGTCATTGAGATACAGAAAGCTGGGCTCGCCGTATTCCTGCACCGTCCCGTCCATGTAAACGAAGCGGTTGCTCATCGAGGGCGCCACCATCTCCCGTCCGTTCACGTGGAGCATGTCGATACTATTGAACGCGGCGTTGTCCCGCGAATCCTCGGCGCGATAATCCGCCACGTACAAATCCAACGGACCGCGGCCGTCAATGTCCGCCAATGCCAGCGTCACCGCGCCGTAGGGACTTCGTGTGCCGGCAGATTGGCTGCACTCGGCGAAGGTTCCGTCGCCTTTGTTCGTGAAACACAGGACACCCGCGCCGGAGGTGCTGACCAGTAAATCCAGCGAGCCGTCGCCATTGATGTCGGCAAAGACTGGGCCACGACAGATGTAATGCGAACAATCGATGCCGGCGGCGGCGGTTACGTCCTTGAAGGCGAAGTTGCCGAGATTCTTGTAGAGAACGCAGTGCCCATCCAGTGCGGCCAGGAAAATATCCGGCAAGCCATCGCCATCCACGTCCCCAATCGCCACACCGGAACCGAGGCCCAGCACGCGATTAGCGGCCAGCGTGCGTTCATCCAGGCGATTGGTAAACGCGACGCCGGTCGTTTCAGGGGATAGAAGCGTAAAACCCGGCTGGCCATCACCGGACGGCGGAAGCTGCTGCCAGCGGAAACCGGTTTCCTGATGCCATTCCGCCGCGGCAGCGGCAGAATTAAAGGCCACAACTGCGGCAAGGAGAGAAAGAGAAATGATCCGTGAAAAATGGATTCGCACGTGAACGCCAGAAGCTGAATTCAATCTGGAGCAGAAAGCAAGCCTTAATGGAAGCCAACGTTGAAAAAAGGGCATTTGGGCATCGCCACCACGTTTGGTAGGAGAAGATTTTTTGCGAGTCGAGGAGATCCCGGCACTCCAGAAAGAGCTTGAGTTGTTGCATGAGTTTCGATGCAGTACACGCAAAGCAGACAAGTTCATGTCCGAGTTTCGAGCACAGATGTCGGAGTTGGCGACGACGGCGCTTTCCATCGCGAAGCCGATCGCCTTTTGACGCTCATTGTTAGACGGCACCGGGCATGCCAGAGCATTTAACATTTCATCCCAAACACAATTCATAAAAAGGAAAGAAATTATGTCCACCAACACCATCCGACTTCATCGAGTGCTCCGGGCGACGCCGGAGCGAATTTATCGGGCGTTTCTGGATGCGGACGCCATGGCCAAATGGCTGCCACCGAACGGATTCACCTGCAAGGTTCACCAACTGGATGCCCGGGTCGGCGGGACGCACAAGATGTCGTTCACGAATTTCACCACGGGCCATGGGCACTCGTTCGGCGGGACGTATCTCGAACTGGCGCCGAATGAACGCATTCGGTACACGGACAAATTCGACGACCCGAACCTGCCCGGGGAAATGCAGGTGACAGTGACCTTGAAGAAGGTATCCGTGGGGACGGAGTTGAACATCGTGCAGGAAAGCGTGCCCGCGGTCATCCCTCTGGAAGCCTGCTATCTCGGCTGGCAGGAATCGCTCACGCTTCTGGCGAAACTGGTCGAGGCCGAGATTCCGGATTAGCGTTTTCAAACTCCTCCAGCGTGGTCGTGAATGGCAGGCCTCCAGGATTGGTGACAAGAAATGTTCAGAATTAATCGGAATAGATATTTCGGGTTGGAGTGTCATTCTGGCACATTCTGAGGGTGTGTCGGGAGGCGGAACGCCCTCTGAGGAATCGAGGACGAGGACGATTATAGGTCGGAACAAAGTAAACAAACCTGTTTTTCTCAAGCTCCTGCTAATGCTTCACTGGCACGCGGAAGGTCACGTTCGTCCCGCTTCCCGGCGCGCTTCGGATGTCGCATTCACCGCCGATTTCTTCGAGCCGGTGACGCATGTTGCGCAGACCATTTCCGGAAGCGGCTTCGACCTCGCCTTCGGTCGGGGGAGGCAGGAATCCACACCCGTCATCAATGACGGAGAGCACCAGGCCCGCACCGCCGGCATCCAATGCAACCTGGACCTCGGTTGCCCGCGCGTGCTTGAGGACATTGTGCAGCGATTCTTTGAAGGCCAGAAACAGGTTGTGCCGCACCTCGGCCGTCAGGGGCCAGGCGGGAAGATCCAGGGGCATCTGCAAGCGGCAGCGAATGTTTGCCCCGCCGAGAAAATCCTGGGCGAACTTGCCGAAGTAACTCGCCAGGCTGTCCAGCGTGTCATGTTTCGGATTCACGGCCCAAACGACCTCGGACATGGTGCGAGTCAGTTCGCGCGCCGTGGCATGAATCCGGTCCAGTTTCGTCGCCGCGCCCGCGGACGCATTCAACTCTTCGCGGGCCGAAAGGCTGAGCATGGTGATGCGGGTCAGGCTGGCTCCGAGGTCGTCATGGATGTCCTTGGCGATGCGAGCGCGTTCCTGCTCCATGGCGCGCCGTCGCTCGACGACTTGGCGTTCCTCGATTTGCTTTTCGAGCTGCGCGGTTCGATCCTCCACCTGCCGCCGCAGCACGGTGATCCAAACCGACGCGATCCCCAGCACACCGGACAGCATCGCCACGATCAGGGCGGCGCGCCGCAAAGTCCACCAGGACGGTTGATGAAGCATCCAGATGTCGGCGGGACTGTTCAACCATAACTCGAAGTCATCCGGGCTGCCGCCGGGTTGGTCGTGAGTGGCGCTGAAATAAACCCCCGTCAACAGCAGCCGGCTGCCGGCTTCGAACGGCTTTGCGTCGGGCTGCCCAGACTTCAGATGCGCGGTAAAATAACTTTGGCCGGACTGCAATTCCAAAACCCGCTCCTCGCGATTAATCCGATCCGCCAGGAGCATCGCCTCCACTTGAACCAAGGTCGAATCATGGCGCCGGTTCAAAAGTTCACCGCCGGCCAGCCGGACTGGAGCCGGCAAGGGTTGTCGTTCGATGCTTCGGACGCGCGCCTCTTGCAGGACCAGAGACGGCCCGCCCAATTGCGGAAAGCCAACGGCTTCCACCACATCGCCGGGTTGCAGTTGCACGGGATATTTTGTCAGCAGGCGGAGCCCGGACGCGCCGTCCTGCAGACGGTAATCGTTCGTATGTCCAAACAGGACCTGCCCCTTGACTTTCGTCCTTTGCAACGCGCTGGCGCTGGGGTCAAACAGCAACAAGTTCGTCGTGGTTCTCGTGGGCAGCGTAAATGGATCCAGCGGCGCCAGCTCTTCTATCTGGACGGTTCCCGGGCTTAAAAAAACGTTTCCGCCCATTACTTGCCCGTTCGAATCCCACGACGCGGTCAGGCAACCGCGCATTCGCACGATGCTGTCCACATAAGACCGGTCGCCCGGTGGCAGAGGAGGAAGCGACGGCAGCGGGCGGTCGTCCACGGCGTGAATTCTGAGTTTGCCCTCCGAGGTGAGCAGGGTCATTTCCGCCGGCGAAACCGACGTGAGCACGCCGCGCAGCTCGACGTATTCAGCGTCCAAACTTCCGTTGAGCAGTTGGTCCCACGTGGGGCGAATCGGCTCTGGCAGGGTTGCGTTGCCGATGAAGGTCTCTTTTTGCGCGAGGATGACCGGCGAAAAATCCCCCGGATCGGTTTTGCCTTCGATCTCCCACAAATCTCCGACCGCCGGCTCCTCGGTCCAATCATCCGCAGTATAATGAATGTAAACACCACCCGTGTCGTCCTGCAACACCAGCGCGACATGGGAACTCCAAATGACCACGCCTCTGATTTTTGCCGGCAGCCCCCGCGCTGCGTCGGCTCGCTTAAGATGTCGAACGCGCTCAACCGTGGTCAGGAGCTGTACGTCGGATGGGCCCAGCGGTTGGGCCTCTTTTGCGGCGTCATGAACCTCGATTTGTTCAGGTCCTGGAACAATCAGGCGCGTCGCCTGCCGGCGTTCCGGGTCAGGCAACCCTTCAAGCATTCCGGCCGCGTGCACATATTGGTGGAGCAGGTTGGTGGAGAGCAAGGACGAGCCTTCGACGACGACGATCTGGATGCGCTCTCCTCTTTTGCCGGCCAGTTCCATTTCCAGCCCCTGTTCATTCTGGCCCGTGAAAATCACTTTTCCTTCGAACTCGGTCCACGGGTGTTCATCCCGGGTGGCGAGGGCCTCCTCGAAATGCCGGGGCACGGGCATGGTTCTGTGTCCCACCCTGGCCACCGCGCAGGACGCGGCTGGATCCCCGACATAAAGAAAACCGCCGTCGTCGGAAATAACGTGAAAGGTGTAGATCCCGGTCGTGGGAATGGTGATATAGCCGGTGAAGACGAGCGCAGCGCCCTCCGGACGCGGGCTATACCGCAAATCAAAATTCGTCGCCACGCCTCGCGCCACCGGCGTTAGCAGCGGAAACGCGGGTGAGGTCAAGCGCCAGTCTCCCGTATAAGCGGCAAAATCAAGACCAGGCTCGAGATTGGTCAAGGCGCCGGGACGATCCGGCTTTCGCCAGAGCGCCGACGCCGGGACCATTTGACGCGCGATACCGGGACCTTCGTACTCCACTTGCAGATCCGACAAGCCGACGCCGTTGAACCACGTTACGCGAATCGGCTGCAAGCCCGCTTCCAAGAAAACGGTTCCGTATTTGACTCGGGCAGGATGATGGCCGTCATTGTTCACCACCGGCGCCGTGCCAAGCTGGATGCCGAACCGGCAGCGGGTCAAGGCGCAGTGATTTCCGGTAATGGTCACTTCATCTCCCGGCTGGATGGTCGAATCAAGTGCCGGCACCTCCAGGACAACACCCGCTGATGCGTCCTGGAGAGCCAACAGGTTTCGGCCGCACACCACCGCACATACCACACCCTGGACCCGGAACGACTGTACGGTACGCCCCTGCTGGGAAACCGCGTCGCGCAGTTCCGCCAGCGACCAGACGTTCAAGCCGATTGGCTCCGCCGCGCGGACGGGAGTTCCAAATAAAAGCGCCACGGACACACAAAGCCACAGCCGGCAAGCTTCCCGTATTCCCCCGGCCGGACTGCGTTCGGAAACTTTGGACTGCGTTCCCATGAATTTTTTTGTGACCTGGCGCAGTGCGCGCATACTGCAGTGAATTCACGCAACCAATACTGCATCGGACCGGCAAACTCAATAAATGTCTTGCCTCGACTTGGAGCACATCCTGGCGAGCCACCGGGAGGAACGCACGGACCGAGGGTGCGATGCAGTCTATTCGTTGTTCCGTCGCCTGACGCTGCGCTCCGCCTCTCATGCACCGCCCCAAAAAGTGTAACACATGTGTTGAGTTCAAACTGTCACCTATGTGATGAGTCCGTGCCCAGCGCGCCGTGCCTGCCAAACACGATGACAGTGAAATGCGCCCACTCGCGCCCGAGTGAGAAATAGTTGCTGGCATGAATGGAGAGAAAATGACAGCATCCTCTTTCAGCCGGAACTACGACGAATGATTATGGAACGACAACGAAACCATCTTTTTATATTGGGTGTGATCATGGCGTTTGCCGCGCAACTGGCCAGCGCCGCGCCGTGGTCGCCGGAGAAGGCCAGTGACTGGTATCGCGACAAACCATGGGTGGCAGGCTGCAACTTCACGCCGAGCACAGCCATCAACCAACTGGAAATGTGGCAGGCGGAAACCTTCGATCCCGCTACGATTGACCGTGAACTGGGCTGGGCGGAGCAACTCGGCTTCAACACGGTGCGCGTCTTTCTGCAAAACCTGCTTTGGACGGACGACCACGAGGGTTTGCTAAAGCGGATGGACCAGTTCCTGGCCATTGCGGACAAGCATCATATCAAAGTTATCTTTGTGCCGCTGGATGCTGTTTGGGATCCGTTCCCCAAGGCGGGCAAGCAGCGCGAGCCTGCGCCCCACGTGCACAATTCCGGCTGGGTGCAGAGTCCGGGAGCGGAGATTCTCAAGGACCCCGTTCGCCAGGACGAACTGAAGGGTTACGTGCAGGGAGTCATCGGGCATTTCAAAAATGACCAGCGAGTGCTGGCCTGGGATATTTTCAACGAGCCGGACAACATCAACCAGCCGGCTTATGTGGCCTATGAGCCGACGAACAAGCCCGAGCTTGCATTAGTGCTGCTCAAGAAAGCCTTTACCTGGGCGCGGGAAGTCCAACCCAGCCAGCCCATTACCGCCGGAGTGTGGGAGCGGAGGCGCTGGGGCCTGACGGACAAACTCCTGCCCATGGAGAAGTTCATCCTGGAGGAATCGGACATCATCTCGTTCCATAACTATGGAACCTTCGAGGAAATGAAGCGATGTGTGGAGGACCTTCGCCGTTTTCACCGTCCAATCATTTGCACCGAATATATGGCTCGCCCGACCGGAAGCACATTCAATCCCATCCTTGGCTATCTAAAGGAACAAAAAGTCGGCGCCATCAATTGGGGCTTTGTGGCGGGCAAGACGCAGACTATCTATCCATGGGACTCCTGGACCAAGACCTACAAGGCCGAACCAGCCGTTTGGTTTCATGACATTTTCCGGCAGGATGGTACGCCCTTCGACGCCCAGGAGATTGCTTATATCAAGGGAGTAACCCAAAATACGCAGACCAGCAGGAAATAGCGCTTTCACCGTCGCGGCCCAATAGCACCAGCCATCGTCGAATCAGCACGCGATCCAGTCCACCAAAATGAAACTGACCAAACTTTGGCGTCTGCTGCCGGCGATCCTATCTTTGCTGGGTGGCGCCGCTCCGTTGCCGCAAGCCGCAGGGGGAACCGAGGTCTGCTATGAGAATCCCGTGGTGCCGGGCGATCATCCGGATCCCTCAATTATTCGCGTTGCCAAAGACTATTGGGCCACCTCGACTTCTTCCGAGTGGGGACCGCAATTCCCGCTCCTGCATTCAACCGATCTGATAAATTGGGAACACGTGGGCAATGTGTTCCCGCATCGACCCGAGTGGGCCGTGGCAAATTTCTGGGCGCCGGAAATCTCCCAGTATAAGGGGCGTTATTATGTTTACTACGTGGGACGCAAGCGCGGCGGCCCGCTCGCCGTGGCGGTGGCCGTGGCGGACAAGCCTTCCGGTCCTTACACCGATTACGGTCCGCTCGTCGCGCAGTCGGCCGGCTCGATTGATCCCGTTCCTTGTTTGGATGAAAATGGTCGGCCGTACCTGGTCTGGAAGGAAGACAATAACAGCGTTCACAAACCTACGCCCATTTGGGCGCAACCCCTGGACGACAACGGCACAAAACTGATCGGTGAGCCGAAGGAACTCATTCGAAACGATGCCGATTGGGAGGGCCCGCTGGTTGAAGGGCCGTTTGTGCTTCGGCGCGGCGATTGGCTCTATCTGTTTTATTCCGGCAGCGGGTGCTGTGGCACGGGTTGCAACTATGCCCTGGGCGTTGCCCGCTCTCACTCCTTGTTGGGGCCATGGGAAAAGAACCCGGCCAATCCAATTTTAGCCGGGAATGATGATTGGAAATGCCCCGGTCACGGGAGCATCGTGACCGATGAGCGGGGGCGTTATTGGCTCTTGTATCATGCCTATCCCGTGCGCGCGTCCGTCTTTACCGGCCGCGAAGCCATGTTGGACGAGGTGGTGTTCGGGGCAAATGGCTGGCCGACGATCAATAACGGCCGTGGACCAAGCGCCAAAGCCGTTTCGCCTTACGCCACAGTCCAAAAAAGCGATCAATCGAGTTTTTACGATGATTTCACGGGCGGCCATTTGCAGCCTGGCTGGCAATGGCCGCAGAATAACGAGCCCGTTTGCCAATTCCGCAATGGCCACCTCCTGCTCTCAAGCCGCTTACATCCCGGGACAAACGCACTTGCCACCGTGCTGGCGCGCTCCACCACTGCGGCGGATTATATTGCCACGGCTGTGATTGAGGCCGCGGCTTTGCGACCGGGCGTTTCCGCGGGCCTTTCGGCATTCGGTGATGCCGATAATGCGGTCGGATTATCGGTGGCGGACGGCAAGCTGATTTTGTGGCGGCGTGACCACGGGAAGGCGGCGCGCCTTGCGGATGCGGATGCTCCACCAGCGCAGAAGCTGTATCTCCGAGTGACGGCCAACGCTGGCTTTCAATTCCACTTCGCCGCGAGTGCGGATGGTGAAAAATGGCTGTCGGTGGGTGACGACCAGACAGGCAAGAGCCTGCCACCCTGGGACCGCAGCATCCGCCTCGCGCTCACGGTCGGTGGGGCCGAAGATGCCGAGGGTGAATTTGATTCTTTCCGCATTGCGCCAGTTCCGATGTACACGCACAAGCCTTGATAACTTCCTGGTTTGTCCTCGCTCCGCCGCCAAAACCCACATCCGTAGTGCGCTGGTTCCACGGTTTTGGAGCCTTGCTGGAAAAGCATCCACCTCAACCACGGCCAGCGACCTTTTCCTGGGTCGGACGATGGTCGGACGATGGTCGGGAGGGTCGGCAATTCCATATTTACGACCGCATATATTTTGCAACGGCTTCGGTGCGCGACTGCACATGCAGCTTTTCGTAGATGCGACGAATGTAGGTGCGGATGGTATCAACGCTGATGTCCAGTTCGCTCGCAAGCTGTTTGTAAGTCCAGCCCTTGGCCAAGCCATCCAGCACAGCTTGCTCGCGCGGTGATAATTGCCCCTTTATTTCTCCGGCCGCGTCGGTGGCTGGTTTTTGCTTTTGAAATGACGCCACAACCTTGCGCGCGATGGAACTTGTCATTGGCGAACCCCCACCGTGTACTTCGCGGATTGCGGCGAGTAACTTTGTCGGACTGGATCGTTTCAAGAGATAACCATTGGCGCCCGCTGCCAAGGCGCGAAAGATTTTTTCGGTGTCCTCATAAACCGTGAGCATCAGGATTTGCATGTCCGGGAATTGCTTCTTTAATTGCTCCACGCACTCAATCCCGCTTATTTCTCCAAGGTTGATGTCCATGAGCACCACGTCAGGTTTGTCGGCTGGCAGGTGTTTCAGCGCGGCTTCAGCCGAGCCGTAACTGCTCGCGCATTTAAAGCCCGACGAGCCATTCACGAAGGTCGCGATGGATTCTCTAAGCTTGGCTTCGTCGTCAACGATGGAAACCGTAATCATACATCACACTTTTTGTGGCAATTTTCAGCGGCAGTAGAAATGTTATGGTCGTGCCTGAACCGGCCGCGGATGCAACCGTGCATTGTCCGCCAATATCGGTAATTCGCTTGGTCATGTTCCGCAATCCGTCATGCGTATCCCCAGAGTGAGAACCGCCGGCCATTTGTGTTTTTGAGTCAAAACCTTTGCCGTTATCTGCCACACAAATTTCAAGGCTCCCGTGCTCACAGGTTATGGAAATTTTCGCGCGTGTGGCCGCGGAATGCTTCAAAATATTGGCCAGCGCCTCCCGCACGGCAAGAAAAAGATGATGCCGCACTTGCGAGGAAACCGGGTGGGGCGGCATTTGCGCGGGCACGACTAAATCACACTCCACGCCGGTCATCGAAAAATAATCCTGGGCAAATTGGGCCAGGTAGGAGGTCGCGTGTTCCAGCGTGTCGTTCTGGGGATTAACGACCCAAACGATTTCGTCCATCGAATGTAGTATTTCGCGCGAGTCGTCGGAGATGGATTTGATTTGCTCCTGCATTTCCGCCGGACTGATGCTGTCGCGGCGCGCATGTTCACTCAAGAAGGAAATCCGGCACAGTTTCGCGCCCATCTCATCATGTAAATCCTGCGCGATCCGCGTACGCTCTCGTTCCAAAACCCGCTCTTGTTCAAGTCGGTTGAGCCGGGACTTTGCTTTCTGTCGTTCGATCAAACGCACGGTGCTGCCGACGGTGGACAACAATGCGACGCCAGCCATGCCGATGAACCACCACGATTGCCAGAAGTATCTTGCGAAGGTCAATCGAATCTCCGCTCCGCTGGTGGTGGGCCAAACGCCGTCGCTATTGCACGCAATGACCCGAAAGCTGTACTGGCCGGGCGGAATGAAATTGTAAACCGCACTGCGGCTGGTCCCCGCGTCTATCCAATCGGCGTCCCAGGGTTCGAGTTTGTAGCGGAACCGAATGGTTTCCGGCGCGTCAAAGCGAAGACCGGTGTAAACCAATTCCAACCGGTGCTTGCCCGGCGGAATCGTGAACTTTGCGGCATCGGAACTCGCACTTTCTGGAACGCCATCAAGCAGGATTTCTTCAATCACGGTGCCGGGCACCGGCTTTTCCACCGGCCAGCTCTGTGGCGCGATTACAGTTACTCCTTTCGTCGATGGGAACCAAAGCAGCCCCGACTGGCTTTTCAAGCCGGCTGGACAAAATCCGCCAGTGCATTCCTCTGAGGGCATGCCGTCGACATGGTTAAAAAGTTTTGGATGGAGTGCCTCGAGTTTGCCGGCCGCAAAATCTTCCAGTTGATCCTTGTGCACACAGGCAATCCCCTGGCTGGTGCCCAGCCAGAGCCGTCCTGCTGAGTCTTCCAATATCTGCGAAACCGGATTTTCGGGAAGACCGTAGCGGGCGGTGAAGCTTGAAATCTTGTCACCACGCTTGCAACACAAACCGGCCGCAGTTCCAAGCCACAGGACATTCTGTTCATCCAGGTAAAGCGCCCGGACAATTCTGCTCGGGAGTCCCGCGTTCTCGCCATAAAAAGTTGCGCCATTGCCATCGATGCGGGCCACGCCGTTACCCTCAGTGCCAATCCAGACAGGACCATTGGGAGCCGGCAGAATCACGTTTATTGAATTGGAAATTGAAATCGAATTGAGTGCCATCCACTTCCCTTCGTGCAATTGCCAAAGTTTTCCCGCGCGTGTGCCGGCCCACACCGAGCCGTCCTGGTCCTCGGCCAGTGAGACGATGTCCTCGCCCGGCAATTCAAACCAACGAACTTCATCGGCAGCGGCGAGGGGATCCTTGTAGCGCAACAACCCGCCAGTGCTGGCGACCCAACACGCGCCGTCCCGGGCAAGGAGCAGCGCGTTGGCCTGCGAATTATGCGCTGAAAGTCCAGCGGCTCTCAATCGGCTGAAATTGCGTCCGTCCCAGCGATAGATGCCATCGCCGGTTCGTGCTGCCCAAACAACGCTCGATGAAACCTGCGCCAGCCCCTGCACGGGGCCGAAACCAAGGCCCTCGCCCTGTCCCAGTGCGAAAAGACATTTGTGTTGCAACCGGTTCAATCCCTCGTCCGTGCCTGCCCACAAAGCGCCGTCGTGAGCCACGAACAAGGATTGAACCGTGTTCCCGGCCAGCTTGCTGCCGGCCGGGACGGCGGAAAACTTCCCGTTTGAAAATAAGAACAACCCGCCAGCGCCACCGGCCCAAATCGTGCCGTCAGGTTCCTCTGCCAACGCGTTCACTCGCGAACCGGTAATCCGCTTCGGGATCCGAAAACGGCGCCAGCCATCCTTGTCGTGGCATAGCACGGCGTCCTCGCCGGCGGCGAGCCAGACTCTGCCCGTGGCATCCACGAGCAATGCATGGATGTCAGTCATCCAATCTCTTGCTGAGTCGTCAGTCAGGGGCAGGAAGCGTCCGTGGTTGAACTGAAAAACTTCCATGCTTTGGACGACCAGCCACATCAAGCCTTGCCGGTCCCTGAATAGGGAGGTGATGGCACGGCCGCGAAACTTTTTCGCATCCACCTGGGGGACCAGCCGTCCATCGTTCCAAATGGCCAGCCCATCGGTGGTGCCAATCCAAATATTGCCCTGTGCGTCCTCGCTCAAGGCCGTGATATGGGTGTTGGGCAAACCATCATTCAGGCTCAACGTGGTTGCGTGCCCCTTTTGCCAGCGTTGTAAGCCGTTTGAAACGGCCACCCACAGCGCGCCCTGACTGTCGCCGAAAATGGTTTGCGTGAAAGAATTCGATTCCGAGGCAGGCGCGTTCAATGGAACGAATCTCAAGCCATCAAAGCGGGCAATGGCGCCATCGGCCGCAATCCACAGATAACCGTCACGCGTTTGCTGGATGGCGTCCACTGTCACGCGCGGCAATCCCTGATTCTTTAGCCAGGATTGAAATTGCAGCGAATCTTTGCCGTCAGCCGGGTCCGCTTCGCCGCTGCCGGGTTGGGTGCTGCTCGAATCGACGTAATCATTAAAGGCGGTGGCGATGGCCAGGTCGCTAAATCTCCAGCCACCGCCGTTGCCGGCGTGGCGGAGACGGAGTTCGTCAAATGAAGCATTCACATTGAAGCGAGTGGTCAAAGCCTCGGGTTGATTTATTTCGTTCGCGCCCGGGCCAAGATCGGGATTGAGCCAGACGGTCACGAGGTCTTCGCCGTGGGGAACATACTGGATCTTAAACACGATGGTGACCGTCTCACCACGGTGAGGACATTGGTAGTTGGCATGGCGCGCGACCGCGCTCAGGTCGGGATGAGCCGAGCGAAGGTCGAGGTACCCTGCAGGCGGCACACCGCTGCTTTGCGCCCCCGGGAAAAATACACTGTATGCCCAGGCGTCCAGCGCGTTGCCCACGCCGAGGCGTTCGATATCATCTTCGAAGAGTTCCAGTGCGGCAAAGTAAGGCTCGGTGGTTTCATCAGACACCGGTTCAATGCGGCACTTGAAATACAGCGTGTCGTTCGCGGCTTCATCCCGTTTTAGAGCTCCGCCAAGCAGGTCGGTTCCGGGGCCGTTGGTGTTCACGGATATGGGGTCAAAGTTGCTCCACAAAACGACCGCCTGGGCCTGGAAAGCAGAGATCAACACCAGCACGAACAGAGCAATTTTGCCGAAGATTTTTGCAATGCATTTCACTGGCTTCAGTTTGAAAATTGGCAAAAAGTTTTCATGGTGGCGATAAAAAAGTGTTCAATTGCGGTTGCCAGAGGACAAGCTTGTCGCCACTTCATGCGACTGTCGGGAAATCCTTGCCGCGCTAGATTCCAGTCATAAACAGCCCGCGACACTTGATATGAACTGCTGCATGGATCCACGTCTGCTGGAAACAGGTAACCTGATGCCAATGCCTGGAAGGTGGCAGGCCGGTCTTCCAAGACCATCCCGCGGTTCTCAAACATGAAAATAAAAGACCTTCAACGCAATAACAATGGCCTCGGCTTCGTTTTTCCGAAACGGGCCTTCACCTTGATTGAACTTCTCGTAGTGATAGCAATTATCGCCATCCTGGCCGCCATGCTCCTACCCGTGCTAAGCCGGGCCAAGCAAAAGGCGGTAGCTGCGGCCTGCATGAGTGACAAAAAACAACTCGCGGTTGCGTGGCAAATGTTCACGGGAGACAACAACGATCTGCTCCCCTATAACAACGACTTCTTGTTCAGTGGCCAGGTCACGTTTAACGGTCAACCATCATGGGCGGGCGGCAAGATCGATTGGACCGCCGGTCTGTATAATGCCAACGAGGCTTTAGTCACCAGCGATACATATGCCTCACTCGGCCCTTATGTTGCCAATTCCGCGAAAATCTTTGCCTGCCCGGCGGCGAATTTCGTAAGTCAACCCCAGCAGGCCATGGGCTGGAACCATCGGGTTCGGAGCGTGGCCATGGATGCCGCGGTGGGTGATGGGGCCAAATATAACTCGCCCATGCCCTTTGGTTGGACGCAATGGTTTGTGGCCAAAAGGATGTCTGACTTTCACTCTCCCGGCCCCTCTGATTCCTGGGTTTTCACCGACGAGCATCCCGACAGCATCGATGACACCATCCTTTACACCGCCTCGTACCCGGTCTCAAGTTTCACCGAACTCCCCGGAAACCAGCATGGAGGGCGCTGTGGTTTGACCTTTGCCGACTGCCATGCTGAAATCCATGCTTGGAAAGGGCCCGTTATGAATGCACATCGTAATGTCATTTATTCAACCGTACCCGGTGTGACTCAACAGGTTGCTTGTCCGGTAACGGATGTGGACGTGATTTGGCTGGCAAACCATACGCCCAGGAATTAAACAGGTTGGATGTCAGTTGGTCTGCAGGATTACTTGGGGCAAACAATGCATCAAGCCAGTTAGCCCGCTTGAAAGCCGGCAAGAAAAACAACCGTTCGGCTTCAGCCGATTCGCCATCAGTACGCAAGCCGCTGCCGCGTGGCCGGCGTTGGATGTCTCGCCTCCTACTGGCAATGCCGACTTTATTGCTTTTCGCGGCTCTTGAGGTTTGCCTGCGACTGGCCGGCTACGGTTACAACCCGAATTTTTTCAAACGCATCCCGATCGGCGGGGAGAATTTCTTTGTTCAAAACGAGGATTTCAGTTTGAGCTTTTTCCCAAAAAGCATCGTACGCAATCCCGGCCCATTGCGTTTTCCCATCCACAAAGCCCCGGGCACATTCCGCATTTTCATTTTGGGTGAATCGGCGGCTATGGGGGATCCTGCCGAGAGTTTTGCGCCGGACCGCTATCTTGAAATGCTGCTGCGGGAAAAATATCCGGAGCGCAAGTTTGAAGTCATCAACACCTCGATTACCGCGATCAACTCGCACGTCATCCTGCCCATAGCCCGGGAATGCGCGGCTCACGAGGGCGATTTGTGGATCATTTACATGGGCAACAATGAGATGGTTGGCCCGTATGGGGCGGCTACGGTGTTTGGCCGGCGGGCGCCAACCCTGCCCTTTACCCGCCTGGTGACGGCGTCGCAGAAAATGCGCCTGGGCCAATGGTTCATGGCGTTGGGGCAGAGACTTGCGGGGCACAACCAGGAAGCGGCTGTCTGGGGCGGCATGGAAATGTTTCTAAAGAACCAGATTCCACCCGGCAGCCCCATGCGGGAAACGGTCTACCAAAATTTTCAAAAAAACCTGGATGACATCGTTCGCGCCGGAATAAATTCAGGCGCCACGGTTTTGCTGAACACAGTCGGTGTCAACTTGCGGGACTGTCCACCCTTCGCCTCGTTGCCAGGACGCACGCTTGCCCCGGCCGAGCGCGCGGAATTCGAGACGATTCGCACCCACTGCCAACAAGCCGCCGCACAGCGGCAGTGGGCCGCCGCCGAAAGTGGCTTTGCCCAAGCGGCACGACTCGACGACCAACAGGCCGACTTCCAATTCCAATGGGCCGGGTGTTTTCTTGCGCAAACCAACTTCGCAGAGTCCAGGAAGCATTTTCAGCTCGCCTGCGACGATGACGCGCTGCCTTTCCGCGCCGATTCGCGGATTAATGCGGCCATCCGGGCCGAACCGCAGAGAAGGAAAAGTGACCATTTGATTTTATGCGACGCAGCGAAGGTGCTGGCCGAAGGCAGCGCCGACGGCGTGTGCGGCAATGAAATGTTTTTCGAACATGTGCATTTTGATTTCGACGCCCGCTACAGGCTGGCGCGCGCCTGGGCGGAACAAATCGAACCGTTTTTCCCACGCAGAACCAACGATTGGATTTCGCAGGCGGAATGCGAGCAACGGCTTGGGCTTTCGCCCTGGAACCGATCGCAGGTTCTCCACTTGATGGTGGAACGGATGCAGGTTCCGCCGTTGAGCAGCCAAACTCACAACGAGGAACGCCGGGGCGCTTTGGAATCGCGCATCCAGTCCGAACTTGCGCAGGTAAATCACGATCAGGCCGCCCGGACACGGCTGAATTTCGAGCAACTTCTCGTGCAGCGTCCGGACGATTTTTTCCTGCGTGAAAACTACGCGGTATTCCTGGAACTTTCCGGCGATGTCCCGGCGGCGGCCGCGCAATGGACGCGTTTCCGCGATCTGCTGCCGCAGGATCCATTGGGTTATTTTGAAGCCGGGCGGCTGCTGATTCCCCAGCAGCACTATGCTGAGGCGGAAACCTTGTTGCGGCGCACCCTGGCCATCCGGCCAAGCCGCACAGATGGCTGGATTGAACTGGGCAACGCGCTGGCGATGCAGGAAAAATACCCCGAGGCGCTTGATTGCTTTGCCACCGCGCTGAAACGGGATCCGCGCGATCCGCAAACCTTTTTACGGCGCGGCAAAGTGCTCGCACATTTGAACCGGCATGACGAGGCGATGGCGAGTTACCGAGCTGGTCTGACAATCAAGCCGGCAGACGGATTGATTCGACATGAATTGGCCTTGGAACTGGTCGCGGCAGGGCAGGTGGACGCCGCAGGTTCGGAATTTCGCCAGGCCGCGCAATTCAGCCAGGACAATGCCGCGGTGCGGTTCGATTACGGCACGTGGTTGCTCAAACAGCAGCAGTGGCCGGAGGCGCAGCAAGAGTTCGAGGCGGTCCTTCGGTTGGAACCGGGCAACGTCCGCGCGCAGAAACACCTGACATGGTTGCAGGCCAAGGTCTCCACCGGTCATGACGTGCGATGAGCCCATCTTTACCTGCTGTTTTCTCGCAGCAAGTTCTTTTGCAGGATGCTGATCCGCTTTCATGACCATGTCCTGGCAGTTGTCACCACTTCATGCGACGTGCAGGTAAATCAGGGTGTGATATACCTACACAGTCCCAGTTGATAGAAAACACCGAGAAATCGTGTCAAAGCACGATAGATCCTTAAAGCATCCACCTCAAAGTTATGAGAAAATCCGGAATAAAAATAATCACCGAACCAGCGAGGCGCCTGTTTGTGGCCCTTGCGACGGCTCTGGTGGTCTGGCTTGGAACTTTTGGCGCCCAGGCTGCCAGCCAAAATGTCATCACCGATCCAAATTATGCGTATTATGGGTACGAGAATGTTTTTACCAACGGGCTTACGGCCACCACGCAACCGGCTTACATCTCTCAATATCTGGGTTCTGGCGGCTTTGGTTTTGGCGGTGCCTTCCCCAATAATTCGAGCGTTGACACTTCGGGCACGATCACAATCGGGGCTGACGATTGGCCGGACGTCACCAGCCCCTACCAGACCGATATCAATATCTGGGCCGACGCTTCGGGGACGAGTCCTGCCATTTGCAAAACACTCAGCGATATTTACACCGAGAACACCAGTTTTAGCGCCGGCGACTCGGTGATCTTCACCGGCACGCTGGTATCGAACACGTTGGCGTCACCTTACAGCGACAATGCAATCCTCTTCATCAAAGATTTTGACGCGTCCTGGGGTTTTCACGGCTTTGTCTCTCTGCAAATTAACACGCTTACCAATGGCCAGGCTTTTTCGCTGACCATGTCCTCAGTCTTTGGAAACAATGATCATATCCAATACGGGTTGGAATGGGCCGGGCCTCCGGTGCGTTCCGCCAACGCCGCCAGCTACGGTTCGGTCATGATCAGCACCAATGGCGGGGTGGTGGCGCCGCCGAAAAATGTTTATGTTTATATTGATCCATCCCAAGCCTGGGCGGGCTACCGAAATGTGGTGGATCAATTTGGGGCCAATTATGCCCCCGCAAGCGGCTACATCGGAGTGGGCGGACAAACCCCGGACTTCCAAGGCTCGATTAGCAGTCAAGGTTTGGTGCGGTGCGCGCCCGACATCAGTCTCGATAAGAATTTTCATACGGATCTGAATATTTGGGAGGATTCATCAGGCACCAGCGCGGCAGTGGCGACGTACGACAACACATTCTATGTTGACACCACTGGAACCGGGGCCAACGGTGGTGACACAGTGGTTTTTTCCGGCACCATGGTGACTAACGCCTTGACCGACGTGGGCATGGCCAATTCCTTGGTGGCCTTTGTCAAAGACTTCAGTTCCGGCTGGGCATACTACGGAGCATCGACGGTCGCGCTTAGCAGCCTGACGAATGGGCAGACGTTTACCATCACCAAGGTGATCAACGGCGCCGGCGATCACGTTCAGTGGGGCTTTGAGTGGCAAGGCTTGCCTGCCCGCACGAATGCGACGGCGGCCAACTACGTCGGCCAATATGGCTACGTTCTATTTTCCAGCAACAGTGTCGTTTCCACTGGCCCGCAAATCCTTGCCATCACGCCCGGCACCGCAAACACCCTTCTGGGCTCCAACGTTACCTTTACCGCGAACGCCATCGGCACCGGTTTGACCTATCACTGGTCGAAAAACGGAGCGAATCTCACCGATGGTGGCGGTATCTCCGGCTCGGCCACCAGCACGTTGAATCTGACCGGGGTTCAACCAGCGCAGGAAGGAACCTATCAGTTGGTCGTTACGGACGCGAGTTCGCTTTCGGCTACCAGCGCGGTTTCCCTGGTGGTTTATAACCCGGGATGGCTCTATTTTGACCGCGCTCTGGCGCCCTTTAACGGCTTTATTAATGTCTGGAACGGCGCCAATCTCATCTCCTCTCCACCGGCCAGCGGCGCGGGCGGCACGAGCCCCAAGGCCAGCTTTGGCTTTGGCGTTACACCAACCACATTGCTGCGAGCCACCGTGAACACATCCAATGACGTGATCACACTCCGACCGAACACGTATGTCTATGATGGCGCCACCAATGCGATGGATCCTGCATACATCAATCCGGACGGCTCGTCGGCGGCTTACATGGAGCAGGACTTTTACATTCAGAATGACAGCCTGGCGGGAGATGCCATCACATTCGCCGGTTATTGTTCCAGCAATAGCCTGAATTCAAAATACGCCGCTCGGGCCTGGATCAAGGACGGCTCGCCTGATTGGAGTGTGGAACATCGCTACGATGCCCCGCTGGTGGCCGGCCAGCCTTTCAATGTGACGGTGGCAACGACCCCAGGCGATCACATTCAGTTTGGGTTTGGGTTGTGGGGGCCCGACAACTCCAGCACGAATCCCGTCACACAGGGCGCGGTCGAAGTGAAAGTCTATTCACCCATCAATTTAGTCAACCGGTCCGTGACCAATCTCAACTTGAGTTTCCCTACGGTGATCAATCATAGCTACGCCGTGCAATACAAAACAAAGCTGTCGGACAGCACCTGGACCACCTTGACCACAACGAACGGCACGGGGATCAATGTTGTTGTGCCGGATACAACCACTGGTCATTCAAGTCGCTTCTACCGCCTGTCCACTCAATAATAACGCACATTGGTCGGATTGAAAATCCAGCATCCGTCGAGTCTGTGCCGTTTCAGGCTCGACGGATTGCTTTCGAAATAGCATGTGTAATGTGTGTCGGTCAGGAATTGTCTGGTGGCTGTTGCGCGCGGAAAGAACCGAAAGGAATCTGGACACTCGCAAAAAGATGATCCCGCTCAACCGGCGCAATTTATGATTCATAAATTCACTCCTTTGCCCGGTTGGGGTTTGATTGGAGATGGATGGTCAAAGGCTGCAACCCATATTATTTTGGCTTCTTTGATTTGCACTCTCTCTGTGGTTTCAACCAAAGCCACACCCGGTGCGGTGGTGCCATGGACGACTTACGAGGCGGAAAACATGCTGGTGGGCGGGGGGACGATCCTGGGGCCGCAATATAACCCAATTAGAATTCCTACCGAGGCGTCGGGGCGCATGTGTGTGCAGTTGAACGGCACCGGTCAATATATCCAGTTCACCAACCAATCCACCGCCACGGCGCTGGTAGTGCGCTATTGCGTGCCGGATACGACCGACGGCGTGGGTGCGGATTACACCCTCGGCCTTTACACCAATGGAGTACTGGCAGCCAGACTGCCGGTGACCTCGAAATATTCCTGGCTGTATGGAAATTACCCGTTTACGAATAATCCCACCTCCGGTTTTGCGCATGATTTTTTTGACGAAGTACGCATCAACGGGTTGATTCTAAATGCCGGAACCGTCGTCCGGTTGCAAAAAGACGCCAGCGACAGCGCGGCTTATTACATCATTGACCTGGTCGATGCGGAGAATGTTCCGGCCGTTCTCCCGCAGCCAGCCAATTCCATTTCGGTGGCCAATTACGGCGCAGTTGGCGACGCCGCCACTGATTGCACCGCTGCTTTCCAGAATTGTATCGCCGCCGCAAGATCCGCAAACAAATCCGCCTGGATTCCCGCCGGGGATTATTTGATCACCGGCACAATCGATCTGTTTTCCAACACCCGGATTATTGGGGCGGGCATGTGGTATTCCAAACTGGTTGGCAGTCCTTCGCTCTACACAACGCCATCGCGGCGGGTTAATCTGAACGGCTCAGGCAGCAACATCAGCTTGTCCGATTTTGCCATTGTTGGCCGCCTGAACTATCGAAACGACTCGGAGGGCAATGACGGCCTGGGCGGAAGCTACGGCACGGGTTCCAGCATCTCGCGCATCTGGATCGAACACACCAAGTCCGCCGCGTGGATCTTCAATTCCAGCGGCCTTGTGGTCGATGGTTGCCGGTTCCGCGACACGCTCGCGGACGGCATCAACGTCAATTATGCCATGCAAAATACAATTGTAACCAACTGCACCGCCCGTGGCACTGGCGACGATTGCTTTGCCATCTGGCCGGCGCCATCTTTGGGAAACTACACTCCCGGCAACAATGTCATCACCCATTGCACAGGACAGCTGCCTACTCTCGCCAATGGCGGGGCGATCTATGGGGGTGCGAATAATCGCGTCGAGGATTCGCTTTTTTCAGACCTTTCCTACGGCAGTGGCATCCTGTTCAGCACCACCTTCAACGTTTCCTTTACGTTCAGCGGCACAAACGTCGCGCAACGGTGCGATCTCATTCGTTGCGGCGGTTACGACGGTGGTTACGGCTGGCGTTCGGCAGTTCAAATAGTCATGGACAACAATGGCTATAACGGCATTTCCGGGCTAAACCTTAATAATCTTAACATCATTGACAGTATCTCCTCCGGCTTGAGCATTCTTGGCGGCGCCGGGCCCTTGACCAATGCCATCGCGACGAGCGTGAATGTTACAAATTATAATCTTAACAGTATTTCAGGGCAGCATGCCTGGTGGGCCAAATGCCTGAATGGTTGTCCCAGCGGCAGCCTGACGGTCAGCAATTCCGTTGTGCCCGAATACCAGAATGATTCCGGCACATTCAACTTTGTTTTCGTATCCAATGTTGTACGCGTAGCGGTTCAGGCCAATGTAACGGGCGCCGCATTCATGGTGGATGGTACGAGCTATACAAACGGCAGCTCGTTCACCTGGGCCCCTGGCTCGAGTCATTCACTGGCCGCAGCCGGCTCGCAAGGCGCGGGACCCGGCACGCAGTATGTCTGGAGTTCCTGGAGTGACGGTGGGGCGATCTCCCATGTTGTCAGTCCGGCCTTAAGCACGAATTTCACCGTGAATTTCGCGACCCAATATTACCTGACCGTGAATGCCGGTCCTGGCGGCAGCGTCAGCCCGGTGAGCAAATGGACTAACGGCGGCCTATCACTAAGCATCAGCGCCACGCCTTCCAACGGGTTTGGCTTCGGCGCTTGGAGCGGCACAGGTAGTGGCTGCTACTCCGGAGGAAACAATCCCGCCATGATTACCCTGAATGGCCCCGTTATCGAACAAGCAACTTTCCTCCCGCCAGCGCCCTCCATAAGCGGGCTGTCAATCAAAGGTACCAACGGCGTTCTGATTACCTATGAAACCCAGCCAGGTTTCTATTATCACGTCGAGACCACCAGCAATCTTGTCCCGCCATTCTGGACGCCCTTGTCTGGCAGCACGACCAACGCTCTGGGGACCTCGGCAACCTTCACCGATACCAACGCAAACGCCCGGGCGCCGCGATTTTATCGCGCGGTGTCGCCGTAATAATTGCGCCGTCGTTTGGCGCCAGACAAAGTTGTGAATATGAGGCCAGGAAAAACGATTCTCGCGGTGCTTGGATTTTTACTAAGCCTCGGCGCATGCGTTGCGTTCGCTTCAACCAATGACAAGCCGGTGATGGTTTATTATATGCCCTGGTATGCCGCCAAGCCATTCAGCGCCGAGTGGGGCTGGCACTGGACCATGAATCATTTCAATCCCGACAAGGTGAACGCATCCGGTGAACGTGAAATCGCCTCGTGGTATTACCCGCTCATCGGACCCTACGATTCCGCTGATCCGGCCGTGCTCGAATACCACGTGCTCTTAATGAAACTCGCGGGCATCGACGGTGTGATTGTGGACTGGTATGGCTCGGCCGATTATTTCGACTACGCCGCGGTCAACCGCAACACGGCCAGGCTCTTTGATTATACGCGCAAGGCCGGGCTGAAATTCGCAATTTGCTACGAGGACCAAACCATCCGGCGCCTCATTGACGGCAATCGCCTCAGCGCCGCCGAGGCCATTCATCATGCTCAGCGGGAAATACTCTATCTGCAAACCAACTTTTTCCGCGACCCAAGCTATTTCCGGCTTAAGGGCAAACCGCTCCTGGAAAACTTCGGTCCGCAGTATTTCTTGTCCAGCACCAATTGGGATGAGATTTTTTCCGTGCTCGACGCCTCCGAACGGCCCAACTTTTTTACCGAAGACAATCGGTTGGACGCCGGACTGGGTGCTTTTGGCTGGCCGCCAATGTGGTTGAGCCAGCAACCGGGTGCCGGCGGGGTTTTGTCGGAGGCTGCCCTTAAAAATTATCTTGCTGACTTCGAAAAAAAATCCGCGTCCTGGCCTGCCTTCATCAGCAGCGCGTTTCCCCGCTTCCACGACATTTACCAGCGTGCCGGCGTACGCGATTACTGGGGCTACCTTGGTGACCGGAATGGTGAAACCCTGCGTGAAAATTTCAACCGCGCCTGGACCAACAACTCCGCGCTCGTTCAAATTGTCACTTGGAATGACTTTGGTGAGGGCACGACCATTGAGCCGACCAGGGAATATGGTTTTCGTGATCTACGCTTGATACAGGATTTATGCCGCCGGAAGCTTGACCCCAAGCGCCCCCTGCCTACCAATGATCTGGCATCCGCCTTTCAGTTTTACAACCTCCGCCGCAACTCTGCCACTAATGCGGCACTGGCTTCAGCCCTGGACCAAGTCTTCACAAACGCTGTGTCAGGCCAGGAAGAAAAGGCGTTAGACCAACTCAGCAAACTGGAAGCCCAATTTCCATAGAGCCAAAGCTTTGCGTTTCATACGTGCAAGCGTGGTGAACCGCGAAATGGTCCTGCAACCACGCAGGAAGACCTGCCTGATTTTAGAGGATCCAAGCTGATTCCTTCGACTGGCGGGACACAGGCTAGTCGTCATCGCGGTTTTTCGCAGCGGCGAAGACAAAGGCAGCATGGCGGGGGGCGGGCATTACGCTGCCGGGGCCGCGGACGGAACGCCAGACGATTTCGTTGAGCATGGACTCGTCGGTGGCGTCTTCCTTGCTGAAATCCATTTTGCGCGAAGCCGCGCCACCCCAGGCGAGGCGGCTGTTGCGGGCTTTCATATCCACCGTCTCCGGGCGGGCATCATAGGGGCGCAAGTCGGGCACTGCCTGAAACGCGTTCGCCATGGGAGTCGCGGCGGCATCGAATTGAGTCATCGGCGTTAGTCCAAGGATGAGTTCCATGGTTCTTAACATGCTGCTGGTGGAATACATCGTGGAATCGACCGAACCCCGGCGTGTGTAAGGGCTGATGATGAAAGCGGGGCTGCGATGTGCATCAACATGGTCGGGGCCGTCCTGAGCATCGTCCTCCAACACGAAGATGGCCAACTGTGGCCAGAACTTCGAGTGGCTGACCGCTTCCACAAGCATGCCCAGGCCCGCATCGTTGTCGGCCAGGTAGGCCGTGGGCGTAAAGCTGCCGGGCCACGCGCCGGTGGTGTGGTCGTTCGGCAACCGGACGATTTGCAACCGCGGCATTTCGCCTTCTGTTTCGAATCGTTTCAATTCGGAGATGAAGCGTTCCGCGCGCTTGATGTCCGGATAACCGGTATCGAAACTGCGGAACAACGGATCGAAATGTCCTTGCAACGCCGCCAGTCGAGTGGTGCCGGGGTCGGCGGGCGTCTTGCCGTTAAAAATGAACTCGCCATAACTGCGATAGCTCACGCCGGTTTCTCGCGCGCGGTCCCAAATGTAGCCGCTGGCCGGCGCGGAGATGGGAAAGCCGCCCTCGGCCGGATGCGAGTATTTGCCCTTTTGGTTGTGCCCGTAACTCAGCGGCCACATTTTCTCGACGAAATCAGTGGCATACGCGGCCATCGACCATTCGTGGCCGTCGGCGCTGACTTCGGCATCGACATAAAAATTATCGAGCAGCACGAATTCGCGGGCGAGGGCGTGATGGTTTGGAGTGACTTGCTCAGGGAAGAGACAAAGTGAAGGATCGCCGTTGCCCTGCGGAAGATCACCGAGCACCTGATCGTAAGTCCGGTTCTCTTTGATGATGTAAATGCAATATTTGATCGGGCTGCTCTTTCCAGGCGCAGCCGGCACCGGATTTTCCGCGGGCACGGGTGGCGAATTGACACTGTGTTGCGGCGTGCATTGCCACGCCTGCGCGGTGTAGGCGGCCAGTTGGGCCGTAAAATCTTTTTCCCGAGGCAATTCGATAATACTAAGTGTGCCAGGAAATAAATTCTTGATCGAACTCGTGCCCGCATTGCCCTTGTGGCCCGGTTGCGGACCTTTGGGATTGGGTTTGGATTCCAAGCCTTTGCCGTTGGCAACCAGCAAGTAGCGGCCATCGGGCGTCACACGCACGGAAGTGGGATACCAGCCGACCGGAATGAACCCGAGCGAGCGGCTTTTGCCGATGGTGTGAATGTCGAACACGGCGATGTTGTTGTTGCAAGCGTTGGCCACGAACAGTTTGGTTTCATCGGGCGATAAGGCGAGGCTGTTCGGAGTGGAGCCGGGCAAGGCATTCGGAGAAAGTGACGCATCCAGCGTTTCGATGGCGCGGCCCGTCTTTGTATCAAGGACGGTAACCGTATTCCGGTTTGCATTTGCGACGAAAAGGAACCGTCCAGACCTTGTCAGCACCATTTCGTTCGGATGCTCTTCCGTGGCCCAACGAGCCAGTATCTGATGAGAGTCCGTGTTAATCACTGCCACGCAGGCTTTCGCCCACAAGCTGGCGTAGAGCCGATGGCGCTTTGGATCCAACACACAACCGTAAGGAAATGCTGCGTCGGGAGCAGTGGGATCAAGCGACACCTGCGCGCGCTTTGTTACCGCGGCGAAATCCAGGTCAATCGGTCCGTGGTCTTCATAAAGGCGCGCGGCTGGTGTGTTGGAACTCGCTTCGGAAGCGGTGAAGGTTATTTCCAGGTGGTTGGTTTCCGTTGGCGGAACTGTCAAATCAATGAGCGAGATACACTGCCCCCAAAGGTTGGCCACGAAGAGACTGCGTTCATCGCCAGAAACCGCCAGGCCGCAGGGCACGCCACGGCGACGCGGATCGCGCAGGCGAATATCCCGGTTTGTGTTTAATTGCCCGTCGTGAAAATCAAACACATGCACCACTTCATCTCCCGCGCCGCTGCAATA
This sequence comes from Verrucomicrobiota bacterium, assembly GCA_021325145.1. Lineage (GTDB taxonomy): Bacteria > Verrucomicrobiota > Verrucomicrobiia > Limisphaerales > Pedosphaeraceae > JAJPHR01. The sequence goes on along the minus strand of JAJPHR010000045.1, from coordinate 102,825 downwards.
AAGATGATCGCCATTCCGGGAAAACGCCAGTCCATAGAATGACTCGTGAACAGGCGCGCGGCAGACGGCTTTCGCCTCCTTCACATCGACAACAATGATTTGATGCGCTCCATGGCCTGAATGTAACACAGCGGCAAATCGCCCGGCCGGATGCACCGCAATATTGACCGGCAGATCGCCCAAATCCACCTGTCGTCCGGCGGGCCGCAAAGACCATTGATTGGGCAAGAGCACCGAACCATCGGAACGATGGCCGGGAAGATCGACCGTCTGCCGGGCTTCCTGGGCGTAAGCACGAATCGCGCAGATGGCGAGCACCAAGGCAACGCAGAGAAAATTTCGAAACGAAAAATTTTCCCCCGGCGGCTTCGCTGGCGAGAAAGGGCGGAGATCGGTGTGGTAACTAATCATCGGGCTTGGAGGCGGTAGTATTGAATCGAGCCGCCACTCGCGGCAAGGGTATACTGCCATTGAGAATTGATCAGTACTGGCTGTGCCGAAACTGGAACCCAGGCGGGAGGAGTCAGGCTGGTGGTTGTATAAAGCGTGAACACGCCCGCACTGGCGGGCCAGGTCAAGGCCGGCGCATTGCCTGAATGCGTTGCCGAAAGTGTGGGTTGCGGATTGACCACAGAATAGGCGCTGAACGTACTATTCGACGCAGCCGTCATGCCGCCCGCCCAGACCCAATTTGCGGAAGGGGTTCCTGCTTCAATGCGCGCTTCGTCGATGGTGCCCGTAAGACGAAAACTGCCGTCGGTGAATCTGCCGAGGTTAACCGCAGCCTGGTTGCCTAACGTGGTGGTTACCGACCCCGATTGGGTGACGTTTGTTCCATCCACAAACAACTGCCCGGTGCCGGCAGTGCGATTCACGACTGCGACGACACGATGCCATTGGCCGAAGCTGACCGCGCCTGGCCCGCTCGCCACCGCCGAGCCGTTCGTGCCATCGCCAGTCTCAAGGATCAGCTTCTGATCGGCGGTATTGAAACTATCCACGTAGAGCGCGAACCCGTCGGAGTTCCAGCCGCCAATCTTGTTGGCCCAAATGGTTTGGATGTTGGTGGCGCTGCTGGAAAGTTTGATCCACGCGGAAAGGGTAAATGCGCCGCCCATGTTGATCGGCCCGGCGTTGAGATACTGCGATGAGCCATTGAGCGAAATGCCGTGCCCGATGAATCCCCCCACCGAAACGGCCGGGACGCCGGACGTGGCCGGATATTGGCCGGTGCTGTCGGCGTATGGAAATCCGCTTTCCTTCAGGTGCCAGACGAGATTGTGCGCAGGCGCCCAAACGGCGCCGTTCGTTGTGGAGGCGGGCGGGTTGGTGGCGGCGGGATTGCCCCAGTAGGCCCAGATAAAATCATTCGTGCTCGCGAGCAGCGGCACTTGCACCCAGACACTCGAAACGCCCCCGGTATTCCACTCGTCAATCTCATGTGGAATCAGGCGCACGCCGCTCGCATCTGCAAATCGCAAGTCGCCGCCGCTGGACGACGCGAACGAGCCGTAAGTGAAGCCGGGCAGATTCGTTCCCAGGTTCACGAGGACCGGAAGATTGGCCAGCGCTTCACCACGGTTGTAGCCAGAAAAGGAGATTTTCATCCGCGATCCAAAGTCCGGCGGGTTGAGCGTCACGGTGCTCAATTGAGCGGATGCGGGCGCCCAGGCTTCGCCGCCGGAATTGGTGGCGTAAAAGCGAAAATAATAATTGGTTTGCGGCGCGAGATTGGTCAGCGTGGCGGTGAAGATGGCGGGATTGAAGTTGGTATTGACACCCACAAGCTGGCTGTTCTCCCAGTTACCGCGCACAGCGCCGCCGTCCTGCCGACCCCAATAAACCCGCACGCTGGCTGCATTGTCGCCGTAAATCCCTTGCGCGAGCGTGCCGGAAATTGAGGCCGAAGCGGCGGTGAGCAGGTCGCCGCCGACATTCGCAACAGCCAGGGCCACGGGAGCAGGCAGCGGCGCGTTCAAGAGTGGCGTCACCAATGGGGCAAATTCTGAATCCAGCGGAAGACGGCCGTTCTTCTCCTTGAATTGAGCCACGAGCAACTGCGCCTGATTGTGAAAACGTTGATGCAGGTACCAGGAAGCTGTTTTCACGTTGTTCGAATCGATGAGGCAAAAGTTCTTGCCTGCTTCGTTGTCGTACATCTCCCAGTAAAGAATGAAGCGCGGACCCGCCGGCGCCCAATTCAGCAGCCGCTGGATGTAAGCGCGGTTGAACGGCTCCTGCGAATCGGTCGAGTTGCCACCGTGACCGTATTCGCCAATCCAGATCCGCTCGCCGGGAATCACTGACGCTTTATTGGTCGAAAGCCTGGCTTGCATGTAGTTCAGGGTGGCGTACAAGTCGGTAGCGCTGAGGTCTTGCGCGTCATAAGAGGAATAGGAAAGATAATCGAGGTTGGTAAGATAAGGCACCACGGCATTGATCAGGCGCACGTTGTTAGTGGGGCCGTTGAGCATCGCATCACGCACGCGATTGGCTTCCGCATAATAATACACACTGACATTCGTGCGACTCGTGGCGGCCTTGGCGTCATCGACGGCTTTTTGGCGGTTGTTCTCCCAGAGAATCATGTTGGTGACGACGGCGGGGCTGGGATTCGTGGTCCAGTTGTTCACCGACAAGTAGCCGTCGCCTTCCCAATGGCCGAGGTAAAACGTTTTGCCGGAATTGTTGTAATTGGTCAGGAGATAATGGGTCAGGTCGTACATTTCCCGGTAATCGTTCGCCTGCTCGGTGGCGGTGTAATTTCCATCCTGGAAGGGAGCATCCGGATTGGAGAAGGGATACTCCCACATAATGATGTGCCGGAAGGGCATGTCCAGCACGCGCCGATAGGAAGGCTCGTCCCGCGCCAGGGTCATTAGATTGGTAATGTTCGCGGTCAGCGTGACGCCGCTCTGGTTGGCGGTGTTGTGGCCCATGTAGAACTTGATCGTGTCACTGCCAAAGTTCGTGATTGCCTGCGCCGTCTCGACCAACAAAGTGTCGGTCGTGAACTTATAGAGGCCGGCAAACGTCTCGGTGCTGACACGCACATTGTAGGCATCGACGGCCGGATCGGACAACGTAGCCGCATCAAGCCGGACCGGCGCGCTCAAGCAAACGAATAGCAAAAGTCCGAACCAGGTCAGCGTTGCGGTGGCAGATCGACTTCTCAGAGCGGGCTTTGAAACAGGGTTTATTGCCGAGCTGAAGAATAGATGCTGCACGATCAGAGTAACCATTAGACTAAAAGCAGGGTTTCGTCCAGTTGGCTACCCCGGCTTATTTGCTGCCACTCACACAAACGATCCTGGCAGGGGCACACCGTAGCGCCCCTGCCAGAGACGGATAGACCGCGTTCCGATCTGGTTTCTGCAATTTGATCAGTCAATCAGCGTACTTTCACGCGGTAGAACTGCTGGGTGCCCGCGGGCGGCACGGTGTACGGCGAAGTCGCGCCGGGAACCGGGCTGTACGAACCGTTCACCTGACTGGCGGACATGAGCGTGCCCTGTGACCACGTCAGGATCAAGTTGCCACCGGAGATGCTGGCGTGGAGCGTGACGGCGGATGAATTCACCGTCGAATAGCTCTCGAACACCGAGTTCGAAGCCACTGTCATCCAGCTTGCCCAGATCCAGTTTGACGAACTGATCGTGGAGTGAACGCGCGCTTCGTCCATCGTGCCGGTGAACCAAAGGGACGCATTGGTGAAGCTGCCGAGGTTAAGGTCGGCGTTGTTCGTGAAGTCTTTGACGACACTGGCGCTGGTCGCCACGCTCGTGCCATCCACGTAAAAGTTTGCCGTCCCGTTGGTCCGGACGACAGCCACCGAGAGCAGATGCCATTCGCCAAAAGGAACGGTGCCTAGGGCTGTGGTGGATTCGTTGCCGCTGAGACCGTCGCCGCTGGCGAAGTCGATCTTATGGTCCTGGTTGCCAAACGTGTTCACAAACCACGCAAACCCGGGCGACGCAAAGCCGCCACGCTGGTTAGCCCACACGGTCTGAATATTGGCGGGAGCGCTCAACGAAACATTCACCCAGGCGGAGAGTGTGAAGTTGTCCCCGAGGTTGACCACGCCCGCGTCGAGGAAGTCGTTGACGCCGTTGAATAATGCGCCCTGGCCAATGATGCCGTTGGTGGCGGTCGGCGCAGTTCCGTTGGTAGCCGTGAACTGAGTCGTGCTGTCGGCAAATGGAAGTGCGCCTTCCTTCAGATGGTAAACGATCTGATAGGCCGGCAGACCCTCGAAGGCCTGCGGGATCCAAACCGCGCCATTCGTGGTGAAAGCAGGTGGAGTGGTGGCGGAAGGATTACCCCAATAAGCCACGATGGAATCGTTGGTGCCGGACAAACGGGGCACTTGCACCCAAACACTGGAGATGCCGCCCGGGTTCCATTCGTCGATCTCGTGCGGGATCACACGCGTGCCACCGGCATCCGTAAACCGCAGATCCCCAGCGGTCGGTGAGGCCGGTTGCGAGTAGTCAAAACCGGGCAGGTTGGTGCCAAACCGCACCAGCGCCGGGAAGTCTGACAAGGTTTCGTTGCGGCTGTAGCCGGCGAAACTGATCCGGGCATTATAGGTGTAATTGGATGGATTGAGCGTGATGGTGGGAACCCCGACCACGATGCCGGTGCTGCTCAGCGTCGGCCCTCCAGCCTGGCTGAAGCTAAACGCGTTGGTAACCGATACCCAGTAATTGTTGGTTCCCGCCAGCACCGCAAAGGTGTAGCTGGAATTGGTTGCGCCGCCGACAGCGCCCCCGTTTCGGAACCATTGATAGAAGAATGGATTGCTGCCGGAAACAACCACCGAATAGGTGTTCGAAGTTCCCTGGAACGCAGTCAGGTTGGTCGGCTGCAAATCCACGACGATCACAGGCGGCCCGAGGTCTACGGTGATATTGACGTTCGTGCTGGCAGTGCCGTAAGCGTTGCTCACCACGAGGGTGTAGTTGCCCTGCTGGCTTTGCTGCAAGTTGGTGAGTGTCAGGGCAGTAGTGGTAGCCCCGGCAATGAGGTTGCCATTATTGTCGGACCATTGGTAGGTCAGCGCTGGCGAACCGGTTGCGGCCGTCGTGAGCGTGACGCTGCCGCCCTGGTTGGTGGTCACTGAATTCGCCGGCAGCAGTTGGGTGATAAGCGGGGGCACGCCGGCGGCGAAGTAATGGCTCTGCACCTGGGCCGCGCTCAGGGCCTTGTTGTAAACCGCCACGTCATCAATTACTCCGTTAAACTGGAAATCATAGTTGGCGGGAGTGTTATTGGCGGATTCCCGGGCGCCGATGCTCAGAGGGATCAGCGGGTTCGGACTCAGCACGCCGCTGTTCGCGGGAATGGCGCCGCTCCCGATCTGCACGCCATCCACATAGAGGAACAAGTGGCCGCCGGCCTCATCGCACACGCCGACCACATGGTGCCAGCGGGCATCATTGACAGGCACGAAGCTGCTACTGGCGGCAAAAGCGGTGCCCGCCGCGTTGCGGACGAAGAAACGGAGAGCGCCCGCCGCACTGGCACCGTTATCAAGAACGAACTGTTCACCGCCGTTGCCGTATCCAAGAGCAATGATGGCATTGCCGCCATTCCCGAGGCTGAACAACGAGCACCATGCCTCCACGGAAAATTCGGCGTTTCCGCCGTTGGCCACCGCAAAATTGACCGTGGTGGAACCGCTGCCGGCAAAACTATTGTTGCCGCCGAACTCGACGCACGTTTCCGCAGGATCGGTGGGGGCCGCCGAACCGACGGGCCCTGGGTTATAGCCCGGCAGGCCGAGAACGACATTGGCGTAGGTGGCGTTGTAGCCGCCTGCATAATCATACGCGGTGGCACCGCTGGCTTCATCCAGGCGATAGAAGGCGATTGGACCATCGGCCCGCACCGCCACCGGGTAAGGAGCCGTGGGCGCCGGAAGCACCGTCAGCGAAAACGGATTGATGGGAGTAACGCCCACAAAATTGGACACCGTGCAACCGTAGGTGTTGTTGGCCTGCGCATTGCTTATGGTGAGGCTGGAATTGGTTGCACCGGGGATGATGCCGCTGCTGTTGGTCCATTGATAGAACAACGGCTGCGCGCCAAGCGCAGCAATGGAGAACACCGGGTTCGCGCCGGCAAAAACGCGGATGTCGGCTTGCGGTTCGGTCACAATGACTGGCGGCCCGAAAACTACGAGTTGGACCACCGCGCTGGTGGCGGAACCAAATGCGTTGCTGGCCACGAGAAAGTAACTCCCGGCGTTGTTGGTCGCGACGGGAGTGTAGGTTAGGGCGGTGCTGGTCTGGCCGGAAACCGGGGCGCCATTCTGATACCACTGATAGCCGAGAGTTCCGCTTCCGCGGGCGGACGCAAAGTCACTCACGTTCACGCCCGCGTTGGTGGTTAGCGAAACTGGCTGCTTTGTGAAATAAGGTGGGACGCCGGCGACAGCGAAGAGTTGCTGGATTTGGCTGGCGGCGAGCGCATTGGTGAAGAAGGCCGTATGAGCGAGCTGGCCGTCGAAATAACGGTACACATTGGCGGTATTCGGCGATGGAATCGTGTATTGCGGGTCGCCGCCGAGCATCAAATCCAGGTTTGTGCCCACGATGTTGCCGACACCCGTCCCCGACTTGGCCAGAGCGCCATCCAGGTACATGTAGTCATTCGTGCCGTCGAACACGCCAGCGAGGAAATGCCAGTTGCCGTCGTTGAAGCGAAAGCCGTTGGTCACTACATCCGCGGTGCTGGCGAATGAGAGTTCCGGCCCGTTGCCGGGATTGAACCGGTTTCCGGCCGTTGAAGTAGCCGAACCGCCGTCCATCGTTAGACGCCAGGATCGATCACTGTGGCCCATCAAGACCTGAAAACGGCCTGGAGCATCGGCTGGATTGCCTTGGAACCAAGTCATGACGCTAAATGGCTGATTGGTTCCCGTAGGATTGAAAACAGCCGGCAATGCGCCGCCACCCACGTCCACCAAGCCGTAAAAACCGTTAATCGCCACTGAATGGCTGGAAGCGCCAAAGCCGCTGTAGGGCGGTCCCGCCGCGCCCGGAGCCGTACCCGGCATGTAGGCCCCGTTCGCGGCAGCGCCGATGCTGCCGTAGTTGGCCGCCACCGGGTAGCTGGCCGGGCTCGGGTAGTTGGTGAAGGCCGGTTCATCAAGCCGCAGATAGATCACTGGATTGTTAGCCAGAACGGTTGCGGAATAATTGGTGCCGGAACCAGCCGCGAAGTGAGCGGCAATTGTCGATGAGTCCAGCGCCGTCGAATAAATTGCGGGTTCGTCGATCGAGCCGTTGTAAACCACGCCGCCATTCAGAGAAGAGATTTCCGTGCCCGTGCCAATCAGCAGGGGGGACACCGGATCCACCACGTAATTCGACCCGGCGTAGTTCGCCGGTTCCGACTTCGAGGCGCCGATCTGCGTTCCATTCAGGTAAATCGCAATCTTGCTTCCATCGAAAGTGGCGACCACGTGATACCAGGTATTGGGCAGGATGGGCGAGGTGTCGCACTCCGGATAGCCGTTGTTGCTGTTGAAGCGCGCGTTATAGACCTGCCAATAGAAGAAGTTCTTAAATTGTCCCAGACTGAAACCAACGAACGTGTTCGTGTAACCCACGTTCGGATCGAGGGCCACGGGATTGCGCCCTTCCGTAATGATCGGTTGGAGGCCAAGGTTCGTGTTGGCGGACTTAATCCAGGCCTCAATCGTGAAGGGCGCTGTGATGGTGACGGCCGGGTTGGGGACACCGTTGGTGGATCGGGGAAAGATGACGTATTGGCCGACGCCGGTGTTGCAGGACATCGCCGTGTCGCCGTCGCCGAGCGCGCCCGCGACGTGAATAATGTTGTTGGTGGGGAAGAAGCCGGTCCCGCTTGGCTGGTACCACGTTTGGTAATAGCCATTGCCGGCGGCGGCCGCAGTGCCGAGGTTCGTGGCTACATAATAGCCGGAAGGCGGCGTAGTGGTTTCCTGCAGCGGCCAATAACCTACGGGGTTGAGTGCCATCACCGCGTTAGAATACGGCTGGGCGTTGGCGATGGTGCCGGCGGTGAAAACCAGGAAAAAAACCAGAGCGGCGAGAGATACTCTTTTTATCATAGGATTGGTTGGGATTGGGCAGGTGCGAAGAACTGCGAGCTTAGGTTAGTCGGTCGGCTGTGATCGGCTTGGGTCTTCGCATGCCGCCTAGATTAGGGCATGCCTGGAGAGGCTCATATTCCCCTTTTAGGGTGAATTAGAGACGAGTGTTCGCTGTGTTTTATGCCAGATTTGCGGGCAGGCATCCCCCGAAAGGGGGATGTGCGCCGGGCGGGAAAAATGCAGCGCTATTTTTGGAGGTACTTGACCACGGCTTCGGTGCGCGAATGAACGTGCAGCTTCTCATAGATATTCTTGAGGTGGGACCGCACCGTTTCGAAGCCGATGGAGAGCGCGTCCGCAATTTCCTTGTATCGATAGCCCTTGACGAGCAAATCCAGGATTTCCTTTTCGCGCGGGGAAAGGTGCTCCTGCTGCGGCGAGAAATTCTGGAGCTTCTGAAAATACTCAACCACAGTGCGGGCGATCTTTCCGGACATGGGCGAGGCGCCGCTATGAACCTCCTTGATCGCGTCGAGAATATCCGCCGGTGAAGTGCGCTTGACGAGATAGCCGCTCGCTCCGGCCATCAGGGCCTGGAAAACCAGATCGTTGTCTTCGTACATCGTCAGCATCAGGATCTGCACCTTGGGCAGCAAGCCTTTCAATTTGCGCGCGCACTCGATGCCGGAGATTCCCGGCAGATTGATGTCCATCAGCACGACGTCGGGCTTTTTAAGCGGCAGGTGCTTCAACGCGTCTTCGGCGGTGGGATGCGTGCTGATGCAACGCACATTCTCGCCGCCATCGATCAAAATGGCCAGGCTCTCGCGGATGCGATTATCGTCTTCGATGATGGATACATTGATGGGCATGTTCAGGAGAAGTCAGACGATTTCATGGTTCCCGGTATTCGGATTGGCCGTTGCCATTGCCATTGTTGCTCACGATGTTGTCCAAGGGAACCTGGAAGGAAACGCGTGCCCCCTCGCCCGGCCGGCTGGATAGTTCAAAGCGTCCGCCCATGGCCTCGATTCGCTCGCGCATATTGGCCAGCCCGTTCCCCAACCGGCCAGCCTCAACGGTGGAAAACCCCTTCCCATTGTCCTCGATCAAAACCGATAATAAAAACCCGTTCACGGCCAGCCGCACTCGGACCTCGGAAGCGCCGGCGTGTTTGAGGATGTTGTTCAGGGCCTCCTTGACCGTAAGAAAAAGATTGTGCCGCAACTCCGCCGAAACGGGGCAGGGCGGCAGCCCGGGAGGAATATCGAGACGGCAACGAATGCCGGTCATCCGGAAAATCTCCTCGACGTAAACCGCCAAGTACGCCGCCAGGCTGTTCAAAACATCGTTTTTGGGATCCACCGCCCAGACAATTTCATCCAGCGTCTGCGCCTGTTCACGGGTCACTTCGCAGATTTTTCCCGCGAGCGCCTGCAGGCGCTGGGGATTGCCCGCCTGGCGCTTGACCAGTTCGCCGAGCAGGCCCACCTGGGTCAGGCCGGCCCCGATTTGGTCGTGCATGTCCTTGGCGATGCGCGCACGCTCTTTTTCCAGCGCGTGCCGCTGCTCGAGCAACTCCAAATTGCGCTGCATCCGCCGGCGGGTCAGGTAGAGCGCGTTGCCGCTGGCCACGGCCACGATGACGAGCAGGCCCACACCGCGAAACCACCATGTTTCCCAAAAATGCGGCAGCAACTCGATGGCGAGCGACGCCCCGGATTCGTTCCACACACCGTCGCTGTTGCAGGCGATCACCCGAAAGCGATGCCGCCCCGGGGAAATGTTGTTGTAATACGCAGTTCTACGCGATCCCGCCTCGACCCAATCCGGATCGACGCCTTCCAGGCGGTACTTGAAGCGGCACTTTTCCGGCGCGAGAAAATTGAGCGCGGTGTAGTCCAACGCCCAGGCGCCACGCCCGGGCGGAAGACGGACGGAGGCAGACGTAAAAGGATGACTGATGGCTTCGAGCGGCAATGATCGGCCAGGATTCTGATCGGCCCCGGCGCCGGGCGGCAGCTTGTTGTTGGCGGTGAGGCGTTCGATAAACACCGGCGGCGGCGTCCGATTGATTTGAATGGTTTTGGGATCGACAACGATCAGCCCTTTGCTGGTGGGGAACCACAGCCGGCCATCCTGCGTTTTGCAGCCCGCCGGCTTGCCCATTCCGTTGCACTGCGGGCTGGGCATGCCGTCCGCCTTGCCGTAACCGATGCACAAAAGAGTTTTAGTCCGATCCTGCTCCACCTCATCAAGGCTGGCCTTGAGCACGCGAAACACGCCCTTCGAGCAGCTCATCCATAACCACCCCTGATCGTCCTCCAGGATTTCGAAGATTTCGTCGCTCAGCAATCCATCGTTGATTGTGAAGTCCGTAAACCGGCCGTCGTGATAGCGATTCAAGCCGCCGCCCGCCGTACCAATCCAAAGATTTTGCGCGCCGTCGTCATAAAGCGCCGTGATGGTTTCGTCCGAGAGCCCGTCACCCGATGTGAAAGTTTCGAAGCGTCTGTTTTTCCAGCGGGTCAGTCCCTGTTCCGTCCCAAACCACAGCGTGCCCGCTTTGTCCTCGCAAATGGCATGAACAACACCGCCGGACACGCCATCCATGGTGGTATAATTGGTGAAGTGCCCGTTCTGGAAGCTGCTGAGGCCGCGGCTCGTGCCGATCCAAAGTTTGCCGGAGTGGTCTTCATGCAGCACCCGGATGGCGGCATTCACCAATCCGTCCTTCGCCAGGTAGCGCGTGAGTTTTCCATCCTTCAACCGGGCCAGGCCCCCGTCAAAATCCGCGCCGATCCAGATGCTGCCGTCGCGGCTTTCGCAGGTGGACAAAATCAAATCGCTGCCAAGGCCGTTGCTGGCATTATACGCAGTCACGTGCTCCTCCTTCAATTGGTCCAGGCCGCCGCCCCACGTGCCGGCCCAAAGGCTGCCGCTCTGATCTTCGCAAACGGACATCACATTGTTGTGCGTCAGGCCCTGGCCCTTGGTGTAGGAAGAGAAGCGCTTGGGCGTGAGCCGGGCAAGCCCTTCGCTCGAACCAACCCACAAATCGCCTTCGCGATCCTCGAAGAGCGTGTTCACGCGCCCGTAAGGCACACCCTCGCTGTTGAGTTCGTTGAAGAACCGGCCTTCCCGGAACCGATCCAGCCCGCTGTAGGTGGCCACCCACAAATTCCCTTCCCGGTCCTCGCGGATCGCCGTGACGAAACTGTCTGAGAGCCCGTAGCGCTTGTTATACGCATAAAAGCTCCCCGTCCAATACCAGTTATACCACAGCATGCCGTTGTTTGAGCCAATCCAGATCCGTCCGCCCCGGTCCTGCCAGATCCCGCGCACGGCGTCATTCGGCAAGCCCTTCGGCATGGCGAAGGAATCCATAATTTCACCGCCCCGGAAACGATTCAACCCGCCGCCGGTGGCAATCCAGAGAGTCCCGTCATGGTCTTCGTAAATGTAGCTCACGATGTCCGACCACAGGCCGTCCTTCTTGTGATAGTTGACGAATTTTCCGTTCCGATACCGGCTCATGCCGGTGGTCGTCCCAATCCATAGCGAACCGTCCGAGCTTTCATAAATGACTTTCAACACGTCGCCCGCGAGTCCATTGGTGCGGTCGTAGCGGGCGAACGAGCTTCCGTTGAAACTGAGCAGTCCGCCGCCATCGGTGCCAATCCAGAGCACGCCTTTGCGGTCCAGGCAAAGCGCGGTGATCGACGGGTTCTTCAATTCGGGCGTGTTCCTGGCGTCAAACACCGTAAAATTCATGCCGTCGAACCGCGCCAAGCCGTGGCCCGTTCCCACCCAAAGATAGCCGTCGCGCGTTTGCGCAATTGCCTGGACGCGGTTGTCGGGAAGTCCCTCATCGGTTTGCCAAAGGCGCGAATTGTATTGAAGCGTGGTGTGATTCAGATCCTCCCAATCGAGCCAATCACTCGCGTAGCTGATCTGACGCCGATGATTAAGCGCCGCGCTGTTCGTTCGATTCACGGCGAAGACTTCCAGGTCGCCATCCTCGTTCTGCCCGGCTGCCGGGAAGGGTTGAGCGGTCTTGTCCATGCTCGTCCAGGCTGACCAGAGATCAGGCTTGTCGATCAATGTCTCCCAGCGATGCAGCAGCGAGCCGTCTTCCGCATCGACTGCGAACACCTCGAGGCGGCCATCGCCACTTCTCCCCAGCGCCAACCCGGGGCTGGCCTTGCGCCCGATATCGAGCCAGGGCGACCAGGGCGCGTTGCTGGTGGCGGGCAATTGGGAAATTTGTTCCACCCGGCTGTTGGTGCGGTTGACCGCGAACACCTCAAGGCGGCCCGCCACATTTTGACCAACCGCGAACCCGGGTTCCACTGATCCACCCAAACTGACCCATTCCGACCAATTTGTGCTCGTGTTGACCTTGGATTGCCATGCGTGGACGAGGCTCTTGGTTTGTGAATCGATCCCGAACAATTCCAGGCGGCCGCTTTTGTTTCGCGCCGCGACGAGCCAGTCCTCAAGGTTGCCGCCCATGCCGGCCCAACCCGACCAACCCCGTTGCAGCGCGGTATTCGTCTGCCACTTGTGCCACGCCTCCCCGGTGGCGTCGTCGATGGCGAATACCTCGAGCCGCCCATCAAGGTTCAATTCTGCGGCGACGGGCGGACGGAAATTTCCGCCGAAATTTGTCCAACCCGACCATTCGAGACTGTTGGGCGCGCGCTGTTGGATGCACTTGAGCGCGTGTGTGTCCGCATCCAATGCAAACACATGCATCAGCCCGCCCGCGTTGGTGACAATGGCGATCCCGGGCAACACCGATTTTCCCAGGCTGGACCAGGCGGACCAATCGCCGCTGGACGGTTTCTGCCAGCGGTGACGCAATTCCCCATGCTGATCCACGTCGAACACCTCCAGTTGACCGTCCGCGTTCCGGCCCACCACCGGCTTGCCCGCGAGAGAAACACCCTTCGTGTCAGCATCCGCGCCGAAGCTGTGGGAGCAAAGCGAAGCGAACAATCCCAGGACCATTCCCGTGAGAATCACGGTCCTGAATTGCCAAATTCCGCCCCGACGACAAGAAATCAGCCGCCGGAACTTCATACGACAAAGCTGGCGCATTAGCATGATTCTACTCATCCGAGCCTTGAGAGCAAGATTGCGCGGTTCTGCTGCCGGACAAGACGGGCAATCGGTGAGCGTGGAACAGCCCTCGGAGAGGCGAGGTTCGCAACGGAATCCCTCGAGTCAAGTACAGGTTAGGCGCAGGGCAAGGCGCACGACGGCGGCCCTGAATTTTGGATAGATCGCCTGGTGTTTTGAAGTGGTGCCAGAGGCCGGGATTGAACCGGCGACCAAAGGCTTATGAGTCCTCTGCTCTACCGCTGAGCTACTCTGGCGCACATCGGTTGGCGGACGAATCTGTTAAATCTAAATCCATTCCAAACGACGGGCAAATCTTATGCGTTGCATCCCATCGGGCAAGCAATTTTCGCCAGCCTTCCGAAGCCTAAACGCGCAAAGCAGGGCCCCATCCCGCCACAAGGAATCACAAAACCTCGAAAACAGAAAGGAAACAGTCAGGAAGACGCCGGGCAAAGAAGCCCTCCGTTTGTGCTTGGTGGATTTTCGTGGCCCGGCCTTTCGTTCCGCCGCTTTTCATTTGGCCAGCCGTTTCCGAATGGCCTCCAGTTCCTTCCGATGCTCCGGGGTGGCTTTAGGGTAATCCATTTTCAACGAATTCAACGTGTCCAGGATGATCTGCGAAACGATCAGGCGGGCGTTCTTCTTATCGTCGGCGGGCACCACGTACCATGGCGAATGACGGGTGCTGGTGGCGCTCAGGCAGGCTTCATAGGCTTTGGTGTAGTCGCGCCAGCGTTCCCGTTCCTCGATGTCGGCCAGGCTGAATTTCCAGTTTTTGTCCGGATCATCGATGCGCGCCAAAAATCGCTGGCGCTGCTCTTCCTTGGACAAGTGCAGGAAGAATTTCACGACGCGCGTTCCGTTGCGGTGAAGGTGCTTTTCCAGGTCGAGAATCGAGCGATAGCGGTGTTGCCAGAAATCCTCATCCTTCAGACTTTCCTCCGGCAGGTCCTCGGCTTGCAGGATTTCCTTGTGCACGCGCACGATCAGGACTTCCTCGTAATAGGACCGGTTGAAGATGCCAATGTGCCCGCGCTCGGGCAGGCAGCGAGTGGTGCGCCAGAGAAAATCGTGCTCGAGTTCCGTGGCGCTGGGGTGTTTGAAACTGAACACCTGGCAACCCTGCGGATTGACGCCCGACATGACGTGTTTGATCGCGCCGTCCTTCCCGGCGGCATCCATCGCCTGGAAGATCAACAGGAGGGCGTAGCGATCGTGCGCGTAAAGAATGCTTTGCAGGTCGCTCATCTCCTTGATGTGCCGGGCCAGCAGTTCCTGGTAGTGCTCCTTCGATTTGTAAAACGGTTTTACCTGCGTGGGCCAATGCTTCAAGTTGCATTTCCCGCCTTCGCCGACTCGGAACGATTTGGTTCGGATTTTCATGCCGTGATGGTGGGATTAAAAGCTGCGCGAGCCAGAAAAGCAATCCTGGTTCCAAAGCGGGTTCATCAATTCTACCGCTTTGGAAGGTCCGCCCGGTCCTGGGATGCGATGTAAAGCACCGCTTTTTTGAACGCGCGAGGTCTTTGCTCAATCCGGGAGCTTCCGGCCTGTGCGAAAGCGGTGTCGCGCTGCGCTCTGCCACCGCACTCCAAAACCTGGCGGAGTTCGTCGCCTGGGAAATCCTACTCCACACTCGCCACGCCGCTGGCGATGGCGAATTTGATCAGCCCGGCCACGTTATGGATCTGCAGCTTCTGCATAATCCGCTCGCGATGCGTTTCAATGGTCCGCACACCGATGCCGAGTTCATCTCCAATTTCACGGTTGCTCTTGCCCTCGGCAATGCCCGCCAATACCTCCAACTCGCGCTCCGACAAATCCGGCGTGGCCCGCCGGCCGCGCTTGCGGCTGTTGCGGGTGTGTTCATCCAAAGCGATGCGCGCCACCTCCGAATTGTAATACGTATCGCCTTTGTTCACGCGTTCGATGGCGGCGGCCAATTCCTCCGGCTGCGCGGTTTTCATCACATACCCGCGGGCGCCGGATCGAATCATTTGCAACACACATTCGTGGCTGTTGTGGACGCAATGCATGATCACCTTGATGCCGGGCACCTGCTGATTGAGCAATTTCGCCGCCTCCAGACCGTTCATGTGCGGCATGTACGTGTCCATGAAAACCACGTCGGGATGCAATTCCCGGACCTTGGAGATGGCCTCGTTGCCGTCGCCGGCTTCACCCACAATCTCCATGTGTTCGTTATTTGCCAGATACGAGCGAATGCCCGCGCGCACGACCGGATGATCGTCCGCCAGTAGCAATCTTATTTTTTCGGGCGAGCTTGTGTTCAGTTGGGTTCCAGGCATGGTTCAAAGGTCGGTTCGTCAGGCCAATTTCATGTCACCCAAACGTTGGCCAAAACCGGGCGCGGAACAAATTGAGGCAATACGGATTTTGCGTCCGGGGGGTTACGGATGGTTATTCCACGACTCTGGACCTTGGAGCCTGGCCTTTGGCGCTTTTCTGGAGCTTGGTGCTTGGTGGTTGATGGTTATATTATACCCCCTCTGGACCCGTCCCACCCGTCCCAAACGCCTTCTTAGTCATAATCCTAATCCGTCCTCCACGCGGCGCCCACACGGCATGGTATGGCCCGCAACGACTGGGAATTCGCCGGCATGGCACCAGACGATGTTGTTGTAATGCGGCGGGTGGTCAGACACTGATCCGTGATAAATACTATATTACCACTTAGAACTCGCCCTTTTGGCGTTGCTCCGCAGGGACTTGCAAATTGATTGCAACCCCTAATCGCATATTACTGGTTTGGTCAAGCATTTCGCAGCAGGTTCGCCAGCGAACCAGCCGTGCCCATGTTCAATTGATTCGCGATCCGGGGAGGAGAATTGTCACGGGTGGGGCGGGAAATGGCACGGGTTGTCACGGGTCGTGTCACGGGTGGCGTTTCAGAAAAGGCCCGTCTTTATTGGGTTGTCACGGTGTCACGGGTCTGGACCCCCGGAGAGTCGAAATGCCAAGGCTGAAGGCTAAATGCTAAAGGAGGATGCGGGATGAAAGATGAGGGATGCGGTTGCGGGGATTTGGCGCGGAGCAGGAGCGTGGTGCGCGGGAAGCGCTCCAGACCCGGTTTGAAACCGGCTTTCGGCCGGGTTTCACCGGGTCCAACCGGGTTTGAACGCCATTCATCGCGCCAGCTTGCTGGAGTACGGTGGGCAAGCACGGGCAAAAAACGGTTAGTCCTTCCCAAAACCTTGCTTGCGGCCAAGCCGTGGTGTGGTTACGGTTCTGGTTGAGCAAATGAATGCAATGCTTGAACCGGGAAACCCGGCAATGAACCAGCCAGATCCCTACCTGGTCATCGTCGTCTTCCTCGTAGCCGCGACGCTTTTCGCCGTCGCCCCGCTGTTGCTGGCCTGGATTTGGGCCAGAACGTTCTCGCCGCGCAAACCGGGCCCGGACAAGAACGCGATATACGAATGCGGCCTTGAATCGAAGGGCGACGCCTGGGTTCAGTTCCGGTCGGAGTATTATCTGTACGGGATCATCTTCCTGATTTTCGATGTGGAAACGATCTTTCTGCTGCCGTTTGCGGTTGCCTTTACGAAGCTGCCCGTCGGCGCTTTCATTGCGATGATGGTTTTCCTGCTGCTCCTGGTGGAGGGACTGGTTTGGGCGTGGCGGAAGGGAGTTTTGAAGTGGTCATGAACGAGGGCCTGCGCAGCGAACTTAGCAAACAGGGAATCTTCACCACCACGCTGGGGGATTTGTACAATTGGGGGCGCAAGAACTCGGTTTGGCCGCTCCAATTCGGCCTGGCTTGCTGCGCGATTGAGATGATCGCCACGACCATGGCCCGTTATGATCTGGCGCGCTTTGGCGCGGAGGTGTTCCGCCCTTCGCCACGGCAGGCGGACCTGATGATCGTGGCCGGCACCGTAACCAAGAAAATGGCGCCGCAGGTGGTGCGGCTTTACAATCAGATGCCCGAGCCGAAATATGTGATCGCCATGGGCGCTTGCGCGATCTCGGGTGGCCCGTTCAAGCAGGGTTATAACGTGCTCAAGGGCATCGATCGCTTCATCCCGGTGGACGTGCATATTCCCGGCTGCCCGCCCCGGCCCGAGGCATTGATCCATGCTTTCATGACTTTGCAAAAGAAGATTGAGACCCAACAGCTTACGGGCGTCAACCGTCCCCGCCACCTCGATGCCGAGGCCCCGAGCGAATTTCCGGTCCCGAAATTCGGGGGGCATGATTTGGAGCCGCCAAATAATCCCGCCGTGTGGCATGCGCCGAAACTGGTGAGGGAACCATGACGCTCCAAACTCGATGCAGCCGACGTGAGGAGGGTCTGATCCCGGTTCCGAAGAATTTGAGCCTCCTCACGTCGGCTGCTACGGAATGTTGATGTCGTAATGGTCATGGAAACTCTCGAACAAATCAAAGCCAGGATCGAGAACGCAATTTCCGGCGCAAAGCCGGAAATCATCCCGAACGAAAGCCCTTCCGCTCAACGCTCATTGCTACTGGATCCGGCGCACGCCGTTGAGGTGGCGAAATTTCTGCGGGACGATTCGCAACTTCGGCTCGACTACTGTTCCAACGTGACCGGTGTGGATTGGCTTGATCTCATCATCAAGGAAAAGGTGAAGGTGAAAAAGGTGGTTGAAGGCGTCGAGAAGGAAGTGGAAGAACCGGTGGAAAGAAAACGCCCCGGCTATCTGGAGGCCGTGTATCATCTCTATTCCATGGCGCTCAAGCACGGTCCGCTTATCATCCGCCTGCGCACGGAGAACCGCGCGGACAAAAACCACGTGCCATCCCTGACGCCAGTCTGGCGCGGAGCGGAATTTCAGGAACGCGAGATTTACGACCTTTACGGAATTATCTTCGACGGCCATCCCGATTTACGGCGGATTCTAATGTGGGAAGGGTTTGCCGACCATCCCATGCGGAAGGATTATGTCGAACCGGACGACTACGAATACGAACCGACCCCGCACGATGAAGTGTTGGAAAAGACCAAGCAGCACCACTCGCCGGAGCCAAAGCCATGAGCGAGGAGCGCTTGGCATTGCGGCGAAAAAGGCAGGCGGCCTCATGACAAAGGCAAGGTGAATGTTCATGGAAACAGCAATTGATACTCCCGAATCCAAATACGAAATTCTGCCCAAGACCTTGTCCAACGGCGAAATGGACGGCGAACTTCTCGAAGTTGCCATGGGTCCGCAACATCCTTCGACGCACGGCGTGTTTCGGATGGATGTCGTTCTAGACGGCGAGAAGGTTGTCAAACTCAAGCCGGTATTCGGGTATCTGCATCGCAATCACGAGAAAATTGCCGAGAACACGACCTATCTGGCGTCGATGCCTTACACGGACCGGCTGGATTATCTGTGTTCGATGACCAACAACTGGGCGTATGCGTTGAGCGTGGAAAAGCTCGCTGGTCTGCAACCACCCGAGCGCGCGGAATACATCCGCATCATCACCGGCGAGTTGACACGCCTCGTCAACCATACCTGCCTGGTCGGCTTTTTGTTGCAGGACATGGGTGCGCTGGGGACGCCGCTGATGTATGCGTTTCGCGAGCGTGAGATGATTCTCGATTTGTTCGAATCCCTGAGCGGTTCGCGGATGATGTGCAATTACATGCGGTTTGGCGGCTGCCGCGTGGATCTTCCGGCGGGCTGGCTTGAACAGGCCAAACGCGCCGTGGACAGTTATTCCGGCTTCCTGGATGAATTCGAGAAATTGCTGACCGAGAACGAAATCCTCGTGGCCCGCACCCAGGGCATCGGCGTGCTCCCACCCGACCTCGCCGTCAATGCCAGCATCACCGGGCCGATGCTGCGGGCCAGCGGGGTCAATTATGATATTCGTAAAGTCGATAAGTACGGCATTTACGACCGGTTCGAGTTTCGGGTGCCGTTGGGTGATCACGGGGATGTTTACGACCGCTATATGATTCGTCTGCTGGAGATGCGCGAATCGGTGAAGATTCTTAATCAGGCCCTGCGCGACATCCCGGCCGGCCCAATTGTGGATCCCAAGGCAAAACTGCGCGGCTTTCGGCCCAAAGTGGGTGAAGCCTACGGTCGCATCGAGGGACCCAAAGGCGAGCTTGGATTCTATTTGATCAGCGACGGCACTCCCAACCCATACCGCTACCGTGTCCGTCCACCCAGTTTGATCAATCTCACGGTCCTTGAAGACATGTGTCTGGGCCAGGACGTGGCGGACGTTGTCATTATTCTCGGCAGTGTGGATATTGTTCTGGGTGAAGTGGATCGCTAGACGGCAATTCCTGCGCGGTAAAGAACAAAAACCGGCAAGCCGCCTGCCCGCAAGCCCTTAAACTCTTGTTGGAATATGGCCGTCAGTTTATAAGTTATTCAATACATGTTAGGCGAAGGCATCATTAAAGGCATGGTCGAGACGGCGAGAAATTTCGTCGGCAGCTATTCCGACCCAGAGCGCTTGACGACCGTTGAGTATCCCGAAGACAAGATCCCCGCCAAGGAAAACGCCCGGAATTTCCCTTTTCTGGTTTATGACGGGGACGATGCCGCCAGGGGGTTGCGCTGTGTGGCCTGCCAGATCTGCGAAAAGGAATGCCCGCCCAAGTGCATCTACATCGTCAAAAGCAAGGACAAGAAACCCGATTACATCGGCAAGCCGCAGTTCTATCCGGCGGTGTTCGATATCGATGTCTCGGTTTGCATGAGTTGCCAGATTTGCGTCGAGGTTTGCCCGTTTGAGGCGATCAAGATGGACACGGAGTTCGAGCTGAGCAACCCGGACCGGTTTGGGGGCCTGTTGCAGGACAAGCACCGCCTGGCAAAGTCGAACGAGTATTACCACAAGATTCACGAAACAGAAGCGGCTGAGGTCGATGCCCGTCTCGCCGCGGAGAAGGCCAAGGCGGAAGCCAAAGCCAGGGCCGATGCCGAAGCGAAGGCGGCGGCGGCCGCGAAAGCCGCCACCGCGGCTGCAACTCCCAAACCCGCTCCCAACCCAACCACAGTTGCGCCTGCGAAATGATCATCGGAGAATTCTTTAGAGGACTGTTCCTGATGATCTGGCGCGTGGCGACAGATCAGCCGGAAGCGAAGGCCGATCTCCTGGCTGTGTTCCCGCCTTCGGCGCGGCCTGTCATTTCCGCGGTCCTGACCGTAAGCCCGATTATCGGGATATTCGCGACGCTTTTTGCCCTCACCACGTTGTTGGAACGCAAAGGCCTGGGGCGCATCCAAAATCGGCTGGGACCAAATAGAGTGGGGCCATTTGGAATCCTCCAACCGGTTGCGGATGGCCTGAAAATGTTAACCAAGGAAGACATCATTCCTCGGAGCGCTGACGCGCTGGTTCACTTTCTTGCTCCCGTGGTTCTGGCCGTGCCCACGATACTCGCGTTCGCGGTCCTGCCTTACGGCCGCAATCTGGTTCCAGTGGACATGGATGCCGGGATTTTATTCTTTTTCGCGGTGGGGGCATCGACGGAATTGGCGATTTTCATGGCCGGCTGGTCGAGCCGGAACAAATATTCGCTGCTCGGGGCGATGCGCGCCATCGCGCAAATGATCAGCTACGAGATTCCGCTGATTATTTCGTCCGTGAGTGTCATCATGATTGCCGGGTCGCTTTCCCCGGTCGAGATCATTGCCCAACAGGGCCGTTACCTGGCGGGTGGTTTCGTGCCGCATTGGTTTGTGCTGACGCCTTGGGGCCTTGCAGGGTTCATCATGTTTCTGATCGCCTCGCTCGCGGAGTCCAATCGCTCGCCTTTCGACATTCCGGAGGCGGAATCCGAACTCATTGCGGGACATCTCACCGAGTACTCGGGATTCAAGTATGCCCTGTTTTTCATGGCGGAGTATTTTGGAATGTTCGCGGTGAGCGGCCTGGCAGTAACGTTGTTTTTGGGCGGGTGGCATGCGCCGTTCGAGTTTCTCGAAATTGTTCCTTCGTATGTCTGGTTTTTCGCCAAGCTGATGGGGCTGGTTTGTCTCTTCATCTGGGTGCGGGGAACAGTTCCACGTCTGCGCGTGGACCAACTTTTGAATTTTGCCTGGAAGTTTATGCTCCCATTGTCGCTGCTCAATCTGGTGGTGGCGGCAGTCTGGCACTTTACCGCGGCGTGGGAGTTTCCCGGCGCGGGCCTCGGTCGATGGCTCCTGGGCGCTGTGATGATCGGCGTCCCTTATGTCTGGCTCGGCCGCGCGTTGAGCGGGAGCAAGAAGATCACGCAACGCACCTATCGCTTTGCCGATTGAATTAACCGAATGCAAGCAGCCTTTGCCATCATCGCCGCTTTGACGCTCGTGAGCGCGATTGCCGCCATGAGCCTGCGCAATCTGGTGCATTGCGCCCTCTGCCTCGCCGTGGCGTTTGCCGGATTGGCGGCGATGTACCTCCAACTGGATGCCCAGTTTGTCGGCTTCGCCCAGGTCCTCGTTTATATCGGCGCGGTGGCCATCCTGGTTGTGTTCGCAATCCTGCTGACCCGCAGCGGCCAGCCGGTGCCGCACTCGGTGGTGTCGCGCTCATGGATCGCGGGAGTTGCTATTGCCGTGCTGGTTTTTTGTGTGCTGACCAGGGTGATTCTCTCCAGCTCCGTTTCTCAACGCAGCCTCCCGGCAAAGCCGAGTCCCACCGTCCGTGAAATCGGAAACCAACTAATGACTTGGTACGTTCTGCCGCTGCAAGTGATTGGATTGCTGCTGACCGCCGCCACCATTGGTGCGGTGATCATCGCCATGAACGAACGGAAGAGCGCGGGCGGCGATCATCGGGTGACCGCAGATCAAGGACATGGGCACGGCCATCTTGCCGCGCCCACCGGCTTAAACGAGGGGAACGCCACTTCGATTGCCAGCGAGACGGGGTCTGAATCCCCGGCGCACTACCCGCAACCTGAGCGCGAACGAGAGGTATTAGCCAAATAACCAAGATGCCGCTCCATTACTATCTAATCTTTTCCGCCCTGCTGTTTGCCGTGGGCCTGGCCGGCGCGTTGACGCGGCGCAATGCGATTCTCGTGCTGGTCGGCATCGAACTCATGCTCAACGCCGCCAATCTGAATTTCATCGCCTTCTGGCGATACAGTCCCGACCCGAACGCGATTCAGGGCATTCTCTTCGTGATTTTCTCGATCGCCATCGCTGCGGCGGAGGCCGCCGTTGGGTTGGCGCTGATCATTTCCATCTATCGGCATTATAAGACCACGAATTTGGAGAAAATGGATTCGTTAAAAGGCTGATGTATTTGGATATAAAATATCTCTGGCTGATTCCCGCTCTCCCGCTCCTTGCGGCCGGGTTGATCGCGGTCACACGGCAGCCTCATCGACGATTCGCGGCGGCGCTGGCGATTGGTGCGATGGCGATTTCTTTTATCCTCGCATGCTTCGCCTTTGCCGGGACATTGGGCCGTTCATCAGCGGCAACCAGCTTTCATGAGACTTGGAATTTCAATTGGTTCCAAATCGGAGAAAATTGGTTTCGCCTGGGCTGGGTGCTGGATCCGCTCGCGGCGGTCATGCTGGTGATGGTGACTTTTGTCAGTCTGTTGATTTTTATCTACAGCGTGGGTTACATGGCGCACGACGAGAATTTCACGCGCTTTTTTTGCTTTCTGTCGCTGTTCGCGGCGGCGATGTTGGGGGTGGTTATCGCCAACAACCTGCTTCTCCTGTTTATGTGCTGGGAGTTGGTTGGGCTGGCCTCCTACCTGTTGATTGGGTTTTGGTATCAGAAGCCGAGCGCAGCCGCGGCGGCGAAGAAGGCTTTTATCACGACCCGAATCGGGGATGTCGTGTTCTTCCTCGGGATCCTCTGGCTGTACTCGCAGGCGGGCACGCTGCTTTTTTATGACGGTGGAAGTGGTTGCCTGGAGCAAAACGCTTTGAATGAGCTGGCGACCCGCGCCACGATCGCCGGCCTGGCGGTAAGCACGGGAATCGGACTCTTGATTTTCTGCGGCGCGATCGGCAAGTCCGGCCAGGTGCCGCTGCATGTGTGGCTGCCCGATGCCATGGAGGGACCGACCCCGGTCAGCGCGCTTATCCACGCGGCCACGATGGTTGCCGCGGGGGTTTTCCTCGTCGCGCGCGTTTACCCGCTCATGTCGGCAAACGGAGGCGAAGTTTCGAATTGGTCTCCGGGAATTCATGTGTCTGCGTTGACGGTGGTGGCGTGGGTCGGGGCGATCACGGCGGTCTTCGCGGCGTGCATCGCCGTCGCACAAACGGACATCAAGCGCATTCTGGCTTATTCCACCGTCTCGCAATTGGGTTTCATGATGCTGGGTCTCGGCGTCGGCGGCATCGCGGTCGGAATGTTCCACCTGATCACGCACGCGTTTTTCAAAGCGCTGTTGTTCCTGGGCGCGGGTTCGGTGATTCACGGTTGCCATGAGGAACAGGACATCCGGCGCATGGGCGGGTTGAAGAAATATATGCCGGTAACCTTTGCCACTTACGCCATCGGAATGATGGCCCTCTCCGGCGTGCCGCTGTTTTTCTCGGGCTTTTGGAGCAAGGACGGAATTCTGGAGAAGGCGCATGAATGGAGCGGGTCACACTGGCCGGCGACAAGCAGCGTGCTTGGCGTGTTGTTTACGCCGTTTCACCTGGGAGTTTTCGCCGCCTTGCTGACTGCGTTCTATATGACGCGCCAGGTGTGCTATGTGTTTTTGGGAAACTATCGGGCAAATGGACATGCTTCAGCGCATGCCGGGGAGGCCCACGCGGGTTCCAACGAGCCGCATGAGAGTCCGCGCGTGATGACCTGGCCGCTGATCATCCTGGCGGCGTTTGCGATTTTGCTCGGCTTTCTGGGCACGCCCGTGTGGCCCTGGTTTCAGAGTTACTTGAACGGCATCGCCCCGGATTTCGAATTTGGTCGGCTGTTCGAAGGTCCAGTCCTGTTTACGTTGGCGCTATCGACCTTCATAGTCACCGCGGGTGTCATGCTGGCCTGGTGGCTTTATGGGCAGAAACCAATTCAAAGCGACGAACCGGATCCATTGGAACGCATCCGGCCGGAGATTTTTGGTTTGCTGCGCCGCAAGTTTTTTATCGACGAAGTTTACGAAGTGACGGTGATTCGTTTCAACGCCTGGTGGGCACGGGTTTGCGACGGCCTGGATTTCTGGTTTTGGAATGGCCTGGTCCACGCCATCGGCTACTTGGTTGTCGGCCTGGCCTGGATTGATCAGGTCTTCGACCAATTTGTGATCAACCTTGGCTTTGACGAGGGGTGCAAAGGCGCGGCCAGGGGTGGGAAACTGCTTTCACGGTTGCAGAACGGCCGGGTCCAGGACTACCTGCGAGTGATCGGCGTGGCATTGGCGGTGCTGGTTCTGGTTTTGATTTGGGGGTGCCGGGCATCATGAACGGCTTTCCAATCATTAGCATATTGACGTTTGTGCCGTTGGCCGGTGCGATACTTCTCATTGGCCTGCATTCCCGGCAAAAGGGCCTGGCGCGCGGCCTCGCGCTCGGTTTCAGTCTGCTGAATCTTGTTTTGGCGGTGACCCTGTGGGCACAATTCGATCCTCGCTCCTCCGGGCTGCAATTTGTGGAGCGACACGAGTGGATCAAATCTCTCGGCGCTCAATACTTCGTGGGTGTGGACGGCCTGGGCGCGCTCATGGTCCTGTTGACTGCCCTCGTGGTGCCGATTGCCATTCTCGCCTCGTGGAGAATCGATGAAAAGGTTCCCATCTTTTTCTCGCTGGTTCTGTTCTTGCAGTCGGGATTGTTTGGCACGTTTACGGCGCTAAACTTTTTCCATTGGTTCATTTTCTGGGAAATCAGCCTCGTGCCGGCGTTTTTCCTGATCAAGTTTTGGGGCGGGACGCAACGCACGGCGGCGGCAACGCAATTCTTCATTTACACGATGGTGGGCAGCGTGGCGATGTTGCTGTCCTTCCTCGCGCTATATTCCGTGACCGGCACGTTCGACTTCATGGAACTGGCGGATAAAGGGCGCTCCGGCGAGATCGCTTCCCAGATGATTGTGAAAGTGACGGCCTGGCAAATCTTCAACCGGGACCAGTTGCCGTTGGTTATTTTTGCCGGCGTGTTCCTGGGTTTCGCGGTGAAAGTCCCCCTGGTCCCATTCCACACGTGGCTGCCGACGACCTATGCTGAAGCGCCAACGAGCGTGACGATGTTGCTTACCGGGTTGATGTCCAAGATGGGCGTCTATGGTTTTCTCCGGATTCTCCTGCCGATCTTTCCCGACCAGATGCGGATGGTCATGACGCCGCTGCTCTGGCTGGCGGTGGCGACGATCGTGCTTCCCGCCTGCGCCGCCTTCGCGCAACGGGATTTGAAACGGATGTTTGCCTATTCCTCCATCAATCATCTTGGTTACTGCCTGCTGGGCATCTTCGCGCTCGCCAAACTCACTCAAGCGGACGCGTCGTGGAACCTCCAAAAGTCAGCGGTCTTGAACGGTGTCCTGCTGCAAATGTTCAATCACGGGCTGACCGCGCCAATCCTCTTCTGTTTCATCGCGTTTCTGGAGCAGCGCAGCGGCGGGCTGCGGGGTGTGGACGATTTTGGCGGGTTGCGAAAAGCGGCGCCGGTATTTTGCGGCCTGATGGGCATTGCGATTTTTGCGTCGCTCGGACTGCCTGGTTTGAACGGGTTTATCGGTGAATTCCTGATTTTCAAAGGTTCGTTTCCGCTGGCCACCTGGGCCACGGCTTTGTCGGTGCTGGGCCTGCTGGTCACGGCGATTTTTTTGCTGACCATGCTGCAACGCGTATTCAGCGGACCGCTCAACGGCAAGTGGTCGGGGCTGGCGGACTTGAGTTGGAAGGAGCGCCTGATCGTGCTGCCCGCGCTCGCGTTGATGCTCATCATTGGTGTTTACCCGCAACTCCTGATCGGCAAGATCAACACCACGGTCATCGCGATGGTGGAGAATATGAAATTCTAAGCGCATGCTGGCCTGGACCGTTTACATATCGTTTATTGGCGTGCTGGTGCTGATGCTATTGCCAGCCGGGCGGGCGCGACTGGCGCGTATCGTGGCACTGCTGGCTGCGCTGATCGGACTCGGAATCGCACTCGCGGCGATCTTCCAACGAGAGCCGGATGCTGGCATCGAGACGATTACGCAACGAGCCTGGATTCCCGGACTCGGCATCAATTACTTCCTGGCTGTGGACGGAATCAGCCTGACCCTGGCGGTGCTCACCGGTGTGGCGGCGGTGGTGGGAATTTTATTTTCCTGGAACGTCGAGCATCGGGTGAAGGAATTTTTTGCGTTCTATCTCGCGCTGATTGGAGGCGTGTATGGCGTGTTTCTCAGCTTCGATTTATTCCTGCTGTTCGTTTTCTACGAACTGGCAATCATTCCAAAATATTTCCTGATCGCGATCTGGGGTTCCACGAACAAGGAATACGGAGCGATGAAACTGGCGCTCTATTCGTTCGTCGGCAGCGCGATGGTTCTCATCGGAATCGTGGCCGCGTATGTCGTTTCGGGCGCAAAGACCATGAATCTGGTTGAACTGGCGCAATACTCGTTCCCTGCCAGCTTTCAACACTGGGCTTTTCCGCTGGTGTTCGTGGGCTTTGCGATTCTTGCCGGCCTATGGCCTTTTCATACCTGGGCGCCAACGGGCCACGTGGCGGCACCGACGGCGGCTTCAATGCTGCTTGCTGGTGTGGTGATGAAGTTGGGAGCGTACGGCGCGTTGCGGGTGGCAATGACTTTGTTTCCTGAAGGATTGGCGGAATGGCGGTACGCAATTGGGCTTTTAGCGGTGATTGGCATCGTGTACGGCGCGACGGTGGCTTTGATTCAAAAGGATTTCAAATTCGTGATCGGTTATTCGAGCGTCAGCCACATGGGGTTCGTCCTGCTCGGCCTGGTGACAATCAATACCATTGGCCTGAGCGGCGCGGTACTGCAGATGTTTTCGCACGGAATCATCGCGGGGCTGTTGTTCGGTGTCGTGGGGCGGATGGTCTATGACCGCACTCATACCCGTGACCTGCCGTTGCTCGAAGGCTTGGGGCTGGGGCGGGCGCTTCCGTTTGCGGCGGGCACTTTTGCAGTGGCGGGCTTTGCGTCGATGGGGTTGCCGGGCTTCAGCGGTTTCGCGGCGGAGTTCCAGGTTTTACTTGGGGCATGGCAGGCATTTCCGACGTTTGCGGTTCTGGCGGGATTCGGAATCCTGGTGGGAATTGCTTACACGCTTCGCGTCCTGCAAAAAGCGTTCTTCAACGAAGCCGTTCCCTCGCCGGAAGCGCAGGCGCATCCATTGCCGCCGATTTCCGTGCCGGAGCGACTCGGCGCGGTAATCCTGCTCGGGGCCACCTTGATCATCGGCATTTACCCGAACCTGCTCCTCGACTTGATCGGCCCCAGCTTCTCCTCGCATTTGTTCGACCGGTTGTTGCGGGAAGGGAGGCCGTTTTGAGTTACCTGCAATTACTCGGCCTGGTCGCGCCGGAAACCATCGTGGTCATTACGGCGCTGGTGGTGCTGGGGTTGGACTTGCTCATCCTGCGCGAACAGCCGCTGCGTCATCGGTTCTGGATGGGGGCCGCCTTCGCCGCATTTGGTTGCGTGCTGGCCGCGGCGTGGTTGTTGTTCATCAATTCGCCGACGCATCCGGCGGGCGAAGTCTCGGGCGCGCTGCCGTTGCTGCGGGGAATGTTCGTGGACGACGGATTGGTGCGGTTGGTCAAGGTGGCGCTGCTCGGCTTGACGGTCTTTACCATTGCTATTTCGATGGAATCGAGTTTTACCGGGCACGTCGGCGAGTACCTGGCGCTGATACTGCTGGCGACGGTCGGGATGATGTTTCTGGTCAGCGCGGAAGACATCCTGATGATTTTCATTTCGCTCGAACTGACGAGCCTCTCGCTTTACATCCTCACCGCTTTCAACAAGCGAAACGTAAAGTCCGCCGAGGCGGCCTTGAAATACTTTCTGTTCGGCGGAATGTCGGCGGCGTTCACATTGTTCGGATTGAGCCTGGTTTACGGGCTGTCCGGTTCCACCGGGCTGCGCGAAATCGCGGCGAAGCTGGAACAACCTGCGCTGGATCCATTGCTGGTGGCCGCGATTGTGATGACGGTGATTGGATTTGGGTTCAAGGTTGCAGCGGTGCCTTTTCATCTCTGGGCGCCGGACGCTTACCAGGGCGCGCCGACACCGAGCGCGGCGTTCATTGCGTCGGGTTCGAAGGTGGCCAGCTTTTTCGTTTTTGCGAAGGTGATGATGCTCGGGTTTGCGCATGCCGGTGGCAGTGGTTCGTGGCACGCGTATGCGCCCGGCTGGCTGCCCGTTCTCGCCGTGGTGGCGGTCGCGTCGATGTTGCTGGGCAATCTTGCCGCCATCGCGCAAAGCAACGTGAAACGCCTGCTGGCTTACTCGGCGATTGCGCACGGTGGGTACGCGCTGCTCGGCATTCTCGCGAATGGCCCGTCGGGAGTTACTTCGCTGGTCTATTATGTGGTCACTTACGGGTTGACGGTCCTCGGGGCATTCGGCGTGGTGGGACTGGTCGAAGAAAGGGCAGGGGAGGCCCGCATTTCGGACTTCGCCGGATTGGGACGCCGTGAGCCTTTGCTGGCATTTTGCATGATGATTTTCATGCTCTCGCTCGCGGGAATCCCGCCGCTGGCGGGGTTCTTCGGAAAATTTTACGTGTTCACGGCCGCGGTGGGCGGCGCGAAGGACCTGGGATTGTTATGGCTGGTGATCTTTGCCATCGCGATGAGTGCGGTGTCGCTCTATTACTATCTCCAGGTGCTCAAGCAGATCTACGTGGTGCCCGTTTCAGCGGAGAGCGGGAGTCTCGGCGCGCCGATTTCCAGCCGGATCGTGCTGGCGGTAATTGCGTTCGGCGTGGTCGCGCTCGGATGCGCGCCGGATTTCCTCGTGGGACGGTTGCTGGCGGCGATCAAACTGGCGGCTTTGTAGGACGCCAAACGTGAAAACCGCGGTCCATTGGTTCCGGCGAGACCTCCGCGTGTCGGACAACACGGCTTTGAGCGAGGCGGTGCAGCGCGCGGAAAGGGTCGTGCCCGTCTTCATCCTGGAGGATGCTTTCCGCACTGGACCGGATGTGGGCGCCGCGCGGCTTGCGTTTCTGCTGCGTTCCCTGGATTCACTGCGCAAAAACTTGGCCGAACTCGGTTACCCGCTGGTCATCCGGCGCGGCCGTTCGGAAGTGGAATTGCCGAGATTGTGCGCCGAACT
Organism: Verrucomicrobiota bacterium; assembly: GCA_021325145.1. Lineage (GTDB taxonomy): Bacteria > Verrucomicrobiota > Verrucomicrobiia > Limisphaerales > Pedosphaeraceae > JAJPHR01. The sequence goes on along the minus strand of JAJPHR010000045.1, from coordinate 73,419 downwards.
CGGCGCCCAGGCGGTCTTCTGCAACAAACGATACGAGCCCTACGCGCAGGCCAGGGACAATCGTGTGTTCAATGCGCTGAACGGCGCGGGCGTGGGCTTCGAAGTTTTCAAGGACGCCGTGATTTGGGAAGAGCGTGAATTGCTCACGAAGGCCGGAAACCCATTCACGGTTTTTACTCCGTACTCGCGCGCGTGGAAAGCGCGCGCCATCCCACCGCCGAAGCCGAAATTGAGGGCGTCGTCGAAGCGAGTTCCGAAAATCGCTTCTGATCCCCTGCCATTGGATGGTGCGGATTTGGGCCATCCGCTTTCGCAGACGATGCCATTCGCAGGAGAGCGCGCGGCTCGTGATGCATTGCGGGCATTTTTGAAACAGCCGATCTTCACTTACGGGACGGCAAGGGATTTTCCTGCGCAAAACGGCACGTCACGGCTTTCACCGCATTTGCGTTGCGGCACAATCGGGATTCGCACGGTGCTGACGGGATTGCGGAAGGCTCGCGCTGAAGCCAGCCCGGCGCAACGCCCGAGTTGTGACGTCTTTCTGAACGAGTTGATTTGGCGCGAGTTTTATTTGCAGGTGCTGAGCAACTTTCCGCGCGTGATGCGCGGCTGTTTTCGCCCTGAATACGACGCGTTGAAGTGGAGCGACAATCGCGAACACTTTGAAGCGTGGTGCGCCGGAATGACGGGCTATCCAATCGTCGACGCCGCGATGCGTTGCTTGAATGCGACCGGTTGGATGCACAACCGGTTGCGGATGATTGTGGCGATGTTTCTGACCAAGGACCTGCTAATCAACTGGCAATGGGGCGAGCGCTATTTCATGCAGAAGCTGGTTGACGGAGACATGGCGGCCAACAATGGCGGCTGGCAATGGAGCGCTGGGACAGGAACCGACGCGGCCCCGTATTTCCGCATCTTCAACCCGGTGTCGCAAGGCCTGAAATTCGATCCGCAGGGTGAGTTTGTGCGCGAATGGGTTCCCGAGTTGGCGGCCCTGCCGGAGGACTTGATTCACCAACCGTGGGAAGATCCGTTGTTAGCGGCAAAATCCCGCTATCCTGCGCGGATTGTCCTGCACGAGGAGCAGCGGCCCAAATGCCTGGCCATGTTCAAGGCGGTATCGCGGCGTTTACAGGTTTGACTCTGCGCGGGAGGTTCGGCAAACTCAGCCACCCATTCGAGCATGGGCAGATGTTGTTGTTGCCCTATTGATGCAGAGGCAAAATTCAGTTCGCGCAGTTTTGCCGTTGTTAGCGTGGTTGATTACTGGGTCTCGGGTGTTCTCACAGAACCCGACTATTAATCAACTCTGGCGTGAAGTCCCATCGTTTCCCCCAGCGCCTTCGACCGTTGAGCCGTGGATTCGACCGGATGTCTTTCGGGTATTCCGTCTCGACCATCCAACGCTGCATACGATCCTCGGTCCGGCAACACACGCGCGTGTGGCTGCCGTGGTCGCCACCGGCGATGAAATCTCCCTGCCCATGCCCGACGGGAGCTTGGCGCGATTCAAGGCGCTGGAATCCCCGGTGATGGCCCCCGAGTTGGCGGCAAAATTTCCCGGGTTCAAAACTTACGTTGGCCAGGGCGTGGATGATCCAGCGGCAACGGTGAGGTTTGATTTGACGCCCGCCGGCTTTCACGCACAGGTGCTTTCTCACAGCGGGGCCGTTTACATTGATCCTTATGCCCGGGGAGAAACGAATCTCTATCTCTCTTATTACAAGCGTGATTACCGGCGGGCGGCCGATGGATTTCAATGCTTCACCGCGGACAGCACCAACACTGCCGCGCCCGCGCCCGAAGTGCAGACGGCGAACCGTTCGTCAGGCACGAGCCTTCGGACTTATCGTCTCGCCTGTGCCGCCACGGCGGAATACGTGGCCTTTCAAAGCTCGCCCAATCCACCGAATGTTCCGGACGGTTTGGCGGCGGTCGTCACCGCGGTCAATCGCGTCAGCGGCATCTATGAAACCGAACTGGCGATCCGCCTCGTGCTCGTGGCCAACAATGATCTGATTATTTATACCAACGCGGCGACGGAACCGTACAGCAATAACAACGGAGTGAACATGCTGAGCCAGAACCAGAGCACGCTCGACAGCGTCATTGGCGACGCCAATTACGACATCGGGCATGTGTTCAGCACCGGCGGCGGCGGCATCGCTTTGGTGGGAGCGGTTTGTAGAAGCGGCGTGAAGGCCCAGGGCGTCACCGGACTCTCATCGCCGATTGGCGATGCATTTTACGTGGATTACGTCGCTCATGAGATGGGGCACGAGTTCGGAGCAAACCATCCCTTCAACAGCGTCACCGGGAGTTGCGGCGGCGGCAATCGCCACGCGGCGACGGCGTACGAGCCGGGCAGCGGATCGACCATCATGGCTTATGCGGGCATTTGCGGGGCCGACAATCTTCAACCGCACAGCGATCCTTACTTCCAGGCCACGAACCTGGATGAAATCATGGCCTATACCACCAGCGGTTCCGGCAGCAGTTGCCCGGTGGTGACTGCCACGGGGAATAATCCGCCCACGGTCAGCGCCGGGCTGACGTACACCATTCCGCAAGGCACGCCCTTCACTCTGACCGCCAGCGGGAGCGATCCGGATGGAGATCCACTGACTTATTGCTGGGAGGAATTGGACTTGGGACCGGCCCAAACACTTACTGCCGCCGACAATGGGAGCAGCCCGATCTTCCGCTCATTCAACCCGACGCACAGTGCCTCCCGAACGTTTCCCAGGCTATCGGACATACTCAATAATACGAACACGTCCGGGGAGAAGCTTCCCACCACAAGCCGGACGATGAACTTTCGGGTAACCGCCAGGGACAATCGCGCAACCGGCGGCGGTGTGAACAGCTCCAACACCACGGTGACCGTGATTTCAAGCGCCGGTCCTTTCCTGGTGACTTCACCCGCCGCGGAGGTGTTGTGGTCAGGTCTGCAAACCGTCACCTGGAACGTGGCGGGAACCGCTGCCGCTCCAATAAGCGCTTCCAACGTCAATATTTTACTTTCGACCAACGGGGGCGCCGACTTCCCCATTATATTGGCCACCAATGCGCCCAACAATGGGTTCGCTGCGGTGCTGCTTCCGAACGTTCCCACTGCGCAGGCGCGGGTAAAAGTTGCGGCGGCGGGTAACATCTTCTTCGACATCTCGCACGGCAATTTCACCATCGAGGCAACGCCACCGCCGGTGATTTCGAGCATTTCGGTCGACGCCAGCGGCGTGACCTTGACTTGGCTGTCAGTACCGGGACGAGTTTATCGCATGCAATCCAAGACGAATTCTTCAGCCGTTTGGAACGCTGTTCCGGGCGACGTTACCGCCGGCGGCACGACCGCCATGAAAGTGGATTCGACCGGCATGGGCATGCGAAAGTTCTATCGTATTGAAGTGGTCCAGTGAGCCGCCGGGAATTTGACTTTTCCCGGCTTTCGGCCATACTTCCGGCATGAAATCAACCCTCATACTTGCGGCGCTCCTGCTGGCGCAAATCGTTTCGGCACAAACCAAACCCTCGCTTTACGACATCCCGCTCAAAGACATCGACGGGAAGGATACATCGCTGAAAGCCTACCAGGGCAAGGTCCTTTTGATTGTCAACGTGGCTTCGAAGTGCGGTTTCACGCCGCAGTACGAGGGCCTGGAGGCGATCCAGAAAAAGTACCAGGACAAGGGGTTCACGGTGTTGGGCTTTCCTTGCAACGATTTTGGCTCGCAGGAACCCGGCTCGACTGAGGAGATCAAACAGTTTTGCTCCAGCAAGTACAGCGTCACTTTTCCGATGTTCGACAAGCTGCATGTCAAGGGCGCCGAGCAACATCCGCTCTACGCGGCGTTGACGGGCAAGGACTCGCCTTTTCCGGGCGACATCAAGTGGAACTTTGGAAAGTTTGTCATCGGGCGCGATGGCAAAATCCTCAAGCGTTTCGATTCTCAGGTGAAGCCGGAGTCGCCCCAAGTGACCGGGGCGATCGAGTCGGCCCTGGCGGCCAAGTGAGTCCTGGCCGGTTTGCGGGCCTTTCGATGCATGGGTAACAGTTTCTCCCGGTCACCAGGGTGACGGAATTCGCGGCGCAGCGGTGGCACCGGCTGCGCCATTCCATCGAAACAGCCAGGAAACTGCTAAGTGAGTTTCCATAAATTATGTCACAGCGGTCCAGAATGGAACGCCGGAGTCGACAATTTCCTCATGGCCTGCGGCACGGCCAAAACGACGTTTGCGACAAAACTATTGGCGACTCACCTAGTTGGTTCTTCGCTGTTTTCGATGGAATAGGTGAGGCAAGCGACCCAAAGCACTGCCCTCTGCGACTTCCCAATCCCAAAGGGATTGCATCCTTCAGCCCAGGGTTGCGAGGCACGAGCTACCCTGGGAAAACAGCCAAAAGGATCGCCAACCCCAACGGGGTTGGATCAATCCCTCTCGGCTTTGTGACGAAATTCCCTCGGGATTCCAGGAACGCCCCACCGGAAACAGCCAGGAAACTGCTATTTCCACCTAATTTGCTGCCCATCAGGCGTTTGCGTCTTTCTTTTGGGTTCCTGGCCTCTTTCTGCACCAAAAAAAGAGGTTTAATTTGGTTTAATTTGCTTTAATTCGCCTTAATTCGCGCCCGAACCAACCCGCCAGGATTTACCGCCCGGCACCGAAGGGACAGCGTGAGAACAGCCGGCGGTTCAATGCCGGAATTGGGCACCCAAGATGTAGCTCCCGTTGGGATGGCTGACGGGAGCACCGTTTCCTATCCACTGATTGCGTGATTCACGCCTCACACATCGTTTTCTACCCGTCCAAACCCGTTCAAACCCGATTTTTCCCGGTGAACACCCCGCCTCCGACCCGGGTTTGGCCGCGGTTGCCGTCTCTAAATTGTCAAAGAACCTTCCCGGCGGAGCCAGGCAAAATTCATTCGCCTTGCCGCGCCGAAGCAATCCGGGCAGCAGGCGGGATCGCGCACCGACGCGCGACGCCTTGCGGTGTCAAAAATTCCCTCCCAATCCTGCACTTCACTGACACCTCAACTAAAGCATACCCAACCAAAACATGCAAAGTAATTCTGAATATTTCTTTCCACCCATCGCGGCGCCAAAAAGGTTGGGGCTGTCAAAACTATTGATAGTCCGAACACTTTGAAGCAAGGTCCGGGATGCGCTGGGTTTTTCGCGTCAGCATTGCGGCGAGCCAAAGATTTAACCTCCTCGGAAAGGTATGGTTTTCCCGTATTTCTCCAACCCGACGGTGCCGCTATCATGCCGTCTCATGTCAAATGCAAGCGGTATTCAGGAAGAGTCCCTGATTCCCTGGAAACGTTCGATTAGCTCAGGCATTGCTGGAAGCGACAGTCGCGGAAGGAACCTGGATTTCATGGTGATTGGCGCGCCCAAGAGCGGCACGACCTCCCTGCACAAATACCTCGCTGCCCATCCCGCGCTCTACCTGTTGCCGGAGAAGGAAGTTCCGTATTTCACCAACCCGGATTATCTCGCTCTCGGATGGGATTGGTATGTGGACAAATTCTTCTCCGAGGCGCCCACGGATCGGCTCTGGGGCAAGACGACGCCGCAATACATGTCCCTGATCGAAACCCCGGCCAGAATTTGGGGCCAGATGCCAAAGGTGAAACTGATCGCACTGGTCCGCAATCCGGTGGATTGCGCCTATTCCTGGTATAAAATGATGCTCCGGCGCAAACAGGAGCAGCGGCCCTTCGAGCAGATGCTTGATGGCTTGATGCAGTCGGGCCGTCCAGGCGACGGGAATGACCGGCCTTCGCTGTTCATTGGCGAACATGGCCGCATGCTGGAACAATACTTCAAAACCTTTCCCGCCCGGCAATTGCTCGTGTTATTCAGCGAAGATTTGAAACGCGATCCCGGAGCGGTGCTGAAACGCCTGCTGGCATTTCTCGAAGTGGATGAGACTTTTACGCCGCCCAATCTTGGCCGATGCTATCACGCGGGAGGCACGCGCCAGCGCATTCCGGTGAATGAGGAAACACTGGCCCAACACCCTTGCTTTCGGCTGGCATTAAAGCTCCTTCCGCACCGCTCACGCAAGGCAATCGAGCGGCGCTTTCTCTTCTGGTTCATGATTTGGAACATCCGCCCGGATTCGTCGGATCAGCAAATGCCTGGGAAGTCGCGCGAGCGCCTGGTGCAATTTTATCGGGATGACGTCCGCCTCTTAAAGCAGTTGTTGAACCAGCCGGTGCCCTGGCCCGAGTTCGCGGACGCGTAGCCGATTGCTCCAGTTCCCGCGCCATACGGGGCGGGGTTAACTATCTTGGGAGGGTTGAAAGGCCGGAGTTCCCGCTGGCAAGGCGGTGGAATGCGCACTCACCGGTTGCGTTTCCTGGCGGTTTTCCTGGTCTGCTTCTTCGGCTCGGCCACCTTGGCCGGATTGCACGTGCGCAGAATACCCCGGACTTGAAACAGAAAAGTTCGGAAGCTCATTTGCCGCGGGTGCCTTTGCAAAGCGGCCAAATGCAGGCGCAGCCGCTGCCAACGGGTTGGTGGCAGCCCTTTGCTGAGCCGCTTAAGAACGTTTTTTTGAAGTGCGTTCGGTATGCCTTTCATTCTTGCTGCTTCACGTCAGGGAAGCAAGCCACGATCTGAGCATCGAAGCTCGCCGGGAATTTGCCAAACCAGCTTGCTTCCCTTGCCTCCGTCGGGTAGGCTGGTTAAACTTCCTGCTGATGAAGAAGAAGCGCCGGTTCAATTGGGTCGTGAGCGATTACCTCCGCAAGGGGCTCAAGATCTATTACGAAGCCGCGGCCCGGTTGCGCGGCCAGCGGTTTTACTGCGCCGCGTTGCAAGGGCACGCTGACTACAACCTCACGATCAACTCCGACCTCTCCCTCTCCTGCAATTGCCAGGACTATGATGGGTCGGGCCACCTGGGAGACTTGCGGAAGAATTCATTTCAAGAAGTGTTTTTCGGTCCCAAGGCGCAGGAATTCCGGCAGCAGCTTGCGCAAGGCAGGTTGCCCATCCACTCCTGCACGCGCTGCGGCGACTTGAAACGCATCACCAAATCCAAAGTCCCCGGGGAATTGCTGAACGGCGGCGCGGAACCAAAACCCGCTGGCGATAAGCAGGCGCTGGCGAGCGCCGATCCCGGTTGGCCCGCAATCCGGTTGCCCTACCGCGGCATGCAATTGGAGAACACGGTCAATTGCAACATCGATTGTATTGGGTGCGATCGGGAGAATGCCGCGTTGCGCCGCACGCAGCGGCAAATGAGCCTCGCCGATATTTCGAAGATGGCTGATCTGGCGGCGGAACTTGGCTTGGAACAACTCTTTTATCTGAACCTGGGCGAGCCGTTCTTATCGCCCGCCATCGGCCAGGAATTGCCCTTGCTGCGTCAGAAGAATCCCAACTGCCGGATTGTCATCGCGACCAACGGCATCATTTTAAACACGGACGCCAAGCGCGAGGCCGCGCTGAGCGCAAGCCATTTGTTTTTTTCCATCGCCGGAATCAACGACGAGATGCTCAAGAAGTATGAGCATCGCGGCAGCTTCGACAAGGCCTACGCCAACATCAAGGCGCTCGTTGATTACCGCGACGCGCGCGGTTTGTCCCAGCCGCTGATCGAGTGGAAATATTTGTTGTTCAATTGGAACGACCGCCACGCCACGATTGAACGCGCGATCGAAATGGCGAAGGAAGCCGGCTTGGACGCCATCTCCTTCTGGCCGACGAATAACCCGTTTTATGGCTGGTCCTGGCGTTATCGATTCGGGAGGCTGAACGACATTGGAATCGCGAATTGGAAGGGCCGGGAAGTGGATTTGCGCGGCACGCGTCCGGCCAAAGCTCCAGGCGCCGGAGGCACACCAGCTTTGGCGACGGCGAAAACGTAAAATCGAGGACAGAGCGCAGAGCTCCAGCACTACCCGGTGATACTTCTCAGGTTCACGCAGAGCTGGAGCTCTGCGCTCCGCCTTTAGTGGTGTCGCATTCCGCGGTTTCCCAAGTTTGACCATGAAAATTCTAGTCATCGGTTCAGGTGGACGCGAGCATGCGCTGGTTTGGAAACTGGCGCAGTCGCGGCACGTCACGCAGATGTGGTGCACACCCGGCAACGCCGGCATCAGCGAGGAGCGCCTGGCCAGCGGCGAACCAATTTCCTGCGTGAATATTGGCGCCGAAGATTTGCCCCGGTTGCTGGCGTTTGCACAGGAAAAGAAAGCGGATCTCACCGTGGTGGGACCGGACAATCCTCTGGCGCTGGGCATCGTGGATCTGTTCCAACAGCATGGCTTGCGGATTTGGGGGCCGAATCGGAAAGCGGCACAATTCGAGTCCTCAAAAGTATTCTCCCAGAACTTCATGGAGAAGTACGGCATCCCCACGGCCCGGGCGGGCACCTTCTCCGATGCCGCAAAAGCCAGGGCCTTTGCGGCATCATTGAACGGATATTGTGCGGTGAAGGCGGACGGCCTCGCCTTGGGGAAGGGCGTGCTGCTCAGTCGAAGCCAGTCCGAGGCGGATCGGGCCATTGACGAAATCCTGGTGAGCAAGGCGTTTGGCTCGGCCGGCGCCAACATTGTCATCCAGGAATTGCTGGAAGGAACGGAAATCTCGCTGCACGCCTTGTGCGATGGCAAGACCGCCAAACTTTTTCCCACGGCACAGGACCACAAACGGGCGCTCGAGGGTGACCAGGGATTGAACACCGGTGGCATGGGCACTTATTCGCCCACGCCGTTTCTGAATGAGTCGCAACTGGCGGCCGTCGGGCGGGCGATTCTCGATCCGTGGCTGGCGGGTTGCGCAGCCGAGGGGATCGATTTTCACGGCATCATTTATCCCGGCATAATGCTCACCCCGGCGGGGCCGAAAGTGCTCGAGTTTAACGCCCGCTTCGGCGATCCCGAGACGCAGGTGTACCTGACCCGGCTGGAAAACGACCTTTTGGAACTGCTCGATGCGAGCGTGAGCGGCACGCTGCACAAATTCGAAATGAAGTGGAATCCCATGAGTTCGGTTTGCGTGGTGATGGCCAGCGGCGGTTATCCCGGCAGCTACGCCAAAGGAACCGCCATCTCCGGCCTCGAAGCCGCCAATGGATTGCCTCACACGAAAGTTTTCCATGCCGGCACCGCAAGATCCGGCAAGCAAATCGTCACGAACGGCGGCCGCGTTCTGGGCGTGACGGCCATGGGCACAGATCTCAAATCCGCGCAAGCCGCCGCCTACGCAGCGGTCGAACAAATCCACTTCGAGGGCGCGCAATTTCGCCGGGACATTGCGCGGAAGGCACTCTAATTGCGGGCGAAACTTTGATGTGCATTTGGTGGCGTGGCGCGTTGCTGCCTTTCTGAGGCGGTTTCAGTTTTCGTTCTCCCACTTCCTAACTTTCCAGCAGTTCCGGACTCAAGCCGGGATGAATGGTCACGATTGTAGTGCCGCTTTCGGCCGGTATTTCCATCCGGTGGTATCGATTTCCGCCCTCCTCGTTTCTCAAAATGATATGGATCGGTTCCACCACAACGTGCCGGCATGGTTTTTCACCCGGCACGCCCGTTTCAATGACCAGGTTGTCATTGCAGGGATCGCTCGTGTCATTTAGCGCGACCCTGAGCAAAGGCACGTTCCGGGCCACTGTGTCGGTCGTGCCGTCGGATCGCACAATTTGAATGCTCACCATTGCGTCCTGAGCAAGCGCCTGGACTCGCTCGCAAAATCGTTGCCATTGCTTTGGGGCCACTTCCGCTGTTGCCATAAATCATTCTCCGTCGAAACCATCCGGTCGCCGCAAAGGAAAAGCAAGCGGCTCGCCAAGCGAAATCGATGGGCAAAAGACCCCGAAATTGGCGGCGTAGTAACGGATTCACGCTGTGCTCTTTTGAACACGCCGCCCAATTTTGGCCAACCGCGCGGCCTGAAAGCAGCGCTGGAGGTTGGTGGAGCAACGTGGCATTTGATTTGCTGAGTTGTTTCATTCCTGGCTGGACACCAGCGGGGCCGCAGGGCAAAAGTGGAGCGGCGAGCGCGGATTGGTTCGATGAAACTCAGCGAATACGAAGTCGGAAATTTCTTTGACGAGATGTTCGGGGAGAACGGACGTCCGCGGGCCGCCGCGCGGCCGCTGGCGCGGAACATTGAGTCATTGCCGCCAGGTGAACTGACGATCCGCCAAAGTGCCGCCGACCGCGCGTTGGTCCAGGCCGGCATCACATTCAATGTGTACGGCGAAAGCGCCGGCATCGAGAAAACACTTCCATTCGACCTTGTGCCGCGGATTGTCGCCGCAACGGAGTGGGAACGAATCGAACGCGGCCTCAAGCAACGCATCCGCGCGCTGAACCTGTTCATCGACGACCTTTACCACGACCAAAAGATTCTCAAGGACGGAGCCGTGCCTCGGGAGATTATTGCGTCCTCAAAAGGACTGCGGCAGCAGTGCGTGGGAATGAACCCTCCGCGCGGTGTCTGGTGCCACATCACCGGGACGGATCTGGTCCGCCACAGTGACGGACAGATTTACGTACTGGAAGATAACCTGCGTTGTCCCTCTGGCGTTTCGTACGTGCTGGAGAACCGGCGGCTGATGAAGAGTCTTTTTCCGGAAGTGTTCGCGGCCTCGCACATCCGGCCAGTTTCAAATTATCCGATTCGTTTACGGGACATGCTCGAATATCTCGCTCCGGAGGAAGTTACTTCGCCGCGAGTGGTATTGTTGACGCCCGGAATTTACAACTCGGCCTATTTTGAACATTCGTTTCTCGCGCAACAAATGGGGATCGAACTGGTTGAAGGCAGCGACCTTGTGGTTTCGGACGGTTATGTCTGGATGCGCACAACCAAGGGCTTCGAGCGGGTGGACGTGATCTATCGTCGCATTGACGATGATTTTCTCGACCCGGAATCGTTTCGTTCCGACTCGGTCCTGGGCGTCCCGGGCTTGATGGAGGTTTATAAGTCCGGCAACGTGGCGCTGGCTAACGCGCCCGGCACCGGCGTGGCGGATGACAAAGTCATTTATGCCTATGTGCCGCGCATCATCAAATATTATTTGAATGAAGAAATTATCCTGCCCAATGTGCCGACCTATATTTGCGCCGAGGCGGATGATCTCAAATATGTTCTCGAGCATTTAGGCGAACTTGTGGTGAAAGCGGCCAACGAATCCGGAGGTTACGGCATGCTGGTCGGCCCCCACGCGAAGGCGGAGGAATGCCGCGAGTTCGCCAAACGCATTCAAGCCAACCCGCGCAATTACATTGCGCAGCCGACCTTGTCGCTTTCGCGCGTGCCGACGCTCGTCGATGGCCGGCTGGAGGGAAGGCACGTCGATCTCCGTCCCTACATTCTTTACGGGAAGGAGATTTTTGTCGTGCCCGGGGGGTTGACGCGCGTTGCGCTTAAGAAGGGATCGCTGGTTGTGAACTCCTCCCAGGGCGGCGGCAGCAAAGACACGTGGGTGCTGGCGGACAATCCCATGGCCGCTGAAAAGGAACGCAACGATGCGGCCGGCGAAACCACGGCGGTGAACAGGACCTGATGCTTAGTCGCGTTGCGGATTCAATCTATTGGATGAGCCGGTACGTCGAGCGGGCGGAAAACGTCGCCCGCTTCGTGGACGTGAACCTCAACCTCATGCTCGATGCGCCCAGCGGAACCGGCCAGCAATGGCAGCCGTTGGTCAACATCACCGGCGACCATGCCGACTTCACCAAGCGCTACGAGGAACCCACACAGCATAACGTGACTCAGTTCCTCACGTTCGACCGCGACAATCCAAATTCGATCATCTCCTGCCTGCGAGCGGCGCGCGAGAACGCGCGGTCGGTGCGCGAAATCATCTCGTCCGAGATGTGGCTGCAGCTCAACAGCTTTTATTTAATGGTGAACTCGGCGGCGGCGAGCGGAAAGCTGGTGGATTCGCCGCATGACTTTTTCAGCGAAGTAAAGCTGGCCAGTCACCTGTTTCTCGGTTTGACGGATGCCACGATGACCCATGGTGAGGGTTGGCACTTTGGGCGGTTGGGCCGCATGTTGGAGCGCGCCGATAAAACCTCGCGTATCCTGGATGTGAAGTATTTCATCCTGCTGCGTTCGGCGGCGGACGTGGGCACGCCGTTTGATGACGTGCAATGGGCCGCGGTGTTGCGTTCCGCGAGCGCCTTCGAGATGTATCGCAAGCGCCACGGGCGGATTGCGCCAAAATCAATAGTGGAATTCTTGTTGCTTGACGCCGAGTTTCCGCGGGCGATCCGGTTTTGCCTGGACTCCGCGCGGGATTCCTTGCACGCCATTACCGGGACGCCGGTTGGCACGTATCGCAAAGCCCCGGAAAAGCTGCTGGGGCAACTCTGCTCGGATCTGGCGTATGTGAATGTGGATGACGCCATCGCGGACGGCCTGCACGAATACCTTGATACGCTGCAAACGAAAATGAACCTCGTGAGCGGCGGGATTTACGAAACCTTGCTGGCCAAACGCGTTCCCGAAGCCCGGCCTGCGCCAAAGGAGAAAATTCAAAAGCAAAAGCAGGAGTAACGATTGAGGAGCCCAACCCCTAACAATGGCAATCCACGTCGCGCTTAATCACAAGACGCACTACTTGTATGACCGGGCGGTGGGGCATTCTCCGCATGTCATTCGACTGCGGCCGGCGCCGCATTGCCGCACGCCCATTCTGAGCTATTCGCAGCGGATACTGCCGAAGGAGCATTTCCTCAACTGGCAGCAGGACCCGTTCAGCAATTATCTCGCCCGTTTGGTAATTCCCGAGAAAACCCGCGAACTGCTCATCGAGGTCGATCTCGTCGCCGAAATGTCGGTTTATAATCCCTTCGATTTTTTTCTCGAGGAATCGGCGGAAAAATATCCGTTCGAATATGAGCGGGGGTTGAAACGCGAACTGGCTCCTTTCGTGAAGCCATTGTCAGCCGGGCCGCTCACGCAGGAATGGCTGGCGAGCGTTCCTCGCTCGCAGCAGCGCACGATCGATTTTTTGGTGTACCTCAACCAGCGACTCTGGCATGACATCAAGTACACCATCCGCATGGAACCGGGCGTGCAACTGCCGGAAAAAACGCTGCGGTTGCGTTCGGGCTCCTGTCGCGATTCAGGCTGGTTGTTGGTGAACCTGTTGCGGCATCTCGGGCTGGCGGCACGGTTTGTCTCAGGTTATTTGATCCAGCTCAAGCCGGACGTGAAATCGCTGGATGGGCCGTCCGGAGCGGCGGCTGATTTCACGGACTTGCACGCCTGGGCGGAAGTTTATTTGCCGGGCGCGGGCTGGGTCGGACTTGATCCCACGTCGGGGCTGATGGCGGGGGAAGGGCATATTCCACTGGCCTGTTCGCCCAAACCGATGGGCGCGGCTCCGGTCACCGGGGCGGTGGACAAGTGCAGAACAAAGTTCACTCACGAAATGAAGGTGATGCGCATCCACGAATCGCCGCGCGTCACCAAACCCTACACGGAAGAGCAGTGGGCCGAAGTGGAGTCGCTTGGGCATCGCGTTGACGATGAGCTAAAGAAGAACGACGTGCGCCTGACGATGGGCGGCGAACCGACCTTTATCTCCATCGACAACATGGACGGGGAGGAATGGAACTTTACCGCCGTCGGGCCGGAGAAACGCAAGTTGTCGGGCGTGTTGCTGCGGCGCTTGAAAGACAAATTCGCGGCGGGTGGGTTGCTGCATTACGGGCAGGGGAAATGGTATCCGGGCGAATCGCTGCCGCGCTGGGCGCTGGCCTGTTACTGGCGCAAGGATGGCCGCGTTATCTGGCATGATGACACGCTGTTCGCCGAAGATGCGGTCAACTACGGTCACGCCGACAAGGAGGCACAACGGTTTGCCGTCCAACTTGCGCGTGTGCTTGAGCTCAAGCCCAAGCACGTGATCCCCGCTTACGAAGACGCGTGGTACTATATGTGGCGCGAGCGGCGCTTGCCCGCGAATGTGGATCCGCTGCAATCACGCCTGGAGGACAAGGAGGAACGCACGCGCATGGCCAGGATTTTCAATCAAGGCCTGAACCGGGTGGCCGGTTATGTGTTGCCGCTTCAGCGCTGGAACAATCGGCCGGGCTGGGCGAGTGGTCCGTGGTTTTTGCGCTCCGAACATCTGTTTCTGACTCCGGGCGATTCACCCATCGGCCTGCGTCTGCCGCTGGATTCAGTCCCATGGGTGTCGCGGACCGATTATCCTTACATTAATCCACCCGACCCACTGGATGACCTCCCGCCCTTGCCGGAACCCGAGCAGCTTCGTCGTGCCCAGCGGATGTTGGAACGGGCCAGCCAGCAATCCATGCCGGGCCGAAGCGCGCAGCTCGGTCGTGGTGGTGGCCGTGGTCGCGGCGCGGGCGGCTTCGGTGAAGTCACCGAGCAACGATTGTCGAAGCCCCAGCCAGTTCGCGAACCAGATCGTCCACCGAATCATCTCGAATCAGCGGATTGGGTGATACGAACCGCCCTGTGCGTGGAGCCGAGAGAAGGCCGGCTGCACGTCTTCATGCCGCCGGTGCGGACGACCGAAGACTACCTGGAACTCATCACCGCGATTGAGGAGACCGCCACTGAATTGAAGTTGCCGGTAACCATTGAAGGCTCGCCGCCGCCGCACGATCATCGGCTGAACCACATCAAGGTGACGCCGGATCCCGGCGTCATCGAGGTAAACCTGCATCCGGCCTATAGCTGGGATGAGCTGGTAACGAACACGACCACGCTTTATGAGGAAGCACGGCAATCACGGCTGGGCACGGAGAAATTCATGATTGATGGCCGCCATGTCGGCACCGGCGGCGGCAACCACGTTGTTATCGGCGGCCCAACGGCTGCGGACAGCCCGCTGCTCCGGCGTCCGGATTTGCTCCGGAGCCTGCTTTGTTACTGGCAGAATCATCCGTCGCTATCCTTTTTGTTCAGCGGATTATTCATTGGACCCACCAGCCAGCATCCGCGAGTGGACGAGGCGCGCAACGATTCACTTTATGAATTGGAAACCGCCTTCCAGCAGATTCCGGAGCACGGCGACATCCCGCCGTGGCTTGTGGATCGTGTCTTCCGCAATTTGCTGATTGATGCAACCGGCAACACGCACCGCGCGGAATTCTGCATCGACAAATTATATTCGCCGGACAGCAGCAGCGGGCGTCTGGGCTTGCTGGAACTGCGTGCCTTGGAAATGCCCCCGCACGCGCGGATGAGTTTGACGCAGCAATTGCTGCTGCGTTCGTTGATTGCGCGATTTTGGAAGGAGCCTTACCAACAGCGTTTGGTGCGCTGGGGGACGGAATTGCACGACCGGTTCATGCTGCCGCATTTTGTGGAGCAGGATTTCCGCGATGTCATTGAGGATTTGCAAACGCGCGGGTATCCATTTCAGCACGAATGGTTCGCGCCGCACCTGGAGTTCAGGTTTCCGCTTTGGGGCAGCATTGCGCAGCGCGGGTTGCAGCTTGAAGTGCGCCAGGCGCTCGAACCGTGGCACGTATTGGGCGAGGAAGGAGCCTCGGGAGCGACGGTGCGCTACGTGGACTCGTCGCTGGACCGCTTGCAGGTGAAGGTGCGGGGGATGACCGATTCACGGCACCTCGTGGCATGCAACGGCCGCGCCCTGCCGTTGCACCCAACGGGAACCGAAG
The DNA here is from genome assembly GCA_021325145.1 of Verrucomicrobiota bacterium. GTDB lineage: Bacteria > Verrucomicrobiota > Verrucomicrobiia > Limisphaerales > Pedosphaeraceae > JAJPHR01. The sequence goes on along the minus strand of JAJPHR010000045.1, from coordinate 57,776 downwards.
GCGAATATGTGGCGGGCGTGCGCTTTCGCGCGTGGCAACCGCCGGAGTGCCTGCACCCGACGATTGGCGTGCATGCACCGCTGGTGTTTGACATCGTGGATGGCTGGAACAACCGCTCAATCGGCGGCTGTACTTATCACGTCAGTCATCCGGGTGGACGCAGTTACGACACGCTGCCGGTGAACGCGTATGAAGCCGAGAGCCGCCGGCTGTCGCGGTTCTTCAAGATCGGCCACACCGCAGGGCCGATGAAGGTCGCACCGAGCCAGCCCACTCCGGAATTTCCGTTCACCCTCGATTTGCGTTGCACCCCATTGCCAAGTCGCGAAAAATAGGAGAGCTGTGTGACGCGACGGATGAATGCACCTTCGGATACGGAAATGATCAACCGGCCAACGAGCATGTTTGCCGGGTACCCGTCCGTTCCCGGGATTTACGACGAGATGGCAATGTCTCCGGGGCATTTTCGGCCGCATTGGAGCAAATTCGTCGCGGCAATGGAGCGGCTCGGGCGAGAGGAACTGGCGGTGCGCTGGCACCATGCGCGGCGGATCATTCGCGAACACGGGGTAACTTACAATGTCTATGGCGATCCGCAGGGGATGGACCGCCCCTGGGAATTGGACATGCTGCCGGTGCTGATTCCGCCGGAGGAGTGGGCGCAGCTCGAAGCCGGACTGATGCAGCGCACCCGGCTTTTCAATTTGATCCTGGCTGATTTATATGGGCCGCAACGGTTGCTGCGGGAAGGCCATCTGCCGCCTGCGCTCGTCTTTGCGAACCCGAATTTTCTGCGGCCATGCCATGGGCTGCCGGTCAAAAACCAGGTGCACGTCCACCTTCACGGCGTCGATCTGGCGCGGTCGCCCGACGGGCAGTGGTGGGTGCTATCGGATCGCACGCAGACGCCCTCCGGCGCGGGGTATGCGCTTGAAAATCGCATTGTGCTCTCGCGTATTTTACCGGACGAATTTCGCGCCTGCCAGGTGAAGCGCCTGGCGCCGTTTTTTCGTCAGCAGAGCGATATGCTGCGTGGGTTGGCGCCGCACAACCGCGCCAACCCCAGCGTGGTGTTGCTCACGCCCGGGCCGTACAACGAAACTTACTTCGAGCACGATTTTCTCGCGCGCTATCTGGGTTTCACACTGGTCGAAGGCGGCGATCTCACCGTGCGCGACCGCAAAGTATTCATTAAGACGCTTGAGGGCCTGCGCCCGGTCGATGTGATCCTGCGCCGCGTGGACGATTCATTTTGCGATCCGCTGGAACTGCGCGGCGATTCCTTTTTGGGTGTGGCCGGTTTGTTGGAAGCGGTGCGGGCGGGGAATGTCACGATTGCGAACGGGCTCGGTTCGGGCTTGATCGAGACGCCCGTGTTTCTCGCGTTTTTGCCCATGTTATGCCGTCATCTGCTGGGCGAAGAATTGCAGTTGCCGTCGGTCGCCACCTGGTGGTGCGGCCAGCAGAAGGAGCAGGAGTACGTGATTGAGCATTTGGACGAGATGGTTGTGAAATCGGCATTCGGGGTTCGCCCGGGTGCGCCGGTGTTCGGCGGAAAATTGGGGGACGAAGAGCGGGAGGCGCTGGTGGAGAAGATCCGCGCGCGCCCGCATGACTTTATCGGCCAGGAGCAGGTGGCGCTTTCGACTGCGCCGGTTTGGCACAGCGAGCGACTGGAGCCGCGTCCGCTGGTGTTGCGCGCGTATGTTGCCGCCTCGCCGGATGCACTGGCGGTGATGCCCGGCGGCTTGACGCGGGTATCCACTTCCGCGGAGGAACTCAACGTGACCATGCAAAGCGGCGGCGGCAGCAAGGACACCTGGGTGCTGTCCGACGATCCGGTGAGCACGGTGACCTTGCTGACTGCTTCAGGGCAACCGGTGCGCGCGGGACGATCATCCGGCGAATTGCCAAGCCGGGTGGCGGACAACTTGTTCTGGCTGGGTCGTTACACGGAACGTTTGGAGGCCACTTTGCGGTTGCTGCGTTGCCTGGTGGTGCGGATGGTTGGTGAACCCGGCGGAGACGGGCCAGCCGAGTTAAGCGCACTGACCCAGGTGCTGGTTGGGCTGGATCTTTTGCCGAAGCGTTTCCATGAAAACATGTCGCCCAAGGATCTGGAGCACGAGGTTTTGCTGCTGCTCTACAAACAGGACCGGGCTGGCAGCGCGCGGCAAATCGCGGGGCGCGTGCGAGCGCTGGCGTCCGTGGTGCGCGATCGTTTTTCGGCGGACACCTGGTCAATCCTGAACAAGCTGAATATCGATGCGCGATCCCGGCCCCGGCGCATCCCCCTGGTGGACGCGCTAAGTCTGTTGAACGTGGTGATTGTGGACTTGTCCGCCTTTAGCGGCATGGAGATGGAGAACATGACACGCGGGCTCGGGTGGCGGTTTCTGGATTTCGGACGCCGGCTGGAACGCGCAAATCATCTGGCGAGACTGTTTCGGGCCGGGATTTGTCCGGAAGTCAAAACGGCTTCCGTGCTGCAACCGGTGTTGGAGATCTTTGACAGTGTGATGACGTACCGGCGGCGTTACCTGTCGGGGGTGCAATTGCCTTCGGTCCTTGAACTCTTGTTGCTGGACGAGGGCAACCCGCGTTCGCTCGCATTCCAGTTGGAGGCATTACGCGACCATTCGGAACATCTGCCAATCGAGGGCACCCTGACGGACAAAAGCGAGGAAGAATCGCGCATTGAAAGCCTGGGTTTATTATTGCGCGAAGCGGACATCGAATCGCTGGCGCAGAGCGCGGAAACCGGTTTCCACGAACCATTAAATTCGCTTTTGGGCGATTTTGTGGTACAACTGGGGGTGCTTTCGAACCAGCTGACGCACCATTATTTTACGCACACCGTGGCCAGCGTGAGTTAGATCAATGTCAACAACGTACGAAATTACCCACACGACCACGTACGAGTACAGCGATCCCGTTTCGCTTTCGCATCACACCCTGCGACTGCACCCGCGCGAATTGCCACGCCAGCGCTGTCTGGAAAGTGAATTGCAGATCCTGCCGCGCGCGGGGGTGATGGAATCTCACTTCGATTATTTTGGCAATCGGATGACGTTTGCGACCGTGGAGGGCGCGCACCGCAAGCTGGTGGCCACGGCGCGAAGCCGGGTGACGGTCAAGGCGCCGGCATGGCCCGTCCGGTCCGACACGCCCAAATGGGAGGCGGTCCGGGATTTTACGCTCGGCTACAAAGCGGATGAGATACTGGAGGCGAGGGAGTTCGTATACTCCTCACCGCTGATTCCCAAAGAACCGGAATTCGCCGAGTACGCGGCGCCTTCCTTCACGCCGCGGCGGGCGGTGTTGGATGTCGTGCTGGATCTGACGGATCGCATTCATGGCGATTTCAAGTTCGATTCCAAAGCTACGAACGTCGCAACGCCGCTGGAAGAGGTTTTGAAGTTGCGTCGCGGGGTCTGCCAGGACTTTGCGCAATTGGAGATAGCGTGCCTGCGCACGATGGGAATTCCAGCCAGGTATGTGAGCGGCTATCTGGAGACCGACCCGCCGCCCGGCAAACCGCGGCTCGTGGGTGCGGATGCCTCGCACGCCTGGGTTTCATTCTTTTGCCCCGGTGTCGGATGGATCGACGTCGATCCAACCAACAACCTGCTGCCTTCGGCGCGCCACATTACGGTGGCGTGGGGGCGGGACTACAGCGATGTCAGTCCTGTGCGCGGTGTGATCCTGGGCAGCGGCGAGCATTCGATGAAAGTCGCCGTGGATGTGAGTCCGGTGACGGAAAGTGAAGCGCGATGAACATGACCCGCCCTGACCCAAATGTTTTACGCAGGAACTGGGTAGGGCGCGCAGTCCTCTGCGCGCCGCGAGCAGCCGGAGCCGCCCCGTTTGTGCAGCGGCGCGCAGAGGACTGCGCGCCCTACCTTGCGCTGTGCTGCCGGTTTGAAGCTGTCATAAAACTTCCGGGCTAAGATAAGTACGTTATGAACACAGAAAGCATCCCTGATATTCGTGAAACCTCCAAGGTTCGTGTGAGCGATTCGTTGATTGAAAGCATCAATCTACGTCTCGCGATGACTGGTTGCCCCACATTCGGTAACGGCCATGGAAGCCGGCTCCCCGGTCTGACAGCGCCGATGTTCTCGCGGCAGATGGAAACAATGCGCCTGCTGGCCGATTATTTCTGCCCGTCGGACTGGCGCATCCACGCCTTTCTCCGGGATTATCTCTACGACACCGGCATGGAGGTGAAGCTGCCTTCGCGCACGTTCGTTTTGGACAGCCCCGGTTTGGGGCGATTGCTGTCCTTGCCGCCGGATCGCGACGTATTTGTGTCGGACATCATGCGTTCGTATCGCGTCAGCCAGGGCGTGCTCCACAACCCGGCGAATGATCGCCGGACGACGCAGGGCGTCTTTCATGTGGCGGAAGGCGGGCTACCCATTCCCGATGACAAGCTGGCGGTGCCCAAGGCGGTCTTTGCGCGCCTGCTGGAACAAGCATTGCAGCCGCCGAGTGAATTGATGCGATTGCCGTTCACCTCGAGCCAGGCGAAACAGGCGGAATGCTTTGTGTCCTTGTTGCTGCGTCCGATTGTTTGTCCAGCCGTGCCGGGATTCATCGAGGAAAAGTCGATGGAGATCCGGTTCTTCGCACCCGGGAATCTGGTCAGCAACCTGGATTTCGTGGAGACGATTTTCGGCAACGCCGGCGACCCGTTCCTGCCCGAGAACGACGCGGGCCTGGATGTGGACCATTGGACGGGGCATACGGGCTGCGTGATTCTTGCTCCTCATTTGGTCAAGCTGACCAAGAAGTCGCTTGGACTGCCAGCTTGGGACCAGGCCACCGAACGCCAGCGCCGGGATGGGATGTGCTGGAAGAAGGAGAACGAGCTTTATAACAACGGCGGCGCGTTCAAAATCACAGCGCGGGACGAGAGCGGCGTGATTGTCACAGTCATCGCCGACAACTATTACGGTTATTGCAAGAAGGAGGTAAAGACGCAGATCAGTTACGCCGCAAATTTGTTCGGGCTTTGTGAAGAGGAGCACGCCGGGGGCGCATTGGTCTACACGAGTTACGACCTGGGCGAGGAATTTTTATCGGACAAACATGTGCAGGATCGCGGGCATTCGTTCGAGGAAGCGGTGCGGCTTTGCGGCGATGCCATGACGGTGCAGCCGGAAGGTTACGGCATTGACCGGCAGTTTCCATCCATCATCTATGTGCCGCAGGACGCGCGGTTCAACTTGCACACGCAGACGGTGAGCTGGCGTTCGGGCGGGATGGAACGCAGCATCAAATTGCTCGCGGACAAGATTTATGTCCGCCCGTCCGGCTACAAGATCCAAATGGAAAAGCCTTCGGGCAACCGTGCCTGGCGATTGGTGGGAACGATTGCGGAAGGAACGCTGTGCCATAAGCCGTGCACGGTTTCGGGCGGCGGCAAATCGGAGATTTCCAAGCCGATCACCGATGCCATGATCCAAGGGCCGGTGTTCGTGGCGGATTTCAAGAAGGATTTCAACCAGGTGGCGAAATTGCTGCGGCGGGATTACTCCGACCGCTTCCGAGACCCGGCTAAAAACGGAAAGGATCGCCGGCCCATCCTCAGTTCCGAACGTTCCCTGGGGTCGGTGATCAAGCTGTTCACGCCGTCGGAAGGGGAATACAGCGACGATTACAACGAATGGCTTGCCTCCGTGCCGCAGTACATCAAGGAATTGGTTTTCGTGGTAAAACGTTTTTACCGCGCAACCTGGGGCGAGAATTGGCGCGAGCATTTCAGCGTCGATATCATCAACGGCACTCCGGGGAACGAGTTAAAGTGCGACAACCGCAAACTGGTTTCGAACTTCCTGCGCGTGGGCTACGATGCTGACGGCTCGTGGCGGGTGTTTGGTTTGCGCAAGGATTTTCACGCGGCGAGCAAATTGCAAATGGAGGACGACATCACCGCCTCCGTGGTGGTGCCCGCGCAGGCTTTGAAATGTCTGAATCCGGATTACAGCAACCTGTCGGTCAAGTTTGTGAAGAACTGCGAGTCGCGGCTCTTTCAGCGTCCGGACGAAGCGGTGCATCGCGGGTATGATCGGTTGACCGAGCTTGAGCTGGCGCAGCCGGGCAACTTTATGTCGAACTTCGAGCCGCTGACGGCGGCCGGGGTGCGGGAATTGGTGGAGGACGCAATTGGGTTCGCGAAATACACCGAACCCATGCAACGGCTGATTTTGGAGGCCGCGAAGAACAACGGCCCGGACTACTGCGTTTCGTCGGCGCATCCGCGGATTGTGGACGGCAAGCCGTCGAAGAATCCGCGTTACTTGCAGCTTCGGCCGGACTTGGTGAATCCGCGCGACGCTTACCTGGCGGAGATGGGGACGCGGTTGCAGCGGCGGATTCCGCTGGGTGCGCCGGTGCTGACGCCGGTCAACGCAGTCGTGCCTGGACGGCGCAACAATCCGCCGGAACCAACGGCGGGGATTCGCATGCTGGCGGTCTTCAATCCCATCCATTATCAGGAACTTCCGGAGCTGTTCATGGGATTCATCAGCAGCATGACCGGCAAATCGCCTTCGACCACGGGCGCGGGTTCGGAAGGCGCGCTCACTAAGGGGCCTTTCAATGCGCTGCCACCAATCGTGGACCTGAATGCGGCGCTGGTTTCCTATTTGCTGACCGGTTACGACGCTTTCATCTCCGCCGCGGGCCACGTGGGACCGAATGTGCGCGTGGACCATGACATCAGTTTGTTGATCCCCGAGGTTTGGTGCCGGATGACCACAGCGGAACGTCAACCGCGGTTTCTGATCGAAAATGGTTATTTCGAGAAATGCGAGGATTTTGATTTTCTCGGCCAGAAAGTGCTGGCCAGCCGCCTGGGGTATCGCATGACGGCGGGCTTTGTGCGGACGTTCGTTGGCCGCGTCTTCAACCATCCGCATTCAGTCTTCACGGAAGAAATGCTGCGCCCTGAAAAGCAGGACATGGTCATCTTTGCCGATGGCGTGGACAACATCGTGACCACGCAAAAGCGCGTGGCGGAGAGTTATTTCAATGATGGCAGCGTCGCGATGGCCTGCCCGCCCTTGAAGGCGCTGCTTCACATCATGACGGACCGGGAATACCAGGGCTGGAATCTGGAGCACCCGGAATTCCGGGCGCTCTTCACTCGCGAGAGCCTGCTGGCGAGCGATTGGTACTCCGAACGATTGGCCGCGAAGCAGCGCCTCGATCTTCGCCTCTGGCAGGCCCACGCGAAATATTTGCAAACTTTTTTGGAAAAGAAGCACTACCAGGCCGAGGCCGAGCGATTGCACATCAAAGAGCGGGTGGACAAGGCGTGGGACACGTATCACGGCATGAAGTCACCGGATTACCTGGTGAAGCTGCGGGGGACGATTGGCTTGCAGCCGTAGAGCGGGTGAACTCGCGGGAGCTCCGGGATTTTACAGCACTTGAATCACCATCGCCGTCCGGTTGTCCCGGGGATCCTTGTCCAGCGATTCCTCGACCAGGCGGTGCGCGAGGTTGGCGGCTGGCTGGCCGGGTGGGGTCGAACGCAGCAACTCAACGAGATGAGTTTCGTAAAGGCCGTGCACCAGTCCGTCCGTGCAGAGCAAAAAAATGTCGCCGGTTTCGAAAGCCACCGCGCCCGCTTGTGGGTCCACGAATTGATTGGAGCCGCCCAGGGCCTTCTGGAGCACGTTGCGCCGGGGATGCGCGCGGGCTTCCCGTTCGTTGATTTTTCCGTTGCGCAGCAGCCAGCCCACGTGCGTGTCGTCGTGGCTGAGTTGCCGGATTCCACCCTCCCGCGCCGGGAGATAGTAGATGCGGCTGTCGCCAATGTGGCCGAAATACATCCGGTCCGGCGTGAACCAGCACAGGCTCAACGTGGTTTCCATTCCCGCGCACTCTTCGTAACTCCTGCCGAGATGGGTCAGCGCCCCGTGGATTTCGCCGAAAAGTTCCGTGAGCACGTCCACGAAATCGGTTTCCCAGCCCACGGCGTGCCGGCGGAATGAGCGTGGCAGCAAGGCTATGATTTTTTCCAACGCGATGCGGCTGGCGTACTCCCCGGCGCTCGCCCCGCCCATGCCGTCGCTCACCGCGAAGGCAAAGTCTCCGTGGTGCATGGAGGCTTCGCCGAGTTTGCCCAGGTGATGAACCTCCTTCGAATCGAACTGAAGGCCGAGAAAGGCATCTTCATTGTTGGGCCGGACCTTGCCGGGATCGGTCCAGCCAAACCATTTGAGGCTGGCGGCGCTGGCGGGGGGACGCGGATGGCTCATGGCGATGGCGACGGGCCCGCTTCCGGGAGAATGGTCGCGAATTCGAAATCAATCACGCAGAAGCGCCCGTCGGATTGGCGATAGGTCACGTTGCGCATGTCGGGATCGTCGTGGCGGACGCCGTACGTTTCCAACTCGGCGAACAGTTCCCGGGCGCGGTCGGCGTCGAGATGCTCCACGCGACTGCCGCAGTTCGTGGTCGTGATGCGCGGCAATTTGGGATCAGCATTGAGCAGACGCGGGACGAAATTGCAACCGCGCTCTTCGAGGTAGCGCAGCACGCGAACTTCCTTTGCAAACCGTTCCTGGGCGTCCGGGCCGTGGTAGGTCTTATAGACCCGCCCGTCGAACGCAAGCTGGACGGTGGCCCTTAAGGTGTCCTTCACTTGCAGCATAAATCTGCCTGGGTTGCGCCGCCGGAAACTACCGGCCTGCGCCTCGCTGTGAATATGGCGCATTTCGGTCCTGGGTGGAAAGCAATTGTCGGGCGAAATTGGCCATTCCGGCGCTCCTGCCCATCCCGCAGGAACGGCAGAACCGCATTTCATCTGGACCTGCCTGGGGCCACGGAGAACAGACCCTTGCATCCCTTTCCTCGCCCGCATATGCTCCGGGACGCATGAGGACCGGAACCGACTGATAGCATTACAATGCCGAAAACCCCGTGGACGGGCATGGACAGAATGGACAGCATGGACGGAAGATGAACGAACCCGAAAAACTGATTCCGTTGCATGGCGGCTACCGGAAGTTGAAAAGCTTTCAGGTGGCGCAACTGGCCTACGATGTAACGGTGCGTTTTTGCGACCGCTACATCGAGAAGCGCAGCCGCACGCACGATCAAATGGTGCAGGCGGCGCGGTCGGGCGTGCAGAACATCGCGGAGGGCAGCCAGGCCAGCGGCACTTCCAAGAAAACCGAACTCAAGCTCACCAACGTGGCGCGGGCCAGTTTGGAGGAACTGCGGCTGGACTATGAAGATTATTTGCGGCAGCGCGGGCTGACGCAGTGGGCGCGCGAAGACGCGCGACGGGCGGAACTGATAGCCGCAAGGCCGGCCACGGCGGATGACGTGGCGGCTTGGGCGCGGGCGGTGCATGCTGGACAAGATGGACGGCATGGGCAGAGTGGACAAAGCGAATCGAAACTGAAGTCCACGGCGTCCACCAAGTCCACGGGGTCCACCTTTCCAGAGATCGCCGCAAACGGCGCGCTGGCGCTGCTCGCAGTGGCGTGCAGCCTGCTCGACCGCCAGATAGCAACACTGGAAAAGAACTTCGTGGAGGAGGGCGGTTTCACCGAGCGACTCTATCGCGTGCGCAGCCAAAGGAGAAACCGTGGCTAAACTCACTGAATCTGTCGTGGAAGATGCAGCGCTTGAATGGCTCGGTGGCTCGTCCCGAATTCCGTTGAACCTCGATTTTTGACCGGGACGGACAGGCAGGTGCGGCGCACTGTTCCTGGCACGGGTTCGCACCGGGTCCGAAGTGGGTTTGACCCGGGTTTGGACGGGTAGTTTTCATCGGAGCACAGCGGTGGAACTCGCGTTGAACAGAACGGCTAAAACAGCACAGCGCGGGCAAATAAATACAGTTGTTCGTTTTAGCTATCGTTGAACGTGAAAAAAAATCATAGTGCAAAAGTCACGCAGCCAGAGGCTTCTGGAAGCGTTTGTTTGGGTTGGGAGGGCGTCCTTGGTTGACGAGTGGCATCCGACCTGCTAAATGGCTGCGTCATACGGCGAGAATTACAAGATTTGATGCCGAACATCGAACAAACATACTCAACCTATTCAAATGGCAAAATATAAACTGGAATATATCTGGCTCGACGGTTACGAACCCGTCGCCAATCTCCGAGGCAAAACGCAGGTCAAGGAATTTGACAGCTTTCCGAAGCTTGAGCAACTGCCTATCTGGGGTTTCGACGGCAGTTCCACCCGGCAGGCGGAAGGCCACAACTCGGATTGCATGCTGAAACCGGTCGCTTGCTATCCGGATTCGACGAGGAAAAATGGCGTGCTGGTCATGTGCGAGGTCATGATGCCTGACGGCAAGACTCCGCACCCGAGCAATGCGCGGGCGACCATCATGGATGATCCCGACACCTGGTTCGGTTTCGAGCAGGAGTATTTCCTCTACAAAGACGGCGCGCCGCTCGGCTTTCCGAAGGGTGGCGGGTTTCCGCCGCCGCAAGGCAAGTATTACACGGGCGTGGGCTACGAGAACGTGGGCGACATCGCCCGCGAGATCGTGGACAAGCACCTGGATTTGTGCCTGGATTGCGGGATTAACCACGAGGGCATCAACTCGGAAGTTGCCAAAGGGCAGTGGGAGTTTCAGATCTTCGGCAAGGGTTCGAAGACTGCCGCCGACCAGATGTGGATGGCGCGCTATTTGATGATGCGCTTGTGTGAAAAATACGGCGTGGAAGTGAATTGGCATTGCAAGCCGCTCGGCAAGGACGTGGATTGGAACGGTTCCGGCATGCACACGAACTTTTCGACCAAGCACATGCGCGAAGTCGGCGGGAAGCGGTATTTCGAGGCGCTCATGCAGGCGTTCGACAAGTACAAGAACGAACACATCGCGGTGTACGGCCCGGACAATCATCTGCGGCTTACTGGGTTGCATGAAACGCAGTCGATCGACAAGTTCAACTACGGCATCGCCAACCGGGGCGCTTCCGTGCGCGTGCCGCATAGCTTCGTGAACAACGGTTACAAAGGTTATTTGGAAGATCGCCGTCCGAATTCCGCCGGCGATCCTTACAAGATCGCAGGCCGCATCCTGCAGACGATCTCGATGGTGCCGATTGAGTAGTCGGGCCGACGATTAATGGGAGGTGGGATCGGTCCCACACCAACCCTCTTCCTTCTGAACGAAGGGAGAGGGTTTACGTTTTTTTTTGGGCCGCGTTCGTCCGTCAAGGTTCGGAATGGAGAGGCCTCATTGCTTCAGCAGCCACGTGGCCATGGCAAAGTAAAAAAAGAGCGTGAGCACATCCGCAAGCGCGAGGGCGATGGGGCCGGCCGCGATTTTAGGATCGAGCCGCAGGGCGTGGAGCAGGGACGGTATGCTTAATCCGATGAGGCAGGCGGTGAACAGCGAGAGAACGATGCTGCCCCCGATCGAAAGCGCCGCCCGGACGTGGCCCTGCCAAAGCCAAATGATCGCCGCCACCACGATGCCGCAGCTCATTCCGAGCAGCAGCGCGGTGCTGATCTCCCGGTTGAGCGTCCGCAAATACCACCGCAACGTCGGACGGGTGGCATGCAAAGCCTGGATGGTCACGGTCATGGATTGCATGCTGACGCTTTCGCCCAAACCCAGCACCATGGTGAGAAAAAAGGCCAGGAGAATACTTTGGGCCAGCGTGGTTTCAAAGGCGCGGGCGAGCAAAGCGCAGGCGGTTCCGCTGGCAATGCTCGCCAGGAGCCAGGGAAAACGATAGCGAAATGCCTTGAGCGGCGAGGCGTCGCGCACTTGGGCGACGCGAAACCCGAGCGCTTCGAAGAGATCGTCGGGTGGCTCGCCCTCGGCCAGATCCAGAACCTCTTCGGTGAACAAATTCACATCCACCATGCCGACGATCCGGTGCTGCTCGTCGATTACCGGGAAGGCGAAAAACTTGTGCAGCGCGAAGAGTTCGCAGGCTTCGAGCAAGGTCGCTGTCGATGGAATAGCCACGATGCGGGTCACCATGATTTCCGCAAGGCGACGATCCGCTGCGGAAGTCAACAACCGGCGCGTCGGGAGAACTCCAACCAGATGGCGCTCGGCATCGATGACATAGAAGTAAACAATTTTCTCGCCCACGCCTTCCCGGCGGATGGTATCCAGCGCTTGCTGCACGGTTTGGTCCTGGAGCAGCAGCGGAAAATCCTTGCGCGTGTGCTGCAGGATTGGCTCGTTTAAGTGGGCGGTTTCAGGAGTCATCGACTCACGGTGATCTCTTTGAGTTCAGCTTAGTCTGCGTGCATGAAAGTTCCAAATAGCAAAGCAACCGCATTGCCACAGTGTTGTTGGCCAGAATCGAACAGGATGTGCAAAAGAGTGCAGCATGATTTTGTTTCACCATAATAATGAAAAAAACTCACACTTCGTAAGATGCTCAACCACAGATGTTTGTGCAGAAGGCTAACGGCCGGGACGAGGCAAGTGGCATTCGGGCTGCTCGGGTGCCAGAATACATGAGAAGCGCTTTGCTGTTGGAGTCACTTAGTGCATCTGGAGCAGAAGAATCGGTCTGGTTGAGCATGGACGCTGGGAACCGGCGTTTCGGGCGGCCCGCCGGTTTGCCAGATGCCGTCAACAGTCAGGCTCTTCTTTAAACGAAAGGCGGTTCTTGCGCGCGCTAGAACCGGAGCAGCATGAAAAAAATCGAAGCCATCATCAAACCATTCAAATTGGAAGAAGTAAAAGACGCCCTGGGCGAAATCGGAATCGAAGGCATGACCGTAATCGAGGTCAAAGGTTTCGGACGGCAGAAAGGGCACACCGAAATCTATCGCGGCAGCGAATACACCGTCGATTTCCTTCCCAAGATCAAACTTGAACTCGTCGTCCCCGACCTGCGGGTGGATCCCGCCGTGGCAGCCATCGTCAAATCCGCCAAAACCGGAAAAATCGGGGATGGCAAGGTATTTGTGTCATCGATCGAGGACGCCATTCGAATCCGCACCGAAGAAAAAGGAGAGAAAGCCGTTTAACCATAAATCCAGAACCTAAAAAATAACTTACATGAAAAATTTATTTCTTCTGACCAGTTTGGTTGTCGGCCTGATGCTTGCGGGTACGAGCCTGCGCGCCGCCGACGCTCCAGCTGCCGCACCTGCGGCTGCCGCCCCGGCTTTAAAAGATCCGACTCTCGATCAAAGAGTGGCGGATTTGGAAGCCTACATTGCCAACAGCCCGCGCACCTGCGTGGCGGTGACCAATGTCTCCTCCAAGATTCCCGGCCCTGGGCCTGGGCATAACGCCTTCCAGATGATCTGCGCCGCCCTCGTGCTGTTCATGACCTTGCCCGGACTGGCCTTGTTTTATGGCGGCTTGGTACGCAGGAAAAACGTGCTCTCGGTCATGGCCCAGTGCCTGGGCATTGCCGGCCTGGTGAGCATCTTGTGGTGGCTGTGCGGTTACAGCATGGCCTTTCATGGCGGGAACGCTTTCCTGGGCCACCTGGATTGGAAATTCCTCAACGGCGTCGATTCCAATCCAAACACAGACTATTCGCATTGGGTTTCGCACAACGTGTATTCGATGTACCAGCTCATGTTCGCCATCATCACCCCGGCGCTCATTGTCGGCGCGATTGCCGAACGCATGAAATTTTCGGCGATTCTTTTGTTCATGACGCTCTGGATGTTCGTCGTTTATTTCCCGCTCGCGCACATGGTCTGGGGTGTGGATGGCTTCATGAACGGCGTTTGGAATCCCAAGGCCTCGATCAAGGCGATCGATTTTGCCGGTGGCACAGTCGTGCACATGTCCTCGGGTTGGTCGGCCTTGATTCTCTGCTTGATTCTCGGCAAGCGAATTGGGTTCGGCAAGGAGCCGATGCCGCCGCACAGCATGGTGCTTTGCATGATCGGCACAGGCATGCTCTGGGTGGGCTGGTACGGCTTCAACGCCGGCAGCGCCGTGGCGGCGGACGTCATTGCGGCCAATGCGTTCACCACGACCACGATGGCAACGGCGGTGGCTTCCTTTACCTGGGCGATGGCCGAATACGTTTTGCGCGGCAAGCCCAGCGTGCTTGGGTTCTGTTCCGGCGCGGTAGCCGGGTTGGTCGTGATTACCCCGGCTTGCGGGTTTGTGGATACGACCGGTGCGGTGATCATCGGGATCGCGGCGGGCCTGGTGCCATTCTTCGCGGTATGGAAGCTCAAGGCGATGTTAGGCTATGATGACGCATTGGATACCTTCGGTGTGCATGCCATTGGGGGAACGATGGGTGCATTTCTCACGGGCATTCTTGCGACCGCCAAAAGCGGCAACGTAAATATCGTCAGCAACCTGGCCGACGTCGGCAATAAAATGGACCTGGCGAACGCTGCCACTCAAAACGGGCTGGCCAAGCTCGTATCCGATGGCGGCCTGTGGTTGGAGCAGGTAAAAGCCATAGGGGTGACTCTGGTGTTGGCAGTCGTCGGCACGGTGGTGATTGCCTACATCGTCAAAGCCGTCGTCGGCTTGCGACCCACTCCGGAAGTGGAAACCGCCGGGTTGGACCTGGCCGAACACGGCGAAGAAGGCTACCACGCGGAAGCCTGAGCACGGGACGTAAACAGGGATTTTGGAATATCAAAAACGGCGCGGGTGACCATACCCGCGCCGTTTTCTATTCGTTCCATTGGTCTTATCAGCCCCACAAATCGGCTCAAGCCTGGCAGGGAACCGCCAGATCAGTCATCAACAACAGCCCAGGGCGCGCTTTGAGAATTCTTCGCGCCGTATTCACCAGTGCAGCCACCGTGGCCTGATCGCCGGCGACGCCGCCTTGGATGATGACGTCCAGCGGCGGTTCGCCTTCGATTTGAATGGCGTCATGCGGATTCTTCGCGTCCAAATACATTTTCAAATCCAGCACCAGCGCAACCTTCCCGTTCACTTTGGCTTCGGCGCGCTGGTGCAGGCCGCACGTCTGCCCTTTCTTCACCTCCAGGAATTGGGTGCGAATGTCATGATCTGCGACCACGGCATCGCCGGTTTCGACAATGTTCTTCGCTTCCCAACCCATGCAGTGGGCGATGAGCGCCAGGGATTCCTTGAGGCCGGCATGCCCGGCGCGGCCTTCCTGAAAACGGCGGCGGAATTCCTCCGGCGGCAATCCGCTGCCAATCTTTCGCTGAAGCGGCTCGCGGCGGGTGGACGCGTTGACGACGCGCTGGACGTTGATGCTGCGCACTTCACGGCTGACGCCTGTCATGCAAACCGGGAGCACATCCATCACGAAACCGGGATTGACCCCGGTGCCGATGATCCGCGCGCCCTTTTCCTGACAGAGTCGGTCGAGTTTGGCGGCGAGGTCCGGGTTGTTGAGCTGCGGAAAGAGCAGTTCTTCGCAGGAGGAAACCACACTGATGCCGACGCGCGCCAAGGCTTCGAGTTGGTCGAAGGCGTTCTTAAACTTCGAGACGGTGGTATGCAGAACCACATCGGGCTTCGCCCGGGCAAGCAGGTCTTCAATCGTGCGGTGAACGTGCCGGCCCTTGAGATTGCTCGCGCCGGTCAGGGCGCCAAGGTCCCGGCCCACTTTGGCCGGATCGATATCGACGGCGCCGACGACGTCCACCCAGGATTTGGCGGCCGCCAGTTTCAGTGCTTCCAATCCGATGGGGCCAAGGCCGAATTGCGCCAACTTAATGATTTCGCTCATGTGCGGAATGGATTTTAAACTGCCGCAAGGCGTGTTCACAAGCAAAAGCCAACTCTCCAGAAGCTATACGAGAATCCCTTTACGGCAGCAGCCGACGCAAGGAGGCTCTTGCATTTCAGAAACTGCTCGAATCAGCAGTTGCAAAACTCCCGTAAGGACGGCTGAATCAGTGCAATGTTTTGGCTGCCCACCGACTCGCAACGGAAGTTAAAACGCTCGGGCCTGTTCAGGCACTCATTGCGCCATGGCGCGTTTTGCGCTGCCTTGGGGGTCCTGCTCCTGACGGGTTGCTCCACGCCCGCTCCTCCAAAGCAAATGTGGACCGCCCCCGCAGCCCGGGCCGCTTACGGCGAGCACGGCATGGTGGCCAGCGTGGATCCCGTGGCAACCGCGGCAGGCGTGGAGGTTTTGAAACAGGGAGGCAATGCCATCGACGCAGCGGTGGCCGTCGCCCTGACGCTGGGCGTGGTGAATGGATACAATTCAGGAATCGGCGGCGGCTGCTTCATGCTGATCCAATGTGCGGATGGTTCAGCCGTCGCCATTGACGGGCGCGAGATGGCCCCGGCGGCGGCCAGCCGTGATATGTTTGTTCGCAATGGAAAAGCCGATACCGGGCTAAGCCAGATGGGTGCGTTGGCCAGCGGAGTTCCGGGAGCCTTGGCGGCTTACGATTACGCGCTCAAACAATTCGGTCGCAAAAGTCTGAAGGAGTTGATTCTCCCAGCGGCGGAAATTGCGGAGCGCGGCTTTAAGGTGGACTCGCATTACGCCGGCAGCCTCCGGTCCGCGCAAAAGGATTTCGCGCGATTCCCGTCTTCATGCGCCGCATTCCTAAAACCGGACGGCTCGACGTACCAGGAGGGCGACGTGCTGCGCCAGCCGGACTTGGCTGCAACCTATCGCAATATCGCGGCGCAAGGAGCAGACTGGTTTTATCGTGGATCTTTCGGCCCCGCAGTGGAAAGTTGGATGAAACAGAATGGGGGAATCATGACCGCGGCGGACCTGCGCAACTATCACATCGCATTGCGCGAGCCAGTGACGACTCGCTATCGCGGTTACGAATTGTTGGCGTTTCCGCCACCCAGTTCCGGCGGCGTCCACGTGGCGCAGATTCTGAATATTCTCGAGCACTACCAATTGGCCGCAATGGACCAAGCCACGCGGGCGCATGTGATTGCCGAAGCCATGAAGCTGGCGTTCGCGGACCGTGCGTTTTGGCTGGGCGACCCCGACCAGGTGCGGGTGCCGCATGGTTTGGTGGACAAAAGCTACGCAGCCACTCTGGCGCAAAAGATCGACTTGAAACGCGCCACCCCGGTTTCCGGGCACGGCTTGCCTCCGGATTGGGCCGGCGACGTGTTCAAGAAACATACCACGCATTTCTCCGTGGCCGATGCGCAAGGCAATTGGGTGGCTTGCACGGCAACCGTAAACACGGGATTCGGTTCCAAAGTGGTGATTCCCGGAACCGGCGTCGTGATGAACAACCAGATGGACGACTTTTCCATCCAGCCGGGTGTGACAAATTTCTTTGGCCTGATCGGTGCGGAGGCCAACGCCGTCGCGCCCGGAAAGCGCCCGCTTTCGAGCATGAGCCCGACGATTGTGCTCAAGAACGGCCGGCCTGTACTGGCGCTCGGCGCCGCCGGCGGGCCGACGATCATTTCCCAGGTAGTGCTCGCGCTGGTGAACATGCTTGATTTGGGGATGTCACCCGAAATGGCGATCGCGCAGCCCCGCTGGCATCACCAATGGTCGCCGGACGAAATCGTGGTCGAGAAGTCAATGCCTGCCGAATTGCGCGCGGCCCTCGCCGAACGTGGTCACAAGCTCAAAGTGAATTCCAGCATGGGCGTAACGCAAATTGTGGGACGGACGCCGGACGGAAAGCGATTTGTCGGAACGGCGGACCCGAGGGCGTTGGGGACGGCGGAAGGTTTTTGACCATGCGAGCTGGCGCTGGCGGGGTTTCAACCCACCAGACGTTACCGTCCCGCGAGCATTAGGTGCCTCCGGGGAAGCCGGAGCATGATGCTTTCGCGAAGCGAAAAATTCCATTCTCCGAACGGCGGAGAAAACTCCCTGGACTCCTTGGGCTTGGGACGGTTATCGGGACGAGATGTGTCTGTTTCCCATCCGGGCTCATCGCGGTTCTGGGCTGGATTCTGGCGCGCCAATTCGAGCCATTCTTTAAACCATTGGGATTCGTTCCAATCGCTTTCTTTGGTCACGTTCATATTCTGCTCCCGTATGCGCGCTCCTTTCACTCACCTTTTTATGACCTGCAGGCAATGGGGAGTCGGCCCTAAACGGCGTTCTTATACCGCTCCCTATGAACAAACTTTGCCCCGCAAGCTCGGAGACGGCCATGGATGGCAAGAGAGTTGTTTTGATTCAACTCCGTGGCCGTCTCCGAATCAGTGGGGAAATAGTGACTGCTGGCTGGCGCGCTCTATGGATCCGCGCCTGGGGACTGGTTGAGTTCAAGCCAGTATTTCAAAATCAATGGAACGGTTTGTTTGAAGTCGTCGAAGTTGATTGGCTTTTGCAGGTACGAGTTGGCTCCGAGCGAGTAGGCGCGGTTGATGTCCGACGCATCGCTGGAACTGCTAAACATAACCACGGGCACAAATGCAAACTCTGGCCGTTTGCGAAGCCAGGCAAGGATCTCATGTCCGCTGCCGAAGGGCAGGCGGATATCCAGGAGAATCAAATCGGGCGGAGGATTCGCGTTGGGGTCGGCGTAAGCGCCTCTCTTCGTAAGATAGTTGATGGCGGATTCATAATCACCCGCCACGCGCAAAAGAATACCCGCAGCCAAGCGGTCACAGACTCGTTTCATCAGCAATACGTCCTCTTGCCGATCTTCAACCAACAGAACCGTTTTCATAGTCCCGCCCTAAATCCGCCCGTCGGACTGGTTAGACTGCCAGATCCAGATCTTTCCTGTTCTTCCTGTAAACGGCTGCCACGAGATCAACCTTCCGTGCAGCCACGCGACTCGCTCCGCACTTCTTGCGAGTGGCTTATTCTTCGATTCGGCGTGAGCTTATCATATGGGGTGAGCATCCACCTTGATTTTCGATCCTGGATTGCGGCGTCGGAAGGGTGAAGGAGAAAGTTGCGCCTTGCTCCACCTCCGCGCTGGCCCAGACTTGCCCGCCATGCCGGCGGATGATCCGCTGGACTGTGGCCAGGCCGATGCCGTTTCCGGCAAATTCCTTCTCGCTGTGCAATCGCTGGAAGGGTGTGAACAATTTGTCCGCATATTCCATGCTGAAGCCGGCCCCATTGTCGCGGATGAAAAAAGCCATGGAGCCATCGGGTTGAGAGGTGGAACCGAATTCAACGATGGCGCGCTCCCGCTTCAGCGTGTATTTCCATGCATTGGACAAAAGGTTTTCGATCACGACTTGCAACAGACCGGGATCTCCCCAGGCTTCGAGATTCGTTGGCATGGAGAATTCCACCTGATGGCTGGGGTGGCTGGCGCGAAGGCGGGCAACAACATCAGCCGCGAGGACGTTCAGATTTACCTTCATCCAATTCATCTCCACGCGCGCAAATCGCGCAAGGCGGAGCAAGTCGTCGATCAATCCTCCCATCCGGGTAATCTCAAAATCGATCTTCCCAAGAAAACGCTCGGAGTTCTCGCTCGTGCCCGGTGGCAGTTCCTGCCGCAAAAGCTCGGCAAAGCCGCCAATCCGGCGCAACGGCGCGCGCAAATCATGGGAAACGGAGTACGAAAATGCCTCCAGGTCATGGTTGGCGGCTTGCAACTGCTGCGTGCGGTCCTTGACGCGCTGTTCGAGTTCCTTATAGAGCTGAACGTTTTCCATGGCCACTGCCGTCGTGTTGGCGAGGGCTTGCAGCAATTCCACTTCGGATTTTGTCGCCGCATGACGCCGGGCCCAATAGTTGCCGATGGCGCCAATGGGCGACTGCGTGCGGATCGGCACCATTACCAGGCTCTGCACAAAGGTTGGGCGGTAAGCGTCCGCCGGGATGCGGGGATCAACGTAAATATCTTCGATTACCGCCGGCTGCCGGTTTAACATCGCCCAACCGCTGATGCACGAAGTGAGTGGGAACCGCTGGCCTTTCCAAAGCGGAGCAATCGCGTTTTCGTCAGCGTAATGGCAGAACTCGCCCTCGCGGAGCACGAAGGTGGCCCCGTCCGCGCCCGTGAGTTCGCGCGCGGCTTTGCGCACGACCGCCATGATCGTATCCAGGTCGCGCGCGAGCGACAATTCCTGGACCACCGCCACCAACCGCGTTTTGGCCAGCGCCTGCTGCTCCAACTCCAATCCCGCCTGTTCGCGTTCGGCGGATCTGCGGGCGCGCCGGATGGCGGCGGACAATTGCCACAACTGATGCTTGACCACGTAATCAGTGGCGCCTGCTTCGAAGGCGGAGGATACCAGCTTCTCGTTTGTGGCTCCGCTGACGACGATGACTGGAATATGCGGATGTTTTTCCCGCGCCAGTTCGACTGCGTGAGTCCCGCTGAGTCCCGGCGCTCCGCTGTCAATGAGAATCAGGTCCGGGCTGCGGTTGGCGACGGCGGTGAGATAATCAAGCGGTGATGCCACCCGGACGATTTCTGTGTCCGGGTTTTCATGCTCAAGCGCCTTCTGCACAAAAAAAGCGTCGCTCGGATCGTCCTCAAAATGGATGACACGGAACTTTTTCATGCATGGGTCGGCGTTCTAAGAAACTGCCGCAATCGTAGCACCCTTGAGAAGTCAGCGCAAACCGCCCGCGCCCGTTTTTGAGCTTGCCCGATTCTGGCGAGCAACCTGCTTACAATACCCGGACACGCATGAAAAGTGTCCATTTATTGAGCAATTATGAACTCGAACAACCTGCCTATAAACTGGTTCGACTTTGTGGTGGTGATTGTGCTGCTGCTGGGCGCGCAGAAAGGCCGCAAGAACGGCATGTCCCAGGAATTGATGGTGTGTCTTCAATGGATGGCGATTGTCTTGGCATGTGCGTTCCTGTATCTGCCGCTGGGTGACATGCTCGCGCAATCCTGCCCGGTCAGCCACCTGTTTTGCTACATCACGGTGTACATCGCCATTGCCATGGTGGTGAAAATGTTCTTTTCGCTGATCAAAAAAGGCACGGGAGGCAAGCTCGTGGGCAGCGATATTTTCGGCCGGGGTGAGTTCTATTTGGGAACAGTGGCGGGGGCGATCCGATTTGCGTGTATTCTCGTGGCCGCACTGGCGCTGTTGAACGCGCGGGCCTACACCAGCCAGGAAGTGAATAAGGCGATCGCGTTTCAGAAGGACGTCTATGGCAGCACGTTTTTTCCCGAACTGTATTCCGTGCAAGGGGACGTTTTCAAAAGCTCCTTCCTCGGCAAGCAACTCCATGATAATGCGGGCTTCCTCCTCATCAAACCCACCGCGCCCGAGGTCAAGCAGGTTGAGCGGCGCAAAGACGATTTGCCTTAAACTCTCCGGCAGGGTAGAACCAATGGCTGCGCACCAGCGGCAATTTGTTCCGTCCTATGGCCGGTTTGATTTCCGAAGCAACCATTGAGCAGGTTCGTTCCGCCAGTGACATCGTGGATGTCATCGGCTCTTACGTGCCGCTGAAGCGCAACGGCGCCAATTTTGTCGCGTTGTGCCCATTCCACAAGGAAAAGACCCCCAGTTTCAACGTCAGTCCGAACAAGCAGACCTTCCACTGTTTCGGGTGCCACAAGGGCGGCAACGTGATTTCGTTCGTGATGGAATTCGAGAATCTGCCGTTTCCGGACGCGGTGCGGCGTCTGGCGGACCGGGCGAAGATTCCGATCGAGACGGACAACGATCCCGGACAGAAGCAGACCCGGCATCTCAAGGACCAGTTGTTGACCGTTCACGAGCAAATCACCCAGCGATGGCAGAATGCGCTTGCCAACGAAGCCAGTGGCCAGCCGGCACGCGATTATCTCACTAAGCGTGGCGTTTCCGCCGAGGCCATCAAATTGTTCCGCCTCGGCTATGCGCCGGACGTGTGGGACGACACGGTCAATTGGGCCAGGAGCAAAGGGTACGACACCGCACTGATGGAGCAGAGCGGGTTGATTCTGCGCAAGGAAGGCAGCGATCATTTTTACGACCGGTTTCGGGGCCGGTTGATTTTCCCGATTTGCGACGAGCAGGGGAGAGTGATCGGTTTCAGCGGGCGTGTGCTCGACGCCGAAGCCAAGACCGCCAAGTACGTCAACTCGCCCGAGACGCCAATCTTTACCAAGGGCAAGGTCTTTTTCGGGTTGGACAAATCGAGAAAGGCGCTGCTTGACGCTGAATGCGCCATTGTTTGCGAGGGCCAGCTCGATTTGATCGCTTGCTATATGGGCGGCGTCCAGAATGTGGTCGCACCGCAGGGAACGGCCCTGACAGCGGAGCATGCGCGCATTCTTAAGCGGCACGTGGAGGAAGTGGTGCTGTGTTTCGATTCGGACGATGCCGGGCAGAATGCCGCGGTGCGTTCGCTGGACAGTCTGCTGGCTTCAGGGCTGGCAGTTCGCGTGGCGGTTGTGCCCGCGCCGCATGATCCGGACAGTTTCATCAAGGAAGCGGGCGCGGCGGCGTTCCGGGAATTGATCGAACGCGCCGACGGCTTTTTCGACTACTATCTGAAGCGGCTTTGCCAACAGAACGATGTTGCCACGGATAAAGGGCGGCTGACGATCTTGCAGGAAATGGCCCAGGCAGTGCAAAAGACCGGAAACGCGGTGATGATTGATACTTACGCGCAAAAGACGGCTTTGCGTCTGGGGGTTTCTGAAGAAGCAGCGAGGGTGCAATTTGGCATTGCACCACGGGTGCAGGCCAACGCGCCGGTGGAGCCGATCGAAGAGCTTTCTCAGAGCACCGCCAAAACAGCGCGTCCTTCGGACCATGAATTTTGGTTATTGAGGCTTCTCCTGCTTTCTGAGAACGGGGAAGTGACGCTACCAGCACAGTTTGATCTCGACTGGATTCAGCACCTCGCGGTAAAGCAGATCATGTCGCAATGCCTAGACGCCCAGCATAATGGGAGCTGGCGGGGTGTAGCCGACTTTCTCACTCATTGTGAAGCCCCGGACATGAGGAGTTTGATTACTGAGGCAATTATGCCGAAACGGACGCTCCGAAATGTGGCACAACAACTAAGCGACGTCGTAAGGACTCTCCGAAACCAAGCCATAGATCGCCGGATCTCCGCAATAACCGGACGCCTAGGGCAGTTGGAGCTCACAGAAGCGGAGCAAGCGGAACTGGTGCGCGAGCAACAGGCGCTTCGACAACGCAAACGCGAGCCGCTGACACAACCAGTTCCCAAGACGGAAGCAGCAGTGCAGGTGCAGACTGATCCAACCAATGACGACGCGGAAGAGCCGCCGAATGCGCCGGATGATCATGTTGAAGAATATCGAGCCTCAATTGAAGGCAATGCGGACGAACCGTTTTGAACGGAGCCGAACAGTCTGATTCCAGCCGCAGCCCGCGCCAATCCAGGCTTGTGAGTGGCGGTGTCTTTGACGTAGGTTGCGCCGCGAATCACCAATGCATTGGCTGCAACAATATGACCCGTTAGGCAACCCCGCGCTCTCCACTCTCCTTGCCGCCGTGCCGGTCGTCGTGCTGCTCGGTTCGATCGCCGGGTTGCACCTGCGAATTCATCTCGCGGCCACGCTGGGCCTGGCCGTGGCGGTGGCGGTCGCGGTCTTCGTCTATGGGATGCCGGCGCGATTGGTTGCGGCGGCGACGGGTTTCGGCGCGGCCTACGGTTTGTTTCCCATCGGCTGGATCATCCTGAATCTGATTTTTCTTTACGAACTGACGGTCCAAAAAGGTTACTTCGTCATCCTGCGCAGCAGCCTGGCGAGGCTGGCGCCCGACCCGCGGATTCAAGTGATCCTGGTGGCTTTTTCCCTGGGAGCATTTTTCGAAGGCGCTGCTGGCTTTGGGACGCCGGTGGCTGTTACCGCCGCCATTCTGATACAACTGGGCTTTCGTCCGCTCGCAGCTTCCGGCTTGTCTCTCATTGCCAATACCGCCCCGGTGGCTTTCGGGGCGCTCGGCACGCCGATTCTCGCTTTGAGCAAGGTCACAGGCATTAGTGAACTGACGCTCTCGGCCATGGTGGGACGCCAGCTTCCAATTTTCTCGTTGATCGTGCCGTTTTGGGTGGTGTGGGCAATGGCGGGCTTTCGCGGCGCGCTGGAAGTTTGGCCGGCGGCGCTGACGGCCGGCCTGGCCTTCGCCATTCCGCAGTTTCTCATCTCGAATTTTCATGGTCCCTGGCTGGTCGACATTGTGGCTTCCGTGTGCTCGATGATTGCAGTGGTGGTGTTGCTCAAGCTTTGGCAGCCGGCGAGGCGATGGGAATTCGCGCGGCAGATGGGAGAAGAAATCAACCACGGAGGCATAGAGGCACAGAGTGGAAAGAGTGATGGGGCGGATGAAGATAGAGGATTGAAGATGGAGAATGGCCGGAAAGGTTTGGGTGATGGGGGATCTTCCACCGCGTTGCTCTCTTCCAAGCAAGAGATGAAAGAGACGTGCGTTTTGGGTGGCACGGAAGTCGCAACCACTGCCGGCACAGTAGCACAAGCTTGGTTGCCGTGGATATTGCTGAGTTTGTTCGTGTTTGTTTGGGGTGTGCCCAGGGTGAAGGCGGTGTTGGACCAGGTTGCGGTGGTTCAGTTCCATGTCCCAATGCTGGATAAGGCAGTGGTTCGCGTGCCGCCGGTCGTTCCACCGCCGACTTCGGAAAATCCCACCAAGCCGGAGGACGCCATTTTCGTGTTAAACTGGCTCTCGGCCACGGGCACAGGAATTTTGGCGGCGGCAATGGCAGCCGGACTCATCATGGGATTCGCGCCGGCGCTGCTGGCCCGCATTTATGCGCGGACTTTGGTTCGCGTGCGCTTTTCGCTGATCACGATTGCGGCAATGCTGGCCCTAGGGTACGTGACCCGCTATTCCGGCACGGACGCGACGCTGGGGCTGGCGCTCGCGCGAACCGGCAGGCTTTATCCCTTTTTTGGCACGCTGCTCGGGTGGCTTGGGGTGGCGTTGACCGGGTCAGATACCGCGTCGAATGTGTTGTTCGGGAGCCTGCAAAAAATCACCGCCGCTCAAACCGGCATTTCCCCCACGCTGATGGCCGCCGCCAACAGCAGCGGCGGCGTGATGGGCAAAATGGTCGATGCCCAAAGCATCGTGGTGGCGAGCACGGCAACGAATTGGTACGGACACGAGGGAGACATCCTGCGCTACGTGCTTTTCCACAGCCTCGCGCTGGCGGCGCTGGTGGGGGTGCTGGTTTTTTTACAGGCGTATGTGTTTCCGTTCAGCGGGATGGTGCCAACGCCGTGAGCCGCTCTGAATTAGTTCGTTACAAACGTTGCGTCCGCACACTCAAGTCTAATCGCGTCGGGAAGTTTTTTGGCATCTAATTTAACAATGATCGTGTGAAGTCCGGCCGAAAGTTCGAGCTGGGAAGTGCGATCGGTCAATTTGCCATCCACCCAGAGCGGACAATCGGTCACGCCCGCCCACCGCAACTGAACAAGGCCGGATTTGGCGGCTTGCAACTGCACGGCGGCGAAAAGGGCAGCGGGATTTTTACCATCAACGACGCGAAGAGCGTCCTTTAAATCGGAGCCTGGGACATGACCGTCCACAAAAGAGCGTACGGGCGTCCATGCGGGTTCGGATAATGGCGTGTTGACGAATTGCTCGTCCCCGGGTTGGGCCGGATCTGCGATTTGCGGTTGAACTTTCCAGAGCCGCGCCACGCTGCCTTTCGAGGCATCGTAAGGGCCGGGTTTGCCAAGTTCGGAAAGGAAACGGTACAAATCCAAACGCTCGCTGCCACTCAACGGATCGGCCAGTCCGGAGGGCATGAGTGAGGTCTTGCCGATGACGCGATTTTTGACGTTGTTTTTCGCGATGGAGATTTCCTTGTTCGCGGCGTCGCGCAGGACCAACTGCTGGCTGTCCTCGCGGACGAGCACGCCGGAAAGCTCCTCGCCGTCGCCGGTTTCGACAAGCACCGAATGATAGCCTTCCTTGATCTTGCGGCTGGGATAGAGCACGGACTCGATCAAATAGTCCACTGGCGAACTGGCGCCGATCGAAGTCAGGTCCGGCCCGACTTTTCCACCCACACCGCCGATGGAATGACACGAGGCGCAGGCGCAATCCTTGCGCCGGAATATCTGTTCACCGCGTGCCGGGTCGCCTTGCTCCTGCACACTACCGACCAGCATTTTGATTTCCGAATCGGAAAGGCCAGTGTGGCTATCGTCGTCCAGGCCGGCCCCGCGCGAGAGGGCAAAAATCAGATCGGGTTCGCTCCGGCCATCCTCGCGCGCAGCACGCAGGCCGGCCCTGGCCATGACCAAACCCAGGCCCGACTTGGGAAGCACCTGCGTCAATGCCTTCGCCGAACCCTTGATCTTGAGGAGCGAACGCCAAAGTTCCACAGCTTCACTTTCATCGGCGGCCTCGTTCAAAATCTCGACGGCGGGTTGCTTTGCTTTTTCCATGTTGAGCGCCGCCAGCGCGAGCACGGCTTGCCGGCGAAGCGCGATTTCGTTCGTTTTATCTGTCAACGGCATCAATGCCGCGATTGCTTTCTCGCCGCCGATTTCGCGCAAGCTGGCGAACGCGGCTTGCGCCAACTCCGGCCTGGTTTCCTTCCCGGCCACCAGCGTTGACAGCCCGGGAGTCAGCGAACCCAGTTTCCAGAACCCGGCCAGTTCAACCGCACCACGGCGAATCTTTTCACTTGGGCTGGCGAAGAGCGAGCCGAGCGGGTCCAGATCACCCGAGGGCTTCGTGGCGCGCAGTCGCGCGGCTTGTCCCAGCGCCCACAAAGCCCGCACGGCCGCGTCTTCTTCAAAACCGTTGTTCAAGACCTGGTCAAAAAGCCGGCGCAATGTTTGCGAATCGCCCGATTCGTTGATCAAGTCAAGCCAGGGGCCGCTGCCATCGCGGGGAATTTTCCGGTCCTGCAATACCTGACCGAGGACCGTTCCCGCCAGGGCCGGTTCAATCGCCTTCAGACCGAAGGCAAGCTGCTTTTCGCGTCCCTCAGACTTCCATGCGCCGGACTTGACTGCGGCGAGCCAGGGTTCGGCCAGATCGTTCATGCTCAACCAGGCGCCGTAATCGAGAAAGCGGTCCATTGGCCGGTCCGTCGCGGCCAGCACCAATTCGGCCGAGCGGGCAGTCGGAATTTCACCGAGTGCACGCATGGCTTCCAGCCGGACGCGAGGATGCTCGTCACTGAGACGTTGAGCGAGAATCTCGGTGGGATCAGTTCCCGTTCCCAATCGCGAATGCCAGGCGCCGACCACGCGCGTGGCGGCGGCGCGGATGCGGCCATCCCGGGCCTGGAGCGTTTTTTCCAGCAAATCCGGTTCCACGACATTGATCGATTGATACATCCACAACGCTTCGAGCAGCGCCTTTTGATCTTTTTCATCCTGGTGTGCGCGCACCCACCTGGCCAAATCCGGTTCGATGCTGGTCCCGCGCTCAGTCAAAACGCGGCGTGCCTGTCGCTGATTGTATTTGTTGGGAGAGAGAAGTTGATTCAGCAGTTCCCGGTTCGAGGCAGCAATCAGCTTGGGCCGTTTCACGAGCGGACGGCCCTGGGCGGTCACGCGCCAAATGCGGCCGTGTTCGTGGTCACGCCGGGGATCACGGAAATCGACCTCGCCATGTTGAATGATCGGATTCGACCAATCGGCAATGTAAAGCGCGCCATCGGGCCCGAGTTTCACGTCGATGGGGCGGAAGGTCATGTTCGTCGTGCGCAGCAGATCGGGCATTTCGCGCGTGACATAGCCGGCGCCGGATTCGTCGATGGCAAAACGCACAATCCGATGCGCGCGGAAATCGCACGTGATGGCATTGCCCTGCCAATCGTCCGGGAATTGCTTGCTGTAAATGAGTTCCAGCCCGCAAAACTTGGGATAACTGCCGGGACTGACACTCTGAAGTTCGCGGCGCATCTGGGCGTAGGTGAAATAAGTTGCGCCGGGAATGCCGTAGCTGATGCCTTGGGAACCCGCGCCGTCGGTCACGAACGATTGGCCGAAGTCATCGAATTGATGCCCCCATGGATTGCAAAACCCGCGCAGGTACACACCCAATTCCATCGTCGAGGGCCGCAAATTCAATATGCCGCCGCTGTTGAGGCGGACGACGCCATTCGGCGTTTCGATGTGGCTGTGGATATATATGGATTGGTCGAAGTAAAGCTGGCCGTCATAACCCCAACGCAGCGTGTGAATGATGTGATGCGTGTCCTCCGTGCCGAAGCCCGAAAGCAACACCCGCTTTTCATCGGCCCGGCCATCGCCGTCGGTGTCTTTAAAAAACAACAGTTCCGTGCCCTGACCGACGTACGCGCCGCCGTCGCCGGGTTCGACGCCGGTCGGAATGAGCAGGCCGTCGGCAAACACAGTCGATTTGTCCGCCCGGCCCACGCCCTTGGTGTCTTCCAGGACGAGCACCTTGTCATTGGCTTCCTGGCCGGGTTTGATTTGCGGATAGACCTCGGAACTGACCACCCACAAGCGCCCGCGCGGATCGAAATTCATCTGGATGGGTTTGGCCAGCAGCGGGCTTTCAGCGTAGAGGCTGATTTCGAAACCGGGCGCGATTTCAAAACCGAAAGGTTGCCCGGACACATCGGAGGACGGTTGGTCTTTGGCGTGCCGCCTGCCCGCCGGCTCTAGTTCGTAAACGTGCTCCACCGGACGGCGCAACTCAGCGATCCTGACTTCCTGCTCCGTGATCAACGGATCGAACATCGGGATTTCCCTGGCGTTCCTGCCCTGCTCGTTCTTCCGAAACCCGAACAGGTAAGTCTCGTTTTGCGGCCGCCAGCGATTGAACACTAGCTCGTTTTTCTTAACGATGGTCTGGCGCAATTGTTCCGACTGGTCCCATTGTGGGCCACGATCGATCACGACGCCACGCGCCCATTCCGCCGCAGTGGCCATCATCAGGTTCGTGCCGTCCACAGCCAACTCGTAACGGCCCGGCTTGAGCCCGTCGATTTGGATCAGCGAAGGCGTATCGGCGGTGGGAATGCGCCCGCTTTTGTCGCGCAAAAAGGGACTGACCAGTTGCTCGTCCAGCGAAGTGAAACGGATGTGGTCACGTGTCCGTTCCAGTCTGGACACTTTCGTGCCGTAACTGCCTTCGGTCACTTTGCCATCGACAGTGATCTCGATGCGCCAAAGATTGGGTTCCCAGGCCAAACTCTTTTCGATGGCCTCGGCCATGCGCAAGTAGCCGTAGGGCGTGAGATGGATTCCGTCGTCGGTGTGGGGTCTCGGCGGGCGGAGCTGGGTGCCATCGTCCAGCAAGTTGTCATAAAGCGAAACATGGAAATACTTTCGGTTTGCGCCGGAGTCGTTGGCTGCCTGGCGTTCCACCGCAAGCTCACGGACGGCCTTGGCATACAGCTCCAACTGGCGGTTGTGCCCGGCGGGATTGGGCAACGGCGGGCCGAGGTTCTCATGACGGATCGGGCTTAGCAGAACCACCCGCAACGGTTTGTTGGTGCAGACGGCTTCGAGCATGTCCAAGAGCTGGTTCATGTCGTGCTTGAACCCGGCCAGTCCCGCCTCGCCCTGGAATGAGTTCGCCATCCCGTAACCGACCAGCGCCACGGTGGGCTGAAACGAGTCGATTTGCTCCTTGAGCAATTCCAATCCTTTGTCCGGCTTGTCGAAATCAAAACTCAACCGTGATTGACCTGTCGGCGTGTCGGCGCTCCAGCCGAGGTTGCGAAACGTGACGCTTTTCGCTGGTTCGCGAATGGTGAGCCGATGCTCGACGTAACCGTAGAGCTGCTCCCTTTCAATCAAAGTGTCGCCGAGGAGCACAACCCGATCGCCATCGTGCAGTTCGAACGCCGGTTTGGGCTGGGCGAAAGCCGGAAGACTGGCGGCAATGAGGGACCCAACCATCGAGCAGGCGTACAGGCCGCGAAAGAAGCTGCTGCCAAAAGCGCGATTCATTTGTTTAGTGATTCAAAGCTGATGCGGCCAGTAAACCGAGACCGCCCGCCCCACGCAAGTGGGGAATATAACTCCACTGTTCGTGCCAGCTTCTCTTTGCCGCCCTTGAGGCCTGGTTTGCAGAATGGCACAAGTGTGCTACGTTTCTTTTACGCTTTTGGAGGGAGGGTCTTCCGCCCGCGGAAACTCTCTTAGGCCGGGTGCTTCGCCGGTCTGTTACTGATCAGCCAGAGGGCAGGGACGAGCTGTCTTTTACTCTCTGCACCGCTTGACGTTATGAGCACGGATGATAGCCCGTACGTGGTGAGATTCCGCGTGGTGCAGAGAATAGAAGACAGCAAATGGAGATTGATTTCGGCCAGTTTTCCCGATAGTCTGCGGAGGTGGCGGGATTGACCGCAAATGAAGCCAACCTGGGAACTACGTTATGTCCGCACAATCAAATCTCTTCCGTGAGTTCGAAAAACTAACCTTCGCCGAACTCAGGCATTCGCGACGGCTGACCGAGTTGGTGGGGGCCAAGCTGGAGTTGGCGCGGGATTTCCAGGTCGCGGACGGAGAACTCGAGAAGCAAGCCCGGCTCTTTGCCGAGGTGGTCACCGAGACGTTGCGCGGGAATTACCAGGCTCTTTCCGTGCGGGCTTTTGCCCATATTTGTGTGGCCTTGGATTACCTGCTGGATCCAACGGACCTTGACACTGAAGACGGCGAACGAGACACGCAATCTGGTGGACTGGCTTCGGACAAGGCGCTGCTGCTCAAAACGGCTGCCCGCTTCCAAAATGAACTGGTCGCGTTCAGAATGTGGAGGGCGAAACAGGTGCAGGAGGCGTAAGCAGGCTGGTTCGTATCGGCCGGTTCAGCCCGCAGCGGATTGAACAGGCAAGAGCGCGCCTTTCCGACGCAGGAGATTCCCCAACGAAAGCAGCGGGCCGGTCATGAAGGTGGTGACCAGGGCCATGATCACCATCATGGCGAAAACGCGCGGAGAAAGTATCCCGAGATCGAGGCCGATGTTGAGCACGATCAATTCGACGAGTCCCCGGGTGTTCATCAGCGCGCCCAGCGCGAAGGAGTCATGCCAGCCCATCCCGGTCCAGCGGGCGGTGAACATGCTGCCGCCCAGTTTCCCAAGCGTGGCGATCAGGATGAGCACCACGCAAACCGTCACACTGCTCCAATCGTTGAGGAGACCGACCTGCGTGCGCAGGCCGGTGAACGCAAAGAAAAGAGGGAGCAAAAAGGCGGAACTGAAACTTTCCAGCCGTTCCTCAAGGCGTCCTCGAAACCACGGGTCGGCAGGCATAATGATCCCGGCGAGGAAAGCGCCGAACAACGCATGAATCCCAATCACCTCCGTGAACAGCCCCGAAGCAAACACCAGGATGAGAATGCCTACGGCGGTGCCATGGCTGGGGTCCGATTGCTGGGCTCCGGTGCTGAGGCAGTGTTGGAGCAATGGTTTGAGGACAAAAAGCATCAGCCCGACAAACGCCAATAGAATCAGAATGGTGAGCAGGGAATTAACCAGCGTGCCGGCTTTGACGATGGCAACCACAAACGCGAGAATCGTCCAGGCGCTGACGTCGTCCACCGCGGCGCAGGTAATGGCGGTGCTGCCGAGATAAGTTTTGCTGAGGCCCCGCTCCTCGATGATTCGAGCCAGGACGGGAAAGGCGGTGATGCTCATGGCGATGCCCATGAAGAGCGCGAAGGAAAGAAAGGTGGCGTTTGGCGGAGCGTACGCTCGATAGATGAACAGGGAAAAAAACACGCCCAGAAAATAGGGAAAGATGATGCTCGCATGGCTGACCATCACCGCCGTGTATGCCCGGGTCCGCAGGTGGGCAACGTCGAGTTCCATGCCGACGACGAACATGAAGAGGATGACCCCCACCTGGCTTAGCATGCGCAAGGCGCCGAAGGAAGAGGCGGGAAAAACAAAATCAAAGGCGTGCGGAAACAGCGCGCCGACGACCGAAGGCCCCAGAACGATCCCGGCAATCATTTCGCCGATGACGGCCGGCTGGCCCATCCAGACGAGGAGCGAACCAAAAACCCGCGCCAGTAGAATGATGAGGATAATTTGAATCAGCAGCAGGCTCAGGGGCTCGTGCAGATTGTCGAGAAAGCCACGGAGAGCGCCATTGGCACTGGCGGATGGGACCGGTATTGGAACAGGGGCCGCCTCAGTGAGGGTCGTGGAAAGCCTGGCTTTCTCGAGCCGCCGGCCCGCTTGAAGAGAGGCGTAAATTCCCCAGCCGCAAACCAGCACGATCACGATATATAGCAGGATATTTTTCCGCATAATCGCAGGTCAGAACCCGGAACGGGAAAGATAGCGTTTCAGGGGCGGGTTGTCACGAGCTCCGTCGCCCCGCTCCGCTCGGCTCAATGCGCTTCGAGCCACGTCTGACCGGAGCCAATCTCGACAATCACGGGAACATCAAGGGGAATGGCGGTTTTCATCTTGTCTTCCACAAGCGACCGAACTTCGGGCTCTTCGGATTGGAGAACGTCGAAGACCAGTTCGTCATGGACCTGGAGCAGCATGCGAGTCTTGAGGCGACGCTGGCAGAGTTCACGATGAATATTGATCATTGCGATCTTAATCATGTCGGCGGCGGTGCCCTGGATGGGGGCGTTGATGGCGTTGCGTTCGGCGGCGCCACGGACGGCAGAATTGGCGGAACGAATGTCGCGGATATAACGGCGGCGGCCGGTCACGGTTTCGACGTATCCGTGCTTGCGGGCGAATGCCACGGTATCGCGCATGTAGCCGGCAATCCCCGGATACTTGGCAAAATATTGTTCGATGATGACCGCGGCTTCCTTGCGCGGAATGGCGAGGCGCTGGGCCAGGCCGAACGCCGAAATGCCGTAGGCAATGCCGTAATTGACCATCTTCGCCTTGCGGCGCATCTCGGCGGTTACCAGATCAAGCGAAACGCCATAGACCTTCGCCGCGGTTGCGGTGTGAATGTCCAGGTTGTCACGAAAGGCTTCGAGCATACCGGTCTCATGGCTCAAGGCGGCGATGATCCGCAGCTCGATCTGCGAATAATCCGCGGAGAGCAGCCGGTAATCGCCATCGCGCGGCACGAACGCCTTGCGAATCTCCCGGCCCTGCTCGGTCCGAATGGGGATGTTTTGCAAGTTCGGATTCTGCGAGTTCAGCCGGCCGGTGACGGCGACGGTTTGGTTGAAGGTCGTGTGAACGCGCCCGGTCTTTTTTGCGATCGCACTGGGGAGCGCATCCGCGTACGTCGATTTCAGTTTGGTTGCGGCGCGATAATCAAGCAACCGCTGGACGATCTCATGCTCGGGCGCCAGGTCGATCAGGGTCTGTTCGTTGGTGGCGTACTGGCCGGTGCGGGTTTTCTTCCGTTTGCCGCCGATCTTGAGGACATCGAACAGAATTTCGCCGAGTTGCCGCGGAGAGTTGAGGTTGAATTCCGTGCCCGCAAGTTGATAAATGGTCTTCTCATGCACGGCCATTCCCTTTGAAAGTTGCACGGCAAATTCCGCCAGCGCGGTGGAATCGATCCGGATGCCTTCGAACTCCATGTCCATCAGCACCGGGATGAGCGGCGATTCGATTTCGTAGAAGACGCGTTCCTGGCCTTTTTCCTTGAGCAACGGTTCGAGTTTTTCCCGAAGCTGCCAGGTGACATCCGCGTCCTCGGCCGAATATTCGGCGACCAATTCCGGGGCCACGTCGGCCATGCTGATTTGCTCGCCCTTGGGATCGCCGATCAGCCGGGTGATTGGAACTGGTGTATAACCCAGATAAACCTCGGAAAGATAATCCATGCCATGCCGCATCTCGGGTTCAACGAGGCTGTGCGCAATCATGGTGTCGAACAGCTTGCCGCGCACGGAAATGCCGTGGCACTTGAGCACGCTGAGGTCGAATTTGAGATTGTGGCCCACTTTTTCGATGCGCTCGTCCTCGAAAACGGGGCGGAACTCCTCAAGAACGGCTGAAGTTTGATCGGCATCCGGCGGCATCACCACGTACCAACCCGTGTGGGGCGCAAACGAGAAAGCCAGGCCAACCAGCCGCGTGTCTTTGGCATCGAGCCCGGTGGTTTCGGTGTCGAAACAAAAGGACTTGAGGGACCGCAGCAGCCTGACCAATTTCGCACGCTCCTTTGGTTCCGTGACCAAATGATATTCATGCGGCACATCGGCGATGGTCTTGAGATTGGGGTTGATGGGCTTGGCTTCCGGCGGCGCGGCGGCGGGCGGCTCTCCGCCCTCCACCTCCGAAATCAGCACGAGGTCCTCGGCCGGCTTCTGGGGAGCGGCAGTTTTTTTCGCAGGTGAGGCAGCCGCGGCCGGCGATTCGAAGCCGTGTCCAGCCTTGAAGTCGTCGCCAAACAGCCGGCGGCCAATCGAATTAAATTCGAACTCGATGCAAAGGCCACGCAATGCCTCCAGGTTGGGTTCGCGCAATCGAAGATTCTCCAACGGAATGGAACAGGGAGATTCGACATTGATTGTGGCCAGGCGTTTGGAAAGCAAAGCCTGCTCGCGATACGTTTCGAGGTTTTCCTTGAGCTTGCCCTTGAGTTCGCCGGTGTGAGCGAGCAGGTTTTCGACGCTGCCGTATTGGGCGACAAGCTTGGAGGCGGTTTTTTCGCCGATGCCGGGAACGCCCGGGATGTTGTCGGATGCATCGCCCCAGAGCGCGAGGATGTCGATGACCTGTTCGGGCCGCTCCACGCCCCATTTGAGCACGATCTCGGGCACGCCCAGAATGTCGATTCCTTCGCCCATCCGGGATGGTTTGTAAAGAAAGGTCTGCTTGGAAACCAATTGGCCAAAATCCTTGTCCGCCGTGACCATGTAGGATTCGAACCCCTCCTTTTCGGCGCGACGAACCAGCGTGCCGATGAGGTCGTCCGCCTCGTAACCGTCACAGGTAATGAACGGGATATTAAACGCTTCCACCAGGCGGCGGACGTGCGGCACGGCAAAACTGATGTCTTCGGGCATTTCTTCGCGTTGGGCTTTGTATTCCGGATAATCCACATGCCGTTGCGTGGGGGCCGCCGTATCGAAGGCCACCGCGATGTGCGTTGGCTGCCGCGTTTTGATGATGTCAAGAAGCGTCTGAGTAAACCCGTACAGCGCGGAGGTATTGACTCCCTTGGACGTAAAAATGGGCCGGGTGGCGAAGGCAAAGTGCGCCCGGTAAACCAGCGCCAACCCATCCAACAGAAACAGCTTCTTCACCATGCGGAGAAAATAAACCCGTTTTGGCGAACTGCCTACCCAAAAGACTTTGGCGATAATGTCTCAGTGAACCCGGGTAAATCTCTTCGAGCCTTTGTTGTCAGACTTAAGGACACTCAGAACCGGAAGTTCCAGTCGGACGTGCTGTACTTCGACGCGACCAGTTGCCGGATACGATCCAAAGGGACATTTTGCAAGGAATGCTTGGCCCTCCAAGCGGTCCTGAGCGCGCTTTTTATTTTATCGGCGGGGATCTCAAGGTTCGTGAGAAAGCCGGAATGAGGCCGGCCATCGCGATAATCGGGTTGTTTTGACGGCATGGGCAGGACCATTTCGACCAGCGAGAGGTCGAAATGGAGCAGGAACGTGCCATGAAAAATAAGGAACCTGCGTTTGCGACGCTGGGCATTCCCGGAAAACTTGAGCCGGGCTGGCGCTGGGGCGGGCGAGGCCACTGGGGGCACTATCGCCAAGTCAGTGTGCCCCTGGATTTCAATTGGCGCTTGCACGAGTGATTGCAGGGCGGCTCTCTGCCGTTCCATGATGAATTGGTTCGTTCCGGTGATGCCTTGCAGCGGCCCGGACTCGGGAATGCGAAGGATCAGCGAATAATTGAGGCAACCGGGGCCTTGGAGGACGGTCCCGCCCCCGCTGCACCGCCGCAAGACCCTAATCTGGTGGGCCTCGCAGACCGGAAGATTGGCTTCCACAGCCGCGCGGTTGGCATAACCGACCACCACGAAAGACTGTATTGGCTGCCAAAATCGCAGCAATTCGCCCTCATCACCCTCCTCGCAGAGGTCCAGCAGGGCCTCGTCGCAGGCCAGGTTCTCCGCCGGGGTCGGAAATGTAAGGTCAATATATTTCATTGTGCAAAGGCTGTGCTAATATACAGTTCCGGGCCGTCGCAGTTAAGAACCTTGTCTAATGCGGCAATTTTACGGTATGATATGATGGTGTTGGGCGCTAGCGACCGTCGTTCGAAGTTTAAGCAACCCATGTCAGGCAACAAAGTGAAATTACAGAAAGAACAACCTAAGCATTCGCAGACCGAACTGAGACCGCATTCAGCCCAGCCGGGCCGGGTGGGCAATGGCGCGGACATCCAGGACTGGTTCGAATCCCTTGAACCGGCGCTGGAATTCGTCCTGAAGAGCCAGCAGCCCGAAAAAACCGCCCGCTTCCTCGACAAGCTGGTGGTTCGGTTGCGTGACCAGGGCATCAAGATCCCCCACGTCGTCAGCACGCCGTACATCAACACCATTCCGCCGGAGAAGCAGCCGGCGTATCCGGGCGATTGGGAAACCGAAGTGCGGATCAAGAGCTATATCCGCTGGAATGCCATGGCGATGGTCGTCAATGCCAATCGGTTGCACGATGGCCTGGGCGGACACATTTCCACGTATGCCTCGTGCGCGACTTTGTACGAGGTGGCCTTCAACCATTTTTTCCGCGGGCGCACGGCGGATTTTCCGGGCGACATCGTTTATTTTCAAGGCCACGCATCGCCGGGAGTTTATGCGCGGGCATTTTTGGAACGACGGCTGGATGAGCACCATTTGCAGCATTTCCGGCAGGAACTTGCGCAGGGTGGGGGACTCTCGTCCTATCCGCACCCTTACCTGATGCCGAACTTCTGGCAATTCCCCACGGTTTCGATGGGGTTGGGGCCGATCATGTCCATCTACCAGGCGCGCTTCAACCGGTATCTGCGGGCGCGCGGCATCATCAAAGGTGACGAATCCAAAGTCTGGTGCTTCATCGGCGACGGTGAGACGGACGAACCGGAGACGCTTGGCTCCCTGACTTTGGCCTCGCGCGAAAACCTGGACAACCTGATTTGGGTCATCAACTGCAACCTCCAACGCCTGGATGGTCCGGTGCGCGGTAACGGCAAAATCATTCAGGAACTCGAAGCCCTCTTCAACGGCGCGGGCTGGAACGTCATCAAGCTGATCTGGGGTTCGGACTGGGATGATTTGATCGCTCGCGACAAGACGGGACTCTTGATCAAACGCATGGGCGAAGTCGTGGATGGTGATTACCAAAAGTATTCCGTCGAACCCGGCAGTTACACACGCAAACATTTCTTTGGCAAATATCCGGAGCTGCTGCCGTTGGTGAATCATTTGACCGACGAGCAGATTCGCAAGTTGCTGCGCGGCGGGCATGACACACGCAAGGTCTATGCGGCCTACAAGGCAGCAATGGAAAACAAGGGCACGCCCACGGTCATTCTGGCCAAGACGGTGAAGGGCTACGGTCTCGGTGAAGCCGGCGAAGGCCGCAACATCACGCATCAGCAAAAGAAGCTCAACGAAAAGGAACTGCGCGAATTCCGCGCGCGTTTCGGGATACCCATCAGCGACGAAGAAGTGGTCGAGACGCCCTTCTACCGTCCCGAGCCGGACAGCCAGGAGCACCAATATTTGATGGAACGCCGCAAGAAATTGGGCGGCTTCCTGCCCGCGCGCATTGTCAACGCGCCAACGCTGGATGTGCCGAAGCGGGATTTCTATGCGGAGTTTTTCAAAGGCGGCGCGTCCGTCAGCACCACGATGGCCTTCGTTCGATTGCTCACGCGGTTGCTTGGCCACAAAGCGTTTGGCAAGCAGATCGTCCCAATCATCCCCGACGAAGCGCGCACGTTCGGGTTGGACACGCTGTTTCGCGAGATCGGCATTTACGCGCACAAGGGCCAGCTTTACGAGCCGGTGGACAAGGAATCATTCCTGTATTATCACGAAACCAAGAACGGACAGATCCTGGAGGAAGGCATTACCGAGGCGGGTTCGATGTCCGACTTCATCGCGGCGGGCACCGCTTACGCCACGCACGGCGTGAACATGATCCCGTTCTACATTTACTATTCGATGTTCGGGTTCCAGCGCATCGGGGATTTGATGTGGCTGGCGGGAGACATCAAGGCCAAAGGGTTCCTGCTGGGCGCGACTTATGGCCGCACGACCCTGAACGGCGAGGGCTTGCAGCATCAGGATGGTCACAGTCTCTTGATCGCCAGTACCATTCCCACGCTCTACACCTATGACCCGGCGTTCGGATACGAACTCGCAATCATCATCGCGGATGGTTTGCGTCGCATGTATGAGCGGGGGGAGGAAGTTTTCTATTACCTGACGCTCTATAACGAGAAGTACGCCATGCCCGCCATGCCGGACGGAGTGGAGGAGGGGGTTTTGAAGGGCCTCTACAAGTTCCGGCCCGCGCCCGATCGGGCCAAACTGAGAGCGAATATCTTCGCCAGCGGCCCAATCATCAACGAAGCCCTCCAGGCCCAAACAATTCTCGCGGAGAATTACGGCGTCGGCGCTGATGTTTGGAGCGCGACCAACTACAAATGGTTGCGCAACGACGCGTTGAATGCGCAACGCTGGAACCTGTTGCATCCGGGCGAAACGCAGAAGCAGTCGTATCTCGAAACTCTGCTGGAGCATGAGCAGGGGCCGTTTATTGCGGTTTCGGACAACATCAAGATCGTGCCGGACCAGATCGCCCCATGGGTGCCGGGCGGCTTGACCACGCTTGGGACGGATGGCTATGGCCGCAGCGACACGCGTGAGAACTTGCGCCGCTTTTTCGAGGTCGATGCGGAATTAATCGTAATCGCCACGCTTCACGCCCTTGCTAAAAAGGGCGCGCTGGAAAAGAAGATTGTCGCGCAGGCCATCAAGGATTTAAATGTCGATCCGGAAAAGGCGCATCCGGCATTGATCTGAAGCGCATGGCTCGGAACCAGTCATTTGCGGCAGTCCGCCGCGAGCTTCGGCGCAACTTTTTATCGTAATCAGAATACTTATGGACGTAAAACTTCCTAACCTGGGAGAAGGGGCCGATTCCGGCACCGTGGTCACGCTCTTCGTAAAAGAAGGCGACCGGATCGAGAAAGACCAGCCCGTGATCGAGCTGGAAAACGAAAAAGCGGTGGCGACGATTCCGTCCACGGCTTCCGGGGTCATCACCAAGGTCTTCGTTAAAACCGGCGACAAGATCAGCGCCGGCCAGCGCATCATCTCGGTGGGCGAATCGGGCGGCGCCGCGGCTGCCGCTGCCGAACCGCGCAAGGAAGCGCCCGCCAAACGCGCGGCGGCTCCCGCGCCAGTCGCGGCGGCAGAGACGCAGTCCGCTCCTGAGGAAGACGAGAGCGAGACAGAGCCGTCAGTGGCGACCGCCACCCAGTCAAACGGCGAAGTTGCCGCCGCTCCATCCATCCGCAAGATGGCAAACGATCTGGGGATCGATTTAACCAAAGTTCGTGGCAGCGCACATGGCGGTCGGATTGTGCTGGCGGATGTGCGCGCGTACATCGCCCGCTTGATCAAGGCTGCGGAGAAACCCAAGGCCGCCGCCGCGCCGGCTGAAGCGAAGCCCGCGCCCGAACGAATTGACTTTTCGAAATGGGGCGAAGTGTCGAAGAAACCCATGTCTTCCCTGCGCAAAGTCATCAGCCGCCGCATGGTGGAAAGCGCGAGCACCATCCCGCAAGTGACGCAGTTCGACGATGCCGACGTCACCAGCCTGAACGAACTCCGGAAGAAATACGCTGCGGCATACGAAAAGCAGGGTGCACGGCTGACGATGACACCGTTCGTGCTCAAGGCTGTGGTCGCCGCGCTCAAACAGCATCCGATCTTCAACTCAAGCCTCGACGAAGCGGCGGAGGAGATTGTTTACAAAGAGTATTACCATATCGGAATGGCCGTGGACACGGAGGCCGGGTTGATTGTGCCGGTTATTCGCGACGTGAATAAAAAGAGCCTGCTCGACTTGTCGAAGGAGTTGGAAGAACTCGCCAGGAAAGCTCGCGAACGCCGTGTCTCCACCGAAGAATTGAAGGGCGGCACATTCACCATCTCGAACCAGGGCGGTATCGGCGGAGCGTATTTCACGCCCATCGTCAACAAACCGGAAGTGGCGATTCTTGGACTTGGCCGCAGCGTGTTGAAACCCGTCGTGCGAAACAACGCCATTGAGCCGCGGATGATGCTCCCGCTCGGGCTTTCGTACGATCATCGCGTAATCGACGGCGGCACTGCTGCGCGCTTTACGGTGGATTTGGTGAAGGCGTTGGAGAATTTTCCCGAGAACGAAGTGAAATTGTGATGGGATAATGAAGTAATTGAAATACGACAATGGAACCGATTAAGACTGAAATCGTAGTGGTCGGCGGCGGGCCGGGTGGATATACCGCGGCCTTCTATGCCGCCGATTTAGGCAAGAAAGTTATTCTCGTCGAACGTGACAAACGCCTCGGCGGCGTCTGTCTCAATCGCGGATGTATTCCATCGAAGGCGCTGTTGAACGCAGCCAGCACGATCACGTCGGCGCGCGAATCGGCGCATCGCGGCATTACGTTCGGGACACCGAGCATCGATCCGGCGCAGTTGCGCTCCTGGAAAGAAGCCGTGGTGCAGAAACTTTCCGGCGGGATCAGCATGCTCGCGCAAAAACGCGGCGTCCAGGTGGTCCAGGGCCGCGGTTATTTCGAAGGCTCGCAAACATTGCGCGTCGAAACCGAGTGGGGCCAGCAGTTCATCAATTACGACCAGGCGATCATTGCCACCGGTTCAAAGGCCGCGATGCCCAAGGCGTTCGACCTGGGCAATCCGCGGATCATGACTTCCACGGAGGCATTGGAAATTGAGGATGTGCCGGAGAATTTGCTGGTGGTCGGGGGTGGTTATATCGGCATGGAACTCGGAACAGTTTATGCCACGCTGGGAAGCAAAGTCGTTTTGGTCGAGGCGTTGGATTCGATTTTGCTGGGCGCGGACCCGGATCTGGCGCGGCCGGTCCTGGCGTACGCCAAGAAGGCCTTCAAGGAAGTCCGGGTGAAGGCCAAGGTTTTGAAGATGGCCACCAGCGGCAAGCAAATCAAGGTGGAAGTGGAAGTCGAAGGCCAGAAGAAGGAGGAATTCTACGACCGTGTGCTCGTGGCGGTGGGCCGCGTTCCGAACGCGGACGACCTCGGCCTCGAGAATACGAAGGTAACACGCGATGAAAAAGGCTTCATTCGCGTCAATGAACTCCAGCAAACCGAAGATGATTCAATTTACGCCATCGGAGACATCGCGGGAGGCGTGTTGCTGGCGCACAAGGCTTCGCGCGAAGCCCGTAAAGCCGTCGAGGTCATGCTTGGCGAATCCGAATCAGCGGAGCGGTTTGTCATTCCCGCCGTGGTCTTTACCGACCCGGAGGTCGCTTGGTGCGGCTTGACGGAAGCTGAAGCGCGGGAAAAAGGCCTGGAAGTGGAAGTGGCCAAGTTTCCGTGGGGCGCATCTGGCCGGGCGCTAACCTATGATCGCACGGACGGGCTCACCAAGCTGGTCATTGATCCCAAGACCGAGCGTGTCCTTGGTGTGGGGATCGTTGGGCACGGGGCAGGGGAGTTGATTGCGGAAGGCGTGCTGGCGGTGGAAATGGGCGCGACGGCCAAGGATTTGGCGCTGTCCATCCATCCCCATCCCACATTGTCGGAAACGCTCATGGAAGCCGCCGAGGTTTTTTACGGCCACGCCACGCACACGCTGTCGCGTAAGAAGGTTGAGGCCTGAGAAGTGCCGGGATAATTAAAACTCAAGCGGGTACGAAAGTTGTTGAAAAGCATTTCTGAAGGCATAGTATCTATCGCCCAGTCCGGCCACTGGCCGGACGGGATGGTTCGGGGCGTAGCGTAGCTTGGTAGCGCGTCTGAATGGGGTTCAGAAGGTCGTGAGTTCAAATCTCACCGCCCCGACCAATGTTTTCAAGGGTTTCGTGAGGGTATCAAGAATAAGATTTGACAAAGTGATACCGCATAGGTGATACCGCATCCCATCCATTTTTTAATGCCACGTCGAACCATGAAAGCCGCCCTAACCGATCCCCTCCTGACGCTGAGCTGGATGAGAATCTGAGGGACTGGAAATCGGGCAGTCTTGATCGGCGGCGAGCCATCTGCCCGTCTGCTGGCGCATTACCGCGCGGCAGCCCTTGCAAAAAGCGTTGTGCCCGCAACTGCCACAATTTCCATCCACGCCCGCCAGGCCGGCTCGTATCCTGGTGAACACTTCGCTGCGCTCCCAAAGGTCGCGGAACGTATCGGTCATCACGTTGCCCGCTTTGAATTGCTCTTCCCCAAGATGCGAGCAGGGCAAAACGTCGCCATTCCATTTAACCGTGGCGAACCGTTCGCCCATGGCGCAACCGGCCACGCCCCGCGCCTGCAACTCACGGGCCGGTTCCCCCTGGAAAAGAAAGGAAAAAGCGCAATCCACTGTGAGTGTGATCTGCGTAAAGAGCGGCTTTTGTTCGCGCAGGAGAAGGCCCAGGCACGTTCCCTCCGCGGGCGACAACGCGTTCTCCTCGTACCATCGCTGATTCCCGGACGCTGGCTTCGGGCGGATGAGGTTGAGCGTTCCCGCTCCCTGCGCGCAGGCCCAGGCGAGCAACCCCGGCAGGCGCTCCAGGTTGGGACGCGTAACGATGAGGTTGAAGCCGAACCGCTGGCGGCGCGCGCGGAGCAAGGCTGCCTTTTCCTCCAGCAGCGGGAATTTGACCGCGATGGCATCGTTTAA
This sequence comes from Verrucomicrobiota bacterium, assembly GCA_021325145.1. Classification (GTDB taxonomy): domain Bacteria; phylum Verrucomicrobiota; class Verrucomicrobiia; order Limisphaerales; family Pedosphaeraceae; genus JAJPHR01. The sequence continues at coordinate 15,267 of JAJPHR010000045.1, read as the reverse complement.
GGAAAGGCGCAACTCGCCCAGGCCGCCCTGCAACTCATCCAGTAGCTTCTCCGTAATCAGCCAACCGTTCGTCGTCACATTGGGAACGATGCCGCGCTGCCGGGCCAAGCGGACCACGGGCACCAATTTCGGCGACAGCAGCGCCTCGCCACCGCCCAATGCTAATTGAAAAACACCCATTTCCGCCCATTCGTCGAGCAGCCTCGTGATGCGTTCAAGCGGCAACGACCCGGTGTCCTCGGACTGCAAGGGGACGTAGCATGACGGGCAGCGCAGGTTGCAGACATTGTTGAGTTGCAGATGAACGCTTTCCGGCGCCGGTTGGTGTGAAGGCTTGGCGCGGCCAGCGGAGGGCGCGTCCTCGGGGAAACCCGCCCTCACCACTCCGCGCTCGGAGAGTTCGCGCAGCAGGATGTCAACTTCCGCTAACGTGAAATTGCGCTGCCGATCGGTTGTGAGCCGGCGGCGCAAGTCCCGCGCGGTGTGCGGCACTCCCAGCAGGGCAACCGCTGCGAAAGCTTCCGCATCCAACTCGACCGTCGTGGCCGCGTCGGGCAGGAAGACCGCGCCTCCATTACGGGTGCGCCGCAAACGAGCCAGCGGGTTGAGTTTCCAGAGTTGCATCGAGCCAGTGTGGGTCAGACCACTTCCAAAATACCTGCCAAGGTCCGGGCCACCGGCGATTTGGCGTCTTCCGGGATGCGGCCTTCTGCGCAATAGCCCTGCATGACCTTCAGTGCGGTGGTCTTCCCGGCATAAAGCTCGGCGCGCAACTTGAGTCCCAGTTCCGCCAGTCCCTCCATGAAGTTGTCACTGAATTCCTCGTAAGCCGCGCTGGAGTCCAGGTGCCAGCCGTCAAAGGACAAGCAGATACGTTTGCCCCGTGGTGCGAAGGTCAGGCTGGATTCGCTTTCGACCGTGTGCTCAGTGAGGTTAAGCTTCGCCACTTTTTCAGCCTCCAGCATCACCGAAAGCGTCCACCAATCGTAGGACTCACGCACCTCGACATCGTAATGGGCCAGAAACTTCCTCCGGCGTTCCTCCCCCAGGTCGGCGAAATCGCCGTGGTAGGTGATTTCCGCCGTGCGGCTGCCGACATCGACGTGACTGCTCAGCGTATTTGCATGCGCGCGGGCCTCCTTGCTCAGCGGTTTGGCCGCGAAGAAGAGATAATTGGTCGAGCTGTGGTCCGCGATGAACTGTTGACGAGTGCCAATGATTTTCATATCCGCTTAGAAAAAAGTGGCGACCTTTTATGGCATTTGCAACTTTATGGTGGTTGGGGATTATACCCGTTGCCTGTGCCGCACAGCACAATAATTGTACCGCCCCGACCATTTTCAAAGCTGCTTTCCCTATCCGCCTGCTTTCCTCCGATACACCTTGTGAATCGCCGCCTGATCAGTCGGCTTGATCAACATCTCATCGATGTTGACATGCGGCGGACGACTGGCCACCCACACGAGAATTTCCGCGATGTCCTCCGCCGTGAGCGGTTGCGTGCCTTCATAAATTTTGTTTGCCCGCGCGGCATCTCCTTTGAAACGGACCAGGGAAAATTCCGTCTCCGCGAGCCCTGGATCGATCGAACTCACCCGCACCCCCGTGCCGTTCAATTCCAGCCTTAGCACGCGCGTGATTTGCAACTCGCCCGCCTTGGCTGCGCAATAAGCCGCGCCGCCTTCGTAATGGGTTCGCGCCGCGAACGAACCGATGTTGAGGATGCTGGAACCAGGATTATTCACCATCAAGGGAAGCGCGGCTCGCGTCATGCGCAACACGCCCAGGACGTTCGTTTGCAGCATCGTCTCCCAATCTTCGTCCTTGCCGTCAGCCACGTAATCCAGCCCCAACGCGCCGCCCGCGTTGTTGATGAGCACATCCAGCCTGCCGGTTTTCGCGCGCGCCCAATCCACGAACTCGTTCACGTCGGCCGTCTGACTCACATCCAACCGCCGATAAAATACCGCCTGCGCTCCCGCCTTCGTTGCTTCCTGGGCGACCGTTTCCAGTCGGTCCACTCGCCGCGCGCCGATCAACAGCTTCGCGCCTTCCGCTCCAAAACTTCGAGCCGCCGCTGCTCCGAACCCGCTCGAAGCTCCCGTAATCAGTACCCACTTGCCCGCCAATGTCGATGCCATGCCCCAAGCTTAATCAAAGCCCGCAAAAAGTGTAGGCGAAAACGAGAATAGCAAGCAGATCGACAACTGAACGGGGCTTGGGATGAATGCCGCGCTTGGCAATAATCTGGACAACCATCCACACCTCGCGCTATTCTTGAGCGTGAAAGGAATGCGAATGCTATGAGCGTGCCATTTTCCGTTGACGCGGTCTTGACCAGTTTCGCAGACATGGAAGGTATCGCGCGAGTCGAAGAGAACGCGCTGGCCCTCGAATTCCAGGTCAAGGACAACATTTTCGGAATCATCAAGTCGCAGCCCAGGGAAGTTCGGATCCCGTTTGCCGAGCTGGCGGAGGTTACCTTTAGGCGCGGGTGGTTCAGGGGCGTGCTCGTTGTCCGCGCTCGGCGCATGAGTGTTCTTGCGGATGTTCCCGGCACGGAAGGAGCGGAAATCCGTTTGCGTTGCCAGCGTCGTTACCGGGATGCGGCCCAGGAACTGGCTTCGCAAGTTAGCATGCGCATGGTCTCCCAGGACCTCCAGCGCATGGTCGAGGATACCAGCCACGTGGTCTATCCACTCTCGAATCCGCCTCCGCCGGTCCCCCATGACGCATCCAGGCAGCCGCCCCCGCCGCGCAAGACGGGCGGTCTGTTGCAATGACAGTCTCGCACCCCGCGGATGTGGCCTTGATCGCCCATTGCCCCGGCTAATGTTTTGAATCTCCTCCGCTAAAAAATTCCTTCGCCATCTTCTCCGGCTTGCGCCCCTGTGCGCTTTCCATATTCTCTTTTTGGGTGCGACTTCCCGGGCTTTTGTTGCCGTAAATCAGGCAGCCTGAGCCACTAACGCGACCTAAACAGAAAAAAACCTAACATGAAAACCATCTTCACTGCAAAGCAGGCCGGGCGATTGGCCTGGTTCGCCGCGCTGGGCGCCGCTTGCCAAGTCATGATTGCGGTTGCTTCCGCGCAAACCACAACCGCGAACGCCCCCGCCACCAACACCACGATTTCGGTTACCAATGCCACCATCACCATCACCAACGCCACAGTTGGCATTACCAACGGCACGATTACGGTCACCAATGCCACAATTACCATCTCCAACAATCTGATCAGAATCGTTACTCCGCCGAAAACGCCTCCTCCACCGCCAGTGCGGCCCAAATGGGAAAGCAGCGCCGCCATCGGCTTGACCCTTACCCGCGGCAACAGCAAGACCGAACTTTTCACCGGCAACCTGCTGACGCAGAAAAAAACTCCGCAGGAAGAATGGCTCTTCGGCGCGGATGCTGCCTATGGCCGGGATCACGACATTAAAAACACGGAAACTCTGCACGGTTTCGGCCAATACAACAACCTCTTCGACGGGCGTTTCTATTGGGGCATCCGGCTCGATGGCATGCACGATGCAATCGCCGCCATACATTACCGTGTCACGCTCGCGCCGCTCGCCGGTTATTTTCTTATCAAGCAGAAGAATACCACGCTGGCTGTTGAAGCCGGTCCCGCCCTGGTTTATCAAAAACAAGGAGAAGTCACCCGCGGCTACATGTCCTTGCGTGGCGCCGAACGCTTCGAGCATAAATTCACTCCCAGAACCCGGCTCTGGGAAACCTTCGAAATCCTGCCCCAAGTCGACAACTTCAACTACTACGTCATCAACGCCGAAATTGGCCTTGAAGCCACGGTGACCGCGCGCACCAGTCTCCGCACCTACCTCCAGGACACCTACTACAGCATTCCCGCACCCGGCCGCGAAAAGAACGACGTAAAACTCGTTTCAGCCATCGCGTACAAATTCTAACCGGCCTACACTTCCAACACCTTCTCGAACTGCGTGAGGTTGCGGGGATTCTTCGCCGTAACCAGCGCCACGTCCTCCAGCCGAACGCCACCGCCGATCTCTGGATAATAAAGGCCGGGCTCGACTGTCACCACATGACCGACTTTTAGGACGCCCGTTGAATTCGATCCCATGCGCGGGCTTTCATGAATTTCCAGGCCCAGCCCGTGACCGGTGCCGTGGAAAAAACCCTGCATGCGTCCATTGCTCCGTCCGGTTTTGTAACCTTCGTTGGCGAAAAACTCCAGCACAGCCTGATGGATTTGGCTCGTTGGCGTCCCGGCGTGCATCATTTGAAAGGCGGCCTTCTGCCCGCGCAGGACCGCGTCGTAAACTTTGCGCACGGATTCCTTCGCCTTGCCCTTCACCACCGTGCGCGTGATGTCCCCGAAGTAACCCGTCTTTTGGGAACGCGGAAAAACATCCAGGATGATCGGCTCATTGGCCTTCAACGGCCCGTGCCCGCGCTCATGCGGATCACAACCTTGCAAGCCGCCGGCCACGATCGTATTGGCGGGCAGACCGTTGGCTTGCATGATTGCCGTGTCGATGATCGAGCGCAATTTCTCCGACGTCAGCGGCGCGCCGCGGTACAAGAGCCGGCGGTTCCGGCCGACCTTCGCCGATTTCAACGCCATGATCGCCTCGGCCAGGCCCACTTCGGCCATCATCAAAGCCGCGCTGATCTTCTTCACCTCGTCCGCCGATTTTTGCTCGCGCTCAGGAAAAAACAGGCCGGGTTTGACTTTGACCTTGACCTTGAGATTGCGCAATTCCAGCGCCAGGCCAAGCGGGAAATTCGCGGGAACAAAAACCTTGCCGACCCGGTGTTGTCGAAGTAACAGCCGGACCACTTCAGCCAACCCGGTTTTTTTTCGTCCCGCGCGCCGAAGCTTCTGCTGGCATTGGCTCAGCGACACAACCTGGCAACGGTTCGCGTCCCTTTTGGCCCGGTCCAACTCGAGGTCATTCATCACCACCATCTGCCGGCCGCTGATGCGCAAGTAAATGAAAGGGTCAGGTACGAACATCCCCACGGTGTAAAGCATGTTTGCGTCATGCTCGCTGTCAGCCACCATTAGCAGATTTTTCATCGGTCTGGAAGGTCTGAGGAACTAGAGTAACAACTTGCTTGGCGATGAGCAAACACAATCGCCCGGCGAATTTCAAATTAAAGCGCAGCTCATCACTGTCATCGTGTTTGGTAGGGATGGCGCGCTGCGCCGTCTCCGTCACCGAGCGCAGCGTCAGGCGACGGAACGAAAGATCTGGATCGCACAGCTTCGGCCAGCGCCTCCACTCCCGTCACATCCATGAGTTTCGTTCATCATACCCCAAACAAACGGTCCCCGGCATCGCCAAGACCCGGCAGGATGTAACCCTTCGCGTTGAGCTTCTGATCGATTGCAGCCGTGAAGATCGGCACGCGCGGATGGTGCGCGTGCACGTTGCGGATGCCCTCGGGGGCTGCGACGAGATTCACCAACCGCACGCGCCGCCCGCCCAGTTCCGCCAGCAAATCCAACGCCGAAACCGCGCTTCCCCCGGTGGCCAGCATCGGGTCGATCAGGATGACTTCGAACCGGCTCAAATCCGGCGGCAAACTCTTGTGATAAAAAAGGGCGCGCAAACTTTTCTCCTCGCGCTTGAGGCCGATGAACCCCACGCGCGCATGCGGGATCAGTTGCAGAATCGAGTCCAGCATCCCCAACCCCGCCCGCAAGACCGGCACGAGAATCACCTCGCGGCGAAGCTGCGAACCCCGTGCCTTCGCCAGCGGCGTGGTGACGGAGACGCTTTGGACATCGAACGAGCGCGTCGCCTCATAGATCATCAACGCCGCCACCTCGCTCAGCACCCGGCGAAACTCCTGCGGGCGCGTGCGTTTGTCCCGCAGCCGCGCAAGGTTATGCTGAACCAGCGGGTGTTCGATGACAGTTACCCGGCGCACGCCCTTGGAGAATTAAATTAATGGAGATAGGTCGGCGCGAGAAAGTAAAGATAACCCGCCTTTAACCGGGGCGCATCCAGGCCCACGTCCACCTTGATGGATTTGACATCGCTCTTGCCGAACAGGCGAAAGAGATTGCTGATGTCAAAAGTCTGCTGATACTGAATCAGATTGGCGCGTGTCTTTATCTTCGCGAGTTGCTCGGTCCGTTCCACGGCCTTCTCGAAATCCCCCAGCTCATCCACGAAGCCGAGCCGGTAGGCTTCCTTCCCCGAGAGAATGCGGCCGTCGGCATAGTCCGCCCAATCGGAGCTGAGCGGCTGGCCGGTCTGCTTGTTGGCCTTGTAAGCGGAATGACGGCCATCCTCGACTACACTCTTAAACTTCTCGTAAGTCTCGTTGATCAAATTCTGGACCATCTGCTTTTCCTCCGGAGTGACTTCGTCCGGTTCCTTGGTGCCGCTGAGCATGTCCTTGTACTTGCCGCTCTTGAAAACTTCGGGCCGGACACCGACCTTGTCCAATAACCCGCGATAATTGAACCCATGCATGATCACGCCGATGCTGCCCGTGATGGTCAGTTCGTTCGCCACGATCCATTCACAGGGCGCGGAAATATAATAACCTCCCGAGGCCGCCAGGCTGCCCATCGAAACCACCACTGGCTTGCCTGACTTGGACTGAAAATCGCTGATCGCCTTCGAGATTTCATCCGAAGCCAGCACCTCTCCACCCGGCGAATCCACCTTGAGGATTACCGCCTTGACATCCTTGTCACGCCGCGCGAGGCGCAGTTCCTCCTTGATGACCGTGACCATGCTGTAACCACCCGCTTGTTCGCCCACCGACCCGGTGATGACCCCGTCCACATTCACCACCACGATCTTCTCCGTCGAATCATTGTCTTTAATAACTGCCTCTTCCAGGCGCGGACCGCTGGTCTGGGAACTGGTGCCCTTGACCTTCACCAAATCTCCCGCCGCATGCCGCACGTTGAATAAAAAGCTCAAACCCAGCAGCGCCAGCAAAATGATCGCCAACACCTTCCACCCGGTGCCCTTGCGCGCGGGTCGCGCCACCGGGACGGCGGAAATGACCGGTGGCGGACGATTCGGCAACGGCGGTGGTGGAGGCGGAGGCGCGGCAGGTGGCGGCGTCTGTTCCGGCGGATTCCCTTCTGGTTGCATGCTGCTGTCCATAATTTCAAAAAGTAGTCCAAACCCACCCCTTGGGCAAGCCTGTTGTAGCGGAGCGCATAATGCCTCAATTATGACGGTGTACGCCCATCCTCAGTGAGGCTGAAGCGCGCACACATTCCTGTCCGCTCGGGCATGCGCTCGTTTAAAGCGGACAAGAATGTAAAGAATGTCCGCCCGCCATGGCTGATGCATCGCAAGCTCACGTCCAGCGCACCTTGCCCCAACCGCATCGGGTACATCCTTGTCCCCGCCAATCGTCCTCGTTCTCGTTCTCGTCCTCGATTCACTCCACCCAACGGAACAGAACAGCCCGTCATACCCACTTCCTCCGAAAACAGCGAATTACCCGCCGCTCACCCGCAAGTCATTGGTGCCACACCAGTTGCAAACGGCCTGTTCTCCTCGCAGTATGTTTTGGTTTGTTTCACTTTGTTTTACCTTGTTCCGCCTTGGTCCGGGCACGCTCATTTTCTGTCCCAACTTCCACCCCATCAGGCACTTGCACCCATTTCCTGCCTTTCAGCCGCCCAGCGGTCCTCCTGGCGCCGGGAAAAAGGAGGTTTAATTTGGTTTAATTTACTTTAATTTGCCTTAATTTCCGACCCGCGTGCTTAATTTTCGGGAGGCCCGGGCAGGGGTTATCCATGTCTTTGGTAGGGAAGGCGCGCTGCGCCGTCCCCGTCGCCACTTGTCTCGCCGCAGCTTCTGAGCGAAGGCGGAAACGCAGCGTCAGGCGACGGAACGAATATCCGGAATCGCGTGGCTTTCGGGTAATGGCAGCGCGAGCTGTGCTCCGGCGCAAGCATCCCGGCCCGCATATTCGCAACATTCGGTTTTCACTTCCGGAGCTCGCATTCCAAGCTTCGGACTTCGGATTTACCTTCGATTGTCAAAGAACCAGCCTCGCTCCCAGTAGAGCCAGGCGAAATCACCGGCGGCCCGCGCCAAAAGCGCGCCGCTCGTCCTCAGGATTCCCTCCCATCCCGACACCCGGGATTAAAGCACACGACGGCACTGAACGCAAATGAATATTTCTTTCTACTGATGCCTCCGGGCCACCTTTGGGCCAAGGCCTAACTTATGCCAGCCCGGGGGCCCATCGGTCTGGGAAATTCTGTAATGCACCCGCCCACTACCGGTCATGTGGTACGGCCCGCCATGGGGTCTTTACCCCATGGCCTGTTCCGTATATGTAAGAAACCCTTCTAATCAAGAAATGTTAGCTGCAAAACCTATACTGATTGCCGAAGACTTTGAACCGGACGCCAAAGCGCTTGAGCTGACCCTCAAGAAGGCTGGCGTGGCCAATCCCTTGATTTTTGTCTCAGATGGGGACCAGGCAATCTATTACCTGATGGGAAAGGGAATCTACGCCGACCGGGAGAAATATCCGTTTCCCGGAGTGTTCCTCCTCGATCTCAAAATGCCGCGCCTCGACGGATATGAGGTCCTCCGATGGTGCCGTTCCCAGCCACAATTGAGTGACTTGGTAATCTGCGTATTAAGCGGTTACCACGAATTGCAGGACGTGGCCCGCGCCTATCAGTTAGGGGCAAGCACATTTTTAGTGAAACCCCTGGCCGTGGCCGACATTCAGAACGTCGTGGAAGGACATCCCGGTCCCTGGGAACTTTCCCGAACGCCCGGTCCTCGTCGGTAGATACTCGCCGTCGAGCACGTGCTGCCTCGATCCCAACCGGATTCCGCCCTGGAGCCCAAGATTGGTTCGTCCTCGAACCAACCCGGGTAACAAACGCAATCCGAATCAACGCTGTGAAAGCGTTGCACCCCCGGTTGAAAGCCCGACATTCTGAGCGCAAGACAAACAAGTGAGCCGTCCCGGACGCCTGGATTTGAACCTTGGTGTTTTTCCGGGGGCGTCCCAACGCCGTTACCATGGCTTTGGTAGGGATGGGGCGCTGCGCCGTCCCCGTCGCCGAGCGCAGCGTCAGGCGGCGGAACGATTAAACAAGCGTGCCCGCTTTGCAAATTCAATTGCGCCACCTGACGCTCCGCTCGGTGGCGCGGACATCGCAGCGCGATGTCCCTACCTTTCCGGTAAGAACAGTGTCGAGCTGTGTCCGTTTTTCTGTGCTTGGATCTTGGTGCTTGGAGTTTACCTCCATTTCCCCTATATTGAAACGATTGTCTGATTCAGAAATTGGCACAGCATGGCGAAAGGTTTCATAAAAATTGGCGGGGCTCGCGAGCACAACCTCAAGAACCTCACCTTGTCCATCCCGCGCGATCAATTGGTGGTCATCACCGGATTGAGCGGGTCCGGGAAGTCCTCGCTCGCGTTCGATACCATTTACGCCGAGGGCCAGCGCAAATACGTCGAATCCCTCTCCGCCTACGCCCGGCAATTCCTCGACCAGATGCAAAAGCCGGAGGTCGATTTCATCGAGGGCCTTTCCCCGGCGATTGCCATCGAGCAACGCAGCTCCGGCACCAGCCCGCGCTCGATCATTGCCACCACCACCGAGATTTACGATTACCTCCGCTTGTTGTTCGCGCACGTTGGCCAGCCGCATTGCCCGGTCAGCGGCGTCCCCATCACCGCGCAGACCACCAGCGACATCGTCGATAAAATCCTTGCCTTGCCGCTCAAAACGCGGGTCATGCTGCTTGCGCCGGTCGTGCGCGACCAAAAAGGCGAGTTCCGCGATGTGGTCGAACGCCTGGGCCGTGAGGGCTTCGTTCGCGCCCGCATCGACGGCGAACTGGTCGAACTCACCAACAACGTCCGCGTGAAACTCGACCCCAAAACGCGCCACACCATCGAAGCCGTGGTGGATCGCCTGGTGATGGACGAAAAAATCCGCGTGCGCCTGAGCGATTCCGTTGAAACCGCCCTGCGCTGGGGCGAGGGCCGCTTGCTGACGCTCCATCAACCGCCCGGCACCGAACCATCCAGCACCTGGATCGAGACGCTGCATTCCAATCGTAATTACAGCCCCGCGACCGGCCAGAGTTTCGAGCCGATGACGCCCAAGCATTTTTCCTTCAATTCGCCCGCCGGCGCCTGCCCCGTTTGCCACGGCCTCGGTCAAAAGATGGTCTTCGACGAAACCCTCATCGTCCCCGACCCGGAAAAATCCCTCGACCAGGGCGCGATCCTCCCATGGCGTCGCGGCGGCAAGCGCATGGTCGTTTACTACAAGGCCATGTTGCGTGGCGTCGCCGAGCGCTATCAACAAAGCCTCGAGGTCCCGTACAAACAATTGTCCGACGGCTTCAAACGCATTCTCCTTTGGGGCTCGGGAACCGACGAAATCGACTTCAATTTCTGGCGCGCCGGCAAGATGAGCAAAGTCACCCGGCCGTTCGAGGGCGTCGTCCCCAACCTGGAACGGCTTTACCAGGAAAGCGAAAGTGAATTCACCCGCAACCGCCTGAAGGCTTTCATGAGCCCGCAATTCTGCGACGCCTGTGGCGGCCAGCGCCTTAAGCCTGAAATCCTGGCCGTCACCATCGGCGACGCGGAAGCCAGCGCGAAGTTTGGCATTCCCAAATCGAAAGCGGCGAACATCCCCGGCCTGTCCATCATGGAAGTGTGCTCGCTTTCCGTGGAGGCGGCGGATGAATTTTTTGCCCAACTCCGGCTCACCGAGTTCCAGCAAAAAATCGCCAACGAGATCATCCGCGAAATTCGCGCGCGGCTCGGCTTTCTCAAGAACGTGGGCCTCGGCTATCTCACGCTCAATCGCGAAAGCGGCACCTTGAGCGGCGGCGAAGCGCAACGCATTCGCCTGGCCACCCAGGTCGGCGCCGCGCTCGTGGGCGTCCTTTACATTCTGGACGAGCCCAGCATCGGCCTGCACCAGCGCGACAACGAACGCCTTTTGCAGACTCTGGAAGGCTTGCGGAATCTCGGCAACTCCGTGCTCGTCGTCGAACACGATGAAGACACCATCCGCCGCGCGGATTACGTGCTTGATCTCGGACCCGGGGCAGGGGTGCGCGGTGGCGAAGTGGTGGCCGCCGGCACGCTGGCCGAAGTACTCGCCTCATCCCGTTCGCTGACCGCCCAGTATCTCAAAGGCGAACTTTCCATTCCCTTGCCGAAGAAGCGTATCAAACCGTCGCCCGAGCGCGGCTGGCTGGAAGTGCTGGGCGCGAAGGAAAACAACCTGCAAAACATCGACGTGCGGATTCCTCTCGGCACGCTCACTTGCGTGACCGGCGTCAGCGGCTCCGGCAAAAGCACTTTGGTCGATGACATTCTGCGCCGCGCCTTGTTTCGCAAATTTCACGGCTCGAAGGAACGCCCGGGCGCGCACCGCGAACTCCGCGGATTCGAGCATCTCGACAAAGTGATCGTGATTGATCAAACGCCGATTGGCCGCACGCCCCGCAGCAATCCCGCGACCTACACCGGCATGTTCAATCATATCCGGGACCTGTTCGCAAAGCTGCCCGCGGCGCGCATACGCGGCTACGAAGCGGGCCGGTTCAGCTTCAACGTCAAGGGCGGACGCTGCGAGAAATGCCAGGGCGACGGCCTCATCAAAATAGAAATGCACTTCCTTCCGCCGGTCTATGTGACCTGCGAAGCCTGCAACGGACGCCGTTACAACCGCGAGACTCTGGAAATCAGTTACAAAGGCATGAACATCGCCGACGTGCTGAACATGACGGTCGATGAAGCGGTGACATTTTTCCGCGCCGTCCCGCAAATTTACGAGCCGTGCCTCACCCTCGCCGACGTTGGCTTGGGCTACATCGGCCTCGGCCAGTCCGCCACCACCCTGAGCGGCGGCGAAGCGCAACGCATCAAGCTTGCCGCCGAACTCTCCCGCAAAGCCACCGGCCACACCCTCTACATCCTCGACGAACCGACCACCGGCCTGCATTTTCATGACGTGGCGAAATTGCTCGAAGTTCTTTTCAAACTGCGCGCCTCCGGCAACACCCTGCTGGTCATCGAACACAATCTGGACGTCATTAAAACTGCCGATTGGATCATCGACCTGGGCCCCGAGGGCGGGACTGGCGGCGGAAGAATCGTCGCGCAAGGCACACCCGAAACCGTTGCGCGAACCGGTGAAAGCTTTACCGGCCAATATTTGAGTCGCATCCTGTCGCCGGTTGTCCCAATACTTCCTGGCTAAAATGAAATGGCGCTCCAAGTTCTCGCAGAGGTCTTCCGCAGTTTGCGGAACGCTCTGCGCATGGAGTCGCGGGAAAAACACCAGGCACTTGATTCGCCGCACGCGGCTCGCGATCATTTCGCTCACGGCCTTTACCCTGCTCTCCACCTCCATCCTCCGCGCCGCAACTTACGCCGAAACCAACGCGTTCAACACCGCCCTCAGCAACTTCAAGTTGCAAGCCTGGGTGCCCGCCGAAAAAGGCTTCGCTGATTTCGCCAAGAAGTATACCAATTCCGAGTTTTACGCCTCAGCCATTTCGTTCGAAGCCCAGGCGCTCTTTCACGAACAACGCTACTCGGACGCAATTTATGTCCTTTCCACCGAGCAAGCCCGCGCGGGCATGCTGGCGGACGAGTTTGCCTGGTGGACGGGCCAGGCCCAGTTCGAACTCACCAATTACTCCGGCGCTGTTGACACCTTCGGACGCCTGATAAGGGACTATCGGTCTTCGGGACGCCGTCTCGGCGCAGTGGTGCGTCAGGCGGAGGCGCTCGGCAAGCTTCAACAATGGTCGCGGGTCATCGAAGTGCTGGGCCGCCCGGACGGCGATTTCCAACAACTCGCGAAATCCAGTCCGGCCAGCAGCGATGCGACCACCGGATTCCTGCGGCTCGCCGAAGCCGAACTCGCGCAAAAAGATTACCCGGCGGCGGAACAGACTCTTCGCGGCCTTGGAAGTCAGAAGTTGGACGCGCCCACGGAATGGCAGCGGCTATACCTCACGGGCCGGGTGCAGTTGGCGGCTGGACACACCGAGGAGGCGCTGCAAACCAGCACCAACCTGCTCGAACTCACAGCGTCATCCCCGGGCATCATCCGGCGGGCCGAAGGTCTTGCGTTTCAGGCCGGGGTGCTCGAGCAGGCCGGGCGTCTGCCCGAAGCGATCGCAGTCCATCGACAAAACCTTGGAGCCGAAACGCCAGTCGAACTCCGCCGGCAAGCGCTGCTCAAGATCGTTGAACTGCTCCTGCGCCGGAACGACACCCGCGCCGCCACGGCCAACCTCGAGGACTATTTGGCCAAGTACCCGGGCGAGAAAGGTTCCGAACTCGCCTTGCTCACCCTGGGTGAACTCAAGTTGAAACAGTATCGCGAAGCCGTTGACGCCGCCCGCGGAAACGCCGAGCAGCTCCCGCCAGGAGCCGAAACCAATCTGCTTGAGCAGGCCGTCACCAGCTTTAACGGCTTGATTTCGAGTTCCAGCAACAACCTTTATGTTGGCAAGGCCGAACTGAATCTCGGCTGGTGTCTGCTGATTGAGAAAAAATCACCCGAGAGCGAGGCTGCCTTCAGCAACGCCGTTGTCCGCCTGCAGGATTCTCCTGAAGATCAGGCCGTGGCGCGCTTCAAACTGGCCGACGCGGAGTATGGGCGAAAAGATTACGGCAGCGCGTTGGCCGGCTATCGGTCGATCATCGAGCAATATCGCTCGCTTCCATCAGTTACCAATGGACTGTTCGAGCCCGCTTTTCATCAGATGATTCGCGCGGCGTTGAATGAAACCAATCTTCCCGCCGCCCGCGAAGCCATGGGAAACCTGCTGGCTTGGTATCCCGATGGCCCATTGCTTGAACCCAGCACGCTGCTGCTGGCCCAGGGGCTCACCCGTCAGGGGCAGGCCGCCGCGGCGCGGGAGATGCTCGCGAGTTTCGCGGCGCGCGCTCCCGAGTCTCCATTGCTGCCTGAAATCCAACTCGCCATCGCGCGCACCTGGGAAGCTGAAGCGAACTGGACCAATGCCATCGCCGCCTACGAAACCTGGCTGGCGGGTCACACCAACAGCCCATCGCTCCAGCGCCAGAAAGCGGAATTCGCCCTGGCGTGGGCCAATTCAGCCGCGGGCCGCGAAACCAACGCCCTGGCAATGTTCACCAGCTTTGTCGCCCGCTGCCCCTCGAACGAGCTGGCGCCGCTCGCGCAATATTGGGTTGCCGACCATTATTGGCGGCAGGAGGAATTCGTCGAGGCAGAATCCAATTACAAGTACGTCTTTCAAAACTGGAAGGACTCGCCCCTCGCCACGCGCGCGCGCCTGTACGCGGGAAAAGCCGCGTTCAACCTGGAGCATATCTCCGATGCCATCGAGCACTTTACCAATCTTACCAGCCGGGTGGTCCACGACCCCGATTTGCCCCTCGCGCTTTGGCTTGAAGCCAACTATGCCTACGCCGACGCCTCGATAAAAATGTCCAACTACGACCGCGCCATCCAAATCTTCAAAGGCATCACCAACAATTACCCCACGAATGCGACCGCCCCGCTGGTCATTGGCCGGCTGGGAGATTGCTACTTCGATCTCGCCGGAGCGGACCCCGCCCATTATCAATACGATGCGGCGCTCACAAATTATCAAGCCGTGATCGACTCGCCGCTTGCGGGGGTTGGCGCTCGCAGCGGCGCCGAGGTGAAGCTGGGCCGGACGCTCGAGAGTAAAGCAGGTCAAGCGCAGCCCGGCAGCGACCAGAGCCAGTTGCTTAACCTTGCCCTGACGCATTACCTCAATGTCGTGCAAGGTGGAAATCTCCGCCAGGGTGAACAGCAAGACCTGTATTGGGTGAAAGAGGCCGGGTTGGCCGCCGGCCAATTGGTGGAGGCGTTGGGTCAAACCGCGCAGGCTGCGGGACGGACCTCGGACGCTGCGAATCAATGGCAGGCTGCCATCAACCTTTATCAGAAATTGCGCGACCTGCTTCCCTCCATGCAGTCGGGCTGGGAACGAAAAATCGCCCGGGTTCAGGAGAAGCTGGCGGCGGGCAAAACTTCTCATTGAGAAAAAGCCCAGATTGCGCGCGGCCATTAAGTTAAGCAACTTGGAGCGTCTCCCTCTCCTGGGGAGAGGGTGCGCCTTAGAACCTATCCCGGTGGGGCGGGCAGTCCTCTGCCCGTCGTCGGCGCGCACGGAGTGACGCGCCCTGCTATGGGTATTGTCAAGGGAGCTGCTGGGTTATTTCTTTTCTTTCCTTAAAGACGGTTTTTGTTTTTGTGTTTTCCGG
>JAJPHR010000006.1 GCA_021325145.1 Verrucomicrobiota bacterium | reverse complement strand
CACTCCTGTGCGCGCCGCCGCAGGCCCCAGGCGCATTCATTAATGACGCGTGTATAATCGAACCGTTCATGGTCCGTGAGCAGGTCCAACCGAACAGGGAACTACCCAGGAACTGTTTTGCAGCTCATGGAACATCAACCATACCTTTTCGGAACGCCCTAAATCGTTTCGGGGGACGGCGTGCAGGAGACTGCCCGCCCTACCACCGTGTGCCGGTAGGGCGCGCACTCCTGTGCGCGCCGCCGCGAGCCCCAGGCGCATTCATTAGTGACCCGTGTATAATAGAACCGTTCATGGTCCGTGAGCAGGTCCAACGGAACAGGGAACTACCCTACGGGGGTTAGGGCTTGGACGGATGGCCCAAGTCGGTCAGCGGCAATTCTGAGGAAGGCGGAATGTCGTTGTCAGTCAGACGGCGCACTCCGCCAATGACGTTGACCTTGCCGGTGTCATCCATCTTTAAACGCGGCCGCGTGGTTGTGTAATCATACGTCTGACGGCGAATAACATCGCCCTGGGGATTGATCTCATTGTAAAGCAACGTGCGTGAACCGGTTTGGTAGATCAGGTGCAGGTTGCTTTGCGGATCGATCTGCGACTCAGGCCGGCTGAACGAAACCATGGGGCCGATGGGCAGCACCTTGTAAACCTGCGTTTCCGCGGCATCCGTCAGGCGCAAATAGAGTTTCATGTTGTCGGCGAAAACGGCTTTTTGGAGCGCGTATTTGCGCACCTCAGGCGCGGCATGATCGGCGGGGGAAGCGGGCGGCAAGCCAAACTCCTGTTCCCAGATTTTCACGCCCCGCACCACGTCGAATGCTTGTGGCTCGCTCGTGATCTGGGTGGTCCAATCCTTGATTTTCACCGCCGCCGTCACTGAATAACGGCCTGGCCTGATGATGTTAAAGTATGGCGCGAGATCAACGTGCTTGGTCGCCACTTTGGAGGACTCCAGGTCAAATGGCTGCACTACGGGTACATCGCCGGTCTGAAGAACGATGAATCCGTCACGGGCCTCGACGCTGAAGCTGAGCCAATCCGCGTCTTTGCCAAGCTGGAGCGTTTGCCCGGAACGATTGGTAACACGCACGGCCATGCGAATGGCTTCGCCCGGCAGGAACTGCTGCTGCTCGGGGGTGACTTCAACCGTGACTTGGGCCGCCGCGCCGCACACGGACGCCAGCAGGGCAAATAGCAACAGGCCTGTGTTTTTCATTGAACCACTGTAAAGGGACGGTATGGCGTGGCAAGCTTGAAAACGGGACCACCCACTCAGAGAGTGCAACTCGCTTCCACCACCAATTTGGGTAGGAACAGAGGAACGAATCGCCTGCATCGCACGTCTCGTTTGGCGTTCCGCCCGCTGGAACGCGGCGGGAAATCGGCAAAAGATGTTGCGGAAAGTAGGTCTTCACCCTGTTGCATACGAATCGGCCTGGCGTACCGTGCAACCTCGGGTTGACCGCTGTTGAGCACACGCTTAGGTGGTGCCTGACAAGGCCGCGGGTCTCTCAAGGATATGAACAATTGCAATCCAGCGGAGAGTGCTGCGCAGATGGCGAGCGCGGCTCGCGATGGTGATTTCTGGTCGGCACTCGGGAGCAGCCTTAAATTTCAAAATCAGGCGCCGCCGCTGCGTTCGGTTTCGCGCCGGTCGCCTTTGCCGCTGTCCTGGGCCCAGGAGCGGCTCTGGCTCATTCAGCAGTCGGAGCCGGAAAGCGTTGCGTACAATCTCGCGTTTGCCTGGCGCCTGTCCGGACCGTTGAATGCGCAGGCGCTCGACCAGAGCCTGGCTGCGATTGTCCGGCGGCATGAGATTTTCCAAACGGTGTTTCGGTATCAGGATGGCCAGCCTGTCCAGGACATCAGCGCCGCGCCATTTGAGGGATTGGCGTTGGTTGATTTTCGCGCACATAAGGGGGCGGAACAAAAAGACCGTGTTTCGAGCTGCCTGGTCGAGGAATCGCAACGCCGGTTCGATTTGGCGCGAGGCCCGTTGTTGCGCGCCACTTTGCTGCGGTTGGGCGAGAAGGAGCATGTGTTACTCCTGGCCATGCATCACATGGTGTGTGATGCGGCATCGCTGGACGTGCTGTTCCGGGAGTTGCGGGATTTTTATGAAGAGCGCATCGGAGGCAAACCGGCGCTGATGCCGGCTTTGCCGGTGCAATATGCCGACTTCGCGGCCTGGCAGCGCAGTTGGTTGCACGGTCCGGCGCTGGAAACTCAACTCGCCTATTGGAAAAAGCAATTAGCGGGCAGGTTGCCGGTTTTGGAACTGCCCGCGGACCGGCCGCGGACCGTTCAACAAAGTGTGCGCGGCGCGCTGCTGCACTTCGACCTGCCGGCGGAGTTGCTCCCGTCCCTGAACGAACTCAAGCGCCGGGAAGGAGTGACCCTTTTCAACATCCTGCTGGCGGCGTTCAAGGCGCTGCTCTACCGCTACACCGGGCAGTCCGACCTGATCATAGGTTCGCTCACCGCGAATCGGAACCGCAGCGAGCTTCGAAACTTGATTGGATTTTTCGCCAACACACTGGTGATGCGCACGCAGGTGAGCGGTGAAATGACATTTGTGGAATTGCTGGCCCGGGTGCGCGAAACCGTGCTGGATGCCTGCGCCAATCAGGACGTGCCATTCCAGATGCTGGTGAAAGAACTCGCGCCGTCGCGGGACGCCAGTTACACGCCTTTCTTCCAGGTGATGTTTTCATTTCAGAGTCTGCCACGGCGGGCCCTGGAGCTTTCGGGACTGCGCGCGCGCATGCTGCCGGTGGATAATGGGACGGCCAAGTTTGAGCTCACCCTGGTCATGAATGAAACCGCGGAGGGAATCGCGGGCTGGTTCGAATATAATACCGACCGATTCGAGGCGGCCACCACTTGGCGCATGGCCGGCCATTTTCAAAACCTCCTGGCTGCGGCGGTGGCCAATCCCACCCAGCCGCTGTGGGCCCTGCCTCTGCTCTCGAAGCAGGAACGCCATCGCTTGATCGTCGAATGGAATGAAACCGCCCAAATCTATGACCAGTCACTCGGGGTTCATCACCTGTTTGAAAAACAGGTGGCGCGCAGCCCGAAGGCGCTGGCGCTCGCTTTCGGAGAGCAACGCCTCACTTATGGCGAACTGAACGCACGGGCGAATTGCGTGGCGGCGCATCTGCTAACCCTGGGCGTGGGGCGCGAGCGCCTGGTTGGAATCCTGATGGAGCGTTCGCTGGAGGTGGTGATTGCCCTGCTGGCCGTTTTGAAGACCGGGGCTGCTTATGTGCCGCTGGACCCTTCCTATCCCAAGAGCCGCCTGGCCTTCATGATCAAGGACGCAAACTTGTCGGTCTTGTTGACCCAACGCAATTTTGAATCGTTGCCGGAAGTTCCCGGCGGGCGGACGGTGCTGGTGGACAAACTCCTGGCCGGGCCAACCACAGTTGAAGCCCGCGAGAAAGCCCTGCCTGAGGCAACCAATACGCCCGACCTGATGTATGTCATCTACACTTCCGGTTCGACCGGCACGCCCAAAGGGGTTCAGGTGTCACACCGGAGCGTGGTGAATCTTTTGACCTCCATGCGCCAGCGCCCAGGCCTGAAGGACACAGACCGGCTGCTGGCGCTGACCACCATTTCCTTTGACATTGCGGTGCTGGAATTATTTCTTCCGCTGACCGTGGGCGCGCAAGTCGTCATTGCCCCGAGCGAAATGGCGCTCACCCCGGCGGTCCTGGCGGCGGAGATTGAAAGGCGGGGCATCACGATCATGCAAGCGACGCCCACGGCCTGGCGCATCTTGATCGACTCAGGCTGGACGGGGAACAAACGCCTGAAGGCACTGTGTGGTGGTGAATCGCTCCCGTCCGAACTGGCGCACAGACTTCTGGAACGGTGCGGCGAACTCTGGAATTTATACGGCCCAACTGAGACCACCGTGTGGTCGGCGCTGCACCGGGTGGAGCGCGTCGATGGTCCCGTGCCGATTGGGCGGCCGATTGCGAACACCCAGCTTTACGTGCTCGATTCCGGCTTGCAACCAGTGCCGGTGGGGGTGGAAGGCGAGCTTTACATCGGCGGCGATGGGTTGGCGCGCGGGTACTTGAACCGACCGGAACTGACGAGCGAGAAATTTATTGCGCATCCTTTGCATCCCGGCGCGCGCCTTTATCGGACGGGCGATCGCGCGCGTTACCTGGCGGATGGCAACCTGGTCTGCGTCGGCCGAAGCGATCACCAGGTGAAGATTCGCGGGTTCCGAATCGAGTTGGGCGAAATCGAAGCGCTGCTCGAACAGCACCCGAGCGTGCTGGCGGCGGTCGTAACCGCGGATCGGGAGACGAATGCGGAAAGCCGGTTGCTGGCGTATTGGATTTCGCAGCCCAATCACAAGCACAAGCCAGCCCCGGCCGAATTCCGAAAGTTCATGGAACAGCGCCTGCCGGGCTACATGATTCCCGCCGTATTTACGGAACTGGCGGAATTCCCGCTGACACCAAACGGAAAGGTGGATCGCAGCCGGCTGCCCAAACCGAGCCCGAACCGCGATTGCCTGGAGGGGGCCTGCGAAGCGCCGGACAGCCCGCTTGAAGCTCTGCTCGCGCAAATCTGGCAGGAGGTGCTCAACCAGAAAACGGTCGGGGTCAAAGACGATTTCTTCGAACTGGGTGGACACTCCCTGGCGATGATGCAAGTGATTTCCCGGCTCAACGCGAACCTTCATATCGAGGTGCCCATCGCAACCTTTCTCCAAAGTCCCACCATCTCCCGGCTCGCCGAGGCGATCTCCGGAGTCAGACCCGATCAAACCGCCGGAAATTAAAAAAATAAAGCCGGCTGGCCGGCTATTTTTTGAGCCGATAAAACTCCACCGTGCCGGAGGTTGCATTCGTGACAACGTATGTGCCGCCCACAATGACAGGCGATGGCACAACCGGAGTCCACGAGGCTGATGGCGCCGCCGTGTTTGCGTTGAGGAGGGTGAAGCCAGGGACATTTGTCGGCCAGGATAGGACCACATGCTGGCCGGAGAAGGCCAGGCTGAGACTGGGCGGACCATAGACGGTGAAGGATTGGTTGACGTCCGGCGCGGCATTGTAATTGAGGTTGCCTGCCTGCGAAGCTCGCACCACCACTGCGCCCGCATTCGTGAGTGTCACGGTGTTTGCGGAAATAGTTGCGGGACCGGAAACGATGCTGAAACTGACCGGCAAACCGGAACTGGCCGTCGCCGTCACCGCGAAAGCCGGCTCGCCTAGCGCTTTATTCGGCAGAGAGGCGAACGTGACGGTCTGAGACGCCTTGGCCACGGTGAAGGACTGGTTGACGTTGGTGGCGGCACTGTAATTGGTATTGCCAGCCTGTGAAGCTTGCACGGTGACGACGCCCGCGCCGGTGATGGTCACGTTGGTCCCGGAGATTGTGGCAGGCCCCGAGAGAATGCCAAAACTAACAGGCAGGCCGGAACTGGCGGTGGCGCTGACGGAGAACGGCGGGTCGCCGTAATTCTTGTTAAGCAGAGCGCCAAAGGTGATGGTTTGACTTGCGGGCGCGACGGTAAAGGATTGGCTGACGTTGGGAGCGGCATTGTAGTTGGCATTGCCAGCCTGTGAAGCCTGCACGGTCACGCTGCCCGTGCCAGTGATGGTCACGTTGGTTCCGGAGATTGTCGCCGGCCCTGAGAGGATGCTGAAACTGACCGGCAAACCGGAACTGGCGGTGGCATTGACGGAGAACGGTGGGTCGCCGTAATTCCTGCCGGCGAGGGCGCCGAAGCTAATCGTTTGATTGGTCTTGGGACCGAACGTTACCTGGACGGTGTGATTGGTCTGGATGTTCGAGAGAGTGTAGTTGGAACCGCCGGTTTGCACCACGGCTGCGTCCACCAGCCATTGGCTCACCAGGTTACTGGCGTTGGGCGTGGCCGTGAAGAGTTGGCTGTCACCGATGCTCTTGTTGAAAGTGCCCGTCGGACTGATGACGCCGCCAGCACCGGCGGACGTGGTGATTGAGAATTGGGGAAGAACACGATTGTATCCAATCGCGTCCAGCACTCGCAGTTCGACACCCAAAACCGGGGAGTCGCCGGGCGGTGAATAGGCATCCTGAACTTGGGGCGTTTGGCCGCCAAAAAAGCTGTACCAATCCTGAAAGTCGCCGCCCTGGGTTTGATTGTACCGGGCGAGATCGGTGGTGCCGTCGAGAGAAAAGTAGCTGGCGGCGTTGGGATCGGTCGTGAAGCTGCGCGCGCCAGATCCATCGTATCGGAAAAGGTCCTCGGGAAAGATCGCCCCGGTTGGAGCGGGAGCGCCATTGGTCAAGCCGTTGAGAGCCGAACTGAAGCCGAGCACTTCATCGATTTCGTGGGAAACCGTCGCAAACAGGGAGTATTTGCTGGGGTCTGTGCTGGCTTGTGAAAGATTCATGATGGCGGTGTTCAAGTTTACTATGCCATCGGGTTGCCCCGCGGGCGGATTCGCGCTGAAGCCCAGCGCTCGCGCGAGCGCCAGCTTGAGATTCACGTTCGCGCTGCCGTTCACGGGGTTGCTCGCGCTGCTCGGCAGGTAAGCGAGCGCGGTGGTGTCATCAGCCGTGGTCGCATGCGAGACCAAGGCCGTGCGGTAAGTCGAATAGGAATAAGTTTGGTAATACACACTGCTGCTGAGGCCAAGGCCGCTGGACATTTCGCGAAAGGTGATGTTTACCGTGACAGGATCGGAAAAGTTGGCTTGATAGACGGCAATGGCCGCATTGATGGTGGCCTCGATGGTCGCGGCCTGGGGATCGTTCGTGATCGTGCTGTCGAAGGTCGGGATGATGGTGAGCCCGCTCAGGGTCACGCCGGTGGTGAAACTGCCGATGCTGGACCAGGTGCCAACATCGCCACCATTGCGGCCATGCACTTCCCAATAGTAGGTGGTGCCGGGATTAAGCGGCACGGTGGGAGTGTAGGTCGTGCCGGCGGGAGTTGCATTGAGCACCACGCTGGGGCCGCCGTTGCTGGCGGTGGAATTGGTGGGCAAATCCGCCGCCATGGTGGCAACGATAATCCGGTAGCCGGTGACGTTGGTTACGGGCGACCAACTGAAGGCCGGGGTCGTGGATTGCCCGGTGCTGCCATTGGCGGGGTTGCCCAGAGTGGGCGCGGAGGCGGTCACAGCGGTCACGGTAATATTTTTGGTATAGGAATTATCCGCCTCATTGCTTTCCACAACCGTACCGCCCGAATCGGTGGTGATTTGGATCGTGTGGGACCCGGCACCGAGCGAACCAAGGGAATAATCCTGCACAAAACTGTAACTGTTCACAGCCAGGGAAGACGAGGACCAGGAATGCTTGAACACACCATCCACATAAAGCGACGTGGTGAAAGAGCCCGCCGCCGCGGTGCCGTTGTTGTTCACGGCCCAATCCACGTAGAGAGTGTCCGCCGCGGTCGGCGCCGGGTTGTCCGTGGAGGTCCCGGTGACGGTGGAAACGACGATTTTATCCGACCAACCGGAGGGTTGATAAGGCGTCAGGTTGGGCAAAGCCGGAGCGCTGACCGTAATCGTCTTGGTGTAAGAGTTGTCAGTTTCGCTGCTCTCGGTGACGGTGTTGCCTGAATCCGTCGTGATCTTGACGGTGTGGGTCCCGGCGCTGAGCGAACCGAGCGAATAATCCTGCAGGCTGATATAGGCGTTTGTACCCAGGCTGGTCGTACTCCAGGAGGTCAGGAGTGTTCCGTCCAGGTAGAGCGACGTGGAAAAATTGCTGGCCGTGGAGCCGCCATTGTTGATCACGGCCCAGTCCAAATAAAGTGTGTTCGTTGTGATGAGCGGGGAACTGTCGGTGGAGGTCCCGGTTACGGTGGAGACGACGATTTTATCCGACCAGCCAGTCGGCTGATAAGGGGCCAGGTTAGGCAGCGACGAAGCACCGACGGTGATGTTCTTGGTGTAGGAGTTGTCGCTTTCATTGCTCTCGCTGACGGTATTGCCCGAATCCGTCGTAATCGAGATGGTGTGGGGACCAGCGCTAAGCGGGCCAATGAGATAATCTTGCGCGTAGGTGTAGCTGTTGGCTGGCAGGGAAGCGGCGTTCCAGGAAACCTGGAGCACGCCATCAACGTAAAGCGAGGTGTCGAAACTGCCGGCCGAGGTGGTGCCGATGTTGGCGACTGCCCAATCCACGTACAGTGTGTCCGCCGTCGTGAGCGGGGAGCTATCGGTCGAGGTGCCAGCGACGGTGGAAACGACGATTTTATCCGACCAACCGGAGGGCTGATAAGGCGTCAGATTTGGCAGGGCAAAAGCGGAAATGGAGAAAAGAAAGGTGGAAACGGCCACCCAGCTTTTCAGGGTGGCTTTGGATGAGTTCGGCA
Source organism: Verrucomicrobiota bacterium (assembly GCA_021325145.1). Classification (GTDB taxonomy): domain Bacteria; phylum Verrucomicrobiota; class Verrucomicrobiia; order Limisphaerales; family Pedosphaeraceae; genus JAJPHR01. The sequence goes on along the minus strand of JAJPHR010000006.1, from coordinate 73,093 downwards.
TCTGAGCAAAAGGCACCCAAAGGACAAAGCATGAAATGGGCCATTATCATGTTTAAATGTCGCCCTGGAGGCGCAAGGAGAAGGGAAAAAATGGATGCGCGTTCGGAAGCTGCCCCTTTGACCCAACGCGGGACCGGGGCTAGTTTTTTGGCACGCTAATTATCCGGGGACTGAACGTTTGGAGGCACAATCTGCGCAGTGACCGACATATCCACCGCGCTCTGGTCAGCGGTCAGGCGCGGGGTCAAGTCGATGGCGTAGCTGGCTTGGGATTGTTCACCGGTGGCGGAGGGACCCTGCCCGATTCTTATTTGAGCCGGCTCTCCATCTTTCGCCAGCACGCTGGGTGACGCCATCACGGTGGACTCGGTTTGTTTCAACGCGTTCATGAAAGTTTCCGCTTCCGCGGGTGAGAATACATTCTGAACTGAACTGTCCCGGCCATCGGTCTTGTATTGATCGATGCCCAATTGGCCCAGCGGTGACTCGGCGATTTCAACCATGGTGTAGCGAACATAAACCGCCCCTTGCGGAATCTCCTTCGTGTTGCCGCCAATCGTAACCCGGGCTGGATTGCCATCACTGCCGTGAACGATTGGGGTCATGAGTATGAAAGTGCGCTTGCCGGGAGTGATCGACCAGCCACCCGTAAGCAGTGTCTGCCCGTTCCCCACGCGGGCCGCCACGGTGGCGGTGAATGGTTTAGAAGGGTCATCGGGCGTTTCATTTTTGGCGGTGGCTGGAATCTGATTTGTTGCGGTTGAATGGCCGGCGGCCAGGCTTTTTTGCAAATCCGAGCGCAACCGCCCGACTTCCCCGCGCAAACGCAGCAATTCCGATGATTGGGCCTCCGACAGATGCGGCCGATTCGCCTGCGCGAGGAGGTTGGCCAGGTGTTCGTTCTCCTGCTGAAGTTGGGCGAGCTTGCGGCCTTGTTCGAGCAAATCGCGGTTTTCAGCGCGAAGCTTTTCGCCGGCTTGATGCTGGATGGCGGCAGTGGTGATTCCCGCGGCAGCGACGATGGCGAGGACGGCGGTTTTGATTTGGGGCATGGCGATGGTTTTGATGAGGTTGAAGGTGGTGATTCCGCCGGCGACCGCGCCACCGGCGGCGAGGGATGAAGCAATGATGACCGGTGCCAGGGTGACGGGCGCGGCTTGAATGCCGTTCGCGGCCAGGGTGACCGCGAGGGCGGAGGCGGTGGTCGTGACGCCGCGGCGGGCGAACAGATCGCGGAGCTTGTCGAGGGCGCGGGACACGCGTTTGCGCGCCGCGTCCTCGCCGGAACCGAGGGCAGCGCCGATTTCCTTGAGGGAACGTTGCTCGAAGAAACGCAGCAATAGCGCGTCGCGGTCCACGGGATTCATTTGATCCAGGGCTTCGTCGAGCAAGGGACGGAGTTGTTCCCAATCGGGATCGGCGTTGGAGCCGGGTGGGTTCATGGCCAGGGCCTCCTGTTCGCGCGTCTGGCGGCGGCGCTCGGCGCGCAGCATGTCCAGGGCGGTGAAGCGCGTATCGCGGTGCAGCCAGCCCGCGAGCACCACCTGGCTGGAAAGCGAGGCGGCTTTGCGGGCGAGGTTGATGAAGACGATTTGGGTGACGTCCTCGGCGAGCTGGGTGGCGCGCACCTGCCGCAAGGCGGCGGAATAGACGAAGTTCAAATGGCGGGCAACCAGTTCAGCGAAGGCTTCCTGAGAGCCCTCCCTGGCGTAGCGCGCGAGCAATTGGCGGTCGTCCATCATCGTCTGTCTTCATATATCAGACGCCGCTGGAGGGGCAAACCGGACAGCGGAGTGGGACCGAGGACGACGACGAGGACGAGCACGATTAGGGGGATTTTAGGACGGGTCGAGGGCGCTTGGGACGAGTTTGGGACGGATTCGGAGTGCAGAAAACCCAATGTTTACCGGCCTTGGGACGGGTGGGACGGGTCGGCTCGCGAGATGGCTGACGCCGACTAACGCTTTCGTGGCCCGGCGGTCACGGGCGAGTCGCCCGTGCTACCGTCGGACATGAGATGAGGCATCCACGTCAGGCTTTCCCGCCCTTGTCGTCCACCACTTCGGCTTCGACCACGTCGCCATCGCGGCGGCCTCCTTCCGAAGGTTGCGGTTCCGGCTGGGTTCCGCGTCCAGCCTGCGTTCTTTCGGAAGCGGCGCGATAGAGTCCGGATGAAACCGCCTGCCAGGCTTCATTCAACCGGTTGCTCGCCGCCTTGATGGCGCCGGCGTCCTCGCCTTTGAGGGCTTCCTTGGTTTCGTTGATGGCCGATTCGATTTTCCCCCGATCATCCGGCGAGATCTTGTCCGCGTTGTCGCGGAGCATCTTCTCGGAGCGATAGACCGAATTGTCCGCCTCGTTGCGGGCTTCGATCAACTCGCGTTGCCGGCGATCCTCTTCCGCGTGGGCCTCGGCCTCGCGTTGCATGCGGGCAATTTCGTCCTTCGAAAGTCCGCTGCTCGCGGTGATGGTAATCTTCTGCTCCTTGCCGGTGCCGAGGTCTTTGGCGCTGACGTGCAGGATGCCGTTGGCATCGATGTCAAACGCCACTTCGATCTGCGGCACGCCGCGCGGCGCAGGTGGAATGTCCGTAAGCTGGAAGCGTCCGATGGTTTTATTGTCGCGCGCCAGCGGGCGTTCGCCTTGCAGGACATGCACCTCCACGCCGGGTTGATTGTCCGCGGCCGTCGAGAAGACTTCCGATTTGCGCGTGGGGATTGTGGTATTGCGTTCGATGAGCCTGGTCATCACGCCGCCGAGCGTTTCGATGCCCAGTGACAATGGAGTCACGTCCAGCAACAACACGTCCCGGACTTCGCCCTTGAGCACGCCCGCCTGGATCGCTGCGCCGACCGCCACCACTTCATCCGGGTTCACACCCTGGTGCGGTTGTTTCTTGATCAGGGACCGCGCGATCTCGACGACTTTCGGCATGCGGGTCATCCCACCCACCAGCACCAATTCGTCAATGTCATCGGCGGTGACGCCCGCGTCCTGCAAGCATTGCTTCACCGGCGGAATCGTGCGCTCGAACAGGTCTTCGCAAAGCTGTTCCATTTTCGCACGCGTCAGCTTCATGCTGATATGCTTGGGGCCGCTCGCATCGGCGGTGATAAATGGCAGGTTGATCTCGTATTCCATCGTGCTGGACAAGGCGATCTTGGCTTTTTCGGCCTCTTCCTTGATGCGCTGAACCGCGTCCGGCTGGTTTCGCAAATCCATGCCGGTGTTGCGCTTAAACTCGTCCAGAACCCAGTCCATGATGCGATTGTCCCAATCGTCGCCGCCCAAATGCGTATCGCCGTTGGTGGCCTTGACCTCGAACACACCGTCGCCAATCTCCAGCACCGAAATATCGAACGTGCCACCGCCGAGGTCGTACACCGCGATTTCTTCGTCCTTCTTTTTGTCGAGTCCGTAAGCCAGCGAAGCAGCGGTGGGTTCATTGATGATGCGCAAAACCTCCAACCCGGCGATGCGGCCGGCGTCCTTGGTAGCCTGGCGTTGCGAATCGTTGAAGTAGGCCGGCACGGTAATGACCGCTTGTGTGATTTTTTCACCCAGCCGCGTTTCCGCATCGGCCTTCAACTTGCCAAGAATCATGGCCGAGATTTCCGGCGGACTGAATGTGCGGCGTCGCCCCTCCACCTCGACTTCCACCACTGCGTCTCCATTCGGGCCGCGGACGACTTTGTAGGGGACGCGCTTAAGTTCCTCCTGCACTTCATCAAACTTCCGTCCCATGAAACGTTTGATGGAGTAAATGGTGTTGCGGGCGTTGGTAACGGCCTGCCGTTTGGCGGCATCTCCCACGAGCCGTTCGCCGGTCTTTGTAAAGGCGACCACGGATGGAGTAACGCGCCGTCCTTCCGAGTTTTCCAGCACCGTCGGCTCACCGCCCTCCATTACCGCCATGCAGGAATTGGTTGTTCCCAAATCGATTCCAATAACTTTTGGCATAAGAAATTTCTCCCAAAAACTTGGTTGTTTTTACTGGTCCGGTTAGGTCCCCTTCTAAAAACAATCTAACACAAAACTGCGCGCGCAAGTGGAATTGTTTTCAGGCTGTAATTTGCTTCTTTCTGCATCAGCGGGCGGCGTGATACCTTCGGAAACGAGAAGCGACATGACAACGAACGCGCAATCGGAGGACGGGATTTTGGCCATCAACGGCGGGTCATCGAGCCTCAAATTCGCCTTGTTCCTGGCGGGAGACAGTCTGCCGCGGGTGCTGACGGGGAAATTTGAGCGTATCGGCCTGCCGGAAGGAACATTGTCGGTGGCGAATTTGGCAACGGGCAAAAAGGCGCAACGGGCAATGCCGGCCGGAAATCACGCGGGGTGCGTAAAACCGCTCTGGGAATTGCTGTCGGCGGAGGCAACTGTTTCGGTGCGCGCGATCAGCCACCGCATCGTCCACGGTGGAGCGCGGTTGCGGGAACCACGGCTGGTAACGCCGGAGGTGATTGCCGAGTTGCGGCGAATCAAGGAATTTGCGCCGTTGCACCTGCCGGTACAGGTTGAGTTGCTGGAAGAGTTCGCCAGGCATTACCCAGGCGTGCCGCAGGTGGCGTGCTTTGATACCGCATTTCATCGGGACATGCCCCGGGTCGCAAAGCTGCTGCCCATTCCGCGGCGATACGACCAGCAAGGCGTGCAGCGTTACGGTTTTCACGGATTGTCGTATTCCTTTTTGATGGCGGAATTGGAGCGGGTGGCGGGCATTGAGGCGGCTCGAGGCAGGGTCATCCTTGCGCATTTGGGCAACGGCGCAAGCATGGCCGCGGTGCGGGGTGGCCGCGGTATCGACACCACCATGGCTTTCACTCCCGCAGCCGGGTTGGTGATGAGCACGCGTCCCGGCGATCTCGACCCTGCATTGCCGGCGTATTTTGCCCGAACCGAAGGCATGACGCCCGAACAATTCAACCAGATGGTGAACACCCAATCCGGATTGCTCGGGATTTCCGAGCTAAGCCCCGATATCCGCGATTTGCTGGCGCGAGAGCAGGAGGACGTGCGGGCAGCGGAAGCCGTGGAAGCGTTCTGTTACTCGGCAAGAAAATGGATCGGCGCGCTGGCGGCGGCGCTCAATGGATTGGATACGCTCGTGTTTTCCGCCGGCATCGGCGAAAACGCCACGGTGATTCGCGCCCGAATATGCGCTGGCCTGGAATTCCTGGGAATTGAACTCGACGTATCCGCCAACGCAGCCAACGCCCCGGTCATCAGCAAACCTGGCGGCAAGGTCACAGTGCGAGTCATGCGTACTGATGAAGAACTTTGCCTGGCGCAAGCGGCGAAGCAGTTGTTGCCGCTCGCTGAAACAATGGGGACAGCTTGAAAACCATGAATGAATTTTGTCGTAATGTCGCACCGGCTAAACCTTGCAAAACTTGCTTATGAATCCATCCACGAAAAAAGCTTCCCGCCTGTCCCAACCATCCCTCGGTTCCCGCCCCGCGACCACTTCATCGCGCCGCCGCGTTTCATCGAGGCCGGGATCGGAGCGGGCGCGCACGCCGCATCCGGATGGCGGCGCCGGATACGATTCCGAACTGCTCCGCAAGATGGACGCGTGGTGGCGCGCGGCGAATTACCTCTCGATCGGGCAAATCTACTTGATGGGCAATCCGCTGTTGAAACGGAAGTTAACACGCAAGGACATCAAGCCCCGCCTGTTGGGACATTGGGGCACGACGCCCGGGTTGAACTTCATTTACGTGCATCTTAACCGCGTCATTCGCGAGCAGGATCTGGATGTCATTTACATCGCCGGTCCCGGCCACGGCGGGCCGGGCCTGGTGGCGAATACTTATCTTGAGGGCACCTACAGCGAAATTTATCCGGAGATTTCGCAGGACGAGGAAGGGATGAAGCGGCTGTTCAAACAGTTCTCTTTTCCCGGCGGCATTCCGAGCCATGTCGCGCCGGAAACGCCCGGTTCGATTCACGAAGGAGGAGAATTGGGTTACTCCCTGGTCCATGCGTTCGGCGCGGTCTTTGACAACCCCGATCTTTTGGCGGTGTGCGTGGTGGGCGACGGCGAAGCCGAAACCGGTCCGCTCGCGACAAGCTGGCATTCGAACAAATTCCTCAATCCCGCTCGCGACGGCGCAGTGCTGCCGATCCTTCACTTGAACGGCTACAAGATCGCGGGACCGACTGTGCTTGCGCGCCTGCCACACGCGGAATTGGAATCGCTCTTTCGGGGTTACGGTTACAAGCCATACTTCGTGGAAGGCGACGAGCCAGCCAGGATGCACCGTTTAATGGCTGCGACGCTCGATACCGTGATAGCCGAAATCAAGGCCATCCAATACCGGGCGCGCACGAGTGGATTCACCGAACGCCCGCTCTGGCCGATGATCGTGCTCCGTTCGCCCAAAGGCTGGACCGGCCCGAAGACGGTCGATGGCAAACTCGTGGAAGGCACCTTCCGCGCCCATCAAGTGCCCATGGGCGACATGGACAAGCCGGAACACATCCGGATTCTGGAGCGGTGGATGAAGAGCTACCAGCCAGAAAAGCTTTTTGATGCCCGGGGCCGCCTGCGCGCCGAGATCGCGGAACTTGCGCCGACCGGCGATCGCCGCATGGGCGCCAATCCGCATGCCAATGGCGGATTGCTGTTGCGCGATTTGCGTCTGCCGGATTTTTGCGATTATGCCGTCAAGGTGCCGCGGCCCGGAGCGGTCGCGGCCGAGGCCACCCGCGTGCAAGGCGAATTCATCCGCGACGTTTTCAAACTCAATGCCGATCACAAAAACTTTCGCGTGTTCAGCCCGGACGAAACCTCCTCGAATCGCTGGAATGCGGTGTTCGAGGTGACCGACCGCTGTTCGACGGCGGAAATCCTCCCGACGGACGATCATGTTTCGCCCGACGGCCGCGTTATGGAGGTGTTGAGCGAGCATATGTGCGAGGGCTGGCTGGAGGGTTATTTGCTCACGGGCAGGCATGGTTTCTTTTCGTGTTATGAGGCATTCATTCACATTATCGATTCCATGTTCAATCAGCATGCGAAGTGGTTGAAAACAACGCGGCACATTCCGTGGCGTCGGCCGATTGCCTCGCTCAACTATTTGCTGACCTCGCATGTTTGGCGGCAGGACCACAATGGTTTCAGCCACCAGGACCCGGGGTTCATCGATCACGTGGTGAATAAGAAAGCGGAGGTCATCCGCGTTTATCTGCCGCCGGACGCAAATACGCTGCTGTCAGTGACAGATCATTGCCTGCGAAGCCGCAACTACGTGAACCTGGTGGTGATCGGCAAACAACCCGCGCCGCAATGGCTCGACATGGACGCCGCCCTCAAGCATTGCACGATGGGCATCGGCATCTGGGAATGGGCGAGCAACGACCAGGGCGGCGAACCGGACGTCGTCATGGCGTGCGCCGGGGACGTGCCGACCATGGAAACGCTCGCGGCAGTGGAGCTTTTGCGCAGCCATTTTCCGGAATTGAAAGTGCGCGTCGTGAATGTGGTCGATCTGATGCGACTGCAACCCGCGAGCGAACACCCGCATGGTTTGAGCGACAAGGATTTTGACGTGCTGTTCACGAAGGACAAGCCGATCATTTTCGCTTTCCACGGCTACCCCACCCTGATCCATCGCCTGACCTATCGCCGCACGAATCACCGCAACCTGCACGTCCGGGGTTACAAGGAGGAGGGAACCACGACAACGCCGTTCGACATGGTGGTATTAAACGACCTCGACCGATTTCACCTGGTAATGGATGTGATCGACCGCGTGCCTCAACTCGGGCCGCGAGCGGCCTATGCGAAACAAGCGCTCATAGGCAAACTCATCGAGCACAAGCAATACATCCGTGAGCACGGAGAGGACCTGCCCGAGGTGCGGAATTGGAAATGGAGCGGACGCGCCAACTTGTGAGGTGCTGGTGTTCCGCGTTCCACAACTGCACTGCGGCCGCGTAAGGGAGAAAAACGGGCTATATATGTCGTATATTTAGGGTATTGACGGGGGGAGTTTTACGTGGCAAATTGGTTCCGATCCGGGTTGGGCGGCACGTTTCTTCAGCGGGATTCCCCATCCCCACCTCCTTGGCGTCCGCCACCCGGGTCGTCTTAAGGAATTTTCCCGGAAACACTCCGCAAATTTTGGGCGTTCTTGCCGGGATTAAGAATCCATCCTGTGGGGCGTGTCACTCCGTGTGCCGACGACGGGCAGAGGACTGCGCCTGCCTAGATTCGTTACTGCTAATGGGCCTCTTTGAAAAGCTTCCTAATGGCTGAGGACATCCTGAACGGCTTTGAGCAGGTCGTTCAATGAATCCACTTTGGAAACAAATCGTTCCGCACCAGCCTTGAGCATGTCCTTGACTTCCTCGTCTTCGCAGTTCAAGCCCGAGAATAGGACGACCGGAATGGCGGGATGCCCGCGTTTCAACGCGGCGATCAGGTTGGATCCGTCCTTGCCGGCCAGATCAGCCAGATTAACGTCCAGCACGATCACGTCCACCGCATTGGCAGCCGCAAGCCGCATTGCGTCGTCGGCATTTTCCGCACTCAACAGCTTGTACCCAAAGCTATCAAAATAGTTTGCGGCCATGTGCCGCATTTCGTGCTCATCATCAACAAAGAGAATCGTTCCTGACATAGCCAATGAGTCCGGGTTTTGGCGTGAAATGGCAAGCGAAAACGCGCCGCCACTCCGCACGCTGTAGGACCCGGACTGACAAGCGAATCGGCCGGGCCCTGACATGCGAAGTCTCCTGGCTGCATTAGATTAAGCGCGGACAGTCAGTGTTGACTGTTTTACGACTAGGGCCAGCCAGCCTCAATGCATGATGGCTGGTCTTTTCGTTTCAAGGGAAGTTGTCCGCAGCGGTCATTTGAATTTTCGTTCGAATTTGCCGTTGTCCTTCAGCACCTCTGCAAACCCGTCCGTCGTCAGCCACGCCTTCGCCCGCGCGTCGTCCTTCAAATACGCATCCCAAAACGCCGTCGCCCCCATCAACACGAAACTTTGGAACAACGCATCATTCTCGCCGCCTGATTGTCCCGGCAGATGTCCTGAAAAAACCATGTGGTCGCCGTCTTTGAAGGTCACCAGGTATTGATCAGCTCCGCTGATCTTGTCGAACGGCACGCGGCGGTCAGGCGCTTTGCTGCTGCCAATGGGGGAATCGTCCTTAGTGCCCGTCATATGAAACATCGGGATGCGGATCTTCGCAAACGCCTTGTCCCAGCGCGCTTTCAGCGCGGGCACCGGGGAACTCATCGCGATGGCGGCCTTGACCCGCGGATCCACGGCGGTGCGCTCGCCGCTGCCGTCCAATGTGGGAAACGTTTCTCCCGCCACGGCCAGCGTGGTGAATGCTCCAAACGAATGTCCCGCCACACCAACGCGCTCCAAATCGACCCGTCCTTTGAACGGCCCATCTTCAGCGTTAAGCGCCTTCATTTGGTCGATGGCGAAGCTCACGTCCTTGGGCCGCTCCACGGCATTCTGGATATTCATGGCCGACCGTTCCAAGGCCTGCCACCTTTCACCGGCTGGCGCGTCCCGCCAAACCGCGCTGTCGCTCCCCAAGTGCTGCACGTGCACCGAAACATAGCCGTGACTGGCCCAATGCCTCCCCAGATATTCATAGCCGTCCCGCGACCCACCCAACCCGTGCGAAAAGATGATGACTGGAAAAGGACCGCCGGTCTTGGGATAATAAATCTTGGCTGGCACATCGCGGTTCCGCTTCTGGTCGTGCCAGTCATACTTCACGGTTTCCACCTCGAACGGTCCTGCCATTTCCTTGTAACGAACCGGCGCGGCGTTCGTCTCGTCGGCCCGTAAAGCGCCGGCGCAAAACAACTCGACCGCCAGGCCAATCAGGAAAATAAGTCGGCAGGTTCTTGTCATATCATCACGCACGAACTCTTTGCATTTTCCCGGTTCAAGCGGCAATTCTCAATCCTTATTTCGCCCTTTCCTTCCCAGGTTCTTACCCAGCATAGTTCAGCTTTACAACGCTTGGCCATGCCTGATTTGAATGTCACTTCGCCTCCGGCGGAATCGTCCGCGCCTGCGGAAGCCACCCGCCTGTGCGACCTCTCAGCGCAGCAATGGAAATCGGGCGTCGCGGCGTGGCTCGGCTGGACCTTCGACGGCTTGGAACTGCACCTCTACACGCTCGTGGCCACTCCGTTCGTCGCGGAGTTGTTGCGAACGCATGACACCACCGATCCGCGAGTTGGCCACTACGGCTCCATCATCCAAGCCGGGTTTCTAATCGGCTGGGCGCTGGGCGGTGGATTTTTTGGCCGGGTCGGGGACCGCCTGGGACGCAGCCGCACGCTGTGCCTGACGGTTCTCACCTATGCGCTGTTCACCGGGCTCTCCGTGTTCGCGCAGGCATGGTGGCATTTGTTGATCTTCCGTTTTTTGGCCGCGTTGGGCATCGGCGGCGAATGGGCTGTCGGCGCCGCCTTGCTTTCGGAAACATGGCCCCGGAAATGGCGGCCCTGGATCGCCGCTGTCCTGCAAACCGGCGTCAACATCGGCATCCTCGTTGCCTGCCTCACGAACGTGCTCATGAAAGCCCAACCCCCGCGTTACTTGTTTCTCGTGGGTGTGCTGCCCGCGCTGCTCGTGCTCTGGATCCGGCGCTCGGTGCCGGAACCCGAGGAATGGCACGCGGCCAAACGACGCGCCCAAACCGAGCGCGCTCCGGGCGTTACCGATCTTTTCCGCGGCGAAGTCCGCCGCATCACCCTGTGGACGATTGCCGTCTGCGCCATTTCCCTCACCGCGCACTGGGCGTTCATGTTCTGGCACCAACAGCACCTGCGCAAACTGCCCGAAGTCCTGCGCATGAGCGCCGAAGATCAAAACCTGCTCGTGAGCCGGGCGCTTTATTACGTCATTGCAACCTCGAGCCTCGGCAACTTTTTTGCCGCCCTGCTCGCGCGCCTCATCGGCTACCGCCAAACCATCGCCTGGATGTGCCTCGGTTATTTCCTGACCATGTTCGGCGCTTATTACACCCCGCGCGATCATGCTGAATTGCTCCATTGGCTTCCCTGCGTCGGCTTCTTTCAGGGCCTGTTTGGATTGTTCACCATGTATTTGCCGCCGCTGTTTCCCACCTTGCTCCGCACGACCGGGGCCGGTTTTTGCTACAACATCGGCCGCATCGCCGCCGCGTTTGGCACGGTCTTCTTCGGCCTGTTCTCCCATGTGAGCGATCATCGCCTCGCGCTGCTCTATGCCAGTTTTCTTTTCCTCCCCGCGGCACTCATCTCGTTCGCCATGCCGAAAGCGCGCGATTAAGCCCCTTTGCGCAACAACATTTAAGAACCCGCAGGTCTTGAATCGGCCCTGGTTTGAGGAGTTCTTCGCCTCGGATAACATCGCTCCCGCGCTTATTTGACGCCACACGGAATGGCATTAAGTTTCTCGAAGATGAATACGAAGTTAAATGCGGATTTAGGTCTGAAGCCCGGGTTGCAACCGCTGGCGTCGATGGACGACAGTCCGGTCGTTTCTTCAGCGGCTCCAGTTTCGGGATCGGGTGATGGAGAATTGCTCGACGCCTACTCGCGCGCGGTGGTGAAAGCGGCGGACCAGGTAAGCCATTCGGTCGTGAACATCGAAGTACGCAAGCAGGTCAAGGGACGCGAGGATGCGCGGGCGGGGAGCGGCTCCGGCTTTATCATCAGCCCGGACGGATTGGTGCTGACTAACAGCCACGTCGTGCACGGCGCTGACAAAATCGAAGTCACGCTTGATGACGGCCGCCGGCCGGACGCGCACCTGGTCGGTGAAGATCCCGAAACCGATCTGGCGGTGTTGAGAATTTACGCGCCAAATCTGACCGCGGCGAAATTGGGCGAATCCAAGAGCCTGCGCGTGGGCCAATTGGCCATCGCCATCGGAAACCCGTACGGTTTCCAATACACGGTCACCGCTGGAGTGGTGAGCGCCCTGGGGCGATCGTTGCGGGCCAATTCCGGGCGGTTGATGGACGACATCATCCAGACCGACGCGGCTTTGAACCCGGGCAACTCGGGTGGTCCTCTCGTGAACTCGCGCGGGGAAGTCATCGGCGTGAACAGCGCGGTCATTCTGCCGGCGCAGGGAATTTGCTTCGCCATCGCCATCGACACGGCCAAGTACGTCACGGGCTGGCTCGTGAAAGAAGGCAAGATCCGGCGCAGTTACATCGGCGTGGGCGGGCAGAACGTCAAAATCCATCGGCGGGTGGTTCGGTATCACTCCCTGCCCGTCGAAACAGGCTTGCTGGTCGTTTCCGTCGAACCCGGCAGTCCGGCCGAACGCGCCGGTTTGCAGGTGGGCGACGTCATCTTCGAATTCGACGGCCAACCGGTGGCGGGCATCGACGCGTTGCACAAACTGTTGACGGATTCGCGGATTGGCATTCGGACGGCTCTGGGCGCGATCCGGCATACGGAGAAGCTCGCGCTGGCGATTGTTCCCGCGGAATCGCAGTGGCGCGAGCAATAACTAAAAGCCCGCTGCCCATCAGCCGCACCTCCGTACATTTAGCGGTTCTTCGCTGTTTCCGATGGAATAGTCCGGGAATCACATTTAATAATGCCCGAGGAAGGTCACAACCCCCTGCTCACCAGGCTTTTACGCTCAATCTCCCGCCTTTCAGTCATCCTCCAACTGCCTCGCCGCCGGAAAAAGAGGTTTAATTTGGTTTAATTCACTTTAATTTTTCGGCTCGCCTTAAACCCACCGGACCGGCTGGCGGCTTCCGCCAAATTTCCCCGATAAGTGGAAATAAGCGGAAACTCGGCGCTTATTTTTGGGCTTTGGTGTCGATTTGCCGCCCCGACTTCGGACTTGAGCCGTAGCGATGCGGTTGGTTTTGGGGAGCACGCGCCCCCGATCCAACGGCATCGTTCCGTATAGACCCTGGACTTCGGACTCCAGCCCGGGCCTTTCAGCCTTCACGTTGAATTGTCAAAGAACCGGCCCAGTTACCGCCGAGGGCCCGACTGGGGGCTCTCAACGGAGCGCGGACAAAATTCATCCGCGCCACACGCAATTACGCGCGGCACATCGCTCCCACCTCAAGGATTCCCTCCAATCCTTCACTGACGCCGATAGCCATAGCACTTCATGTTACAGAATGCAACTGAATTTTCTGGAAACGGGTAATGTCTCAGTCCTGGAGGCGGAGCGCGGAGTTGGAGCTTAATCTCACTTGGGCCAAGGCCCGATTTATACCAGCCTGGCCATCGGCCCAGGTATTCTTTCCGAGCAAAGGCGGAAGCGCAGCGTCAGGCGACGGAACGTTGATGCGGTGAATAAAGGGCTTAATCGCCGCATGTTATGCGGAGATTAATCTTGCTGGTGCGGTGAATACGGGCTATAATCTCCGCAAATCGTGCGGAGAATGTATGTATATCCACGAGCGTAAAGATTGGCCGGAATTCACATGGGACCAGACCAAGCTGGCCCCGCTGTTGGCGGAAGTGCGCCATTTGCAGGGCCGTCTGCTTGGCCGCATGGAAGCCCTGGGCTTTCCGTTGCGCGAGGAAGCCACGCTGCAAACCCTTACTCAGGACGTTGTCAAAACCAGCGAAATTGAGGGCGAAAAGCTGGATGCTGTGCAGGTGCGGTCATCCCTCGCCCGTCGTATGGGCATGGACATCGGCGCATTACCGCCGATTGACCGCAACGTCGAGGGGATTGTTGAAGTCATGCTGGATGCCACGCGAAAGCATGACGCGCCGTTGACACAGGAACGATTGTTTTCCTGGCACGCGGCACTGTTCCCGACGGGCCGTAGCGGGATGCGCCGCATTGTGGTTGCCGCATGGCGCACAAAAGACAGTGGCGACATGCAAGTGGTTTCCGGCCCCATTGAGCGTGAGACAGTTCACTATGAAGCGCCGAGCCATGACTTGCTCAAAAAGGAAATGGCTCGCTTCATAAAATGGTGCAACACCGCGCCAGACATTGACCCGGTGTTGAAATCAGCGCTGGCGCATTTTTGGTTTGTCACCATCCATCCGTTTGAAGATGGCAACGGGCGTATTGCGCGGGCAATTGCCGACATGCTGCTGGCGCGGTCGGAAAACACCTCGCAGCGTTTTTACAGCATGTCCTCGCAAATTCAGCGCGAGCGCAATGAGTATTACCTTGTGCTGGAACGCTGCCAAAAGGGAACTTTGGACATTACCGCGTGGATGGACTGGTATTTGAACTGCCTGAAACGCGCCATTGGCGCATCAGAAAACATCCTGGCGGCTGTGCTGGCCAAAGCCGGTTTCTGGAAAGCGCACGCGGGCGAGTCTTTCAATGATCGGCAACGCAAGGTCATCAACCGGCTGCTGGATGGCTTCGCGGGAAAGCTTACATCCTCAAAATGGGCCAAGCTGACGAAGTGTTCCCAAGACACGGCGCTGCGTGATATTAGCGACCTGCTCGACCGCAAGATTCTGGCGAAGGATGAAGCGGGCGGACGCAGCACAAGTTATGAACTGTGTTTGCCAGAGCCGTCTGCTGAAATATAATTATCTGCCGGAGTTTTAAGTTTTTGCATTCATTTTGTGCCACTGAACTCGAACCCGATTTAAGGAGACTTTTTTTGGGGAGTACATTCGGGGATACAAAGAAAAACAACATCCAGGATTATTCTTGTCTGTCAGCCCCTTGAGCAAATAATCCCCGCCCAGAGGGCGGGGCTTTGGAAAAGAGCTCTATAAGAGAGTGGGATTCCCCCGCATCAAAACTTAACGGAGAAGAGTTTCAAGCCGTTTGGCCGGCCCGTTAAAACATCGTAGGAAACTTTGCTCTCGCCAGAGCTGAATTCCGGAGTCGCCCAGGGATTGACCAACTGCAATGGGTTGCGCGTTTTGAAGGCGGTGACGGCAGCACCGCTATAGACCAATGGCCGATGCACGATTTCGTTGGTGGAGTGTGGCGTGAGGGTCACCAGTACGGATTGGATGCGCTGGGCATCGTTCGTTTTAGAGCTTGAATCCTTAACCACCGGCTCGGCGACGGCGGGTCCCGCGACCAGTAATGCCAACAGAAACAGAGACGCTTTCATAAGCACGCCCTTTCATTGTTGTTCAAGTAAACGTTGGCCGCGAACCGGGCTGTGTCAACCGCTTTGTATTTCAATTCGTAATGCCCGCGCTCAGCCTCGCTTGAGGAGGCACTCGGCGCTTCTCATTCGCCATTCCTGCCGGGCGCTGCGCGATGGCCATTCCGCGCCACTCCGTTCTTGCGCCCGGTTTTTTCCACGGCTTCCGCCACCTGCGTAACGACCTGGCTGTTGAACACGCTCGGGACAATGTAATCCGGGCTCAACTCGCGCGGCGGGATGCACCGCGCGATGGCATGCGCCGCCGCAATTTTCATCTCCTCCGTGATTTGCCTCGCGCGGATGTTCAGCGCTCCGCGGAAAACCCCGGGGAAAGCGAGCACATTGTTGATCTGGTTGGGATAATCGCTGCGGCCGGTCGCCACGATGAATGCCTTGCGCGCCTCTTCGGGCATGATTTCGGGGGTGGGATTCGCCAGCGCAAAGATGATCGGCTTCGGCGCCATGCGCTTGAGCATTTTGGCGCTCACCAATCCGGGACCGGAAACACCGATGAAGACGTTCGCTTCCTTCAACGCGTCCGCCAGGCTGCCGCGCGCGCCGCGGGGATTCGTATGGCGCGCCAGCCAGAGTTTGCTCTCGTTCAAGTCCGTAAGCCGCCCTTCGTGAATGATGCCCAGCCGGTCGCAAATCACAATGTTCCGAACACCCGCGCTCAACAACATCCGTGTGATCGCCACTCCAGCCGCTCCAGCCCCGGAGATCACCACCTTGAGTTGGTCGGGTTTCTGATTGGTCAGCCGCAACGCGTTCAACAGCGCGGCCAGAACCACGATGGCAGTGCCGTGCTGATCGTCATGAAACACCGGAATATCGAGGCGTCGTTGCAACTTCTTTTCGATCTCGAAGCAGCGCGGAGCCGCAATGTCCTCGAGATTGATGCCCCCGAAACCAACGCTCAGATTGCTGACGGTCTCGATGATCGCCTCGCTGTCCTTGGTGCGCAGGCAAATCGGATAGGCGTCGATGTCCGCAAACTGCTTGAACAACATCGCCTTGCCTTCCATCACCGGCATGGCTGCTTCGGGGCCAATGTCGCCCAACCCCAGCACGGCCGAACCGTCGCTGACCACCGCCACCGAGTTTGCCTTCACGGTAAATTGCCAGACTTTCCGGCGGTCTTCGGCGATGGCGCTGGACACGCGCGCCACCCCGGGCGTGTAGGCCATCGAAAGGGTGTCCCGCGAAGTGATGGGCGCCTTGTTCTGAATGGAGATTTTGCCGCCGGCGTGCAGCCGGAAAACCCGGTCCGCCACCTGCACCACTTTTACCCGCTCCAGGTTCCGAACCGCCGCCACAATTTCCTCGACGTGGCTTCCGTCGCGCGCCCGGACACTGATCCCGCGAGTCATTACCTTGGCGTCCGGCACAGGGTTCTCCACCGTGCCCAAATCTCCGCCGCGCTCACCGATGGCTTGCGCGATGCGGGCGAACATCCCGACCTGGTTCGGGTATTGCAATTGCATCGTAAAACTGTGGCTGACCGAAGGCGCCAACTGGGTTGAATTCATAAACGTTCTGGGTTTCAAAAATGGCCGGGTGTGAACGGGATGGTTTGATCAGGTCCCTGCCTGTTGTAACTGGTGTACCGCCTGCCGTTTCAGTTCGCGCCCGAGCCAAACAAATTTTTTAGTAGCTCAAAGATTCACCGTCTTTTTTTCAATGCCCCGCACCCTGCGTCCCTGCGAAGCGCCGACCGAATACCGTTCAAGTCTGCTCCTTCTTCGCCGCGCATAGTATGGGGTGCATCCCCACCACATTTTGCAGGAAGCGAAGAGAAACATCCCAGCGATTAGAAATTACAAATCATCTCGTGCTCGTGCTCGTCCTCGTCCTCGTCCTCGATTCAACCGCGAAGAAGAAGGCCCGAGGACGACGACGAGGACGAGCACGAGGACAATATTAAAAACCTATCGCGGTAGGGCGAGCAGTCCTCTGCCCGCCGTCGGCGCGCACGGAGTGACGCGCCCTGCCGGGATAGGCTTTAAACAGTCCGGTTCGAATCATCCCCCTGCCCTCTTGTCTTACCGCCCGCCTCGCCTTGGTCGATTCCAGTTGCGTCCCTCAAGGAGTCGTTTCTGATGAAACATCAAACCGCTTGAACAGCTTGCCCACCAAGGCGACACCAAAACCGGCCTCGACCGCCAATACCAACGCGGCCGCAATGGCAGCCAACGGGATCGACAATGACAACACGTTGACATAGACCAGCGCGTAAAAGACGATGGCAAAAACCACGGCCGCCGGGATGAGCGCGAGAATCAGGACTACGAGCTGGCCCACCGCAAACACCGCGCGCTGGCCGGTGGCCTCGAACCCTTGCGGCGCGTCCCGCCCCGTTTGGAACCAGCCCGGGAACAGGAGCACGGCGGAATTGGGAATCACGAGCGAAACCAGGTTCAACATCGGCGCCAGCGCGACTCCGGCAAAAGCGAATCCGAGGCGCAGGTCCAACGGCAACTTTTGCGGCCCGAATTGGGGCAGCGTCACCGTTGCCAGTGCGATCAGGAGCCATTGCACCGCCGTTAGGATGGCCGCGGGCGCGAGCAACTCACCCAATGCCACCTGCCAGGCCGGCAGCGGGTAGGTTTTAAGGACGTCCGCCATCGGCAACTCCTGCCGAAAATCCTGCCGCACGAACTGCGGTCCCATGAAAAAAGACAAGGCCAGAAAAGCCATTACGACGGGACCAAGCATGGCGGCCAGGCCGGCCGTTCGCGCGCTGGCAGCCGCAGACCAACCGACGACCACCGCAATCCAGATCAGGAGCAGCCAGAACCGGAGCGTGAAGCCGGAGCGGGCGCTGATCAAATTCTTCCATAAGAACGCAACGGCGGGCGATCCCGTCGGCTGCAGGTTGAACGGGGAGCGTTTGCGCTTTTTCAAACCACTCAGGGGATGCTGTTTGCCGGCACGGATCGCGGCTACCTTTTCCGCAACTTTCCGCGAGGCTTCCACCGAGGCTTCTTCAAACGCCACATCCGACCGCGCCACCCAAAGGTAATGCAAGCCCAGGAACAGGAGCGGCGGCCACAGGCCGAGAAGAAACGCCGTGGCGGTCCGGGCCAGATAGGGCCGAACCACAACCCGGAACGGGTACAGCAACCAGACGAGCGGTCCCGAAGAGAGCACTTTCTCGGCATAGTATTTCATGTCGGAGAGGCTGGTGATTTCCTCAACCGGCGGCGGGGGCGGCACTGTTCGCCAGGTCCAAATCGCAATCCCTGTGGCCAGCACAATGACGATGCCGAGCACGAGAGCGCGTCGCTTCCAGTTCGAGATGCCCCGGTCCAGCAACATCGTTCGCGCGAACGAAGCCGCCAGCAGGTGCAGGTTCAACGTGGAAAAAATCACCCACCAGCCCAGGGCGCGAATCCAAACCGCCCCGCCGCGGGACCATCCAAAAATCAAGGTGAACAACAGGCTCGTGAACAGGATGGCAAACTGTGACTTCAGCAGCTTAAAGTGGATGAGGGTTTTCCGGCTTACCGGAGCGGGAAATAGGAAGGCCACCTCGGCTTCCGTGAAGACCAGCGCCGCGCGCTCATGCGGAACCACCCACCCCAGCAGAACGATGAAAAACAGGATCAAGGCCCCCACCGATTCCTTGAACAACAGGTTTTCCGGACTGTCACCCGCCCCCGCCATTCCGCCCCGATAGCGGAAACTGTGTGAAGAAAACAGGAAGCGCGCAAAGCAGACGTATAAAAAGTACAGCAGTCCAACAATCGCCCCAATCAGATATTTTGGCTGCTTCAACCGGCGGACCCGCATGACCAGCCGGTTCCTCCAGGAGGTGGACAGCAGGAAAAGCAGCGCTCCCATCATGAGATTCGCGGGGGCGCCCCGGCTTCACCGGTGGCGTGGAAGAACACTTCCTCCAGGTTCGCGTTGCCCAGTTGTTCGGAATATTTTTGCCGGATTTCCGCCAGTGTCCCGTCGATGATCTTGCGCCCGTTTTTAAGAATCAAAACGTGCGAACAAACCTCTTCGAGCAAATGCAACAGATGCGAGCTGATGACAATTGCCGCGCCCGCCCGCGCCCGCCGCAAAATCGAATCCTTCATCCGGCGGATGCCCATGGGATCCAGCCCCGTCAATGGCTCGTCAAAGAAAATCACCTTCGGTGAATGCAGGAGTCCGCAGGCGATGACCAATTTCTGCTTCATCCCGCGCGAGAGTTCGCCCGGCAGTTTGTCGGCCTTGTCCGCGATCTCCAGTTCTTCCAGCAACGGATGCGCAATCTGCTGGTAGTTCGCGACCTGGTAAATTCGCGCAGTGAAGGCGAGATGCTGTTCCACGGTCAGGTAATCGAACAGACGCGGCTCATCGGTGAAAAATGCCAGCTCCTTCTTTGCCGCAATCGCGTCGCTCCCCAGGTCATGGCCGGAAATTCGAATGATTCCCCGCGTCGGAGGAATGATTCCCGCGAGACACCGCAACGTCGTGGTTTTCCCCGCTCCATTTGGCCCCACCAATCCCATCACTTGTCCCGGTTGCACGCCAAACGACAATTCGCTCACGGCGACAAATTCCTGGTAGAGTTTCGTCAGTCCTTCGACTTCGATCATAAGGCAGAACCACCCGCGGCTGTTTGCATTGGCGGACTGTAACAGACACTCGAAAACGCAACAACGCCCAAAAGCAAGTTTCGGGGAAAGCCTGAGGTTGATTGTTCTGTCGCGAGTGAACAACCCATGGTTCGACTTCGCCGCGCCGTTTAGGTTCGGCGACCAAAAGCGCGCGGGACTGTGTGCTTGCCCGTGCAGTTGACCAAAATCAAAAACCGATTACTATGGGACTCATAACGCCCCAAGGTGGGGCGGGCGCAGCAGTGGAGTCCTGTTCTGCGCTGTTTAAGACTCGAGTAGTTATTGGTCTATACTACTGCGTGGCGCCCGATCCGAAGATCAGGACACTCGCCTGCGCCAATTAGAAACGACTATTTCGCAACCGCGACCAATCAGTCATGGTGCGTACCAGAAAGCCAGTTAAGTCAGAACAAAGTCCTCCGCTCTCGAATGCGGGGCTGCATGCAGCCTGGGTCCAGTCCGGCCTTGCGATGCTTGGCTATTTCCTCCTGATTCCCACGATCCTCCTGACCGCCTCCGGATGCAAAAAAGCCGCGCCGCCACCGGCGGCTGCACCAGTTGTTGAAGTAATGACCGTTTCACCAACGAACGTGCCGGTTTTTCAGGAATGGATCGGAACCATGGACGGTTTGGTGAACGCGCAAATCCGCGCGCAAGTGACTGGCTACTTGCGCTCACTCGATTACGACGAGGGCAGCCACGTGAAGAAGGGCGATCTGCTCTTTGAAATTGATGCCCGGCCTTTCCAGGCGGCGGTCGACCAATTCGAAGCGAAATTGGCCCAGGACCAGGCCAACCTCCAAAAAACGGAATTGGACGTCAAGCGTTATACGCCGCTGGCGCAACAACAAGCCATCAGCGAGGAAACCCTCGTGAATGCGGTTCAGGCCAATCTTGCGGCCAAGGCCCAGGTGCAGGCGGACATGGCCGCCCTCGAAACCGCCCGCCTGAATCTGAGCTGGACCCGCATTACCTCACCCGTGGACGGAGTGGCGGGAATCGCGCTGTCGCAAACCGGCGATCTCGTGGGGCCGTCCGGCCCTTTATTGACGACCGTTTCCACCGTTGACCCGATCAAGGTTTTCTTTCAAGTCAACGAACAATCCTATCTCACCTTCTGGCAAAGGTATGTTCCCACCATGGACACGAACGCCGAGCACCTGCACCTGGAGTTAATCCTGTCCAACGGGTCGGTTTACGATCAAAAGGGAAGATTTTACAGTGCGGACCGGCAGATCAACCCGACGACGGGCACCATGCAAATCGTGACCGTGTTCCCAAACCCGGAGGCCATCCTGCGGCCCGGTCAATTCGGGCGAGTGCGCGTGATGACCCAAATGCAGACGAATATTTTCCTCGTGCCGCAGCGCGCGGTGGCACAGTTGCAGGGCACTTACCAGGTCGCCGTTGTCACCCCCGAAGACAACAGTTCGACCAACCGCGCCCATTTGCGCACCGTGAAAGTCGGCCGCCAGGTTGACTCCAACTGGATTATCGAGGACGGGCTCAAGGCGGGCGACCGGGTGGTAGTGGAAGGAACCCAGAAGGCAACCGAGGGCGCCATCGTCGTCCCCAAGCCGCAGGGCACCCCGGAGGCGAACAGCAACCCAACGAATTCGCCTCGCTAAGCGCTCATGTATCGCTTCTTCATCAACCGCCCCATTGTCGCGATGGTGATCGCCATCCTGCAAGTCGTGGTGGGACTGGTGACGATGTTGAGCCTCCCGGTGGCGCAGTATCCGAATATCGTTCCGCCGGAAATCCGCATCCAGACCA
This sequence comes from Verrucomicrobiota bacterium, assembly GCA_021325145.1. Lineage (GTDB taxonomy): Bacteria > Verrucomicrobiota > Verrucomicrobiia > Limisphaerales > Pedosphaeraceae > JAJPHR01. The sequence continues at coordinate 51,611 of JAJPHR010000006.1, read as the reverse complement.
CGTTCGTGGGCGCGGACGCGCAGACACTCGCACAGTCCGTCGCCACACCCATCGAAGAGCAGATGAGCGGCGTGGACAACATGAATTACATGTATTCCGTCAGCGCAAACAACGGCGTGATGCGGATGGGCGTAAACTTCGATGTCAAGACCGACCCGAACATTGACCAGGTGCTGGCGCAACTTCGGGAAAACCAGGCGGAACCGACACTGCCCGCCGACGTGCGCAACTTCGGGATTACTCTGATAAAATCACCGACCACTCCGCTGATGCTGGTGGCGTTGACCTCGCCAAAGGGAACGCACGATTCGACCTTTCTGGCGAATTACGCGTACATCAACCTGGTGGACCAGATTACACAGTTGAAGGGAGTTTCCACCGTGACCGTGTTCGGCGCAGGTCAATATGCAATGCGTTTCTGGGTAAAACCGGACCAGTTATCCAAGCTGAACCTCACGGTCAGCGACCTCGTCAACGCCATCAATCAACAGAACACAGTCAACCCAGCCGGTCAGGTGGGCGGGCCGCCGACGCCCAAAGGACAGGAATTCACCTACGCCATCACCGCGCAAAGCCGGTTGGTTACCGAGCAGGAATTTGAGGACATCGTCGTGCGCGCAAATCCCGACGGCTCCCTGGTGCGGCTTAAAGACGTGGCGCGGGTTGAGCTTGGGGCGCAAACCTACAGCATCGTGGGCAAGTTGAACGGGCAACCCTCGGCGGTTATGGCCATTTACCAATTGCCCGGGTCCAACGCGATTGATGCGGCCAATAACGTGAGAAAGCTCATGGAGCAGATCAAGTCGCGGTTTCCAACGGACCTGGACTATGGCATTTCGCTGGACACCACCCGCGCGGTATCAGAAGGCATGCGGGAAATCCAGTGGACGCTGGGCATCGCCCTGACCTTGGTCATCATCGTGGTCTTCATTTTCCTGCAAGGCTGGCGGGCGTCGCTCATCCCGCTGTTGGCGGTGCCCGTGTCGCTCATCGGAACGTTTGCATTTTTTCCGTTGTTCGGCTTCTCGCTGAACACACTGTCGCTGCTGGGGTTGGTGCTGGCGATTGGGCTGGTGGTGGACGACGCGATTGTCGTGGTGGAGGCGACGGAGCGGCACATTGAGGAAGGGTTGAACCCGAAAGATGCTGCCATCAAGGCAATGGAAGAAGTGGCGGCGCCGGTCGTGGCGCTGGCGCTCATTCTGGGAGCGGTCTTCGTGCCGACGGTATTCATTTCGGGAATTACGGGCAGGCTGTACCAGCAATTTGCGATAACCATAGCGATTTCGGTGGCGCTATCGGCCTTCAACGCGCTTTCACTAAGCCCCGCGATGGCCGCGCTGCTGCTGCGACCGAAAAAAGAGGGGAAAGCGCGTGGGCCATTGCGGCGCTTCTACGATTGGTTTAACCGCTATTTCGAAAAAACGCGCCATGTTTACCTGGAAGTCAGCTTGTGGTTCATCCGCAAAGCAGCCTGGGTGCTGATCTCGCTGCTGCTCGTCGGCATGGCGGCGGTGTTGCTGGCGAAGCGTCTGCCCACCGCGTTTGTGCCGGAGGAAGACCAGGGCTACGCCTTTGCCCAAGCCCAGTTGCCGTCCGCCGCGTCGCTGGAGCGCACGGATGCCGTGGCCAGGAAAATTGAGAGCCTCTTGAAAAACATTCCGGGCGTGGAGTATTACACCACGGTCGAAGGGTTCAGTTTGCTAAGCCAGGTGCAGGCGACGTATAATGTATTTTTCTTCGTAACCCTCAAGCCGTGGGGTGAACGCACGAAACCGTCGGAACGCTTCGACGCGATTCGCAAGCGGCTGAACGCCGACTTGGGCAAATTGCCCGAGGCTCAGGCATTCGCCTTTTCCCCGCCCTCCATTCCCGGCATCGGGACATCGGGCGGGGTTACCTTCATGCTCGAAGACCGGTCTGGCTCGCAGGACATTTCTTACCTGACCCAGAATCTGCAGACGTTCCTGGCCGCCGCCAAGAAGCGGACTGAATTGACAAACATCATTACAACGCACCTGCCGAGCGTGCCGCAGATTTACGTCAAGGTGGATCGGGACAAAGTCTTAAAGCAGGGAGTGGCGTTGAACGACGTTTACCGCACTCTGCAAACCTTCATGGGCGGAAATTTTGTGAATTATTTCAACCGCTTCGGGCGGCAATGGCAGGTGTACATCGAAGCCGAGGACAAATACCGGTCCAGCGTCGAAGATCTCGGCCTCTTTTATGTGCGCAACAGCCAGGGCCAAAGCCTGCCGCTGACCGCCTTTGCAAAAGCCGAACGGCGCAACGGACCCGAATACGTGCTGCATTACAATGAATACCCCGCCGCGCAGATCAATGTGACGGCCGCGCCGGGTTACAGTTCGGACCAGGCCAACCGCGCGCTGGAAGAGGTGTTCGCGCAAACCATGCCCAAAGGAATGGGATTCGATTATTTCGGCATGTCCTTCCAGGAAAAAAAGGCGGCCGAAGGGGTGAAGCCGGCGGAGATTTTCGCCCTCTCCTTGTTCTGCGTGTTTCTGATCCTCGCGGCACAATATGAAAGCTGGACGCTGCCCTTTAGTGTGCTGCTGGGAACGCCGACGGCAATATTGGGAGCGTTCCTGGCGCTGAATGCGCGGGCTTTGCAGAACAACGTGTTCGCGCAGATTGGCTTAATCATGCTTATCGGGCTGGCGGCGAAAAACGCAATTCTGATCGTGGCCTTTGCCAAGACCGAATACGAGCGAGGCAAGTCCATCATTGACGCGGCGCAAACCGGCGCGTCCATCCGGTTGCGGCCGATTTTGATGACGTCTATTGCGTTCATCCTGGGCTGCATGCCATTGTGGTTTGCGTCAGGTTCGGGCGCCGTGGCGCGCCAGACGCTGGGCACGGTGGTCGTTGGCGGGATGCTGGGAGCGACGTGCGTGGATACGTTGATCGTGCCGGTGACTTTCTATATTGTGGAAAAAATGGGACTGCGTTTCCGCAAGCGACACGAACACGCCGGCGAGCACGGGCATGGGAGCGACAACCACCCGCCGGAAGAATCGTCCAGGCCGCCGGGGCCTGAAAAATAGCGATGCGAGCGCAGCCTACAACAGGAAGTCCCGCCTTTAGGCGGCAAGAGATAAGCTTGGCTCCTGGAATTTCTCTGGCGTTTGCCGTTTGGTGCTTGATGTTTCTTCTGACCGGCTGCGCAGTGGGGCCGAATTACAAGCGTCCGCCAGTCGCCTCGCCACCAGGCTATCGTGGCGAGAACGTCACGGGGACGAACTCATTCGGCGACCTGCCCTGGTGGGAGGTCTTCCACGACGACAACCTGCAGGCGTTAATCCGGACCGCGCTGACGAATAACTACGATGTGCGCATTGCGGCAACCCGGGTGGAACAGGCGCGGCAAATGGTGGTGGAAGCCCGATCGCAATTGTTTCCGCAACTGAATTATTTCGGCGAAGGAGGCAAAGGAAAAAACGTCGGGGGAGCCAATGCCGCGTTGGTGCCGAATACCGGGACCGTGGGGATCATCGAGTTCGGCGGCAGCGCTTCGTGGGAGATTGACCTGTGGGGGCGCGTCAGGCGGCTGACGGAATCGGCCAAGGCGCAGTTTTTTGCGAGCGAGGAAGCGCGGCGGGATGTGACGATATCGCTTATCGCTCAGGTGGCGCAGACTTATTTCCAATTGCTGACACTCGATCGCCAACTGCGAATCGCCAGGGAGGAGACGAACTCCTATGGCCAAAGCTTGAAAATTTTTGAGCAGCGGCTGCGCGGCGGAGTGGCTTCGAGACTGGAAACATCGGCGGCGGAGGCGCTGATGGCTTCCTCGGCGGCGACGATACCGGACCTGGAACGGCAGATTGAGCAGACGGAAAACCAGCTTGGAGTGCTGCTGGGACAAAGTCCGGCGCCGATTGTGCGGGAGGGATCGGTATTGGAAATGCAACTGGTGCCGGAAGTGCCGGGTGGGTTGCCCTCGGCATTGCTGGAGCGCCGGCCCGACATCCGCGAGGCGGAGCAGTCGTTGCGGTCGGCAAATGCGCAAGTAGGCGTGGCGGAGGCAAATTTTTTCCCGCAGTTATCGCTGACGGGAGTCATTGGTCAGGTGAGCCCGGAGCTGGCCACGCTGACGGCCGGGAGCGCGTTTGCGTGGAGCGCGGCGGCGAGCCTGACGGGGCCGATTTTCCACGGCGGGCAGTTGCGGGCGCAATACCGGCTGGCGAAGGCGGTCCGGGACCAGTATGTCCTGCAATACCAGTCCACCGTGCTGTACGCGTTGCAGGAAGTTTCCAACGCATTGGTTGCGCGCGAGAAGCTGGCGATTGCCCGGGCGGAACAGGAGCGCGCGGTGGCAGCGTACCAAGTGGCGTTTAAGATTGCAATGGAGCGGTATCGGCAGGGGCAATCGAGCTATTATGAAGTGCTGCAGCAACAGCAATTGCTTTACCCGGCGGAGAACACGCTGGCGCAAGCGCAATTGGGCCAATTGACCGCCATCGTCCAGCTTTATCGCGCGCTGGGCGGGGGCTGGCAGATGGGCAAGTGATTAAGGCTAAACCTCGCCCGGCTCGGATTTCGGCGCTGCCAGCATGATGATGCCCTTGAGCACCAAGTACAGGCCATACAATCCGGCCATGATTGTGACCGCAAAGATCTTGATGGGGAAGAAGCCCATGCTCATGAAGGCAAAAAAAGCTCCAATGGGAATGCAGACCAGTCCGGAACCCATCAGGATTTTTCCGGTGCCCTTCGCCCTGAGCGCCTTCACTCTCTCCTGGAAAAATTCACGAACTATGGCGGAGGCTTCGTCCACTTTGAATCCCTGCATCATCAAATACTTGGTGACTTCCTCGGGTGCATCACCCCAAAAGATCTTCGCCCGCGCCTCGGTGCGCGCGGTATCGGGATCAACCTGCCCCGGAAGCCGGCCCGGACGGCGCGGGGCCGCGCTCGGAGCCGGGGCCGAAGCCTGAACCGGAGCTTCAGCAGGCGGCGGATTTGCCATCCGCGCGCGCAGCCCGCTGGCGGGTGCGGCGACACGGACCGGCGCGGCCACCGGAACTGGCGCATCCGCGGCGACCGCCGGAGGCGGCTGAGCGCCCAGGGTTTTGGCGATGGCATCGTTGGCGGCCGGCGTGCCATCAGCGCCACAGACCGGGCAAGCGACGTTGCCGGGCATGAAGCCATGGACAGGTTCCACCTCGAACGCGTAACGCTGTCCGCAGCCACATTGAATCTTGATTTGAACCATAATCACATGACTCCAATGTTATCCACGCACCGGCACCTCAAGCGGAAAACACCGCATTTCCCGCGCGGGAAGCTCCGGTGGCGTAAGAATTTGTGACCTGCCTGCGAACTACAACGGCTTTTTGGGCAGGCGACAACGGTAATGCGAGGTTGAGGCCTCACGCATGACTTGTCAATCACGATTTGAGACAACGCCAATGTACGGACGCATATCAACGTTGTTCTCACCGGGAAGTCAGGCACATCGCGCGGCGACGGGGATGGCATAGCGCGCCATCCCTACTAGACACGGTGGCATTGACACGCGGCGCGGCAGCTTACCCAAGAATCCGAAGGATTGCTTCCAGAAGCTCCTCGTACTTCACGGGCTTCTGGAAAAAAGCGGCTGCACCAGCGTCCATAAATTTCTTTTGGTGCTTGGCGGGATCTTCGCCGGTAACAATGATGATCGGAACAGTCGGCCCTTCCATCATCCGCCGCAGCCATTGCATGATCGTCAATCCGTTCCATTGCAAGCCGCTGCCGGCAGCCGGGAAGTTCACATCCAGGATAATCAACGCCGGTTGCTCCGCTTCCACGATGCCGCTGACCTTTCCGCCGTCACTGGACGTGATCACAGTAAACCCACTGGCCTGCAGTTTGAGTTGGAAAGCTTTCAACACGACCTGGTTATCGTCCACCACCAAGATTTTCCGATTCCGGCCGACCGATGGTGCCGGTTCGGTGTTCGCAGTGGCCGGTGTAGGGTCCGGCACAAAGGGTTGCTGTTCACGCAAAACGTGTTCTTTGTTGTCGTTCTCTGATTTCAGTTTTAATCTGGGTGCCATGTCCAACCGGGTTGGCTATTCGTTGCAAGTGTCTGCCGGGGTTCCAGTTCAGAACGCTCCGAACCCCTCGAAGCAAATCCTCCATGTTCCCTTTTCGCAAGCATAATTGTGCCTACATTTTTCAGCATCGCCTCCACCTCCCGTCTCGCGCTTCCCACCGGGATAACTGGTTCGCACTCCCCGGAGCCTCGGAATTCCTCGGCATTGGAATTAAAGTGATGACACCGTGGAATTTTGCTTGCGTTGCCTGAAGTTTCGTATATAAAGAAATCGTTCTTTGAAATCGGTGGGCCAGTCGGTCCATCGTTAGTCACAGTCAAATGTCAGGGAACCCCGTGAAAATCGGGGACGGTTACGCCACTGTAACGGGTTACAAACTCCCACAGCCACTGGTCAAAAGCCGGGAAGGCGGGAGCGAGGTCAAGCCCGAAGTCAGGATATCTCTTTGATCTGTGCTCGTCGTGGTTCCGCTTTGCGGGACCAACTTCTCCGTCAAGAGAAGGATGAGGCCAGCCCGTTCCGCTTGTGCGGAGCGGGATCCGTTGAATGCCTTCATTCCCCGTTTTGCCGGAGTCTGAAGGTTTTTTCTTTTAGGCCGTTGTCCTGACGGCCATCTGAACAAAGTCCTTTTGGCTCCGCGCTGGTCTCTCAATCACAACCCTTCCGCTTAACTCGCGGAAACATTGAAAGATCAGCGTATGAAAAATGTCTGTCTGGCGCTGGCGTTGGCCAGTGCTCTCGTCGTCCCCCAAACCATTCACGCGCAATTCGCCAATGCCGTTATTTCCTACAATACCGGCACCGGTTTTGCGACCGCCTTCACCAATGGCAGCGCCGCACTGGGAGCCCCGGCATCGGGCGCTTCGGTGACGCCGTTTGCCCCGCCTTTTTCAACCAGCCAGATTGTTTCGATCGGGGCGGGAGGTGAAATCACCCTGCAGCTCAACACACCGATTTTGAACGACCCGTCCGCTCCGTTCGGAGTGAATTTCATTCTATTTGCGAACGAGTTTTTCACCAAAAGCAGCGGCGGGACTGTCAGCGGGCTCTTTAATCATGCCGCTTCGACGCTGGTGCAGGTGAGTCCCGACGGTTCCACCTGGTACACGCTCAACCCGGCGCTGGCGCCTCCCGTGGGCCAATTATTTCCCACGGACGGAAGCGGCAATCCGCAAATTCCGGTCAATCCCACATTGGGCCTCAATGATTTCACCGGTCAAACTCTGGCGGGCATCCGCTCGCTTTATAGCGGTTCGGCGGGCGGCGCGGGCTACGACCTCGCCTGGGCGCAGGACAGCGATGGCAACAACGTGGATTTGCCGAGCGCGGATTTCATCAGACTCGAAGTGCAAAGCGGCGTGGTGGATTTGGATGCCATTTCCATCACGCCGGAGCCGTCGGCGATGACGATCGGGCTGGCGGGTATTGTCCTCCTTCTGTTGGCGCACAAGTGGAGAGCGGGATTGCAAACAGGTCCAGTGGCAGCGCAACTGTCCGGCCAGCAAAGGTATGGAGTCCCGCCTTTAAGCGGTGTTGCGCGCGCAAACGCGATCGGCTCTGGAACCTTCAACGCGCTTCATTTGGTGGACGCCCCACCGGCCGAAGCCGGGACTCCATGCCTTAAGGAGCCAGGCTCTTCAATTTAATTCAAACCTTAATTCAACACCCCATGAACTATAAAAGAATGCTCGTCTTATTCGTTTGTGCGGCCTGCGTTTCGCTGGCCGGCGCGGCAACCATCACCGAAGACTTTTCCACCAATCCCGCCGACCATGGCTGGCGGGTTTTTGGTGACTCGAATCTGTTTCACTGGAACACCACCAACCAGAATCTCGAGGTCATCTGGGATTCATCGCAACCCAACAGTTACTTCTACCATCCCCTCGGAACCACTCTCGGCAAGGATGACGATTTTCAAATCTCGTTCGACCTCCTGCTCCACGACATCCAAGCGGGCGTGAACCCGAACAAACCCGATCCCCTGCAAGTGGCGATTGGCTTTCTGAATTTCGGGCAGGCGACGCGGAATGGTTACGTGCGGGGCGCAGTCAGCAATGCGGTGAACGTGGCTGAGTTCGACTATTTTCCGTACGCCGTGGATCCTCTCTTTGGGCCAATTCCGGAAACAGTCTCGCCGACGTTTATTTCGACCAATTTTACGTTTGCCTACGCCTTCGATGAACTTGTCATGACCAACGAGGATGCGTTCCACGTTCAGATGACGTACACCGCCAGCAACCAGACGCTGGTTACGACGATGACCCTCCTGACGCCCACAAACGAGCCGTTCGGTCCGGTGGACAACGTGGTGTTGACGGATTTTTCCACGTTCACCGATTTCCGCGTGGACACCTTTTCGATCAACAGCTACAGCGACATTGGCGACAACTATGATTCGCTGCTCGCGCACGGCGCGGTGGACAATCTTGCGATTACGATTCCTTCGCCACCTTTGAGCACCATCACGGCCGGACTTGTGAACGGCTCCCACCAAGTCCAGTTCAGCAGCCGCACCAATTGGCTTTACACGCTCGAACGAACGACCGACTTTCGGTCGTGGACGAATGCGACCGCGGATACGCCGGGCGTGAATGGGGCATTGGTTTTGTCCGACACAAACGCGCCAGCAAGCGCGGCATTTTATCGTGTTCGGGCCACGCGCCCGTGAAAAAGCAAACCCGCTCGTCGTCCCGGAAGGAAAGTTCGTGAAAGTAATGACTCGGTTTTGGATAGAAATAGCCTGTGTCGGAGTGCGCCATGGGGACGGGCACACTCCGCCCGAGGCCGTACCCCGTTCCAACTGAGGAATTACCTTGAAAACAGATTCACCTTGCAATCGGATTTGCCAAATGGACCCAGCGACGGGCTTTTGCGCAGGGTGCTTCAGAACTCTGGCGGAAATTACTTCCTGGCTGCGTCTGACAGAGCCGGAAAAACGCCGCACGCTGGCCAGCCTGGCCAAACGAAAACCGGATCTGGTTTCCAATCAGGATCACGAGCCCGCCCGCTGCGCCAGGGCATTTACATTGGTCGAACTGCTCGTCGTCATCGCAATCATCGCCATTCTTGCCGCGCTGCTCCTGCCGGCCCTGAACCGGAGCAAGGCTTCCGCGCAACGGGTCCAATGCGCCAGCAGCCTGCATCAGTTCGGTTTCGCCGCTCAAATGTACCTCGACGACAACGCCGGAAATTTTTTTGCGTATCTTCTCGGTCCGACCAATGGCGGGCAAACGTATTGGTTCGGCTGGCTGCAAAACGGGACCGAAGGCCAGCGCACGTTCGACATAACCCAGGGCGCACTTTATCCGTACCTGCAGGGGCGCGGCATCGAGATCTGCCCCGCGCTTAACTACTCCTCTTCCCAATTCAAACTTAAAGCGACTGCCGCCGCGTACGGTTACGGTTATAACCTGCACCTTTCCTCGCCCATCAAGCCGATGAATGTTTCCAAACTCGTTTCCACCACCGGAATCGCCCTCCTGGCCGATGCGGCACAAGTGAACACGTTCCTCGCTCCCGCCTCGCCTTCGAACCCGATGCTCGAGGAATTTTTTTATGTCAGCACGAATCTGAACGAGGCCACGGCACATTTTCGGCATCAAGCCACCGCGAACGTGCTATTCTGCGACAGCCATGTCGGTCGCGAGAAACCGGTCGCCGGCAGCATCGATCAGCGTATGCCGAGCGCGAATGTTGGGCGGCTGCGTCCGGAGATTTTAACGCCGTGAACGCGCAAAAGCACGCCGCAAATTCCAAGTGAGAGGAGAGACTCTGAAGTTTGAAGTCCCGGCTTCAGTCAGTGTGACATTTTGCACACCTACCTTGTGTGCACCTTGCCGCCTAAATGCGGGACTCCATACTGGCGCACGTTGATCTCACGGAAATCTCACGCGGAAAAACTGGCCCGGCGTCGTGGGATCAATCGGGACATTCCAAAGAAAATGCCCGCCGGTGTCCGCGTTGTTGGTGCTGACGTCAATCCAGTTGACGAAGTTGGTGGTGCGTTGCAGCACGTAGGCCTGGCCTGCTATTCCCAGGCTCTGGATTTGCAATTGGTTTCCGGCTCCAGCCTGGGTGGAACTGATTTGGGGCGCTGGAAGGTTCGTGTATGTGGCGCTGACCACCGTATTGGTGGGCGGCATGATGAATAAGGTGGTCGGGGCGGTGGCGTTACTGACTCCCGCACCGTTCCATTGCGCGAAAGCCTGACCCGAGGGCGGCGGGTTGGCGGTGAGGCTCAGGATGGAACCCGCGCCGTAAGCGCCGCTGCCGGTTCCCTGGCTGACCGTGAGTGGATAGGTCGTGGCAGCATTTGTTTTCCAATAGTGCAGCAGTTGGCGCAGGGCGAGCGGCGCGTTGGTGGGCGCGGGGCGTCCGGCCTGGTCCTTGTCATTGATGCCGTGGCAATTCGCGCAGGTGCGGATTTCCCCCGGGCGGAAATTGATCCAATAACGCTCCTTGACGATGCTTTCGTTGGTTACACCCGTAAGCTGCCACGTGACCGCGCGTCCGGCGGGAATGATGGTGGCTTGCGAGCCGTCGGACATGAGTTCGGTGCCGCCGGGGGGCGCGTTGGTTTTGCTGCTCGCGTAATTGAAATTTGTCGCAGCGTGCATGGGGACTGCCAGCACGCGGCGGCCGGGCTGGATGTTCGTGGCGCCGAGCGTGTAGCCGCGCAGGAAATCGGCCTGAAGATATTGCAGGTGCGTGATGTTGTAAATTTTGCCGGTGTTCGTGCCGAGGGTTTGAACTCCGCCGGGCACCTGGAGGTTATAAGGTTGTTGCCTGTCCGCGGCATCGCGGGCGGTGACGTTGCGGCTGACCACGAGCGCCAGACCGCGTTGGGCGAGGTCCGCCTGGAATGTGGGCAAGTCCACGCCTTCGTCGGCGAATACTTGTTGTTCGATCGGGGCGACTCCCGTGTTGATCAGCGGCGGAACGGGTCGAGCGCGCACTTCCACCGGTTGCAATTCCCAGAGCGGCCCGGCATTGGTCACCAAGGTAGCGCCATCCCAGTAAACCGCGACATTGGTCAAGCCGCCGGTGAGCAACTGGTTGGTGGTCCAGGAGCTGCCGGTGTTCGCCAGGGTCATCAATCGGAATTGATACATGGAAATCGGCGCGGAAGCCGTGCCCAGGTTGGTGTCGAAACCAAAGTTGGTGCTCGTGAACGTGCGGGTGAAGGCGGCAATGAGCGAGCCATCGGACATCGGCAGCGGGTTGCGATAAAGGCCGAACGAATTCGGTCCAACAGAGCCCGCCTTGGGCGTGAGATAACTGACAACCATTCCAGTGGGATTTAGTCCCATTCCACCCGTGAGCGTAATGATCTGTCCGGCCGCATGCGCGCCGCCGAAGATAGAAATATCCTGCGCGTCCAAGCCGAAATAGGTCCCCGGATTGCGCGGATCCTCGGTGATTTGAATCAGGCTGCCCAGATAATTCGTATTGGCGCTTTCAATGCCGAAAACCGCGCGTGACGGTGAATTGCTGAAGGCGAAAAGATTCGGATCGTTGGTGAAGGAAGGCAGTCCACTGAAGACCAATTCATGGCGTCCGACGTGATTGAGCACTTCTTCATTCCCGCCATTTTGGTCCAGCGCCCAGGGGAGCAGCAGGTTGAAGCCGTTTGGATTCACTCCGAGCGCCGCGGCATAATTGGTGTCGAAATCCACCGGTTCGGGAAAGGTTTCGAGGAGATTCGTGGATTGCGTGAACGCGTTCGGAGTTTCGCTGAGAAAATCCAGCGCCCCATTCGTGGAACGGCCCAGTCGGTCGTCGGTGGCATTGGCGTCCTGCACCAAATGATCCCAACGCGTCACAACCAAACGCCCGAAGCTGTCCACGAAAGGATTGAAGCCGCCGCTGGGCAGATGTTGGAGCAAACGCAAATCGCCCGTGGCCGGATCGAGGCTGTAGGTGCCGGTAACGGTGGGCGCGCCTTTGTATTCATCACGCTGTGGATAGAGAAAAGACTGGTTGTTCAGCGGACGGTCGCTGGTAAAAATCAGCCGGCCAGTGCTGGTGTAGTAGGGGCTGACGTTATTGTAGTTCGCCGGCTGATTTGGCACCTTGACTATGACCGGCGGGGTATTTGAGTTGGCGATCACGGCGCTCAGGTTCGTCAATTCGTACAATTGCCAAAAAAAAGTGTTGGTATCGGTGGGCGAAGTGGGCGCGCCAACAACCATGCTGAACAGGACCCTGCCGCCGCTCCAATGGATTTGCGGGTCGCGCACGGCGATGCCGTTGGTATGCTGCGTCCCATAGACGCCGTAGCCAGCGGCACGAGTCAGGTTCAGCAGGACGCCATTGGTATAGCGGAGCCACAAATCCCCGCCGCGGGCCGCGTGCGCGGTGTCGGACAGGTGATTTCCAAAAATCGTGACGACGGACAAGAACGTGTTGGATACCGTGCTGTTCAATTCGCGCGGTATAGGCGGCTGCGTGACAAAGACAATGGGGTTCGTGGTGGCGACCACGCCCCGGGCAGCCAGGGCGCCCGTCCAGACACCCGCGATAGTCAGTATTATACTCAGAAATCTCCTGCTCATCAGGGGGTGAAGGTCGGGTAAACGGCGGAGTTGGTCAATTAGCCGAACGGCGTATGCCGCCGGACACGTCCCGGAAGTGGCACTTCTGAAAAAATATAAACAAAACTGTTTACAATCCCGGTGATTTTTGGCAGAAATTGGATACCAACGCCGCTATGACCAAAATTCTGATTATTGAAGACGAACCCGACCTGCGGACCAATCTCAGGGAAGTGCTGGAGTTGGAAGGATTTCAGGCACTCGTTGCGGCGGGCGGCGCGGAAGGGCTGGCGCTCGCCAAAAGGGAGTTGCCCGATCTGATCCTTTGCGACCTGCTCATGCCGGGAATCGACGGACATGCCGTGCTCGAATCACTTCGCGGCGATTCGCAGACTGCGCGGATTCCTTTTATTTTCCTAACCGCGAAAGCCGAACGGGGAGATGTGCGCGCCGGGATGGACCTCGGCGCGGACGATTATCTCGCCAAACCCGTTCGCGTTGATGAATTGCTGGGCGCCATTCGCGCGCGCCTCGAGCGGCGGCGCCAGAACCGGACAAAATTCCGGCCTGAGTTTAAATCGCCTCGACCGCTGGAAGCCCTCGGGCTGTCGCCTCGCGAGGCGGAAATCCTCCTTTGGATGGCCCAAGGCAAAACCAATTCTGAAATTGGGACCATCCTCGACATCAGCCCGGCCACGGCGAAAAAGCATCTGGAACACATCTATAAAAAGCTCGGAACCGAAAACCGCGCCTCGGCCACATTGCGTGCCCTCGAAGTCCTCACCGCCCGCGACTGAGCCTGGGTTCTGTTGCACGCGTGGCGCATCATCGAGCAGAGCTGGAGTTCCGCGCTCCGCCTGATGACTGAGACCTTGCAGCGATTTCTTTACTTTTGTTCCCGATTGGAGTAAAAGACATTGTTCGCCATCAGTTATATTGTGTAAAACTGTCGAAAGCAGAATCATTATGTCCCGTCAAAAAACCCCGCTCATTCTTTGCTGCCTGTGGCTGGCGGCATCCGTCCAAGCCAGCCCCGTTGCCGTGCTCACGCAACACAATGACAACGGCCGCACCGGCATGAATCTTCAGGAAACAATTCTGAACACCAACAACGTCAACACCAACTCCTTTGGCCTGCTTTACACGCGAGCGGTGGACGATCAAATTTATGCCCAGCCACTCATAGCGACCAATGTCAATATTCCCGGCGCGGGCGCGCATAACCTCGTAATCGTCTGCACGGTCAACGACTCGATCTACGCATTCGACGCAGATGACCCAACCGTAACCGCCGCATACTGGACCAACCGATTGATCAGCCCGATTAATAACATTGTTGCCCCTCGAAATACCGATATGACCGGAGCCTGCAGCGGCAACTACAAAGATTTCAGCGGCGCTTTTGGCATCGTCGGCACACCGGTGATCGACCCAGCCTCCTCAACCTTGTACTTGGTGGCACGCACCAAGGAAAACCTCACCAACTTCGTCCAGCGCCTGCACGCCCTCGACCTAACCACCGGACTGGAAGTGTCAAACAGCCCGGTCGTCATCGCCGTGACCAATAGCGGGGTGATTTTCGACCCATTCAAGCAAAACCAGCGCCCTGGGCTGCTGCTCGTCAATGGCTACGTGTATATCACCTGGTCTTCGCATTGCGATTGGACCCCTTATCACGGCTGGGTCGTCGGGTACAATACAAGCAACCTGCTGCAAGCGCCTATTTCCTTTAATGCGAATCCCAGCGGTTCGCAGGCCGGGATTTGGATGAGCAACCAGGGACCGGCGGCGGATACGAATGGCAATATATACATTTCCACCGGCAATGGCACCTTCGACGGGTCCGTGAATTTCGGCGAGTCCTTCCTCAAGCTGACCAGGAGCGGGGGCAATTTAACGCGCGCGAGCTGGTTTACTCCGTTCAACTGGAGCAGCCTAAACAGCAGTGACAGCGATCTGGGTTCGGGCGGGCTGCTGCTGGTTCCGGGCACATCATTGCTCTTCTCCGGAGGCAAAAACGGCGGGCTCTACCTCGTCAATCGCGACAACATGGGCGGAGTCGGCGCGACGGCGGACACGAACATTGTGCAAAGCTGGAATATCGGTTCGCATCAGATTCATGGCGGCGCGGTGTGGTGGGACGCTCCAAACGGCTCTTACGCGTATATCTGGCCGGCGACAAGCGACCACCTGCGGCAGTACAAGTTCGACCGCGTGATGGGAAAATTCGCTTCAACGAATGTCTATTCGCAAAATGCAGGCGTAGGAGGATCCGGCCAGCCGGGCGGCATCCTGTCGCTTTCCGCGAATGGCACGAACGCCAACAGCGGCATCGTTTGGGCCTCGGTCAACACCCTCAGCAGCGCGAACCAGGCGGTCGTAGCCGGGACATTGCACGCGTACAACGCGCTGAACGTCGCCACCGAACTCTGGAATTCGGACATGCTCAGTTCACGCGACGGCCTGGGCAACTATGCCAAGTTCGTGGCACCGACAGTGGCGAACGGAAAAGTTTACATGGCTACGTTTTCCAATCGGTTGAATGTCTATGGCCTGCTTCCTCTGCCGACCTTGAGCGCGTTGAACAACGGCAGCAGTCTGATTGTTTCCTGGCCAACCAACAGTTTCCCCGGATACCATTTGCAAAGCACACTTAATCCGGTCGCCCCCTGGTCAAACGACAGCCACACCGTCCTAATCACCAACGGCAATGCGCAGGTGACCATTCCCACCAGCAACGCGGAAACATTTTACCGCTTGATCAGGTAAACGGGTAGCGCGCTTTGCGTCAGCGCAACCCTGTCCCAGTTCTAGTCCAACGCTGGACGTGTGATCGAGCGGCGCAACCTGTATGTTCTCGGGTGCATTCGTCCAACGACCCAGCCTCACTCAGCCCTGCGTTTTGCCCGTGCAAAGCGAGGGTCAAAGCTCTAAATTCAACGCCGGTCAATCGAAGGCTTTGTATGGCGATACAACCGTCCGAACCGGGTCTTGGAGGTGGAGAAGGCTCTCCCCAGTTTCATCCCACGCATTGGTCAGTGGTGCTGGCCGCGGGCGATAGCCAATCGCCGCACGTGTTGGAGGCCCTGGAGCGATTGTGCCGGGCCTATTGGTATCCGCTGTACGCGTATGTGCGAAGACAGGGATATGATGCGCATGAAGCCCAGGATTTGACCCAGGCTTTTTTCGCGTTCCTGCTGGAAAAAAAGGCCCTGGGCAAGGTGGACCCGGCCAAGGGGAAGTTCCGGTCCTTTCTACTGGCATCGTTGAACAACTTCCTGAACAACGAACGCGACAAATCAAAACGATTCAAGCGCGGTGGCGGAGTGGAGGTGATTTCCATCGATGCGGAACCGGCGGAGCAACGGTATTTGGCGGAGCCCGTTCATGGGGAAACTCCGGAGCGAATTTTCGAGCGACGCTGGGCTAACGCAGTGGTGGAACAAGTGGCCAAAAACCTCGCAGCGGAGTCCACAGCGGCGGGCCAGGCGGAACGGTTTGAAATTCTCAAGGAGTTTCTAATGGGAGATCCCAGGAACACGTCCTATGAAGCTGCGGCGGGGCGCTTGGGGTTGTCGGTGAGTGCGGTCACCTCGGCGATCCACCGGATGCGGCAGCGGTTTCGGGAGCTGTTCCGCGCGGAAATTGCCAGCACGGTCGGCAGCCCGGAGGAGGTGGACGAGGAAATAAGGTCGTTGCTGGGAGCTTTGGGTGCATAGCGACGTGAAGAGACATTTCAATCGCAAGGGCGAGATTTTTGGAAAGGGTTGGGGGGATTTGCTTTTGTAAGAGTTAAGAGCGCATGGCAATACAGCGAGCATGTCCTACATGTGGCGCGGATTTGACCCCGGACGCCCCAGCGGGGTTGTGTACCAAGTGTGTCTTCAAGCAAATGCTCGCGCCGTTCGCCGGTGAGGAACTGCCGGCTGAGGAGCGCCTGCGTGACAAGCCGATGCACGGGCACTCATCGGGCAGGCAGCCTTTTCCCCGCGAGTTTGGCCAATACGAATTGCTGGAGCGGATCGCGCGCGGCGGCATGGGCGTCGTTTACAAGGCGCGCCAGGTGGCCCTCAACCGGCAAGTGGCGCTCAAAGTCATCGTGGCGGCGGAGGCGGCATCTCCGGATTTTGTCCAACGATTTCGCAGTGAGGCGGAGACGGTGGCCCGACTTGATCATCCGAACATTGTGCCGATCTATGAGATTGGCGAGTTCGAGGGCCAGCCCTTTTTCAGCATGAAGCTGATCTCGGGACCGACGCTGACGCAAGGCGTCGGCAAGGATGAGAATGGTAGTTCGCATCGCCAGATCGCCACACTCGTGGCAAAGCTCGCCCGCGCCGTTCATTATGCCCACCAACACGGAATCATCCATCGCGACCTCAAGCCGAACAACGTGTTGCTCGACAGCCGGGGCGAGCCGCACCTGACCGACTTTGGGCTGGCAAAGCTCGTGGAAAAAGAAAGCGCCATCACCCGAACGATGGCTGTTTTGGGCACGCCGAGTTACATGTCGCCCGAACAGGCGCGGGGAGAATCCAAAAACTTGACGACCGCCGCCGATGTCTATGGGTTGGGCGCCATCATGTACGAACTGCTCGCCGGCCAGCCTCCGTTCGCGGGCGGCACCACTCTCGACACGATCCGGCAAGTTTTGGAAAAGGAACCGCGCCGGCCTTCGGCACTCAACCCAAAGATCGACCGCGATCTCGAAATCGCCTGCCTCAAGTGCCTGGAAAAGGATCCACGCCAGCGCTACGGTTCGGCTGAAGCTTTGGCCGATGACCTGGAGCGATGGCTTCGCCACGAACCGATCCAGGGGCGGCCGGCCTCCAAGCTGCACCGTCTGACCAAATGGGCGCAGCGGCATCCCGGCGTGGCTCTCCTGCTTGGAGGATTGTTCCTGTCCCTGACGCTCGGATTTGGTTTGACTCTCTGGCAATCGGCGGCCCGTCAGCAGGCGCTGGTGGAAGGCCGGCGCGCCCTTTACGCCGCCCGCATCGGACTGGTGGAACAGGCCTGGGCGATGGGCCACGTCACCCGCGCGCGCGTGTTGCTGGGGGCACTCAAGCCGCATCCGGGGCAGGAGGACTTGCGCGGCTTCGAATGGCGCTATCTTTGGCGGCTCTGTCGTGACCAGAGTTTTTTCAATCTGTTTGATGAGCAGAATCCGCTTCAATCCGTCGCAGCCTCGCCGGATGGAAGATGGCTGGCCTTGGCGGGCGGCAAACCCTACGTGAGTCTTTGGAACGTTTCTTCGCGGCAAGTGACGGCCCGGCTGCCAGCGCCAAGTGGAAATCGTTCGGTGGCTTTCTCCCCGGACAGCGCGTTCGTGGCGGCCGCCGGACAGGATGCCGCCATCCGCGTTTGGGAGGTCGGCAGCCAACGTGAGCTGTTCACCTTGAAGGGACACGCTCACCCGGTCGGGCGCGTGGCGTTTTCGCCAGACGGAAAATGGCTGGTTTCCGCCAGTTGGCCGGATGGCGTGGTGAAATTGTGGGATTTGGCGACGCACACCGAGAAAGCAACGTTCGGCGATTTGCCCAACGAGCATCCAGCCGCGGCCTTTTCCCCCGACAGCGCGGTCCTGGCCTGGAGCGCGGGCGATCGAACCATCCGGCTCACCCAGGTGGCGACCGGCGCGAAGCTGGGCACGCTCTCCGGTCACGGTGGCCTAGTCGTTTACCTGGCTTTCTCGCCCGACGGACACTGGCTGGCCTCGGCCAGCACGGATGGCACAGCCCGGCTTTGGGACGTGAAAACCCAGCGCGAAGAAGCGAGCCTCTCCGAGCATAAGGCCCTGGTCACCTCAGTGGATTTTTCTCCGGACAGCCAGTTGCTCGTGACGACGTGTGTGGACGGCACCATGAATCTTTGGGACGTACGGACAAAATCGGAAATCACCATGTACAAAGGCCACGAAATGTGGGTCAACAATGCCGTTTTTCTGCCCGACGGCCGCACACTTGCCTCCGCGGGCGACGACGGGAATCTGAAACTTTGGGAAGTCGTCCGTGAACACCACACCGTCTCCGTCGAGGCGCACCGGCCCGCCACAACCGCCGCACCCCGCGCCAACTCCATTGACGAGGACGAACCTGCCATCGAAACTTTTTTGCGCGAAGATGCCACTGCTGTGGCTTTCAGCCGGGACGGCTCGCAATTGATGGTGGTGGACGACCGCCCGGTCGTTCAGATTTTGGATGGCGCGGTTCATCGGGTTGCCGCCTCCCTTCCACTGCCAGACACCGCGGCAATGGCCACGGCCCTGAGTTCCGATGGCCAGCGGGCGGTTTCGGCCGGCCTCGATCGCAAGCTTCGGCTGTGGGACGTGGCCGGACACGCCGAACCGCTCGTGATCGGTGAAGTGGCTGGCCCGGTTACAAAGCTGGCAATGTCTTCGGACGGACACCGGCTCGCGGCCAGCTCGCTCAGCGGGCATATCCTGATCTGGGAGGTGGTGTCCTGGAAGCCCCTCTCCACCAACTCCTACGGGGACGGACAGGTGACTGCGCTCGCCTTTTTCCCTGACAATCGGCGCTTGCTGGCCTCGGTCAAAGCCTCCGATGGGACCAACCAGCTTTGGTGCGTGGATTTGATCACAGGCGCGGTCAAGTTCTCCCCGGAACGCCATGTGGGAATGGTGACGGCGCTTGCATTTTCGCCCGATGGCCGCTTCATCGCGGGCAGTTCGCGCGACGCCATCGCAAGGCTGTGGGAAGCCGCCACCCTCAAGCGTGTGGGGACTTTCCGAGGCCACAGCGGTTACGTGACCTCCGCCGCCTTTGCCTCGGATGGCCGCACGCTCGCCACTGCCAGCAACGATGGCACCGTCAAGCTTTGGGGTGTGGACAGCCACGTGGAACTCTTCACGATCCCCGGTCACATCGCTCCCTGGACGCAATTGGCCTTTTCGCCCGACAGCAACGCACTCGTCGGCTGTGGCGAGGACGGCACAGTCCGCGTCTGGCGTGCAGCGGCTGCGAGCGAGACGGAATAGCCCCACCCTTCAATGGATGAACAAAGGCCGAAACTTGATGAATTCCGCCAGGCCTTGGAGTGCAGCGCCGCTTTTCGAACTACCGACTGTCCCGCTCCACGGGCGATATCCGCCTCTGTGATTCTCCCGCCTCCGAGCCTCGCATTTACAGAACGCCGAAAGCCGGAAACCCAATCTATTTGGAGTCTGCTTCAAACGTTAACTTCACCACCGTCGCGTACGGATCGACCTTGGCAGGCTGCTTGACGCTTATCACAGTAGCGTCGTTCTCGATAGCGCTGGAATATTCCGTGCGAGGCAGCGAAGCATCCAACAATTCCGCCTTCATCAACCCTTTCCGGCCGATGCGCACAGTGATTTCTCCGCTCGCCGCAGGCCACTTCACGACGTGCAGATAAATATTCCCGGCTTTCTTGGTGGCGTAACATTTGCAATCGGCGGTCGCGGTCGTGTCGCACTCCGGGGCAGGCATCGTGCCGTAGATGGCCTCTCCGTTGGTGGCGGTCCACTTGCCCATCGCTTCCAGAATCGCCACATGCTGCGGCGGGAATTCTCCCGAGGCCGTGGGCCCGACGTTCAACACAAAATTGCCGCCCTTGCTGGTGCAATCAATCAGGTTCCGGATCAGATCGGCAGGCTTGCGATAATTCGTGGCCGTGCTCACCCAACCCCAGTTGTCGTCCTCCGTATCGGTCATCACGACTTCGAAGTAACGGCTCTGCCGGGAGCCTTTCAGTTGGTTTTCGGGCGTGGCGTAATCGCCGTCGGTGGATG
The DNA here is from genome assembly GCA_021325145.1 of Verrucomicrobiota bacterium. Lineage (GTDB taxonomy): Bacteria > Verrucomicrobiota > Verrucomicrobiia > Limisphaerales > Pedosphaeraceae > JAJPHR01. The sequence goes on along the minus strand of JAJPHR010000006.1, from coordinate 31,245 downwards.
CCGCCCCGCGTCCACATCGGTCATTAATGAGCATCCCCGGCTTGAGCGAATGCGCGTAGGCGTAAAGCTCCTTCGCATGCGCCGGATCGTTCTTCCACTGACCGTTGACATACCAGTAGTTGTCGAACCACAGCATTTTCGTGTCGCCGTAATTGCTCAATAACTCCTTCAATTGAGCGAACATGTAATCCTGGTAGGATTTGTATTCCGGCTTTTGCACGTCGCTCGCGCACCAGTCGCCGATGGAATAATAAGGACAGAATACAATGCCCTGCTTCCTGCATTCGTCGGCCAGTTCCTTGATGACATCCCGGGCAAACGGAGTCGCATCCACGACGTTATAGTCGGTCGTGGCAGTGTTGAACATGCAAAAGCCATCGTGATGTTTGGTGGTGATAATCACGTATTTTTGACCGGCTTTTTTGATCAGGCTGACCCATTGCTGCGCGTTGAAGTTCGTGGGATTGAACCGGCCCGCCACTTCCTTCCGATATTGATCCGGTGGTATCACCGCATGCCGGTCACCCAGACCGATGATTTGTTCCGCGGGATCATAAGGGCCTTTGCCCTGCCAGTAGCCCCCGAGTTCAGAGTAAGCGCCAAAGTGGATGAAAGCGCCGAACTTCGCGTCACGAAACCATTGCCCACGCTCATCGGCAAAGCAGCCCCGGGCATTCCAGGCTGAATCCTGCCAGGTGGAGTTCGTCCAGGCGGGTTCCTCGGCTTGAACGAGTCCAATGAAGTTCGCAATTAACAGAGCGGCCAGTGCCGCAAATTTTCTCATAGAGTATTGAATCGCGTCGGGCGGCATGCTTCACATGGAGTATGGAGCCCCGCCTTCAGGCGGCGAAACGCACGCAAATACAACCGCTTGCGAACCTTCCAACATGTCCGAAACTATGGGAGCCCTGCCGGCTAAAGCCGAACTGGTCCTTGGTCATTGCCCTCAACCCCCCACCTGCTTCTTGATCGCTTCGCAGATGGTCTTCGCATGCCGATCCAGCACTGCGGAATCCCGCCCTTCGATCAGCAAACGCGCCTTCGGTTCCGTCCCGGAATACCGCAACAACACGCGCCCGCCCGCCGGTTTGACGTCGGCCTCGGCCTGGGCCACGAGTTGCAGAACGCCGTCGAGTTGCTCGAAGGGCTTTTTCTCCCGGACTTTCACATTGACGACGAGTTGTGGATAACGCGTCCAGCAGCGGGCCAGTTTCGACAACGGCGCGTCGGCGGCCTTCATGATGCGCAGGATTTGCAGCGCGCACACCAGGCCGTCGCCGGTGGTGCTGAAATCGCGGAAAATGATGTGGCCGCTCTGCTCGCCGCCGAAGTTGAAACCATTGCGCAACATCTCATCGATGACGTTCTTGTCCCCCACGGCGGTGCGCACGATGTGGCCGCCGCACGAGCGGATGAAAGCATCCAAACCGGCGTTGCTCATCACCGTGGTCACCACGGTCTTCTCCCCCAATGTGCCCTGGGTCAGCAGGTCCCGCGCGGCGATGGCCATCACGTCATCTCCGTCGATCATCCTCCCGGTTTCGTCGCACAACAGCACGCGGTCGGCGTCACCATCATGCGCGATGCCGATGTGCGCTCCGTGTTCCCTCACCTTTTGGCACATCTGTTCGGGATGCATTGAACCGCACTCTTTGTTGATGTTCTTGCCGTCCGGTTGGATGCCGTACGCGAAGACATCGGCGCCCAATTCACGCAACACGCAGGGCGTGGCTTTGTACGCCGCCCCGTGTCCGCAATCCACCACCACCCGCATCCCCTCCAGCGTCATGCCGCGGGGAATCGACGCCTTGGCGTACTCGATGTAACGGCCAAGGGCGTCATCGATGCGCACGGCTTTGCCAATCTCATCCGCAGTTGGGCGGATCGTTTCAATGTCCCCGCCGAACACCAACTCCTCGATCTTCGCCTCGATCTGATCGTCCAGTTTGTAACCGTCCGCCCGGAAGAATTTGATGCCGTTATCGTCATAGGGATTGTGCGAGGCGGTGATCACGATGCCCGCGTCCGCGCGCAAACTGCGCGTCACGTACGCCACCCCCGGTGTCGGGAGCGGGCCGATGAACAACACGTCCACACCCATGGACAAAATGCCCGAGGAAATGGCGTTCTCCAGCATGTACCCGGAGAGGCGCGTGTCCTTCCCGATGACAATTTTGTGCCGGCCGCGGCTGCGGGACTGTGATTCCAGGTTTTTGAAAACGTGGCCGGCCGCGCGGCCCAGTTTCAGGACAGTTTCGGCCGTCACCGGTTCGATGTTGGCTTGGCCGCGGACACCGTCCGTGCCGAAGATTTTACGGGGAGCGTTCATGAATTGGTTAGGTTGTCAATAAAGTTCATCAATTCGCAGCCGTTGTTTTTTCCACAGTGGCGTCCGCGGGCTTGTAACCTTCAATTTTGAAACCTTTGGGCACCTGGACGTGAATGTCCGCGCGGACTTCCTTTTCATCTGGAATCTTAGTCACATCGACGAAAGCGGTGATTTGCTCGGTAGGGAGCTTTTCGAGGTCTTCCGGCTTGCCGCTCACCTCAACGGCCACGCCGGCCGGCATGACCCGGTACTGATTGGTGTTGCCGGCCGAGGTCATCAGCGTGATGGGCACCGTCGGAAAATTGCGCGTGCTCACCGTCACCACCGGCGTCTGGGCAAATTCGGTTTTCGGCATGGTGCTGTTGACCAGCAGCCAGACCAGCGTCGCCACGATCAGCGAGAGCAGCTTCCACCAGAAATTGTTCAGGATCAGGTCGCGCATGACCAAACTTAGTCCGTCTCCGCTTTCTGCACCGCCGGGGCGGCGGGCAACCGCCGGTCTCTTGACCATTGCTTCATCCACTCCAAAGCCGTGTGGGGTTTGCTCCGTTTGACCAGCACGGAGGTCAGAAAGGCCCGCAGTTCCTCCTGGCTCACACCGCGGACCAGCTGTCCTTTGTACGCATATGAAATGAGCCCGGTTTCTTCCGAGACCGCCACCACCACGGCATCGGTTTCCTCTGTCAAGCCGATGGCCGCGCGATGCCGGGTGCCGAGCGACTTGTTCAAATCCTGTCGTTGCGTCAGGGGAAAGATGCACGCGGCGAAGGCAATGCGATCACCGCGGAGAATCACCCCGCCGTCGTGAATTGCGTTATTCGGGAAGAAAATTGTCTCCAGCATCTCCGGCGTTGCCTCACAATCCACGACGATGCCCGACTCCACGATCTCTTGCAAGTGGATCGCCTGTTCGATGGCTATGAGCGCGCCGATGCGCACCTCGGCGAGCCGCTCCACGGTCTGGACGATGACCTCTATGTTCTCGCGCTGTTCGCGAGCGGTATAAAACAGCCGCAGGTTGCCCAACTCGGAAAGCATGCGCCGAAGTTCGGGTTGGAACAGGATGAACAGCGCCAGGGCTGAGAACGGAAAGAACCGTTCGAGCAGGGTATGCAGCACCTCGAGCTTGAGCTTGTCCGTAATCAAGGTAAAAGCCAGCAACAACAAAAACCCCAGCACCACCGACCAGCCCCGCGTGCCGCGCACGAACATCAGGGCATAATAAATCCCGACCGCGAGGAGCAGTATCTCCACCACGTTGCGCCAATGCTCTTGCAATAGGGACCAGTTCATTATTTTCTTGCGGCCAGGATCGCCTCGGTCATGCGCACCGCCTGCACCGTCGCCGCGACATCGTGCGCACGAACCGCATTTACACCCGCCTCGACGGCCAGGGCCGTGCAAGCCAGGGTGGCGGGCAAGCGCTCCCCAGCGGCCGTTCCCAACAGTTTGCTGACGAATGATTTTCGCGAGACTCCCAGCAACAATGGCCGCCCTAGATTTGTAAAACTCCTGAGCGCAGCGAGCAACTGTAAATTATGCTCCAAAGTCTTGCCGAATCCGATTCCAACATCCAGCATCACCTGCTCGGGTGCAACTCCGGCGTGCTCCAAAGTTGCCAGACGCTCGCCAAAAAATGCGCCTACTTCAGCCACCACGTCTCGATAAGATGGCTTCGACTGCATCGTTTGCGGCGTCCCCTGCATATGCATCACCACGTAACCCGCTCCTCTCTCCGCTATGATTCGCCACATCGCCGCATCGTTCCGATTCGCGCCCACGTCATTGACCAGGCTGGCCCCGGCCACCAAGGCGGCACGGGCTACCGCGGGCTTGAGCGTATCGATTGATATCGGCTGCTTGATTTTGCGCGCCAACGCCTCGATCACTGGCAGCACCCGCCGCAACTCCTCCGCCTCGCTGATCGGCTCCGCCCCAGGCCGCGTCGATTCCCCGCCCACATCGATGATATCGGCCCCCTCCTCAACCAGTCGCAGGGCACGGGCCACGGCCGCCTCAGGTTCGAAGGATTGACCGCCATCTGAAAACGAATCCGGCGTGACGTTCACCACGCCCATGACCAGGGCCGGACGCGGAAAGGCGAATTCAAATTGGCAGGCGCGCAAAAGCATCGTATTGGCTAAACCAAATCTGAAATCCAAAGGTTGAAACGGGAACGGCTGGGGTGCCTCCGTCCTTTGCCCCAAGGGCGCGATCTTCCGGGCGCGTCAACGCGCGAAGCTCAAGATGGAAATGGTTATGGTTATTCATGGGCTTTCTGTAATTGAAGAGGCGCAAACGCCGCGCCCGATTCCGCCGACGACAGAGCGGTATCGAAATGCACCCACTGGCCTTCTTCCGATTGCGGGTTTCCTTCGGATTTCTTCTACTCTTCCCCGCGCGCGCGCTGGATCAACTCAAACTCATACCCTTCCGGCCCATCCACAAACGCAATCCCGCCGCCGTCCGGCCGCATGTGCGGGCCATCGGAAAACTTGTATCCATGGGCAGCAATATGCTTGCCAAACTCCTCCAGGCTGTCCACTTCGAAGGCAAGATGCGTGAGGTCCGGTTGCACTTTCACCGGTCCACTGGAAGGAAAGTAGCACAATTCGATCAACTCCTCGCTCTCCGGCGCCTTCATGAACACCAATTCCGACCCGCGCGGCGATTTATGCCGGCGTGTCTCTTCCAAACCCAGCACATCCCGGTAAAACTTCACCGTGCGTTCCAAATCATCCACGCGATAGCGCGTGTGCAACAGTTTCCTGGCCGTTTTCATGCCGTCAAAGATACGCCTGCGCGCAGACAAAGCAATCGTGCAATTCACGGGCGCTGGCTGTTGGACTGAGATTTCGCGCGGTAGATTAGTCCTGTGGGGTTGCGCCTCGGCGTGGCAATAATCTTGTCGATTCGGCGGACGGGCGCTATCGTCAAGCCTGCAATGGAACCGCGCCAACTTGAATGCCGCGAAGCCCCAAAGTCCAGAGGCAATGTGGTCGTAGCACTGGTCATTTTCTTTCCGACGGCGATTTCCGTGTTCCTTATCGTGCTGATGTTCTCTATATTTAAGACATTCACCGCCCCGGAGGTATTCGCCAGCACCGCGCGCGTGCATTTGAAAACGCGGAGCAATGATGCCGATGCCCTGATTCTTGTCGCAAGTGAAGTGGAATTGCTAAAATCAGAAGCTTTTCTGAACGGAGTGGTTGATGATCTCCGACTCAACAAGGCCTGGGCAGAGAAATTCCAACTTGAAGGCTCGGTTGGCCCGTCGCAAAGTTTGGAATTGCTCCGGCGCATGCTTGAAGTGCAGCAAATCACGAATACAACGTTGATCTCGATTCGCGTTTATGACGATGATCCCGCCGAAGCAGCCAAAATCGCCGGCGTCGTCGCCCACGCGGCATGTTCATCTCCGGCGGCGCGCCTCGACGGAGCGCGCGCGGAAATCGTGGACCCCGCTGCTGTCGTGTACCGACCGGTGTTGCCCAACAAACCTTTGGACATTGCGAAAGGCATTGTCATTGGAGGAATTCTGGCCTGTCTGGCGGGCGGCGCTGCTGCTGTAGCAGCGATTGTATTCCGACCGAAGAACGCGATAACAGACGCCTCTCCTCCTCCAATTCGGCCGGCTTGAGCCGCAAGCGAAAGCAGCAACGGTAGCGCTCATCTAAATCTGCGAATAAGCCGTAGGCTTCAAAAACACATTGCTGATATTCGACACAATCTCGGCGTCCGTGTAACCCGGCGTGCTGCTCAGCTTCTTCCATTCCGGATCGGAGCCGAACGTGCCCCAATTTTTATCGTGCGCGGCCATGTTTTCATGGACCAACATGTAGGTGAGGTTTGGCAGGTTCGTTCCGATTAGAGTTTCCCCGAAGAAAACCGGCGTCAGCCCTGCTCTTCGGAAGATCGCGATCTCGCCCGTGTTGAACATCTCGATCTTCTTCTTGTTTGCCTTCTTGCTGTGACTCTCGTAAGTGCGCAACTCGAAGATGCGCGACTTGGCGGCGCCAGCCCCGGTGGGAAGTTCCAATTTGGGAATGCCCTCGAAGGCCACGAGGAGCGCACTTTCCACCCGGATGTACGAAGGGTCGGACGGAGGCGCGTTTGTAAATTCCGCGCCAGCCTTTTGGTACTCCGGATCGGAGTGCACCCGATCGTTCGACGTGGCGAACGATTCCAGTGACTTGTGCGGCATCAGGACATACATCGTGGGACTGTCCGGTCCAATGGCCACGCTGAAAACGCCCACGGGCGAAATCCCCGCGCGGTTCATCGCTGGAATCGCGGCTTGACGATAAAAATCGTCAAAGAGTTTCTGTTTCGGCCCCTTGCGCAAGTGATACCGGCGCAACTCATAAAACTCCCTGCCGCCTGCGTCCTTTTCCGCGGCTTTGGCGAGCATGGAGGGCAGGCCGGCAGCGCCGGCAGCGGCAAGGGAAGCTTTGAGAAATGCGCGTCGTTTCATAATTGAATGTGAATTTGAACCAGTGGACCCATTGCCGCGCAGCTTGTCAATCCCAGTCAAAGCGCGACCGGAAAAACACGAGAGGCATCTTGTGCGCCCGCCAAACGCGAAGCAGGAAGGATTGCATGTCCAGTCCGGGGCAGGCATATTTGTTCAGGATGGATTGAGTGTAACAAGGATCAACCGTTGATCCTGCGCGGTGAACGCCACCGCGAAACATTGCCCCGAAATGCACGAGCCCGTTTATACCATCTCCATTGTCCTGGTGACCGTCCTGGTTTCGCTCCGGGGTTTTCGCGATCCCTCGTTCGTCCAGCGTTATATTTTTTGGCCGGAAGCCATTCTTCGAGACAAGCAGGGTTATCGGCTGATCAGTTCGGGCTTTCTGCATCTGGATGGGTTCCATTTGTTTGGCAATATGTACAGCCTTTACGCTTTTGGGAGATACCTTGAGCCTCGCGCAGGCGCAATGGCTTTCCTGGCCATTTACTTTTCCAGCATCATCGGTGGGAATCTTCTTTCGTTGTTCCTGCATCGTCATCACGACTATCGGGCTTTAGGAGCCTCGGGAGGAGTGTGCGGGATCATTTACGCGAGCATCTTTCTGATGAGAAGCAGTATATTTCTGTTTTTCCTACCCGTACCTGTTCCACCCTGGCTCTACGCGATTGCGTATCTGCTCTTCTCTTTCTATGGCATCAAGAAAGGCAAGGACAATATCGGTCATGACGCACATCTGGGCGGAGCCATCATCGGTCTCATGGTTACCACCGGGCTCTATCCGGAGATCGTTACCGAGCAACCTTTACTCTACTCCGCGGTAATGGGCTTGTCCCTCGTTTTACTCATTTATATCCTTAAGAACCCGCTCTTCCTGCCGTGGCGCGCCTTTAGCGGATCATTTGCTGCGCGTCGCAGGCCTTCCAAGCCCGCTCTTACCCGGAAAGAGCAGGCTGAGCAGGTTGATGCGATACTCGAAAAGCTATCCCGCTCGGGCATGCAGAGTCTGACGCCCGCGGAACAACAGATCCTACGCGACGCTTCCCGTCGAGGAAGTCACGACCAAGGCTCAAATTGATGAAACATTTTATTGCCGTGATGCGTCGGCGAGTTACTCGAAGCTTATCAGGTTCCTTTTCATACTTGCAATGGCCCCAGCTCCCGGCTACTCTGTCGGCAGTAAGTTGGCTCCCGAATTAGCGTAATTGTAATTGGTTACTTGACCTGGCCTCATTTCTTCGGCAGTCTGTCCGCACCCTTATGAGTAGTACCCTTCTGTCAAACGTATCGGTAAAGCAGTTAAAGCGAGCCATTGTCATCCGCCAGCGAATGGAGAAGCTGGAAGGACGACTGGCTGAAATCCTCGGCACCTCCGCCAATGGCCACGCAGGCCGGAGGACCATGAGCGCCGCAGCCCGCGCCAAAATCTCCGCCGCGCAAAAGCTCCGCTGGGCGAAGCAGGGCAAAGGCGGCGCCAAGGAACGGCGCGGTGGCATGAGTGCCGAAGGCCGACGCCGGCTTTCGCTCTCGCTGAAGCGCCGGTGGAAGCTTGCCAAAGCTTCAAATCGCAGTTCGCTGTAGAAACCGGTTTCGGGCAAGGTTTTTGTGCCAGGCTGATTCAGGCTCAGTAGTCGCGCTATTGGGCGCGTAAGGTCTTTGCCCAAAAGCGACAGGAAGCCCATAGTCTGCTTGTCGCAAAAGGCAACTCAAGGCAGGATAAGGGTTGCGGAGAGAAGGAGTACGTGTTTACTTCCAAAGGAGCGCATGGCTTTTCTCACCTCCATCATCGAAACCGTCCGCCCTCTGCTGCCGGATTCCGCGACGGCATGGGCAGTGCGCCAATATGTCAACCACCGCCTCAAACTCTTCGGCCAAATGACTACTCTGCAAATCGATGCAGCCAAAAGAACCGCCTCCTTTGATCTCGAACTCAAAGGCGAAACCCAGCCCTTGCGCGTCACTGTGGATCGCTACGAACTCACCACCGTCGGGGACAAAACCTTTGTTGAGATCAAGGAATTCCACACCTCCCGGGAATGGATCAATCTCCTGGCGCGGGAATTTCTGAAGGGTAAAAAGTTCGAAGTCCCGGAAGCCGCCAAAGCGCTGCTCTAACGCCGGGGCGATTTCAACCCGCCACAAGCGTTTGCTGTTGGCCAATTGCCCGCTCTACCTCCTCGGGCGACATCCGCTCGAGATCATTGAAGATCTTGGCCGTTTGTTGCACCATCCCTGGCTGCGATTCGTGCTCACCAAGGTATTGCGCCAGTTGTCCGATCGTTGGGGCGTCGAAAAGAACGCGCAGAGGCACCTCCACTTGGAACACCTCGCGCAACCGCGAGACCAACTGAGTGGCGAGCAATGAATGACCGCCCAGCTCGAAAAAGTTGTCGGCCACGCCGATTTTCTCCAAGCCCAGCAACGCGCGCCAAATTGCCGCCAGCGCTTCCTCAACCGGGGTGCGCGGGGCCACAAATGCCTCCTTGAGTTCAGGACGTGTCACGTCGGGGGCTGGCAGCCTCCGGCGATCCACCTTCCCGTTGGGGGTCAGCGGCAGGGCATCCAACATGACGAAGGCCGACGGCACCATCACTTCGGGTAATTTTTTTCGCAGATACGTCCGCAACTGTTCGGCAAGCTTTGCCTCCGACCGCGCGCGCGCGGGCCGGTTGGCATACTCGTTCCAAGGCCTGCGGGCAACCAAATCAACTCGCGGGCGGATGCCCCCGCAAGGGTGTTTTCCTCGCCGGAACACTGCATCATAAGTCCCCAGCGGACCCGACCCGGACCAGGTGAAACTTGCCTCGAATCCCAACTCGCGTCCGAGAGACAAAAGGTCCTCCGGATCGACCGCCCCGGGCGCGTCATCGCGCAGCGCGTCACGGAATTCGCCCACAGTCTGCGGCTCTTCCCTCTCCGCAAGCCAATGCAGGATTTGGATTTCCCGGTGCAGGCGGGCGTTGGGCATCCCGGCGAAGCCGACCACCCCGTCCGCTTCGGCCAGCCATTGCCTGATCTGCGGCAGTTGCATGGGTTCTGGAAAGTCGATCCAACGCGCCTCCAATGCGGGCGTCCGGGCGTCATCCACATGCAAAATGACATCGTAACGAAAGCGGGTCAGCTCATTGTGAAAGCCGCCCGACTTGAGGTGGATTTCGACCTGGCTGATTTGCGGCAGCTTATCCGGCAGCGCGCGAAAGAATGCGGGATCGATCACCAGCTCTTCCTCTTTGGCCATGCGGCTCGCGACCCGGCGGCGGAAATCCTCGCGCGTCAGCCCCGCCGGGCACTGCGCCATTTCCAGTGACGCATGAAACGCCTCAAGCAAAGGCAGGCTGCGCACGTCCCCGATAAAAATCCGGCCGCCCGGCATGACAGCGCCCACGCTCCGCTCCAGCACGCTCAGGAGATAATCAATATCCGGAAAATACTGGACCACGGAATTCAGAATAACGGTGTCGTAGAATTCCGCGTCCAGGCCGTCAAAAGCATCCGCAGTTCCCTGGCGCAGCGTGACCTCGGACAGATCGCGTTCGGGCAATTGCTGGCGCAGGTAATTCAGCGCGCTTTCCGAAAAATCCACACCACAATAAGCGGAACAGTGCGGTGCGATACGAAATAAGAGCAGGCCCGTGCCGCAGCCTAGCTCGAGCACATGCGCCGGCTGAAGGGCCAAAATGCGTTCCACTGTTCGGTCCACCCACTCCCGCATCTCCGGCTCCGGCATTGGTTCGCCGGTGTAACTGCTCTTCCAGCCCGCGAGGTTAAACGTCGGGTCGGGTCGCCGTGGAATCGACTCGTAGGTTTCCTCCCAAATCTCTCGCCATTGGGTGACATTCCCGGCGATGCCATCCTCTCCGATGCCCGGCAGCAAGGCGGCGATGGACGACGGAGCGCGGAGCTCCTGCTCTGCTCGGTCATACTTCCCACGTTCGAGCAGAGCAGGAGTTCTGCGCTCCGTCCCTGATTCATTGGAAGTTACCTTTGGCACGATATAGGCCACTAACCGTTTGTCGTCCGAACTTTCGCTTTCTACTGCGACCACAACGGCAGCCGCCACGGACGCATGCGATGTCAGGGTGCTTTCAATCTCCCCCAACTCGATGCGATGTCCGCGCACCTTCACCTGGTGATCTATGCGGCCAAGAAATTCGACCGTTCCGTCGGCGCGATAGCGCGCGAGGTCTCCGGTTCGATAAAGCCGCGCGCTGGTTTCGGATCGGAATGGGTGCGGAATGAATCTCTCGGCGGTCAGTTTAGCAAGGTTTAAGTAACCCCGCGCCACGCCCTCGCCGCCGATGCACAACTCGCCCGGCAGGCCGACCGGCGCAGCCTGGCCGAGCCGGTCGAGAATATAAATCTCCGTATTGGCCAGCGGACGTCCAATCGGCACGTCTCCTTCATCGCCGGCAAGCAATTCGGTGGCGGACCAAATGGCGGTCTCGGTGGGACCATACATATTGCGCAGGTTTCCACCCGTAAGGTGGAGCAATTGATCTGCGAGCGAACGGGAGAGCGCCTCGCCGCCGACCAACAATTCCCGCAACCCTTGCAAGGCCGTGGCGGCTTCGGGATCTGAAACCAGCATCCGGGCAAGTGACGGCGTGCATTGCAGATGAGTTACACCATGCTGGCACATCAGTTTCCCGATGCCAGTTCGGGCCACAGCCGTCTCCGCGGCAGCATTGCTCCTCAAGTTGAGTTGTTTCAAAAACTCCAATCCCGCCAGCACGGAGTCGGTGTCCACGCCGAAGTCGATCAGGCAGGCAATCTCATCGACACCGATTTCCTTTAATTGGTTTACCATGCGCAAACAACTTGCGGGTGTCCCGAACAGCCCGCTCGTTTCGAAATAGCGTTCGGACGCATGGTCCAGCATGGCGCGCATGTCCGCGGGGCTGAGATTTTTGAATGCCACCTCGTCTTTGGGATGCGCCTTTGGGCCACTGCCCGGCGCCGGTTGATTGAAAGCTGCAAACGACCAGGCCGAAGCCGCTTTCTGGATCAAATCCACGGAAGTCTTCAAGTACTCCGTAAACGGTTCGCGAACCTTCTCCCGAACTGCCGCGAGGTCCGGTCCGACAAAGGTGTGCAGCATCAAGGTAACCTGCCCGCCTTCGCGTCCGTGCCCGTGTTCCCGCCATGCCTCACGATAAATTTTGATCTTCCGTCCGACTTCCTCGACGGTCTGGCCAAGGAGATTCGTCAGCAGGTTCGCGCCCATCTCGCCCGCCAGACGGAACGTCTCCGGGCTTCCCGATGCCGTGATCCAAATGGGCACTTCCCGTTGCACCGGGCGCGGACGAATGGCCACGCTCACTTCGCGATCATCTCCGCCGCGGGACGCAATCGCCTCTCCCCGCCAGAGCTTGCGGAAGGTCTCGATCTGCCAAAACATTATTTTCTTGCGGTCGGGATAATTGTCCGGCGCGAACACGAAATCGTTCGAGTGCCAGCCGGACGCGAAGGAGATGCCCACGCGCCCCTGTGAAAGATTATCGACCATCGCCCATTCTTCCGCGACGCGAATGGGATTATGCAACGGCAACACGACGCTGCCGGCGCGGATGGCAATGCGTTTGGTGACGGCCGCAATCGCCGCGCTGGTCACCGACGGGTTCGGATACAATCCCCCGAAAGCGTGAAAATGGCGTTCCGGAGTCCAAACTGCGGCCAGACCGGCTTCATCCGCAAACTTCGCCCCTTCCAGCAGCAGCCGGTACTTGTCTTTTGCGTCCCGGCCCTCATCGCCGGAAAAATAGAAGAGGCTGAAGTCGATCTTGCGCTGGTCCGTCTGCTGGTCTTGAGGTCGCATCGGTTGGGATTTCTCTTCGCCTCCGTAAATGACGACTTTGAACCCGCGCGCCAGGGTCCAGAGCAACTCCAACACAGAAATATCAAAGGAAATGCTCGTCACTGCCAGCCAGGTGCCCGGGAAATCGCTTCCCAATATGCGGTCCATGCCCGCAAAGAAATTAACCACGTTGCGGTGCGTCAGCATCACTCCCTTGGGTTTTCCCGTCGAACCGGACGTGTAAATCACGTAGGCCAGATTATCGGCCTGCGCGCGCAGGCCTGTGCCCGGGCTGTCGCTGACTGAAACCATGTCTTCCAGGCAAACCACTCGCGCCGAGTGGGCCGGCAGGGCCGCGATCAAGGACCGCTGAGTCACGAGCACGGGCATTTGCGAATCCGCGATCATGTGCGCCAGGCGATGCGCCGGATAACCGGGATCCAAGGGCACGTAAGCCCCGCCCGCTTTGAGAATTCCCAGCAGCCCGATGACCATCTCGATGGATCGCTCCACGCAAATGCCCACCAGCACCTCGGGTCCCACCCCCAGTGAGCGGAGGTGCCGGGCCAGCCGTTCCGCGCGACGCTCGGTTTCGCGATAAGTGATCTGCTCGTCTTCAAAAGCCAGGGCTGGCGCATCCGGACTCCGCCGCGCCTGGGCTTCGAATAATTCATGAATACAAACATTTCGGGGAAATTCGACCTGCGTTTGGTTCCATTCAACCAGCAGCTTTTGCTCCTCGTCCTCCGTCAACATCGGCAGCGTGGATAAGCGCTGCTGGGGATTTTCCGCCATTGCTTCCATGAGGACGGACAAATGGCCGAGCAGGCGTTTGATCATGGGAGTGTCGAAACGGCGGCGGTCAAATTCCAGCTTCAAAAGAAACTCACTGTCCGCAAAAGCAAGCAGGGTCAGGGGAAGATTGGTTTGATCGATCACGCGGAACTCGCGACGCTCCCATTCCCCGCCCGCCGCGCTTAGTTCGGCCTGCAAGCTCGTCCGATTAAACACCAGGATGCTCTCGAACAAGGGCGTGCCCGCGGGAATGCCGCTCCACTTTTGGATTTCAAGCAGCGGCGTGTGCTGGTGTTCCCGAATTTGGACCTGCAACTGAATCACCTGATTGAGCCAGGAATGCACGGTGGCATCGGGTTCGATCCCGACTCGCACTGGGACGGTGTTGATGTACAATCCCACCATCGGGTCGGCTCCGCCGGGCAACGCCGCGCGCCGACAACTGCGCACGACTCCGAAGACAACCTCGTCTTCGCCACTATAGCGGCTGAGCAGCAAGGCCCAGGCGCCTTGGACGAGCACGCTCAAACCTCCGCGGCCTTCGGCGAACTCCCGCAGGCGCGCGGTTGTGGCTCGCGGGAGGGTTAGCGTTTCCGCTCCCACCCCGCCACCCGCGTCGGACACTTGCGGCTTCGGCAAATTCAAGGACGTTGGGCCCTTGATTCCCTGCAGGAGCCCACGCCAAAATGGTTCAGCACCCGAAAAATCCCGGGTTTGCAACCATTCGACAAACTCCCGGAACGGACGGGCCGCAGGCAACTGTGGCGACGCGCCAGTCAGGATGGACGCATAGGCCGCGAAAACCTCCTTAATCACGGGGCCGAAGGATAACCCGTCCAGCAAAGCGTGATGGAAAGTCCAAACGAACCGATACTCGGCCTCGCTCCAGCGGAACAGCGCGACCCTGAGCAGCGGCGCTTCGCTGAGGACAAATCCTTGCCGCCGATCCGCCGCGAGATATTGTTCCAGTTGCCGCTCGCGCTCTATTTCAGAAACGCCGCGCCAATCGTGTTCCTGAAACGGCACCTCAACCTCGGCATAAACCTCCTGCACCGCCTGATCGGGCTCATCCCATTGAAATGCGGTGCGCAGAACTTCGTGCCTTTGGAGAGTACATTGCCAGGCGCGGTGAAAGGCGGCTGGATTCAGTTCGTGGCGCAGAGCGCCAATGATTTGTTGGATATTCACCCCCGATTCCGGGGCATAAATACTATGAAACAGCATCCCCTGCTGCATGGCAGACAAGGGGTAAACGGATTCAGGTTTGGTTTTATGTTGGCGCATGCGAATGCGTGGCAGCCCGGGGCGGCTCGAACCACAGCCACAAAAGCCAGCCCACCTGCGGTTCGATTCGTGGCCGGTGCGCGCGCTTTTCCGACCAAAGCCTGACTCCGGCCCATGCCACTGTGCTCACACCCCGAAGGCGATGTCCGCACCAAGGCTAGGCGAATGCTCCGGTTAACCACCATGGGGTACAACCCTGACTTTTTATTTTATTTTCCTCTTCCATTTGGAGCCCTCGCGGGCGCGTCTCGACACCGTTCTTACTCGGAAAGGTAGGGACATCGCGCTGCGATGTCCCCGCCCGTATTCCAGCGGGCGGAACGCACTGCCGAAGCCGTGCGATCCGAATCATTCGTTCCGTCGCCTGACGCTGCGCTCGGCGACGGGGATGGCGCAGCGCGCCATCCCTACCAAAGACATGGTAATAATTTGAGACGCCCAACCCTCGTGGGCTCCCAAATCTCAGATGGCTTTCCGCTCGGGGATATGCTTAGCTTCGAGCCGCAATGAAGGCTACCAAGCGTCCAAGTTACCGCGAACTCCTGGCCAACCCCGCGCAACCCACCGGCGTGGCGTGGGAAGCCTTCCCCACGAACCCGCAGCGCGGCACTTTGAATTTCGTCACGCCGGAACGCATTGCAGCCGCCGCAAAGGGGATCCGGAACGGCCGGGTGTTCAATTTGAACTGGGAACTCACATTTCCCGATCCTTGTTTGTTCCATCAGAAGCTGGGCGAACACACCTTCTTCGACGGGCTGGCATCCACAGCGGATCAACTCAACAAGTTTTGCCTGCAAACATCCACACACTGGGATGCCCTTTGCGCCATCCATCATCCGGAACGCGGCCATTACATGGGGCTCAAGAAAATCACCCGCCCCGACGCCAATCCCATCGGCGTGGACCAGTTCGCCAAGCAAGGGATTGTGGGACGCGGGGTGCTGGTGGACATTGCGCGCTACCTGAAAAAGCAAGGCCGCCGCTTGACGCCCATTTCGCAGGACGTCATCACGGTGGCCGATTTGAAAGCGGCCCTGGCTGCGGAGAACGCCGCGTTGGAAGAAGGCGATATTTTGCTGTGCCGCACGGGCTGGATGACCGATTGGCGGACGATTCCCGCTTTCCGGCACGACGTGGCGCGCAACCCGCTCATTCCGGGGCTCAGTGGCGCGGCCAAGATCGCCGAATTCCTCTGGGATTCCGGCGTCGCCGCGCTGGCTTGCGACACGCCTACGCTGGAAGTTTTTCCTTTCGAGAGCGACACGGACAGCCTGCATCACCGACTGGCGGTGAACCTGGGAATGCCGCTGGGCAAGCTGTTTGACCTGGATGCACTCGCCGCCTCGTGCAGTCTCGAGCGGCGTTATGATTTCTTTTTTACGTCCGCGCCG
Source organism: Verrucomicrobiota bacterium (assembly GCA_021325145.1). GTDB lineage: Bacteria > Verrucomicrobiota > Verrucomicrobiia > Limisphaerales > Pedosphaeraceae > JAJPHR01. Next base: position 15,178 of record JAJPHR010000006.1, on the reverse strand, counting down.
CTCAATCTGCCCGGAGCGGCAGGTTCGCCGGCGAATGCGCTGGCGGTGTTGTGAGCCTGGAGGTTTGACGTCCTGCTTTCAGTCCATTGACGCCACGCCTCATCTGTATTTATTAATTAAATCATTATGAGCACGACCGAGAAACATCACTTTCAGGCCGAGATTCAGCAGTTGCTGGATATCGTCATTCACTCGCTTTACACGGACAAAGAGATTTTTGTTCGCGAACTGATCTCAAACGCGGCGGACGCCTGCGAAAAGTTGCGCTTCATCCAGGCTTCCGGGACCGCGGTTTATCAACCGGAGATTCCGCCGGCGATCGCCATCACCACGACGGACAACACCATCACGTTTGCCGATACGGGCATTGGCATGACCCACGGCGAACTCGTGGAAAATCTTGGGACCATTGCGCACTCGGGCACGAAGGCTTTCCTGAAACAACTCGCCGAGGAAAAGAAGCCGGACGCGAAGCTTATCGGACAGTTCGGCGTCGGGTTTTATTCCGCGTTCATGGCGGCCAGCCGCGTGACGGTTTCGAGCCGGTCCTATCTATCCGACGAGCAAGGCTGGCAATGGACCAGCGAGGGCGCGGGTGGTTACGATCTCGAGCCAGCCGTCGATCTGCCTCGCGGCACCAAAATCACCTTGCAACTCAAGGAGGAAGCGAAGGAATTCGCCAAGCCGGAGATGCTCGAAGGCATCATCAAGCGTTACTCGAACTTCGTGCAGTTTCCCATCGAACTGAACGGCAAGCGGTTGAACACCGTTCAAGCCATTTGGGCGCGCGGCAAAAACGAGATCAAAGACGAGGAATATAACGAGTTCTACCAGTATATCGGGCACGATCAGGAAAACCCGTTGTACCGCTTGCATTTCACGGCGGACGCGCCGCTGGCCATTCAGGCGCTGTTATTCGTGCCGGCGCGCAATCTCGAAACCATGGGCATGTCGCGGCTGGAGTCGGACGTCCATTTGTATTGCCGCAAGGTGCTGATTCAATCCCGGGCGAAAGGTCTCCTGCCGGATTGGCTGCGCTTCCTCAAGGGCGTTGTGGACAGCGAAGACCTGCCGCTGAATATTTCGCGGGAAACGATGCAGGACACCGCGCTGATGCGGAAATTGAATCAGGTGCTCACCGGGCGTTTCTTGAAATTCCTGGATGAACAGGCAGAGAAGGAACCGGCGGCTTATGACAAGTTCTACGAACAGTATAACCGCTTTTTGAAGGAAGGCGTCGTCACGGACTTCACGCACAAGCAGGCGCTCGGCAAACTGCTCCGATACGAATCTTCCACGCTCGCCAAAGGCGCCCGCACGTCATTCGCTGATTACCTTAAGCGCATGGGCGGCGAGCAAAAGGAAATCTATTATCTGCTTGCCGCCAACCGCGAAGCGGCCGAAAGCAGCCCCTATTTCGAAGTCTTCCAGGCGCGCAAACTCGAGGTGCTGTTCCTCTACGATCCTTGGGACGAGTTCGTCATGGAGCACCTGCACGAAGTCGAGACCAAACCGTTACGGTCCGCCGAGAAGGCGGAACTCGATCTCGCCGACGCCGCCCCCAAAGAGGGCGCGCTGTCGGAGGAAGCAGCCCAGGCCCTTGCCAAATGGCTCAAGGAAACCCTCGGCGACCGCGTGGCTGACGTGCGCGCGTCCAAGCGCCTTGTGGGCAGTCCGGCAGTCATTCTGGAGAGCGACAAGTTCATGACCTCCACGATGCGGCGGATCATGAAATCGATGAAGCGCGAGGGCGATGCAGCCGCGCCCGTGAAGCACGATTTGGAAATCAACCCCGCCCATCCCATTATGCAACGCCTGGACCAGACCCGCCAGAGAGACGCCGCGCTCGCCGCGAAAGTAGCGGAACAGGTCCTGGACAACGCGCGCGTTGCCGCGGGTCTCCTGGAAGATCCGCGCGCCATGCTCAACCGGCTGAACGAACTGCTGGAACAGGTGCTGGTGAACAAATAAGGAAGCGCCGCGTTGGACTACGAAAATCTGCCAGAAGCGCTTTCGACGCATCTGGCAGGTATGCGACGCTGACGAGCAGGTGACCGGCTTTAGTTGTAGCGATGGGTCAGGGCGAGCAATTCGCGCTCGGCCTGAATCCAATCCTCGAACTCATGGCCGTCAGCCTTGCCACGGGCCAGGTACAGCTCATAAGCGCGCTTGGCGATGGCTTCGCGTGTGGGCGGCAGTTTTGGTTTGGGCGCTTCCGCTTTGGGAGTTGCCGATGCCGTGGTCAACGCTTCGGTTTGGGGAGTGCGAGTTTCCTTCGCAGTCCTGGTTCGGACGGTGGTTTTTCGTTGTGCTTCAGTATTCATTCTATTTCGCAGGTTATTTCCAATGATCGATCCGTTGGAAATTGATCGACCCTTGGAAGTCAATGGTGAACCACTTTGGCGCACCGCGACTATATTGCGGTTTTCACGGCGCCTGGCAAGTGTGGAATTAAGGCAGAATACGGACAGGTAAATCCGGACGCGAAGAGGACGCAGGAGCGTCATCCAACTGCGCACATTTTCGGCCGGTCAATCGCGTGTTCCGGTCTCCAGCGACCTCTCCCGCAAAGAGCTCTTTCGGGAGCGTCGGTTGAGGCGTTCCCATTTCCGGCGGTGCTTATAAGATTCGTAGTACGCCACGCCAATGAACACGACGGCCACAAGGATTGCGCTGCCTAAAGTTACTGTGGATCCCATAGTTTGTTGCGCGATGATCAATCAGTTGTTCCGCGCCCTACGGCAAGTGTTTGGATCAACATTCAAACACGCCGAACCCTATATGAACTGTCCGAATGATTGGTGGCTGGCTTCCGGCAAACGGCTAGGTGGGTGACCGTAAGGGTTTTATCCTCGATTCGGCCTAAAGAGTCAATGAAAAATGGTCTTTGTTGCCATTATTCCTGTTTACTTTGATTTCAGGGATTGCAAATAAGCGAGCAGTGACGCGAGATCGTCCGGCGTGGATTGGTCAAGCAGGCCCTCGGGCATGGTGGAAGTCGTCCGGGTGCCGCGCTTGGTGATGTCTTTTTTAGGCACCACGGTCGCACCGGCGAGATTCCGGATTTCAAGTTCATCCCCGGACTCGCGCGCGATGAAGCCTTCGTACTCGGAGCCGTCCTTCGTCTCGACCCACGTAGTCACAAAGCCCTGCGCGATCTGCGCATTTGGCCGCAAAATTGATTCTATGATTTCCGGCCGCCCATAGCGCACCGCTATGTCGCCGAGAAACGGGCCTTTAAGCGGCTCGCTCTTTGTCGTCGTATGGCATTTGACACAACCGATCGTTTGGAAAAGTTGCGCGCCAACCGCCGCATCACCGGGCGTCTTTATCGCCGTTTGAAGAACTTCTTCGTAGGCCATCCTGGCAATCGTATTTTTGCGGGTTGCGTCGGAGACGGGTCCGCCGCTGGTTGCCAAATGTGTGGACGCATAGGCGGCTGCCGCGGCGATCTCGGGGTTCGCGTCAGTCAAATGGGCGCGAACTTCCGCCGTGTAATTCGTGGCGTGAGTGTCGGCAATGGCGCGCAACAAGCTCGCGACGCCCGGAGAAGTCCAGGCATTTTCAATCGCGCGGCGGGCGGTGTTGCGCGCGTTTCGGGGAGCGTTCGAATTGCCGGCCGTTTCCAAGAGCACCGCGAAAGCCACTTCCCGTTGCGCGGGAACGCCGGAAGCCGCCAGCTTGTCAAAATAACTGATGTTCCGCGCATGCGGCCCGTCGCGGAGAAAAGCTTCCCGCAGCCGTGGCGCAATTGCGCCGGAACTCGGCGAAACCAATACCGCCACCGCCGCTTCGGCGGCCTCGGGCTGATCGGATGCGCGCGCGAGCGCCCCGAACGCGCGCAGGCGCAGGGCGGTGTCTTCCTTCTCCGTCGACGCAACGCTCTGAAGGAAAGCGATGCCGCCTTTGGACAATGTAGTGTAATGCGCGATTACCTCGACGGCCTTCGGGCGGAGTTCCGGCTTTTGGGCGGCGGTGATGAGCGCGGGTTCGAGTTCCGGAAGTTCGAGCTTGTGCAATTGAAACTGATCGAGCAAATAGCCCAGCGTTTCGCCATCCGCCCTGCCCATCTCATTCTGCAAGGCCTGACCGATCTTTCCGCTCTGTTCCCAAGTGGCCGGTTTGAAGTACGGGCCGCTGGTATCGGGCCGCGTGCCCCACCAGGAGCCGTCCCAATCCCCTTCACGATAGCAGAGCCGGCACAACGCCTGGAGGAGCAAGCGGCGCGTGGACATCGTCTCCGTCCGGTCCAAGCGCGTGATCAAGCCATCCACCACGCGCGATTCGTGCAGGTTGCGCAGAACGCGCAACGCGCCGGGCACGAGAGCGGCATTGCCCTGGTCCAGCGCTTTGAAACAAGCGTCAGCGCCATCCAATGCAACCACCGCGCGGAACGCCACATGCGAAATGGCCACATCCCGATCGGCGGTCAACGGGAGGATGCGATCCGCAGCTTCAGTTCTTCCCAGACGGTTCAAGGCGATCACCGCCTCACGGCGCACTTTTGGATCCGAGTCACTCAATGCGTCGGTGAACACCCGGGTGGATACCTTGGCCGCCTCCGGCTTTCGGTCCGCCAGCACACGCAAGGCGATGTCGCGCACCGAGGCGTCCTTTGCGATTCGCAGGATGCTGTCCATGGCCTCCGCGCCAAGCAATTGCTTGAGGGTGTAAAGGGCGGCGACACGCACCGGCAGGGTTTCATGCGAACGGGCGAGCTGCTCCAAACCCCGGGCAAACTCCTTGCGCGGCTGAGGCGCTTCACCGCGGCGCAAAATCTCGCGTTGGACATGAAACCGCCACACCGCGCTGGGCGAAGTGAGGAGCTTGACGAGCTCGGCATCGGCGGTTTTGCTTAAGACCGGGAACTTGGGCGACGCGGCGTTGGTGGGAGTGACGCGAAGGATATAGCCGACATTCGGACCGGCGTAGGTGAAGGTGGCGCCTTTCCAACTCGCCACATAAACATGGCCTGCGCCGTCGGCGTCGATGCCGGTTGGCCGCGGCAGTTCGACAAAAACCTCCTTGCTGGATTTGAACGTCGCGCCGTCGGGTTGCAGTGGATGGCGCGTGACATTGTTCCAGCCCCATTGGCAGGCGAGAAATCCATAGCCGAGGCCGTTCGGAAATCCGGGTTCATCCAGAAAGAGCGTGCCGGTAGGCGAACCACCACCGTAGTCCTCCATCGTGGGCATCATCTCATCGGAGAAATGGCGGAAGAGCGAGGGATAGCCGTAGCTCCCCGTGGCGATCATGTGGCTGAGCCGCACGTTCCAGTCGTCGCCGTCATTGGTGTTGTCGCAGGTGAAAATGTTCATCAACGGGTCAAGGGCGACGTCGTAGATGTTGCGAGTTCCGCGACAGACCAGTTCCAACTCCGAGCCGTCGGGCCGCACGCGGACAATGCCACCGCCGTGCAATTCCAATTCGCTGCCGTCCTTGCCCACGGCCTTGGTCGCGCCGTAGTCGCCGAGCGCAATGTAGAGCCAGCCATCGATTCCCATGCGCACGCCGTTGCAGGTGTGGTCCGCGCCGCGAAAGCTCAAATCATGGGCCAACCCGCGCACCAGCACCTCGGAGCGGTCGGCCACACCGTCGCCATCGTCGTCGTAAAACGCCTCCAGCACCGGCGGGTGCATCACATAAAGCGTGTTGTGATCGAAGACCAAACCGCGCGGGCTGTCCATGCGGGCAAAGATTTTGAATTGATCCGCCATGCCGTCGCCATTCGTATCGACACAACGGACGACCATGCCCCGGTTTGGCTGTGTGTCCAGCGAGCCGTTTTGATCGACGCCCACGAAAACTTCGCCCGTGGGTTCAGCCGCGATGCACGTGGGATAGCTAATGTTTGGCGGCCCGGCGAAAATCGTTTTCTCGAATCCGGCGGGCACCTTGATTTCCTTCAAGCGCGCATCTTCCGCGGCATTGGCGGCAAAGGGCAGGATGGCACCCAGGAGAATTGATGCACACACGACAGCGGCACAGGCAAATGACTTCGACAACATACGATGAGTAAGGATCATTTGATACGGGCAAAACTCTACGGCCAATGGGGTATTCGCAAAGCTTAAAATGCAAGTCGGACCGTGAGAATTTCCACGGCAAATCAAGACCCCTCATTGGGAGTCAGGCTATTCCTTCTGGCGGTGGTACGTCACCAAATAGAGTTGGGTGCCAGGAGAGGTCTTGAACGAAGCCGGGCGCTTTGCGCCGGAAAGGTCGTAACAAATGCGCAGCGTGTCCCCTTCGAGTTCGTAGATTGCGGGGAAGGTTTTGCCCTTGTTCGGTCCGCTGATGCCGGTAACGCTCATGCCCTTGGGCTTCGAAGTGGGGTCCAACGCGCAAGTGCCCTTGTCCGGTGGAGACTCTCCTACGGTGACCAGGTAATTGCCCGTGTCGTCGAGTTTGAGCGTGATCGTTTTCAGGATAGCGTCTGACCATGGCTGTCCCGCGAGTTCAGCTTTGGCAGGTTTCCAAGTGCCCTGCATTGCTTTGGTATCGTTCAGTTTGTCAGCGGCGAAGGCGGTAAATGAGACGGCCAGAGCGAGACAGAGGAGGAGGTTTTTCATGGTGGATTGGGTTGTGGGCTGCGATCGGTTACAAATCAAGGCCTGGGTTCGCGGTTTCAAGAATCAACTTGGTGTAACGGGCAGGCTCATGGTGACGGTAAGTATAAGAAGACACTGTCGGCAATGCAATCACGCTCATGCCGGCCAGCTTGGCACTGCTATTGAGACTGAAACGGCTCGACAAATAGCAGGCGGCTCACCTACAAGGTGACCGTCGCATAACTCTGCTGACCATGAAATTCTTTTTAATCTGCTGCGCCGCTTTGGCGGCCAATTTGGTAGTGGCCGGGCCGAAGGAAACCGGCGGGCCGGATATACAGGCATGTCCCGCGCTCCGGGATGCCGTTGTTTTGATCATCCGGCATGCGGAAAAGCCGGACAGCGGCCAGGGATTGTCCACGACGGGGCAGCAACGGGCGGAGAGTTACGTGAAATACTTCCAGGACTTCGCGGTGGATGGCAAAAGGTTGAAGTTGGATTGCCTGTTCGCAACGGCAGATTCGCAACAGAGCCAGCGGCCGCGGCTGACGCTGGAACCGCTGGGCAAGGCGCTCGGATTGCAGATCGACCACCGGGTTACGAACAAGAAGTTTGAACAATTGACGGAGGAATTGCGCGCCCGGGAGCATGGCAAGGGCATCCTGGTTTGCTGGCATCATGGGGAAATCCCCGAGATTTTACGGGCCTTTGGGGCCGATCCAAACGCATTGCTGCCGAAGGGAAAGTGGCCGGATGACGTGTTCGGCTGGGTTTTGGAGCTGCCTTTTGATCATGAGGGCCGGTTGAACCCAGATAAAGCCAGGCGCATCAATGAACATTTGCAGCCCGGGGACAAAGATTAACAGGTCGTGAAACATTTTGCCGGTTTCAAGCGTCTTAGAGGTTGACCACAGTAAAAGAGCGGCCGGCATCGGGTGATGCCGGCTTCTTTTGCAGGCCAGTGGCAGGGACATCGCGCTGCAATGTCTCCGTCCGCGTTCAGCGGGCGGAACGAACTCGCGAGCGCCCACGAACGTTCGATTGCGCCGTTGAATGCGGCGCGGACGGCGCGGTGCGCGTCCCTACCAGAGTGTTTCCATCACTCCACCACATACACCGGCGTTCCGATCGCGATCAGGCGCAAAAGATACTCCGCGTTCCAGTTTGCCAGGCGAAAGCAGCCGTGGGATTCGGTGCGGCCAACGTCTTCGGGCCGGGGAGTGCCATGGATGCCGTAGCCGGGGCGGTCCAAACCAATCCAAGCGACGCCGACGGGGTTGTTCGGGCCGGGCGGAAGGACCAGCTTGCGCTTCAGTTCGCGCGCTTCGGGTGATTCGGGAAAAATGTCGGGATCAAAGGTGTAGTTGGGATTGGGCGCGATGGCGGCGACGTGAAGTTCGCCGACGGGGCGCTTCTCGATGTGTTGGGCGATGCTGCACGGGAAGTGGGCCACGAGGTTCGTGGCGGCATCGAAAGCTTCGAGGGTCCTGCCGGCGAGGTGGATGTAAAGGAAGGCGGCCTTGATGGGATGATCCGTATACGCGGCGTTCGGAACCTGAATGGTGGTTCCGGCGGGCAGGTTGGTCCAGTCGATGCCCGGGTTAAGGCGTTTGAGGAAGTTCGGGTGAGCGAAGGTTTTTTCGGCGACGAGTTCGAGGGCGTTCTCGTAGTCCAGCGCGGTTTGTTGCGATTTACCGAGCCAGGTGGGAGCGAGGGGTTGGAGCCGGGCGAGGTCGTTGGAGGTAATGGTGTAGGTGGCGTATGGAGGGCCGTTGAGCAGGAGTTTTTCGCGAGTGGCCGCGTCCAGTTCGCCGGTCATGGGCAGGTGCTTCTGGCGTTGGAAAGCCATCAGGGCCGCGCGGGTTTGCGAGCCGATCGTGCCATCCAATGAACCGGAGGAGATGCCGCAACCGAGGAGCGCCAACTGCGCCTCGAAAACATTTTGAATGGGGCGCGGCGGGAAGGAAGTTTGCGGCGTGGAAGGCTGCGTTGCCGGGGAAGAAACCTTTGCGCCTTGAACTGTCAAATCGGGATTTTGAACGGGAGGAGAAGCCGTGGGATTGGCCGGCGGAGTAAGAAGCGGCGCGTGAGTTTGTGGAGGAGTCAACTTTGGGCCTTGGGCCGTGGCGGGAGGAGACGGGTGGGCGGGGTTGCTTGATCTCCACCAGAGCCAGCCGAGCAGCACCACGAGCGCAAGGGTCAGCAGCCAATATAGGAAGTTCGACGAAGATGAACTTCGCGAATCGGGCAAACGGTATTTTATGCGTTTGGACACGAAGCCTGATTCCGGGCTGGCCCACCTTCAACGGGTGGTGGAAATACCCGGCCTAGAGCTGCAAAAACGATTTCAGTTTGTCAACGAACGATGCACGATATTCGGTCTGCCGGGCCGCGACGATCTCGGTGCCGATTTTGGCGGCGACGACGCCCTCGGTTTCCAACTGCCGCTGAGCCAGCAGATCGCTGAGTTTGTTCAGCAGTTCCGGGTGTTCCTTGAGACTGCTGGCAATGACTGGCTTGCCGATCTCCACGACTTCGCAATCCGTATGCGCGATCACCGTGGCGCTGCGGCGCTCGCCCGTGAGGAGGGACATTTCGCCGAAGCAATCGCCGGAAGCGAGCGAAGCGACGTGCATGGGCGAACCATTGCGCTGCACCACCACGTTCGCCTGGCCATCGACGAGGATGAACATGGACTCACCGGCGTCGCCCTGCTGAATGAGCGTTTCGCCGCTGCCGAAATGCACCACGCGCCCGCGCGGCAGCAGCGCGTCCAGTTGATCGTCGTTGAGGCATTTGAAGAGCGGTTGCTGGCGCAGCATGATGCGCGCGGTGCTTTGCACCTCCTGCTGTTTGTTCCGCGCCGGGCGCTCGAGCTGAATGGTCCGCATGGGAAACGGCATTTTGATGCCGTGCCGCTGGAGGCCGTACCAAATGTTGGTGCGGATGGCGTCGCAGACGTCGGGATAATGCTGGTGGTCCTCCATCCAGAACTTGATCTCGTATTCGACCGCGGAGTCGCCGAAGTTTTTGAGGTAAACCTTGGGTTTGGGCTCGGGCATGACACCTTTGGCATTGGAAGTGGCATGGAGCAGGACGCCTTTCACGCGCGTGGGCGGCGCGGCGTAATCAATCCCCACGGAAATGCGCATTGCATGCAGGCGGGTGGGCAGGTTCAGGTTGATGATGGTTTGGCGGGCAATGTCGCGGTTCGGGATTTCGATCGAGATGGCGTCGATCGTCCGCAAGCGGGTCGAGCGCCAGTTGATTTCGATCACCTCCGCGTAACGATTGTCCACGAACAACCAGTCGCCGTGCTGGAATGGCTTGCCGATCTGCAAGGCCACCCCGGCGATGATGTTGCCCATGAGATCCTGCATGGCGAGGCCGATGACCACCGCGGCAATGCCGGGCGCGATGAGCAGGCCCTTGATGCTTTGGCCGTAGCCCACGTCGAGCACCAGGAAGATCACCACCACGAGAATGCCGAGCCGAACCACTTCGCTGAGGAACTTGGGGATTTTCACCCGATGCCGCTGTTGGAAGTAAAGTTCCCAGACGTAACGATCCACCAGGGCAATCAAAAATACGGAGCCGAGAACGGCGGTAAGGGCGGTGACATCCTTCAGATGCGGAACATGCACATCAAAGAGCCAGGCGGGCAGGCAGAGGGCCAGTCCGAGAGAAAAAAGATGGTACAGAGCGCCGAGCCGGACGCCATGGCGGCGTTTGAGGTGGCGGCCGAGCAATATCATCAGGCAATAGAGCCCGGGCACGGCGAGCACGAGAAGAAAATCGCGATAGTGGGCCGGCAGCGCATTGGACGCCGCGCTCACGTCGTTGGTACCTATTGCCGGCTCACCCATGCGGGAAGTATAGGGAGATCGAGTTGGAACGACAAGCGCAGACCTATAAACAAGCTCCAAGCGCCAAGCTCCAAGCACCAGAAAAGCTCCAATTACCAAGCTCCGAGGCGACCGCTCCGTGTCCCTTGTATCCCCCGGTTGTCGAACAGACACTCCGCAACCCTTCAACAAAATTCACGACCCGCGATTAGGCTTGGTGTTTGGAGCTTTTCTGGAGCTTGGAGCTTGATGCTTGGAGCTTGGTAGTTGGTCGGTGTTTGCCCGTTGTCGCGAATTAGTCTGTTGCCGGGAAACGTGTCAGTGTAGTTTTCGACCACCATATGGCTGCAATGAAACGTTACGGAAAGGTGATCGGCGTCAAGGCTGAGAAGCTCGAAGAGTACAAGCGCCTTCATGCGAGTGTCTGGCCAGGCGTCAACGCCATGATCCGCCAGTGCAATATCCGCAACTTCACTATTTTTCTTCGCAAGCTGCCCGACGGGAAGGATTACCTGTTCATGTATTTCGAATACATCGGCGATGATTACGAAAAAGATATGAAAACGATGGCCGCCGACCCGGTCACCCAGGAATGGTGGAAGCTTACTGATCCATGCCAGGAGCCGTTGTCGAACCGCAAAGCGGGCGAATGGTGGACGGAGATGGAGGAATTGTGTCATCTCGATTAGGAAACCTTTGAAAGTGATGCGGACGGAGAGTGTCACGGTTGTGATGGCAAGCGCAAAGGGCCAAGCTCCAAGGACCAAGCACCAAGCTCCAGAAAAGCTCCAAGCACCAAGCTCCAAATTCAAAAGCCACCCCGCTGCTTTGGGGTTTGAGGCTTGGTGTTTTTCTGGAGCTTGGTGCTTGGTGCTTGGAGCCTAGTGTTTCGTTTTTCGGCGTTTGGTGTTTGCCGCCTCCGGCGGCGTGCCATAGTGTTGATGGACAATGCTGATGCCGTATCTGGCAGGGGTCGGGGTGTTGGTTTTTGCCGGCATGAGTTTCTTTTTCGCGCTGGCGGAATCGGCCTTGTTTTCGCTGGGGAAATGGCAGGTGCGCCAACTGGCGGACAAGTGGCCGATCTCCGGAGGGTTGCTCGCGCGGCTGTTGAGTGAACCGCAACACCTGCTTGCGACCATCGTGCTCGGCAACACCGTTGCGAACGCCTCGATTCTCGCCATCACGCTTTGGACGGTGCCCTGGGGTCACTGGCTGTTTTTCACCGTGCTCCCTTCGCTGCTGGTGGTGATCCTGGTCGGTTGCGAGGTGGCGCCCAAGACGCTGGCCGTGCGCGCCCCCGAACAATGGGCGTTGCGCGTGGCGTGGCCGATGAACTTCCTGATCAACCTTTCCCGCCCTTTGCGCCAGGTGGCACAGCGGCTGGATAACGCCATTGTCAATGCCGTGGTGCCAAAGTCGTACAAACCGCGCGCCGTTTTGTCGGATGAGGAGTATCAGGAACTGCTCGAGATGGCTTATCAACAAGGGACGCTGGCGCAGTCGGAAAAGGAGATCATTCTGCAAATCATCGCCCTGGACCAGCAAACCGCCAAGGACGTCATGAAGCCGCGCGCGCAGATGGCGAGCATCCCCGACGACCTGTCGGTGGAGGAAATGATCGCGGCCGCGCGGAAGTTCAAGCACAGCCGCCTGCCGATCTACGATGAAACGCCGGACACGATTGTGGGCGTGCTCAACGTGCGGGCGTTGCTGCTCGATCCGCAGATCGATCTGGCGGATGCGATCGAGTTTCCGTCGTTCGTTCCCGAGAGCATGAACCTGCTGCAACTGTTGAAGAGTTTGCAGCGGCAGCAACGCGGCCTGGCCATTGTGCTGGATGAATATGGCGGCACGGCTGGAGTCGTCACAATGCAGGATATCCTGGAGCAGATGGTGGGAGAAATCCGGGGGGAAGGAGAACCGGCCGGATTCGTCATTGAAAAGCTGGGCGAAGGCAAATGGCGCGTGAATGGAACGATGCGCCTGGAGGATTTTCGGCGCGAATATCCCGCGCTGGGCGAAGTGGCCGAGGTGGACACGATGGGCGGCCTGGTGGTCGCCCGAAACGAGACTGTGCCCGCGCCGGGCGAAACCGTGATCTTCAACGGATTGAAACTGACGGCGCTGGTGGCAGACGAACGGCGGGTGCGTGAACTCCTGGTGGAGACCGTGAGAAAATGATGAGCAGCGGATTACTCATCGCGGCGGTGATCGGGATCAGCCTGGTGCTGTCGTTCCTGTTTTCGGGCATGGAGGCCGGCGTGCTGGCGTTGAGCCGGTTGCGCATCCGGCAGCTTATGCGCGTGGGCAATCGCCGGGCGCAGGTCCTGTACGGGTATCTTGAAAGACCGGAGAACTTTCTTTGGACCATCCTGGTGGGCAACACGCTGGCGAATTTCGTCGCGGTCGGTTTGCTCGTGATCCTGCTGCACCGATGGCTGGCGGATTATCCCGCGCTGCAAGTGCTGGTGTTCCTGGCCGGCATGTTTCTTTTTTACACTTTTTTCGAACTGCTGCCCAAGGTGCTGTTCCGCACCGTGCCCAACCGGCTGACGCTCGTGTTGACGCCGTTGTTCCGGCTCCTCCACCAGGTGCTGCGGCCGCTCGTGTGGGTCATGACCAATCTTTCCCGCGGCCTGCTGCATTGGACGGGAGGCAGGACGTTTACGGGCCATCTTTTCGGCAGCCGCGAGGAAATGAGGCTGGTGATGCAGGAATCGGCGCAGGGGTTGACGTCCGAGGAACGCCTGATGATCAATCGCGTGCTGGATTTGCAAAACATCACCGTGCGCCAAATCACGGTGCCGATGGAAAATGTGGCCGCCATCACGACCCGGACGCCCATGAGCGAGGTGCTCAAGCTGGCGCGGGAGCAGAAAGCAACCCGGCTGCCGGTATGGCGGGAGGAGGAAAACCGCCGGCGGATTGCGGGCATCGTGAGTTTGAGAACCCTGTTGTACAGTGCCGACCTCGATCCGGCCAAAACCGCCGGAGACTATCTCAAGCCCGCCATCTATATGGAGGAGGACCTGCGGTTGGAGGCGGCGCTGAAACGGATGCAGCGCAGCGGCCAGCGTTTGGCCATTGTGCTCGGAAGAGATCAGCGTGAGATTGGAATCATCAGTTTGCAGGATATTCTCAAAGTGATTTTCGGGGAGGTGCGTTTGTAGCATGGACGTGCTGACGGCCAACTTGTTGCGGGTGCTGGGGGTGCTGGCGCTCGTGGTGACCAACGGTTTTTTTGTGGCCGCCGAGCTGGCGTTGATCCGAATCCGTGACACGCAACTCGAACCGCTGGTCTTCAAGGGCCATCGCCGGGCAATCATCGCGCGCCGGCTCATCCAGAATCTTGATGCCACCATCAGCGCGATTCAGTTCGGCATCACCCTGGCGAGTCTCGGTTTGGGCGTGCTCGTGGAACCGGTGTTTGAAGCTTTGCTGGGGCCGGTTTTCGATGCGTTTAACCTCCGGTCCGAGGCGGTCCGGCACACGGTGGCCATCAGCTTCGGCTTTCTCATCAATCTGTTTTTGCTTGTGGTGGTTGGCGAATTGGGGCCGAAGGCGCTGGCGATCCGCAAGACGCTCCCGGTGGCGCTGTGGACGGCCAAACCGCTTTCGTGGTTTGCGTCGATTACCTACCCGGCCGTGTGGTTGCTCAACCATTCGGCGCAATGGTTGATGCGCCAACTCGGCATCCAGCCCGTAAGCGAGGGTGAACGGGCGCATTCGGAGGAGGAGTTGCGGCTGTTGTTCGCGGCTTCGCAAAAGCATCTGGGCGGGACCCGGCTCGGGCGCGATATTGTCCTCAATGCGCTCGACCTGCGTCGGCGCATCGTGCGCGAGGTCATGCGGCCGCGCCAGGAGATCGTTGTGCTCAACACCGACGCGAGCATTGCCGAATGCCTGGATGTGGCGGAGAAGACGCGCTTCTCAAGATTTCCATTGAGTGAAGGCGGCGACCTCGACCGCACCCTGGGGGTGGTGCATATCAAGGATCTCTTCGCCATGCGACTCAAGGCGCGTTCGGGCGCGGACCTTGCGCCGGCGGCGCGGAAGCTGATCTATGTGCCGGAAACCGCGCGATTGGAAAAGCTGCTGCAACTGTTTCTGGAGCGGAAATTACATTTTGCGATGGTCGTGGATGAGTACGGCGGGACGGTCGGAATGGTGACGCTGGAAAATATCCTTGAAGAGTTGGTTGGACAAATTCAGGACGAGTTCGACCAGGAGAAGCCGTTGCTGGTCCGAACCGGAGTGCAAAGCTGGGAATTGGCGGGCACGCTGCCATTGCATGAGCTTGCGGAGGTCGTTCGCGAACCGTTGCAGGAAGAAGGCATCACCACGGTCAGCGGCTGGGTGACCCATCGGCTCGGCGGGTTTCCGAAAACGGGTGATGTGCTGATGCTGGGACTTTTCGAGTTGCGCGTCGAGGAGATGGATGGGATGCGGGTGGCCAAGTTGAAGCTCAGACGGTTGCCGGAAGAAGGGGAGACGGCGGCGAATATATAGGCTGGAGAAAATCAGAAAGGGGCGGAGTTGATTACGACGTGACGCAGAAATGGGCCATGGCTTTCTTTCGTCCCTGGCGGGACTTGGTGCGTTTCGAACCGGTAACCCAACGATCAATCGTTGGGCTGTTTTCTTTCGCCCTCCGGGCTGGTTCCGTGGCCGGAGGGCTAAGCCGGAACAATTCAGTTGGAAAAGCGCCACCGATCAGGAACTGATTGGTGGTAGATGAAAACAACACAATCCTCGGGCACACGCCCGGTTCACCAAACGGTG
>JAJPHR010000082.1 GCA_021325145.1 Verrucomicrobiota bacterium | reverse complement strand
TCCAAATCGGCAGGGCGTGGAAGTCTCGGGGAGCGCCGGAAGGTTTGTCCAGTCAGCGGGTTTGGAAACCCGCGATACAGCAGACTTGGAAGTCTGCGCTACCTCCAAGCGTTCGCCTTCCACTTGTAGCGCAGGTTTCCAAACCTGCTGTATCGCCGATTTCCAAATCGGCAGGGCGTGGAAGCCTCGGGGAGCGCCGGAAGGTTCGTCCAGTCAGCGGGTTTGGAAACCCGCGATACAGCAGACCGGGACGACAAAGGTTTCCTCTTGTTGGGCTCCGCCCTGGTCTTGTCTCTTGGTAACAGTTAGCTTAGCCGGCGCGGGGCTCGGTGAGCCGCGGCGAGCTGGAGCGCAGGATCGGCGCGGAAAATTTCACGCGCTTCGTGCGGGCAAGCCTGCTGCGGGCCACCGACCCGCGCGCCGCAACGATAGGCCGTGCGCCTTCAGCGCTAAGCTGTTACGTCTCTTGTCATCAAAAGGGGGCCATAGCAGGCATGGTTCGTTTTTCGCTCGCGTTCATATCGTGGGTTGCGCTCCAGGGGCGGGAAACTGCTTAATCCAAGCGTGCAGCCGGGCATTGGCGCTCTTAAGTGGACGCGCGCGGTGGCAAGTTAGCAAGGATTGGGCCGGGAAGGACGATTAAGACCCATCTTCGCCTGCCAGCTTCGGCCTACGCCACGGCTGCTTCCGCCGCTCCGAAGAGCTTCCGCCTTCGCCGGGAAGCTACGGCGGACGAGACGGCGAGGCAAGGGAGAGAGGGTTTAAGATTAGGATTAGGATTAAGAAGGGAAGGTTTGGGACGGGTTTGGAGGGGGTATCATATCAGATAAACAGGGCTAAATGCCAAAGGCTAAGGGCTAAAATCCGAAGCTCGAAATCCGAAATCCAAAAGGGGACGACAAAGGTTTGGGAGAGGAAAATGTCACGGGTGTGGCACGGGTTGTCACGGGTGATGTCACGGGTAGCACTTCAGAAAAGGCCCGTGTTTATTGAGTTGTCACGGTGTCACGGGTCTGGACCCCCCGGGAGAACAATAGCTGAAAGCAGAAAGTTGAAAGCGGAAAACTGAGGGAGGAGGAATGGAAGATCAACTCACCAACCAACGGCAACTCGCGGGTGTTCATGGTGGTCAGGGTCGTGGCGGTATGAAATTGTCTGGGTTCACTCCGAGTGCTCGACGGGACTGATTTCATTTTGGTAGCTTCTGCCCGCATGCCATCCTGGCGCACATTGTTGGTTTTGGGCCGCACGTCGAATCTGCCGACGGTCTGGTCGAATTGCCTGGCCGGGTGGTGGCTGGGCGGCGAGGGCAATGTGCAGAATCTCGCCCCGCTGTTGCTGGGCGCGACGCTGGTGTATGTGGGCGGCATGTATTTGAACGACGCGTTCGACGCGGATTTTGACGCGCAGTTTCGGCGCGAGCGGCCGATTCCATCGGGAGCGATTTCACTGGTGTTGGTTTGGCGGATAGGAATGGGGTTGTTGGGCGCGGGCGCGGTTTGCCTCATTCTGCTGGGCGGGACGACCGGTATTTTGGCGGTGGCGCTGGTGCTGTGCGTGCTGATTTATGACGCGGTGCACAAGCTGATTACGGTTTCGCCCGTGCTGATGGCCGCTTGCCGGTTTTTGCTTTATCTCGTTGCCGCCTCGACCGCGGTCGATGGAGTCACCGGTTACGCGGTGTGGTGCGGGTTTGCGATGGCGGCTTATATCGTGGGGCTGAGCTACATCGCTCGCGTGGAGAGCAATCGCGGGCAGTTGCGGTACTGGCCCTGCCTGCCGCTGGCGGTTCCAATCATTCTCGCGCTCATCATGAACAATGGCGAATACCTGGAACCCGCGCTGTTGGTTTCCGCCATCCTGGGGCTCTGGATCGTTCGTTGCCTGCGTTACACGTTCGGCGGCATGGATCGCAATGTGGGATTCACGGTCTCCGGTCTGCTGGCGGGAATTCCGTGGGTGGATTTGCTGGCGGTGGCCTATTGCCCGCGCCAATTCGCAGCGGTGTTTATCGGGTTGTTCCTGGCGGCGGTGGTTTTCCAACGCTACGTGCCGGCAACGTGAGCGTCGTGCGAGGGAGCAGGGGACCACACGCTCATTTAGTCAAGGCTCGCCCGCGCCCCGATGTAAAAATATCTCCATCTTGAATATGTCTTTGACCAATTCAGTCAATGAGCCATGAAGTGGATTGAAGTCGCTGATCGGCGCCGGGAAACCTGCGGGCCAGCCCGTATCGCCTGCGCCTCGCTCCTGCTCGCCCTGTCTCTGGCTTGCTTCACTGGTTGCAAAACCGAAGCGCCGGCTGCCCCGATTGTCCTGCGGGTGATGACCTACAATATCCAGCATGGCGCGGGCGCGGATGGCAAAATCGATCTTTTGCGGACGGCGGAGGCGATCAACCACGAGCATCCGGACATCGTGGCTTTGCAGGAAGTGGACCGGGGTGTCGCGCGAACGGACCGGCGGGATTTGCCCGCGGAACTGGCGGCGCTCACGGGGATGACCAGTTACTTCAGCAATAACTTTCATTTCCAGGGCGGCGAATATGGGAATGCGGTTCTGACCCGGCTGCCGATTCTTCAGGAGACGAACAGCCATTATCATATGATCCGCCCCAACGAGCAGCGCGGCATCATCCAAATGATCCTCGACGCACACGGACGTAAAATTTTGTTCATGACGACGCATATCGATTATCGGCGCGACGACGCGGAACGAATCCTGAACGTGGGCGAAATCCAAAAGCTGCCCGATCAATATCCGGGCCTGCCGGTGATTCTTTGCGGCGATTTCAACGATCATCCCGGCAGCCAAGTCCACCGTGCAATGAAAGAAAAGTTCACCGACACCTGGGAAATTGTCGGCAAGGGAGACGGTTTAACCTATGCGAGCAACAAACCGGCGAAGCGAATTGATTACATCTGGATTTCACCTGGCGAAGCCATCGTTCCGCTCAAGGCTTGGGTGCCGCAGACTCAGGCTTCGGACCATTTCCCGCTCGTAGGGGAGTTTCGGTTGAAATAAGACGGTTGGCGGCAAAATGATGGAGGGCAGGATCAACTTTGCCGATCTCTCATGGCCCGCTCGACCACACTTTTCGTGGGACCTGCCACCCAATCCGAGACTTGGAACCTATCCCGGTAGGGCGGGCAGTCCTCTGCCCGTCGGCGGCGCGCACGGAGTGACGCGCCCTACCGAGACAGGCTCTTAGCCGGAACAATTCAGTTGGAAAAGCGCCACCGATCAGGAACTGATTGGTGGTAGATGAAAACAACACAATCCTCGGGCACACGCCCGGTTCACCAAACGGTGG
>JAJPHR010000062.1 GCA_021325145.1 Verrucomicrobiota bacterium | reverse complement strand
CGGGTCAGCACCTCGCCTTCCGCCTTGGGAACAGTTGTGGCGAAGGCCGGCGTTTCGGCGCATGAACCCGATCCTCTCCCGGGCAACAACACTGCGACTGTCCTTACCCAAATAACGCCCGCCGCTGACCTGTTCCTCACCATGAGCGGCAACCCGAGCGCGGTGATCTACGGCAGCAACGTCACTTATACCATCAATTTGTTGAACTTCGGGCCAAGCGCGGCAACCAATGTGACGGTGAACGACACGTTCCCAGCCGGCATGACTTTGCTGTCCTCGAACAACTCCATAGGCTCCATTTCGACCTCGAACAATTCGGTCATTTGGACTGTGACGACCAATTCTGGTTTCCCACTAGGCGCGAGCGCAAGCCTTTCGCTGGTGTTTGGCACCACCGGTTCACTCTCGAACCAGTTGCCCGCCACGGTCACCAACCTGGCCAGTGCCAGGGCTGATCAGGCGGACCCCAATACGGCTAATAATAGCGCCAGCGTAGTGACTGTGGTGGACCAGGCGACGAACCGCATCGTGGCGGCGGGCCAGGTATTGTCGGTCGAAGGATTCATCCCGGGTGACGGAGCCATTGATCCCGGAGAGACCGTAACGGTTGGGTTTATCCTGAAGAACACGGGTAACATTCCATCTGCCGCGAACGTATTTGCCACGTTGCTGCCCACGGGCGGCGTGATTACGAACAACGGTCCGCAGACGACCAACTGTGGCATTTTCCAGCCGGGAGGCGTGTTTACCAACCAATTCCGGTTTACCGCCAGTACCAATGGCGGAACGCTGACTGCCACGCTTCAGTTGTCCGGTGGGGCGACGAACAAAGTCAGTTACACCTTCGTGCCTCCGGTCGTGACGACCCTGGCCAATTCGACCGGCATTATTATTCCTGATCACGGCCCCGCCAATCCGTACAGCTCAACCATCAACGTGTCGGGTCTGACCAATCCAGTTGGCAAAGTCACGGTGACCATTAGCAACTTTAACCACACGTTTTCCGATGACGTGGACATGTTGCTGGTGGGGCCTTCCGGAAGCGGCAGCCAGGAAGTACTGCTTCTGGCGCATGTTGGCGGGCAGAGCGGCGTGACCAACGCCACGCTGACGTTCGACGATTCAGCCTCCGAGTTGCCGCAATCCAGTCAGATATTTTCGGGCACCTACCAGCCCAGCGCCTATCCGCCCGGAGTGTGGCCGACGAACAGTCCGCCCGGTCCGTACGGTTCGGCACTCTCGATTTACAATGGCGCCAGCGGCAATGGAGCATGGACGCTCTATGTGTACGATAGCTCGCCAGGTGACGCGGGCATCATCAGCAATGGATGGAGTTTGGGCATTACCACCGTCCAACCGGTTAACCAAATTGCCGATGTGGCGGTAACGGGCGGTGTAACGCCCAATCCGGTGCTGGCGGGAAACAACCTGACTTATTCATTCAATATCACGAACAAGGGGCCAAATACCGCAAGCGGCGTTGCCTTTACGAATATTCTGCCCGCCGGCCTGACTTTTGTCTCGGTTGCGAACTTCCCGCCGTCAGCCGGCGTCTCGGGCACGAACGGGAATGGCGCAGTCTTTTGCGTCCTGACCAACAACCTCCCGGTGGGTTCAAATGTCACGGTGTCGATTCTTGCCTCGACCTTCCCCGGGCCCGCAACCTTTACCAGCACCGGCACGGTTGTTTCCGCGGTAACGGACCTGAATACCGCGAACAATTCCGCCATCGTGGTCGTGACCAACAACACTCCGCATGCGGATCTTACGGTTACGCTGACGGCGGCGGCCAGCTCGGTTGTGACGGGAAGCAACGTGAACTACGCAATCACCGTCACGAACAACGGACCCGACACCGCCTATGGCGTGGTAGTAACCGATCAGTTGCCTCCCAACTTGGGATTTGTACTGGCGTCTTCCAGCCAGGGCTCTGTAGGCATCAATGGCAGTTTGGTTACCGGCAACCTCGGGACCCTGGCCAGCGGCGCGGGGGCGAATGTGAATCTATCCCTGGTTCCGCTCCAGGCCGGTCTAATCACGAATCAAGTTGCCGTCGGCACTGCTTCAAGCGACACCAACGCGGGAAATGACAGCGCTTCCGCCGTGATCACTGCGGTCAGCCCAGCTCCGCTCATTGTTGCGGCAGGTTCGGCGCTGGTTGCGGAGAGCCATCCAAACCAGGCAATTGATCCAGGTGAAACGGTGACGGTTTCCTTCGGGTTGGCGAACGTCGGCTCCGCGCCCACGACCAATCTTAAAGCTTCCCTGCAGAACAGCGGCGGGGTTTCGTCGCCGAGTTCCGTTCAAACCTACGGCGTCCTGATGAATGGCGGGCCGGCGGTTTCGAACTCGTTTAGCTTTGTGGCCAATGGAGTCAACGGCGGCACAGTTATCGCCACGCTTCAACTCCAGGACGGCAACACCACCCTGCCTTCGGTCAGCTTCAGCTTCGCGCTGCCGGGGACCAATACTTTCGCCAATGGCGCCGCCATCACCATACCGGATCACGGCCCTGCCAATCCCTATCCGTCCACGATCAATGTTTCCGGAATGAACGGGGTCGTAAACAAGGTGACGGTGACACTGAGCAACCTCAACCATTCCTTCCCGCATGATGTCGATGTGCTCGTGGTCAGCCCGTCAGGTTCATCGGGGTTGCAAAGTGCCTTGCTTATGTCGGACACAGGAGGGGCTCATGCAGCCACCAATGTCACGTTGACTTTCGACGATGCGGCTGGAGTGTTCCTGCCCAATTCGGATCAACTTGTTTCGGGCACATTTATTCCCACAGCCTTTGATGCTGGAGCCGCTTTGCCTGCTCCAGCTCCAGTCGGGCCGTACGTGGCTTCGCTCACAGCGTTAAAGGGAGCTCCCGCAAATGGAACCTGGTCTTTGTTCGTATTCGATGATTCGGCTGGCGACGGAGGCAACATCGCGAACGGCTGGAGCTTGACTTTGGCCACGGTCAGTCCGCTTCAGGTGGTCGGCGGATCGGGAGGGGCGCCGATCCTGGGCAACGTGAAGGCGCTGAGCAATGGCGCTCTGACCTTTACCTTGATTGGCCAGGCCGGACAGACCTACGTGATTGAAGCTTCATCGGGCGTCAAGCCGGCAAACTTCAGTCCGATTTATACGAATGTGGCGGCGGCGATTCCTGGCTTGATTCCAGCGGCGTCCGGATTCCGTTACACCAACAGCGACGTGGGAACTTTTCCACAACGATTCTACCGTGCTCACGTGCAATAAACGTTGCCAGCAATCATAGCGGCAAGAGCAACGCCTGTTTGATTTCGGCCTTTGGTGGGCGGTCAATTTAATCCTCGGTCCTCAGGGCGCATCGAAATGAAGGTTTATTCGCTCGTGAATTGGTGGCAACGTGTTCCATGAAAGTGCTTGGGTTGACAGGTGGCATTGGCATGGGCAAATCCACCGCGGGTAAGTTGCTCCAGGACTGGGGCGTGGCCCTGGTGGATTCGGACATTCTCGCGCGTCAGGTTGTTGAACCGGGGCAGCCCGCCCTAAGCGAGATTCAGCAGGCGTTTGGTCCTGAGATTGTCGGTGCGGATGGGCGCTTGCACCGGGGTGAATTGGCGCGGCGTGTGTTCGGTGATTCAGCCGCTCTCAAACGTCTCGAAGAAATTCTGCACCCGCGCATCCGCCAGCTCTGGCAGGCGCAAGTGGAGGCCTGGCGCGCGGAAGGCCAGCCCCTGGCCGTGGTGGTAGTGCCTCTCTTGTTCGAAACCGGCGCCGGGCCGAACTTCGATGCCGTCGTATGTATTGCCTGTTCCGCCGCCTCGCAATACGAGCGATTGCGCGCCCGGGGCTGGGATCGTGAACAGATCAAGAAACGAATTCAGGCCCAGTGGCCGGTGGAACGAAAGATGGAACTGGCCAATTATGTGGCTTGGAGTGAAGGCACGGTCGAAACACTTGCGGAACAACTTCGGCGCATTATTCCATGGCATTTGGGAGCGACCCTGATAAGTTGTGCGTAGAATGCTGCTCACTCAGGACGAATTACAAAGCCTGGTTCAGGTCCGGCATCGCTCCCCACACCAGCTCTTGGGGATGCATCCGCTGGGCGATGGCTCGGGATTGGTAGTGCGGGCTTTTCTGCCCAATGCGGCCAAAGTCGAGGCGGTTCCCACTCACGAAAAGAACAAGCCTCGCATTCAGTTGAAGCAGTTGGATCCCTCGGGCTTGTACGAGGGGGTCACGACCGGAGCGAAGGAGGTTTATGCCTACGATCTCGTGATTACGGATTATCAGGGCAAGGTCAGGCGCACGCGGGATGCCTACTCCTTCCTGCCGACCTTGGGGGAGACCGACCTGTATCTTTTTGGCAAGGGCGACGAACGGCGCATCTACGAAAAACTCGGCGCGCAGTTGCGCACCATCGACGGAGTGCCCGGCACCAGTTTCGCGGTCTGGGCTCCCAATGCCCAGCGCGTCAGTGTCGTGGGTGAGTTTAACGGCTGGGATGGCCGCTATCATCCGATGCGCCTGCTCGGCGCTTCCGGGGTGTGGGAGTTGTTTGTTCCCGGAGCCGGGCAGGGGACGCATTACAAATACGAAATAAAAAACATCCATGGCGCAATTGTCTTGAAGTCCGATCCCTATGGTTTTTTCTTCGAAGCCGCGCCGAAAAACGCGTCCATCGTCTGGGACACGAAAAAATTTGCCTGGACGGATGAAGCCTGGCTGAAGCAGCGACAGCAACGAAATGTTTTGCGCTCGCCCATGAGCATTTACGAGGTTCACCTCGGCTCGTGGATGAAAAAATCGGTCGCTGAATCCTTCAGTTATCGGGAGTTGGCCGGTCTGCTGATTCCTTACGTGAAGCAGCTTGGCTTCACTCACGTCGAGTTTCTGCCGGTGTCGGAGCACGCGTATTATCCCTCGTGGGGTTATCAGGTCACGGGTTTCTATTCTCCGACTGCGCGCTTTGGCACACCCGATGATTTTCAATACCTGGTCAATGCGCTGCACGAGGCGGGCATCGGCGTTCTGGTCGATTGGGTTCCCGCGCACTTTCCGCGCGACGATTGGGCGCTGGCCCGCTTTGACGGCACTGCGCTGTACGAACATGAAGATCCCCGGCAAGGCGCGCACCAGGACTGGGGCACGTTGATCTTCAACTACGGCCGGCACGAGGTCAGCAATTTCCTGACGGCGAACGCGCTTTTTTGGTGTGACCGCTTTCACATCGACGGTCTGCGGGTCGATGCGGTCGCTTCCATGCTCTATCTGGATTACTCGCGTGCCCAGGGCGAATGGGTGCCGAACCAGTACGGCGGGCGGGAAAATCTCGAGGCCATCGAATTCCTGAAAAAATTCAATTACCTTACCCACACCGAATTCCCCGGCGTGGTCACGATTGCGGAGGAATCCACCGCCTGGCCGCTGGTGACGCGCCCGCCTTATCTCGGCGGCCTGGGCTTCTCGCTCAAGTGGAACATGGGATGGATGCACGACACATTGGGGTATTTCGGCCGCGACCCGATTTATCGCAAGCATCACCAAAACGATCTCACGTTTGCAATGCTCTATCATCATCACGAAAATTTCGTGCTCCCGCTGTCCCATGATGAAGTCGTTCACGGGAAAGGCTCGCTGCTGGGGCGGATGCCCGGGGATGACTGGCAGAAGTTTGCGAATCTGCGCGGGCTGCTGGCTTATCAGTGGCTTTTTCCCGGCAAACCGCTGCTCTTCATGGGTGGTGAGTTCGGCCAGCGCGCGGAGTGGAACGCCAACGCGGGATTAGATTGGGGACTGCTTGAACAAGGGCCGTATCATCGGGGCTTGCAGCGGTTTGTCGAGGATCTCAACAAGCTGTACTTGGCTGAACCGGGCTTGTTTGAATCGGACTATGATCCCGCGGGTTTTTATTGGATCGACTGCACCGACCAGAATAACAGCGTCCTCTCGTTCGCGCGCCAGAATCCCGAGCGCACCAGCGAGTTGGTGGTGATCATGAATCTCACGCCCGTTCCCCGCAGCGGTTATCGCATCGGCTTGCCCCGGCCGGGGTCCTGGCGCGAAGTTCTCAACACCGATTCCGCCATCTACGGCGGAAGCAATATGGGCAATCTGGGCGGAGTCACCGCCGGCGAAGTCAAAGCCCACAATCAGCCTTGGTCCGCCGAATTCACCTTGCCGCCCTTGAGCGTCATGGTTTTCAAGCCCGCGCCTTCTTCGTAGCGCGTTTGAAGCGGCTTAGAACCTATCCCCGCCATCGGCGCGCACGGAGTGACGCGCCCTACCGAGATAGGCTCTTAACCGTTTCCATTCGAATTCCGAAAATAAGGACCGCCCTCAAAATACGCTTGACGGTGAAATTCAGAAAGGTAAGAGGAAGATATGAAAACAATGAACCTATCTGTGTATTTGCGAATCGCGGCCATAGTGCTGGCCCTGTCCTTCGGGGCTCGTGTCCATGCCGCTGAAACACCCCGGGAAGAACTGGCCCATGCCTACCGGCTGCTGGAACGGGCTGATCACGATTACGACGGCCACCGGGTCGCGGCCATGAAAGAAGTCGAAATTGCCGGCAAAGATCTGGGTATCGTGCTGAAGGGGGACCTCGAGGAACGCGAGCGACAGTGGAAGTCCGACAGGCATCTCACCGAAGCGCGCCGGCTGTTGCGCCATTCCCGTGAAAAACTTGAGGCGAAGGATCGCGACCGTGTGGCGGAACATGTGGAGAGGGCCATCAAGGAGATTGACGTCGCTCTCAAAATAAAATAGGCGGCTCAAGTCTTCGGGCAGGTTCGGCCGGACAAAAAAATCTGGTGGTCTGCTTTCGCAGACCACCAGGAAAATACGACTTGATTGAGGAACACCTAGCCTTGCGGCGCGGCGCTGTTATGCGGAGGTACGATGGGCTGTTTCACCTTCATCATGATGATGAAGGCGGAGGGAACAACAAAATCTCTGATTTTGGAGACTTGTGGTTTCTGCATGAGAGCCTTTAAGCAGAGCCCGTACCAAATGGTTTGTACCTTGTGGTCAGATTATTCCTACGTGTCAGCGCACGGATTCGCGATCGGGCTTGTCATTTGCCGTGGGGCAGTGTCCACATTTGGCACAACAACGCGGCGCGACCCCGAATTATCGAGGAAAGGACTCCAATTTCGGCTCGGCCAGCACACGTTCGTCACCCGCGAAAACCACTTTTCGGTGCTCGACGATGAAGCTGGTTTTACCGGCGAGACAAATTGCCTGCAACCCTTCCCACCCAGTCAGGTTCCAGCCGGCGAGGCTGTGCCGATAGAAGTGCCATGAACTGGTGGACTGAGCCTTGGGATAGAACCAAACCCCGTAAGTCCTTTCCAACGTGAACAACAGGGAGTCCCAATCGCGATCTTCGTACACCGCATGAGGCGTGAGTTTCGCCTTGCGAAGTTTGGCCGCGGTGGCCTCATCCCGCACTTCCGTCAATGGTTCGAGCGGGTCTTCATCCGAATGTAACAGCAGAAAGGGCGCGCGGAAGGTGGCGCGAATAAGCGTCTGATTGGTAATGGCCGCGACTGCATCCAATAGGGTGGGGGAGGCATTGGTCACGACGGCTTCGGCGCGATGAAACATATAAAGCTCATCGGTGGCTCCGGGCATGAAGATGACCGCCTTGACCAGGTCATTTGATTTAAAGGCATGCAACACCACGCTGACGCAGTTCGTCCGTTGCAAGTGGACGGCGCCTGCGGGCAGCGGCATTTGAGCCAGTGCGGATTCCCAGGTTTCGCCAGCTTTCACGATTGGTGATGCGACGAATAGAAGAGAAAAAGCAGCAATGATTACCGGGAACGAACGACGGTTCATATATCAAAACGACAGTTGGACAATTCGTTCCTGAAGTTGTTCCAACCATCGGCCGAAGTAGCCGAGGAGCCGATAAATTTCTTCCAGGCGCTTCAAGGGCAGGTTGACCGGTGGCGCCGATTGCCAAACACCATTCATCGCCTGGAGTTCCCGGAATAGTTCGTCACGCCGGGCGTTTAGTTCCCGTTGCAACGCATTAAGTTTTTCGGTCCAGTCCTGGGCGCGTTCGAAAAGCTGCACTTGCAAGAGGGGCGAACTGACCGTGTTCTTCTCCCGAAGGAAGGCGTCAGTTTCCTTGCACAAGCGGCCAACCTCGAAAAACGCATCCATCATTCCTGGCGGGATGGACTGGACATCGGCCGGCTTGGCGCCGAACTCCAGTTCCAGAAGATGCCGGAGGCGTTCTTTTGGTTCACGCAGGCAATTGTAAGCGGCGTTCAATTCCGCGAAGCGCCGTCCTGCCGCCCGCCTTTCGTCCTCCGGCGCGTTGTGAACTCGATCGGGATGAACTGCCGCTGAAAGCGCGAGAAATTTTTGCTTCAGATCCTCGGGATCGATCCACGGCCGGCGAAGTTCGTCAAGCAAAGCGAAATTGTCCGTCAAGCGCTGAAGCTCTCCCCGCACGAGCAACTGGTGGCGGCGTTGGGGTTCTTGACCTTGAACCCGCCGTCCTGGAGCGCGTCAACATAGTCCAGTTCGCTGCCGGTGACATAGAGCGCGCTCTTGGGATCCACGACCACCCGGATGCCGGAAGATTCGACCAGGATGTCGCGGTTCGCCGGGGCGTCCTGCAGGTCCATCTTGTATTGCAATCCGGAACACCCTCCGCCCACCACGGCCACGCGGAGCACCCCATTGGTCCGCCCCTGTTTCGAAAGCAGGGAGCCGACCTTCTTCGCGGCGCTGGCAGTCACTTTGATCAGGCGTTCGTCTCCAACCCGGAAACTCGGCGCGGCGGCGGTTTGACTGGCAGTGGCGGCAATCATGCTGGGGGAATCTTAACGCCTGCTGCGAAAGCACGCAAGCGGGGTTTGGAGACCCTTCTGCTCATTTACATGATAACCCGGGCCGTTGGCCCATAACGGCCTTGCCCGTTCTTAAAAATCGGGTTGCTACAACCCCACGCTCTTAAATCTGGCCTTAATCTGCTTGAAATGGAAATCGAGATTGCACAATTCGTCCAACTCCGCGCGTGAAAGATGTTTGGCCACGTCGGGGTCGCTGAGCAACTGCGTTTTGAAATCGGCCTGGGTGTCGCCGGCGTGCTTGGCCTGCCACGTTTTCATGGCGGTGCGCTGAACCAGATCGTACGCCTGTTCACGGGTGAGGCCCTTGCGGATGAGCGCGAGCAGCACGGTCTGTGAATTCCACATGCCCAAAGTCAGCGCCAGGTTGCGTTTCATGTTCGCGGGATAAACGATCAGCCCGGCGGTCAACTTGGTGAGCGTGACCAGCATGTAGTCGAGCAGCGTGCAGGAATCTGGAAAAATGATGCGCTCGACCGAACTGTGACTGATATCGCGCTCGTGCCAGAGAGCGACGTTTTCAAGCGCGGCGATGGCGTTGCCGCGAAGCACGCGGGCGAGGCCGGTGAGCCGCTCGCCGGTGATGGGATTGCGTTTGTGCGGCATGGCGCTCGAGCCCTTTTGGCCGGCGGCAAAATATTCCTCGGCTTCGAGCACTTCAGTGCGTTGAAGGTGGCGAAACTCAGTGGCCCAGCGTTCGATGCTCGCGCCCACGAGGGCCAGGGCGCCGATGAATTCCGCGTGCAAGTCCCGCTGCACCACTTGCGTGGCGATCGGCGCGGGACGCAGCCCAAGCCGCTTGCAAACAAAGGCCTCGACCTTGGGTGAGAGGTGCGCGCTGGTGCCGACCGCGCCCGAAAGCTTGCCCACGGCGACGGACTTTTTCGCCGATTCCAATCGTTGCAGCGCCCGGCCGAACTCATCATACATCACGGCCATCTTCATGCCGAAGGTGGTCGGCTCTGCATGGATGCCATGGCTGCGCCCGATCATGGGGGTGAACTTGTGTTTTCGCGCCTGGGCGGCGATGACCTTGCGAAGCGCCTTGACGTCCGCGATGAGTATGTCCGCCGATTGAACCATCTGGACTGCAAAAGCGGTATCGACGACATCGCTGCTGGTTAACCCGAAATGAAGCCATCGGCTCGCGGGCGCATCGATGTTCTCCGCCACGTTGGTGGTAAAAGCGATTACATCGTGGTTCAGCGTGCGCTCGAGCTCCTTGCAACGTTCGAGCGAAAATGCGGCCTTGTCCTTCATGCGGGCAAAATCCTTGCGCGGGACAAGTCCCTGAGCGCAGAGGGCTTCGCTGGCGAGCAACTCGATCTGCAGCCAGATTTCCAGCTTGCGTTGCTCGCTCCAAATCTCCCGCATTTCCGCCCGCGAATACCGTTGAATCATGGTGAAATTAGAAATGAAAACTTAAAACTTAAAAAGGCAAAAGAACGAACAAGGGAGCGTGCCTTGCAGATTCGGGAACCGTAAGAATATCAAGCGAACCTGGCGGCGCTGCGTTTTGGCCGCGTCACCGCTTGGGCATCCTCGCCCGCGCGGCTTCAAGGATCTGGCGTTCGCGCGGGGTGAGGCTTTGGATGCCGTGCGCAGAAATCTTATCGAGGATGGGATCGACTTCCTTGGTGATGAATTCGGCTGGAGGAAGGTCTTCGGTTGCGGCGGGTTTTGGCCGCTGCCAAAGCTGGGGTTTCCGCGATTGCACCTTCACCAGTTCCCGGCGCTCGGGTTTAGGCCGAAACGGCTGCCAAATCATGAGTGGCTTTTGCACGCTCGTCAGCCAGCGGATATAAGCCAGGCCCGTCAAGATCCCGCCCAAATGCGCGCAATGCGCGACATTCACGCCCGCGGAAGGGGGGCGCACGATGCCGATGAGCGAAATCACGACGCTAACCCAAAGCAAGGTGCGGGCCCGAAATTCAATCGGAAGGAAGAACAAGTGGAGCGGTTGCTGCGGAAACAATGTGGCGAAAGCGGCGACCAGTCCAAACGCGCCGGCGGACGCGCCCACGACCAATGAACCGAAATGATTGGGCCAAATCAACCCGCCGGCCATTTGCAGCATGCCCCCAAAGACGCCGCTCATCAGATACAGTTTCACGAAGCTCGACTTCCCCACCGCCTCTTCCACCGCGCGGCCAAAAACGTAAATGGTGAAAAGGTTGCCCAGCAGATGCAAGATTCCGCCACTCTCTATGGGAGCGTGCAGGAACTGGAAGGTGATGAGTTGCCAGACGTGACCGCTTTTCAAGCCGTCCACGCTTAAAGCGAACCAATGGTCAACCGGGAATAACCGTTCGTACTCAACGATGTTCTGAACGATGAAGACAACAACGTTGATGACGATTACGACCAGTGTGGCCGACCACTGCGCCTCGAATCGGGAACGGCTGCGCATATAGTCCCTGTCATCCAACATATTCCCACACCATAATCACTGCGAGGCAAACTTTCAATGTGCATTTTGCCCGTTTGGCAGATTTCTACGGCCCCATTGAAATTCCGCCGCTGGTTGCACGGAAACCCCGCGAGGATGGTTCTTCGGTCAATACCAAGGTCCGGATGCCCGGGCGCAATTTGGCCAGCGCATCGTGGCCGGCATCGCCTAATACCAACAAAGCGGTGGACAGGGCATCGGCTTCGGTGGCTGATGGCAGGGCCACGGCGGAGAGAAGAGCGCCACGCACCGGGTGGCCCGTGCGCGGGTCAAGGACATGCCCATATCTTTTTCCGCCGGATTGGAAGGCTCGGCCCCAAACCGCGGATACGGACAGAGCTTCATCATGCAGCGGAACCGTGGCGACCATATCCGGGCGGCCACCGACCGCTGCTCCTGGTGGAGATTCGATGGCCACTTTCCAATAATCTTGTTCCGGCGGATGGCCCAGGGCGAAAACCGTGCTAGTGCCGGCATTGAGCAACGCGCTGGTCACTCCCGCTTCGCGCAGGCATTCTGCCGCCCGTTCCAGGGCGAAGCCTTTTCCAATCGCTCCCAAATCGATCATCACCCCTTCGCGGGCGAAGGTGACGGTGAAATCCTCCGGGTTCAATTTTACCAGAGACATTCCGACCTTGGAGCGAGCTTCGGAAACCTCCTCGGGCTGCGGCATCTGCCCGGTGCCGCCCATAAATCCCCAACAGCGCACCAACGGAGCAATGGTGATGTCGAAAGCCCCGTTCGTCGCCTGGCTCAATCCGTGGGCTTGCTGCAAAAGGTGGAATATGACCGGACTGACCCGCACCGGACTGCGCGCGGCACCGGAGTTGACGTGCGCAATTTCGCTCGTGGGGCGATAGAGACTCAACCGCCCTTCAAGCCGATCAATCTCATCCAACGCTTCCTCACCAGCGGCGCGAAGTGCGACCGCGCTCCCGCCATGGAGCACAATCTCGAAGCGTGTCGCCATGGCGTTGCGAGCGAGGGCGACGGTTTCCATGCTGGCGACTTCGGTTTGCCGCGACGCCTAACGTTCACCCTCGCCTCGGTCCTCTCCCCCGGGAGAGGGTGATGCATTCGGCGCGTTCCTGCGAGGAGAAGGCGCAAGGTGATCGTGCTTGCCCTGCTTTGAACCGCCGAATTGCGGAAAAAATAAATGGAGCATCCGAACTCTTAACAGTGCCGATGCCTGTTCCCTCTCACGGGGGGAGAGGGTTGGGGTGAGGGCGAGCCTTCCGCTCGAAACCACCTCACCCCAGACCTGCGACAATTTTCTTCAAGACAGCGGCAGCGTCCCGTAGGTGATCGCCTTGACTTCCTTGCCGTCGGGGCCGGTGCTGATCTTGCGCGTCTTTTCATCGAACAGGCAAGTCATGTTCAGGCGCTGTGACATTTCAGCCAGCGAGATGACGGTCTGTGCGCGCACGGCGAGATCGATGCTCGCGTTCGGAGCCTTGCCGCTGCGGATGCAATCAAACCAATTCTTCTCATGCGGACGGGGATCTTCGTGCGCCAGGCCGGTGAAGGATTGCGGATCGATCTCTTCGCTCCAATCCTTCTCGGGAATCAATTCGACCGCGTCGCCGGGGTCGCTGATTTTCAGCGTGGCTTTGTGGGCGTGGATTTCAGCGCCGGGCGCTTTCGAATTCACAGTGCTGCACGTGACGGTGAACATGTAGCCGCTGCCAAATTCCGCCAGCACCTGCACGTGCTCAGGAACGTCGCGCTCCGGCGTTCCGGGGACCATGGCGTCCGGATGCACATTCTTGGTGGCGATGCTGGTGACCCGCGTTGGGAACTCCGCATCTCCCGCGGCGACCATCAGGGGAATCAAACGATGCGGCACGAGATCCCCGAGTAGCCCCGCGCAATACGGATAATACTTGCGCCAGCGATGGAAATGATCGGCATTGAACGGCACGCGGTTCTTGACCGGACCGAGCCAACGTTCCCAATTGATGTTGGCCGCCGAGGTCGCGCCGGGCACAACCGTTCCCGCCACGACTTCGTCGATTTTATAATTCCACTCGCCGTTCACGCTGTTGCGCGGATAATTAGCTTGCGCCCAAACCAGCGTGCCGACCTTGCCGCCTTTGATGAGTTCGGCGCACTTATGCCAGCCCTCGGCGGAGCAACCCTGCGTCCCGAGTTGGAAAACCTTGCCGGTCTTCTTCACCGTATCGTGAACGCGAAATGCCTCGTCGAGGTAGCGGGTCATCGGCTTCTCGCAGTAAACGTGCTTGCCGGCTTCCAGGGCATCAATCGTCACGCCGGCATGCCACACGTCGTGCGTGGCGACGACCACGGCGTCGATATCCTTCCGTTCCAACAGCTTGCGATGATCGTCGCAAACGTCGGAATCCTTCAACCCGGCGGTTTCCTTGGCCCAATCGCGGCGCTGGTTCCAAAGGTCGCAGGCGGCTGCGATCACGGTATTGTTTTCGCCCGCGTTGCCGTGAATCCCTTTCAGGTGATTCTGGCCGATGCCGTAGCCGACGCCGATAATGCCCACCGTGATGCGGTCATTGGCGCCGATGACGCGGCCGGTCGAAGGGGCCTGGCTTTGACCATAGACGGGCGTTTTGAACAGGTTGGTCGCGGCCACAACGGCGGCCGCAGTGGAGGCTTTTTTGATGAACTCCCGGCGCGTGCTGCCGCTGGAACTCGATGAGGAACTGTTATTGTCCATAAAAGTATGATGTTTCGATTGCGTAATGATAGACGCACATTATATGAAAGAAATTCGGGGTCAATAGGCAAACCACGTTAAATCCTATGGCGGGTTGCCTCGGCACAGGCCCGACATCCTCGCCTCGGGCTGGTGCGGGACCAAGTCTGGCAGGTTCTTAAAGACCAAAGCACAGGCCCGGCGTCTATCTCGCCTACAGAAGGAAGCTGAAACCTTCGTTTGACCTCATTGAACACTAACAGGTTGCTTGAGTGTTGTTTGGAAGGCGCGCCCCAAAACGCAGAACTCACCGAGGCATTGCCATGCTGCCCATAAAATCTTTGACGGTTCCGGCTTCTTCCCTTACGTTTTGGCACCCTTGTAAGAGGATGACATGATCGATTTTATTGTCAAAAAATTCATCGGGTCGAAAAATGACCGGGAAATCAAACGGCTTCGTCCCTTGGTGACGAAGATCAACGAGATTGAGGCTGAACTGCAAAAAGTCTCGGACGATGTCCTGCGTCAGAAAACCGCCGATTGGAAGGCGCGCCTGTCGAAAATCGAGGACAATGTCGAACTCGCCGCCGCCTTGAAGGAAATTCTGCCCGAAGCCTTCGCGGTGGTGAAAAATACCTGTCGCCGCCTCTTTGGTTCCGAAATCATCGTCCGGGGTCACCCGCTCAAATGGGAAATGATCCCGTTCGATGTCCAGCTCATCGGCGGCATCAGCCTGCACAATGGCAAGATCGCGGAAATGGCGACGGGTGAAGGCAAGACGCTGGTCGCCACGCTGCCCGTTTATCTGAACGCCCTCACCGGGCGCGGCGTTCACGTCGTGACCGTGAACGATTACCTCGCCGCCCGCGACGGTGAATGGATGGGCGCGGTTTATAAGTTCCTGGGGCTGACCGTCGGGTGCATTCTCCACGACCAAAGTCCCGCAGTGCGCCGCGAGCAATACAATTGCGACATCACCTACGGCACGAACGCGGAGTTCGGCTTTGATTACCTGCGCGACAACGGCATGGCCCAGCGCAAGGAGGAACAGGTACAGCGCGGTCATTATTTTGCGATCGTCGATGAAGTGGACTCGATCCTGATCGATGAAGCGCGGACGCCGCTGATCATCAGCGGCCCATCCGTCATCAACGTCAACAACCAGTACGGGCAATTCAAGCCGCAGGTCGAATCGCTGGTGTTCGCCCAGCAAAAGCTTTGCCGGCGCTTCATCTCCGAGGCGGAGGCGCTGCTCAAGAAGCTCAACCCCGAAGATGGTTCGAATCCCTCGAACCCGGATGCGCTCGAACGGGAGATCGGTTTGCTTCTCTACCGCGTGAAGCTGGGTCAGCCAACTTCGGAGGAGCTGCTTAAGATGCTCGAGGACCCCGCCAATTTGCGGATGATGAACCGGGCCGAGTTGGAATTGCACGGAGACCAGTCCAAGAAGGAACTTTATTCGGAGAAGGAAGAATTGTTTTTCGCCATCGATGAGAAGAGCCATGATGCCGACCTGACCGAGAAGGGGCGGAATTTCATGAGTCCGAAGGACCCGGATGCATTTGTGCTGCCGGATTTGGGCACCATGTTGCACGAGATCGATACCGGCTCGGAACAGGACCCGCGCAAGCGCCTGGAAATGAAGGCCAAGCTCCAGCAGGAATTCGAAACCAAGGCGCAAAGCATCCATTCGATTTCTCAATTGCTCAAAGCTTACAGCTTGTATCTCAAGGACGTGCAATACGTCGTGCAGGACAACAAGGTGATCATCGTGGATGAAAACACCGGGCGCCTGATGACCGGACGGCGCTGGAGCGACGGTCTCCATCAGGCTGTGGAAGCGAAGGAAGGCGTTGAGATCGAACGCGAAACCCAGACACTGGCCACCATCACCATCCAGAACTATTTTCGCCTTTACCATAAACTGGCCGGCATGACCGGCACTGCCGAAACCGAGTCCGCCGAGTTTTTTGACATTTACAAACTGGGTGTGGCGGTCATTCCCACGAATCGGCCCGTCGCGCGCAAGGACAAGAACGACTCGGTGTATAAAACCAAGCGCGAGAAATACGGCGCTGCCGTCGCGGAAATCCAGGCGGTTCATCAGGAAGGGCGCCCGATCCTGGTCGGCACGATTTCAGTCGAAGTGAGCGAGTTGCTTTCCCGGATGTTGAAGAAGGCGGGAATCATTCATTCCGTTCTCAACGCCAAGTACCACCAACAGGAAGCGGAAATTGTGACCCGAGCCGGCCAGCGCGGCTCCGTGACGATCGCCACGAACATGGCTGGCCGCGGCACCGACATCAAACTTGGCACCGGCGTCGCCGACCTGGGCGGGTTGCATGTCATCGGCACGGAGCGGCATGAGTCGCGGCGCATTGACCGGCAGTTGCGCGGCCGTTGCGCGCGCCAGGGCGATCCCGGCTCCTCGCACTTCTTCATCTCGCTTGAGGACGACCTGATGCGGTTGTTCGGCGGCGAGCGCATCGTCAAGTACATGGAGAAAATGGGGCTGGAAGAAGGACAGGAATTGGAGCATCCCCTCCTGAACCGGTCCATCGGCAAGGCGCAGGAGCGCGTCGAGGCGCACAATTTCCAGATTCGCAAGCGCACGCTCGAGTACGATGATGTGATGAACAAGCAGCGTGAAGTCATTTATGGCTTCCGCAACGAGATCATCCGCTCCGACGATGTCCGGGACCGCTTGATGGACATCATGGAGGAGGTCGTCATTCAAAAGGTCGAGGAATTCACCTCGGCGGACCAGGAGCCGGCGGAATGGAAGATCCGCGGCTTGTCCGATTGGGTGAACCTGAACTTTCCGCTCGGGATGCCCGAGGAGGAAATCCTCAAGGCCGCTCAGTGTGGCCGTGAAGAGCCGGTTTCGGGCTCGATCTATGACGGCTTAAGCCCGGCCCAGTTCGCCGTTTGCAACTTCATTTCCGAGAGCGTTCACAAGGCCTACAAGCTCAAGGTGGATTTCGAAAATGCCGAGGCGCTCAAAGCGGTGGAGCGATACACGATCCTCAGCGCCATCGACAAATTGTGGCAGGAGCACTTGTATGAAATGGACAGCCTCCGTTACAGCATCGGCCTGCGCCAGTACGGCCAGCGTGATCCGCTGATCGAATACAAGGCTGAAGCGTACAAGATCTTCGACGAGTTGATGATCAACATCAAGACCGAGATCTGCCATAACATCTTCCGCAGCGCCTCCAGTCTGCTGGCTTTCGAGCAATTCCTGCGCAATGTGCCGCCCAAGACGTTGCATGACAACACGAGCGCGTTCGACGGAACCCAGACCGGGACGACCCAAAAACCGCCAACCGGTGGCAGCGACATCGTATCCGAAGCCAACGCCGCAATGGACAAGGAGAAGGCCAAGCCGGTGCGCTCGGGTCCCAAAGTCGGCCGCAACGATCCCTGTCCCTGCAAGAGCGGTAAGAAATACAAACATTGCTGCGGGAAGTAGAATTGGCAGAGTTCGGAGTCCCGGCTTTAGCCGGTTGCGGGCTCCATCGTGCCAGTTGCTTGTTAAAGTTTCTCCAACTCAGCATGCTTGCGGAAGCCTTGCCGCCGGAAGGCGGGGACTCTGTTTAGGGCGGGCAGTTCTCTGCCCGCCGTCGGCGCGCACGGAGTGACGCGCCCTACCGAGATAGGCTCTTAACCGATAATTGCTTTTCCAGGAACGCATCGATTACAGGCGTGGCCAGCGCGTGGGCATACTCGTTCGGATGCGCGTCGAGCCGGTTTACCGTAAGTTTGGCCGGCGGGTAGGGCCGGTACACGGCCAGCAAGTCGAGGTGGGGAACATGGGCGGCGCGCCAGAACTCGTCAAGTTGGTCATGGACGAACTGGTATTTGTAATTCGGTCCAAGATCTTGCATGAACGGGAAGGTCACCACCGCCAGTCTGCCGCCGTGGGATTCCACCAAATCCCGAAACGCCAGGAGGCGCTGCTTTTGTTTCTCCCATAGCGGGCCGCGGTAACCTTCGAGAACCATGTCATAATAACCCCGCATGAACGGGTTTCGCCGCAGGTTGATCCGATGGGCCACCGTATTGACAAGGTAACTGTTTTTTACCAGCCAACTGCTTTGCTCGATCTGCGTGTTGAGGCGTCGAAAAGCCTCCAAACGTTCCGGCATCAAGTCCGAGATGTCGTTCAAGCAGTACACCAGCACCACTTGATCGATCTGCCAGTGGCTCTTCAATAGATAGTCCAAAAGGTTCAATTCATCGCCGGTGTCGTATCCCAGCTTGGCCAGTATGTAGATGTCCCAATCCGGGTGAGCGCGCCGCAGGATGTTGACGAATCTATCCTCCTCGTTCTTGATGCCGTGCCCGGCGGTGAAGGAATCTCCCACGAAAGAGATGCGCCGCCGCCCGGGCAGCAGCTCGCGATAGTAAACCTCGTTATCTCGGAACGCATTGCGGTTCTCGTGCCAATAACGCTGCATCCATCGCTGGCTCACCTTCGTGTAGAGCAGCGAATCCGTGGAGTCGTAGATGAATCGAAAATAGATTTCGCCAGCCAGGGCTGCCAGCGTCACCAGGAAGCCCAGCGCAAGGAGATTCGCGAGCAGCACGTGATGCCACCGCGTCGGAGCAGCGCGCCGTTTCAACTGCAGACGGAGCAACAGCAACAGCCCCGCCATCAAACCCGGCAGGACAATAAACAACCCCAGCACGATGTTCTCGGCCACCGGCGAACTTTACGTGACGCTGCCTTGGTATCAAGGCTGGAGTTAAATTGAAATGGCTTGGGGTGCATCGCAACACTGTCATCATGTCCTTGGCAGGGATGGCGCGTTGCGCCGTCCCCGCCGCCGAGTGCGGCGCGATGTCCCTTCCTTGCCAGCAAGGGCAACGCTGAGATGCGTCCTCGGCCCATTACGGCGTTATTGAATGCCCAACCGCACTGCCCTGGGTGTCCGGCTTGATCGCGAGTTGCGCTTCCAGAAACTTCCCAATGACCGGCGTTGCTATCGCGTGCGCGAATTCATTTGGGTGCGCATCCAGCCGGTTCACTGTGATTTTTTCCGGCGTGTATTGCCGGTAAAGAGCCAGCAAATCAAGGTGGGGGACATGGAGTCCGCGCCAGAACTGGTCAAGCTCGTCGTGAACGAATTGATATCCATAATTCGGCCCAAGATCGTTCAGAAATGGGAAGGTCACGACCGAAAGCCGCCCGCCGTGGGATTCCACCATGTCCCGAAAGGCCGTGAGCCGTTCCTTCTGCTCCTCCCACATGGGGCCACGATACCCGTCGCGAACCAGATCATAGTAGCCGCTCATGAAAGGATTCCGTCGCAGATTGATCCGGTGAGCGATGATGTTCATCAGATAACTGTTTTGCACCAGCCAACTGCTTTGCTCGATTTGCGCGTTGACCCGCTGGAAGGCTTCATAACGCTGGGGCATCAAGTCCGAGATGTCGTTCAAGCAATAGACCAGCACCACCTGATCAATTTGCCAATGATTGGTCAGCACAAAATCCAAACACGTCAACTCGTCCCCTGTGTCGAATCCCGGCTTGGCCAGCATGTGTATGTCCCAATCCGGATGGGCGCGCCGCAGCCGGTTGACAAACCGGTCCTCCACGTTCTTGATGCCGTGTCCCGCCGTAAACGAGTCTCCCACGAACGTGATGCGCCGCTTGCCTGGCGGGATCTGGCGTTGATAATTCACATTATCGCGGAGCTGGTTGCCGTTGTCGTGCCAGTAACGCTGCATCCATCGCCGGCTCACCTTGGTATAGAGCAGCGAGTCCGTGGAATCATAAATGAATCGAAAATAAATTTCACCAGCCAGGGTCGCCAGGGCCAGCAGCAGGGCCAGTGAAAGCAAATTCGCAAGCAGGACGTGAGGCCAGCGAGCCGGGGCAGCGCGCCTTTTGAGGTGTCGGCGAAGCCACAGCAGCAGCCCCGCCATCAAACAGGGCAGGGCAACAAACAGTCCCAGTGCTTCATTTTCAGCCACGCTGAACCTTTATACTTGAAGCCGATGCGGGGATTAAAGGCTCTAATTGAAGATTCCAGGAGCCACGGCCACCAGTGAGGACGAAATCAGGCTTGGCAAG
Organism: Verrucomicrobiota bacterium; assembly: GCA_021325145.1. Taxonomy (GTDB): domain Bacteria; phylum Verrucomicrobiota; class Verrucomicrobiia; order Limisphaerales; family Pedosphaeraceae; genus JAJPHR01. The sequence goes on along the minus strand of JAJPHR010000062.1, from coordinate 17,427 downwards.
TCCTTTAATCCCCCCCTGAGTTTCCCGCTCGTGGCATGCACATTGCTATTTCTACCCTGCAGTGATCGAGAACTTGATTTCGTATCCTTTTGATATGGCAAGATGCTTGATTAACGGGCCAGCGCGGGGGCTGGCAGGCTGTCTTTCCAAGCCTTGCTTGGGGACGGGCTTGGCTGTCATCCCGGCGATTGCATCCACTGTCTCAATTTTAGCCACAGCCGGTGGTTGGCGGTTGCAAGTCGCGCGCTGTTTAAACCTGAATGAATGATATGAACGCGGTTTTGAAAATCGAAAATTTGCGCGTGGAATATCGCTCCAAGGAAGTGGGGCAGCGTACCAAATTGGCGGTTAATGGCCTGACGCTGTCGGTTTCACGCGGCGAGGTGTTTGGCTTCCTTGGCCCGAACGGCGCCGGCAAGACCACCACCATGAACGTCCTGCTCGGCTTCGTGAACGCCACGAGCGGCACCGCCCGCATCTTCGGCGTGGATGTGCGTGAAACGATCGCGCGCCAGCGCCTCGGGTACCTCCCCGAACTGACTTACTATTACAAATTCCTTACCGCCGAGGAATTGCTGCGTTTTTATGCCAAGCTGTTTCGCATTCCCAAAGCCGAACGGGAAGCTCGCATCGATTCCGTGCTGAAGCTCGTCGAGTTGGAAGCCGCGCGCAAACGGCCCATCAAAACCTATTCGAAGGGCATGCAACAGCGCGTTGGCCTCGCCCAGGCATTGATCAACAACCCCGACCTCCTGATTCTCGATGAACCCACCAGCGGCCTTGATCCCATTGGTCGCATGAAGGTGCGCGAGATCATCCAGCGCCTGAAAGGCGAGGGACGCACGGTGTTCTTTTCCTCGCACGAGTTGGGTGAAGTCGAGACGGTCTGCGACCGCGTTGCGATCTTGCATCAGGGCGAACTCAAGGTGGAAGGCTCCGTCGATGACCTCATCCACCAGCATCAATGCAACCTCGAACAACTCTTTCTCAAAGTCATTGGATACCGAGCCGTATGAATAACGTGTTTGCCGTCGCCGGCATCGTCATCAAGGAAATGTATCGTCGCAAGGACTTCTATGTCCTCCTGATCCTCACGGTGCTGATTACGGGAGTAATGGGATCAGTCACATTTTTCAACGACGACAAAATCGTCCGCTACCTGAAGGAGTTGTGTTTGTTATTGATCTGGATTTCATCGCTGGTCATTGCGATCACGACCATCGCGCGGCAGATGCCGTCGGAACGCGAAAATCGGACGATCTTTCCCCTGCTGGCCAAGCCGATTTCCCGCGGCGAACTGCTCATCGGCAAATTCCTCGGCTGCTGGCTGGCCTGTGGCATTGCGCTCGTCTGCTTCTACTCATTCTTCGCGGCCATCACCGTCAGTCGCGAGCATCACTTTTACTTTCTAAACTATTTTCAAGCAGCGACCTTGCACTGGTTCATGCTGGGCATTTTGATCGGCATGGCTCTGCTGGGTTCGCTGGTCTTTGCCGCGCCGTCTTCCAACGCCACGATCTGTTTTGTGGTGGCAACGGCGATTCTGCTGGTGGGGCGTCACCTCAACCAGGTGGCGTTGAGCATGCGGGGCGGGCAGCAGGCCTTCATTTATGGCCTTTACTATGCCATTCCGCATCTGGAAATTTTCGACGTGCGGGATCTCATCATTCATAACTGGTCCATCATCGCCTGGCCGTATTACGGCGCCGCCGTTTTGTATGCGTTGATCTATGGCGCGTTCTTCGTGGCGGGCGCGTGCCTGCTGTTTCGACGGAAGGCCCTCAACTGAACGGCTGATGCGCTCGACCAAAGCTCCACTATTGCTCCTGGTGCTGCTGTTCATCCTTTGCTTCAGCCTGGCCGCCTGGCTCGATCCGCGTTCGCTGGCCCGGCGGCAGCAAAGGTCAACGGACGTCCTGGGCGTGCTCATGGGCGACAGCCGCAAAATGTTCGCCAATCATTTCTTCGTGAAGGCGGATGCTTATTTTCACAGCGGTTTCTATCCCACCATTTTCGACAACCGCGAATCGTTTCAAACGCCGCACATGGCTGGGGATGCCGGCGCAATGAAGGACGAAAACCAGGGCGAGGAAACCGCGTTCATGGGCAAACCCCGGGACTTCATTGAAAGGTTCAACCGCCATTTCATTCCGGCAACGCATACGCACCTTGATCAAGGCGGCGCCGAAGGGAGCAAGGCGGGCGCCGATCTCGGCGAATCACCCGCGGGTGGGGTTCGCGAAATCCTGCCCTGGCTGCAGCTTTCGGCGGAACTCGATCCGAACCGCATCGAAACCTACATGGTCACCTCGTACTGGTTGCGCAAGCGCATGGGGAAGGTGAATGAAGCGGAGGAATTCCTGCGCGCAGGACTCCGTGCCAACCCGGGCGACAGTGCCCTTCTGTTTGAACTCGGCCGACTCTACCACGAGAACCGGCAAAATGACGAACGCGCCCGCAACCTTTGGGAACTGGGCGCGCATCACTTGCAGCAGGGGAAGCCGCCCTTGGCTGATTCGGACAAATTCATGCTCTCAAATCTGTCGCTCAGCCTCGCCCGCCTTGAGGAAAGCCACGGGAATCTTGCCGAAGCCATTAACTGGTTGGAAGTCTTCAAACCCGTTTCGCCCTATCCCAGCCAGGTGCAGACGCAAATTGATGACCTGCGGGATCGGCTGGGAGAACCCGCCCCCCAAGCCGAACACGAAGCGCCAGCCCACTAGGGGCGCTTTCCGTTAAAGCCAGGTATTTGGACCTTGGTGTTAGGTTTTTTTGTTGGCGCTCAAGTCCGTTTTTGTCCCCTATGTCAGCCAGCGGGTTAAGACGGTGCCAAAGGCATCTGCAGCCCGCCCCGGCCCAAGGCAACGGACTCCCAGGTCTTGGAGTGAGGCGTGCAGCGCCGCTTTCGAACCACTCAAGGTAAAAACTGGACAACACCACTTGCATAATCATGTTGCAAATGATTTGCAATTAGGCAACAGTCTGCCAGATATCGATCATATGAAACCCCGCGACATCCCCCAGGAGCCAGTTGGTCGAAACCCGCTGCTGCGTGTGCAACGAAGGATTGCCGTCCGCAGGGTGCTGCTCGCCTTCGGCTTGATGGCCGCTCTTGGGGCATGGTTGTTTCGCGATCGTATGCGTAACGCCGTCCTGGAATGGGGAATACTCGCCAACAACTCGCCGACCGTTAGTATGGTCGAGGAGATGATCGAAGCGGCCCCTGACCGCCCGGCGGCGATTTTGTCCGCTTGGAACACAGGAAAGATTGTTCACCGTCGCGCCGCCATTTACGAAGTGCAGCAGTTGGTGGCGTTCTCCCGCCCGCTTTCCGCGGAACTGAAATCGCTGCTTCGTTCGGCCGCCTTCGATCCGGACCTGAACGTGCGCGAAGAAGCCTTTCGCATCTTGCGCCGATGCAAGGATACCGCCTTGGTCTCACTGGCAGCGGCCCAATTGAAGGACTGCGACCCGGAAGTGCGATTGCTGGGGTTGGACTATGTGAGATGGTTCAGCCCTGAAGTCGGCGTTCCCACGATTGCGCCTTTGCTGGATGATTCCAGCCCGATGGTGGTTGCCATGGTGTTGAACCTGCTCGAAAAATGGACCCACCAGACATTTGGCGTGAAGCTCACGGAGATTGCGCCGGCGAGCGACGGTGAGCAGAGTGGCCTGAGAGACCTTCGCGAGGGCGGCCAAAGCAAAACTAAAGCCGGAGCGGATCGCGCCCGGGTATGGTGGGCAGAGCATCGTGCTGAGTTCGGCCCGGCTCTGCTTGAGGCCAACCCCGCAGCCCAGGGCGTTCGGCTGGAACCTGCAGCCGTGGCGGACTTCGAAGCCCCCGGACTGGACGGGCATATGGTCCACCTGTCGGATTTCCACGGAAAGGTGGTGTTGCTCCACTTTTGGACCACTTGGTGCCCGGGTTGCTTGAGCGAGTTGCAGGATCTCACCGGCTGCGAACAAAAAGGTGGCGGCCGTCTGGCCATCATTGGCGTGTCCCTGGATAATGTCCCCGACCCGCACGGCCATCTCGGCGGCGAAGAGGCTGAGGGACACCACGAAGAGGATGAGCACGAACCTAAGCGTCTATCCTTCGAACAGGTCCGCGAGAAGGTTGCCCGCGCCGTTAAGGACAGCGGCGTTAATTGCACCGTGCTCATGGATGAACATTTCCTCGTTGGTGGGCGGTTCAATGCTGGCGATTTGCCCACGACGGTGATTATCGACGCCCAAGGGTTCATTCGCCGCCGGTTCAACGGGCGTCGAAAACTGCCGGTTCTTGAGGCGATGCTGGCCGAAGCCAGTCAGCCCCGATCCGTCAAATGATGTGAGCCATGATGTTGCAGAATCTTCAAACCACGCTAAGCTCAGGCATGTTGTTGCTTCAGGTTTCTCAACTGAAGAAATCATTCCGGTCCCCAAACGGCGATTTGCACACGGTTGTCGATGTGCCGGCCTTTGCGCTGGACGAAAAAGTCCAGGTTGCGCTCAGCGGTGAAAGTGGTTCTGGCAAGACGACCTTCCTGCATCTGATCGCCGGGATTCTCAAGCCGGATTCCGGCTTGATCACTCTTGCCGGACAGGAGATGTCGGCACTGAGCGAGCCCGCCCGCGACCGTCTGCGCGCCACGACCATCGGCTACATCTTCCAAACCTTCAATCTGCTGCAAGGTTACACCTGCCTGGAGAACGTGTTGCTGGGGATGTCCTTCGGTCCCGGGGTGGATCGCGCATTCGCCCTGAGTCTTTTGGAGCGCGTGGGTTTGGCAAACAAGCTCAAGCATTATCCGCGTCAACTCTCCACTGGCCAGCAACAACGCGTCGCTGTGGCGCGTGCGCTGGCCAATCGCCCCAAACTGGTCCTGGCTGATGAACCCACCGGCAATCTCGATCACAAAAACGCCCGCGAAGCCATTGCCCTGATTCGCGAAGCTTGCCGGGAAAATGGCGCCGCCCTGCTGCTCGTCAGCCACGACCGCGACGTGCTCGCGCAATTTGAAACCGTGCAAGGCCTGGAAAAAATCAACCGCTCGCTTTTAGAGAATGCCAATTGACCCATGACCAAGGCCCAAGGAATTCCCAAAGCCCAAATCACAAACCGGCTCGCAACAGTCTGCAACCGGGCACAATTGAGCACTTCTGGAATGTGCGGCAACCACAACCGAAGGAGCGTGGCATTTTTGGCGGCACGCAAGTTGAGGCCGCATGAATCCAGCGCTCCTACGCGGCCAGCGAGTTTCCTCACCAACGGCAGTAGCACAGGCTTTGGAGCTTGTTCATTGGACATTCCTTGGAGCTTGGTCCTTGGTCCTTGGCCCTTTCCCCTATGACCCTCCCTCTCGTCGTCTGGAAAAGCCTGCGCCAACACGCGCTCTCGACTACAGTCACCGCGCTCTCGATCGCGCTGGCGGGCGGATTATTGATGTCGGTGTGGGTGGTCAAGGAACAATCCCAGGCCACTTTCACGGGAGTGAATGCGGGCTTTGACGCGGTATTGGGCGCGCGCGGATCCAAGCTGCAGCTCGTGCTGAACGCCATCTTCCACCTTGAGGCTTCCCCCGGAAATCTCGCCTGGTCGGATTATCTCGACATCAAAAAAAATCCCAACGTCGACATCGCCTTGCCCATCGCCGTCGGTGACAACTATCTCGGCTATCGATTGGTTGGAACCCTGCCGGAGCTGTTTGACAAGGTGGAGTATGCCCCGGGAAAACATTATGCCGTCGTGCCGGGCGGCAATTTTTTTGATCCCACTCGCCGCGAAGCAGTCGTGGGAAGTTTTGTCGCGCAAAAGTTGCATCTGAAGCCGGGCGACACTTTTCATCCATTCCATGGCCTGATTTTCAATGAAAAGGATCAGCATTCCGAAACTTATGTGGTCGTCGGCGTAATGGAACCTTCCAACACGCCCGCCGACCGCGTGATCTGGATTCCACTGGCGGGCATTCAAAAAATGTCCGGCCACAATCCGGATGCGGCGACCGATGTAAGCGCTGTCCTCGTCAAGTTGAAGGCCGGCGGTGGCGGAGCTGGATTCCGGATGGACATGATGTACAACAAGCAGGGCAATCGACTTACGTTCGCCTGGCCTATTGGACAGGTGATGGCTGAACTTTTCAATAAAATCGGCTGGTTCGACAAAATTCTGGCTCTGGTTTCGTACTTGGTTGCCCTGGTTGCCGCCGCGTCCATTCTGGCCAGCATTTATAATTCCATGAACGAGCGCCGCCGCGAGATCGCCATTCTTCGCGCTCTTGGCGCACGGCGTCACACCATCTTTGGCGCCATTCTCCTGGAAGCCGCGGCCATCTCCGCCTTGGGCATGCTGGTCGGTTTCATTTTTTACGCGGTAATCATGAACGGAGCAGCCAGCGTGATTCGCGCACAGACCGGCGTGGTGCTCGATCCGTTCCGATTCAATCCGGTGATGCTTTGGGCGCCAGCCTTGCTGATTGGCCTCGGCGCGCTGGCCGGAATTGTCCCCGCCATGAAAGCTTATCGAACCGACGTGGCCGAACATCTGGTTCCCATGTCTTGAGCGCAAATTCGGTCATGAACCTTTTGCGTGCAACGGTTTGGGCAGTCCTGGGAACGAGCTTGATGACCGGTTGCGGCGAGCACCGGGGAACCGTCGCGCCGGAAGCGGCACAGGCTCAAACGCTTCGCCGGGATGCTCTCCCGGTCAAAACCGCTCTCAATTCCAAAGCGGGCAGTTCGGATTATCTAGCTGTCGGTTTCGATAAACTTTCGGGTTTCCCGCTCAAGGTCATTTTCGGAATGACCAATCCGGTGACGTTCGCATCCGCGCCCAAGTTGAATGCCCCCATTCCCGAACCGGTCAAGGCTCTGGATGGAAAAGCAGTTGCAGTGACCGGCTTTATGCTGCCTTTGAAACTGGAGGATGGCCGCACGCGCGAATTCCTGCTCATGAAGAACCGGTCCCTGTGCTGTTTCGGAATCCCGCTCGAAATAAATGATTGGGTGTGTGTGCGCATGACTAACCAACCGGTCAAGTCAGTCATGGATGTGCCCATGACCGTTTACGGGACCATTCACGTCGGCGAAATTCTGGAGAACGGCCAGATGGCCGGTATTTACCGGCTTGAGGGAAGCAAACTGAAGACGGGAGATTTCTGAGGGGCGGCCGGTTTTAAGGTATGGAGTCCCGGCTTCAGCCGGCATGGCTGTCGCATCGTGCAGCGCGTTGAAGGTTTTCAATCATCGTGTTTACGCGCGCCCTACCGCCTGAAGGCGGGATTCCATGCTCCTGAATCGTGGCAGCGCAACCCGTGTCAGACCGTTTCATCGCGCAATCATGGCAATGCCTCGGTCAATCTGGGACGGAGCGCAGAGCTCCTGCTTTGCTCGATGATACGTCTCGTATTCGGGTAGAGCGGGAGATCTGCATTCTAAATTTCACTGAGGCATTACCAGTCATAACTATCCGGCTTTGCTTTTTTCGTCCATTTATAGGAGAATGGGAAAGTGAGATTCTGGAGCAAGTTTTTGCCGGTGTACCTCATTTGCGGCGCGATTCTGACGTTCGAAACGCGTCAGCCGCGCGCTGCCGATTCGGTCCAGACCGCGCGCGCTCCGAAAATTCAAGGCGAACTTATCGACCCCGCTCCCGCTTCGACCCAGGCCGTCCAAAGCGTCGTCCAGACCAACGCGAACCAGCGTCGATACGCATCGCCCGGCTCGACCCAAAAGCGCATGGTCATGTTCGAGATGAAAATGAACCAGCTTGTGGATGAACAGCCCGTGAGCGGCCCGTCCAACGCCATTCCCGCCGGCATCCTGGCTGGAGTCACTCAAGCGCCGGAATTGGTTCCCAGCGGATATAAGAGCATCGGTTTTGACAAGCTTTCAGCCTTCAATTTTGTGTTGACCGACGACGTCGTGAATGGCGCTTCAGCGACGAATCCAAACGCGGGTGCAACCGCTTCGCCGAGCCAAATACCGGCCGACATTCAGAAATTGGACGGCAACCGGGTCGGTATTCGCGGTTTCCTGCTGCCGGTGCGGATGGACGATGGGCTCGCCGTGGAATTCCTGCTGATGCGCGATCGTTCGTTTTGTTGTTACGGCTCGCCGCCCAAAATTAACCAATGGATTACCGTTCACACCAGGGGCAGAGGTGTCAAACCGCTGATGGACCAGCCGGTGACCATCCTGGGAATCCTCCACGTCGGCGAAAAGCGTGAGAACGGGTTTCTCGTGGGAATTTATGAAATGGACGCGGAAAAGGTCCTGGAATTACCACAGTAGCTGAGCATGCACACCGAGAACCTGACCCGATGGAAGCATAAACACGACTTCTGCGGTGGATTTGAAACTGCGGAAAAGAACACGCGGCGTGTGTTGATGCTGACTGCTGCCATGATGATCGTCGAGATCGTCGGCGGTCTGAAGCTGCATTCCATGGCGCTGTTCGCCGACGGCTGGCACATGGCGACTCACGTCACGGCCTTCCTCATAACCGTGGTCGCTTATGCCCTCGCGCGGCGGCACGCGAGCAACGAAGCCTTCAGCTTCGGCACTGGAAAAATCGCCGTGCTGGGAGCCTACACAAGCGCCATTGTGCTCGGAGCCATCGCCGTGTTTATGGCCGGCGAGTCGATTTTGCGCCTTTTCAATCCGCTTCCGATTCATTTCAACGAAGCGATCGGTGTGGCGTGTGTTGGGCTGGCCGTGAATGTAGTCAGCGCGTTGCTGCTCAAAGACCACCACCATCACGGCGGTAACGATCATCATCACCATCATGCCCATGGCGACCATGGGCATGACCACGATCATGACCTCAACTTGAAGGCGGCTTACATTCACGTCCTTGCGGATGCTGTCACTTCACTGCTGGCGATTACCGCGCTGGTAGGCGGCAAATTTATGGGCTGGGTCTGGCTCGACCCGGTAATGGGTCTGGTCGGCAGCGCCGTCATCACCCAGTGGGCTTACACGCTGGTGCGCGACACGAACGTCATTCTGCTCGACCGCTGCCCGGATGATTCCGATCTGGTGGTGGAAATTCGCAAAGCCATCGAAGGCGACCCGGAAACCGCCATCACCGACCTGCACATCTGGCAGGTGGGCGTCAACAAATTCGCCGCCATCATTTCCCTCGTGGCCCACGACCCAAAACCTCCCGAAGATTACAAAAGCTTGCTTAAGCAACACGAAGAGTTGGTGCACGTAACCGTGGAGGTCCATCGTTGTGAGCACGAACTGCAACCAAGCGCAGCTTGAAGAATTAATCGTTTGATTTGGCCGGGCAGTTGTGCTCTGCTAATTATGGCTGTGAACATGAGTCTTATCTCATTACTTCGAAGTCAGGCTGGCCAAAGAACGGCTTCGTTCTTTTGCGCAGGGATGCTGCTGGCCCTCGCAGCCTTGGCGGCTTCGCCGGCTTTGCATCAAACGTTGCATCACGACGCCGGCCAGTCAGACCATCACTGCGCGATTACGGTTTTCTCAGGAGGCAGGATTGACTTGGTTTCCCTGCCCGCGCTGGTAGTTAAACCGGCAGAATTCGCAGTCGTCACTCTGTTGCCTCAAACCTTGGTTCTTCCCGCTCCCGACCACCAATTGCTTCCTGGGCGCGGCCCGCCCGTTCTCGTCGCCTAGTTCCCGTTCCTTTCCTTTGGCTGAAAGTACAGCGCCCTTCCGGGTGCGCAGCCAGAAATGATGTTGGGTTTTCCAGTTGGATTGTTGCCGCAGTAGTGGAACACCCTTTGAGTGATTGGCAGTAACAATCTTATGAGTGCGGTCGTAATGAAACAGCCGTGGTTTTTCGTCACCCTGGCTTTGCTCAGCGGGTTGATGACGGGTTGCGGCGACAACAAGCCGGCGACGCAGGTCCCTGCCGTCGCGCACAAACACGAGCACAAACCGCCGCACGGCGGGACGCCGGTCGAATTGGGGCAGGAAGAATATCACGTTGAATTGGTCCTGGACCCGGCTTCGAGCAAGCTCCAGGCCTACGTCATGGACGGAGAATTGGAGAATTTCGTCCGTGTGGGCGCGCCAGCCCTTGAGATCGAAGCCAGGTTGCCCGATCGGTCGGAAGCGCTGGTGCTCAAAGCCGTGCCAAACACCGCCACCGGCGAGACGGTGGGCGATACCTCATTGTTCGAAACGCAGGCGGAGTGGCTAAAAAAAGTTGCGACTTTTGACGCGGTCCTCAAAGAATTGACTGTGAAAGGCAAATCGTATCAGAACGTCACATTCAATTTTCCGAAAGGAAACGACAAGGATGAAAAAGCAAACTAATAAACCGGGTGGGGAAACAGTCGGATGGCAGGCGGCGCAACAAAGCGTTTTCCGGGAAACCAGAAGAGCAAGGATTGCGCCCCTGCCTTTATTCTTTTGTTATGCCTGGGTGGTCCTGGCAGCGGCATTGGCTGCCAACGTTTCGGCCCAATCGAGTCCAGGAAAAGCGCCGCCGAAGGCCATTCATGGCGAGCCGATCGACGCCGGCAGTCCGGCTGTGCCCGCGCCCGCGCTGGACGTTAAGCCGGGGGCGGCGGCTGCAACCCAACCAGCGGCCAGCGGAACCAACGCGACTCCTGCTCCGGCTGTCGGCGAATCTGCGAAGCCTGGATACTTGACCGTTGGCTTCGACAAACTCGCTTCCTATGAATATACCGCGCCCGACGTGCAGGTCACGAACCTGACCAACGGAATTGATGAGGCCGATAAATTTATTCCCGCCGAGGTCAAAGGGTTGGATGGGAAAAAAGCAGTCATCAAGGGGTTCATGCTGCCGCTGAAAGTGGAGGCGGGGAAAGTAACCGAGTTTCTGATCATGCGAAACCAAGGCGCGTGTTGCTTCGGTGTTCCACCGAAGATTACCGAGCTCGTGATGGTAAAGGCCCCCGAAGGCAAGGGAGTTAAGCCCATCATGGATCAACCAGTGGACATCGAAGGCACTCTGCATATCGGTACCGCGCGCGAAAACGGCTATATCGTCGGCATCTATCGCATGGACGGAGAACGAATGGTGGGCGATTAACCCCCGCCCGGCTTGCCGGTCAAGGGAGCTTCTTGAAGCCTGGTCGGAACTGCGGCTGGTTCGGGACTGCCGGACTCGAACTGCGAAATGGTAATCGCCACCGCCAGCCCCGCCACCAAGGCAAACGACAGCGCAAAGCGGTCGTGGGAATGGAACTGCAGCTCGGGCAATAGATCGCTGCTCGCAATGCAAAGGAAGGTGCCCGCGCAGAACGCCAGCGCGCAGCCGACATACGCCGCGTTGGAGTCCGCAACCCTGGACGCGCCCATCCAAAACAAAAACGCCCCCGCCGGAGTGGCCAGCGCAAACAGGGCATTCAACCAATGTCGCGAGGATTTTGATTTTCCCCCGGCCGCCATCAGCGTCGAAACCGCCATGGCATCGAAGGGTTTGTGAAGAATCACGACCAGCGCGACGCCCAGCCCCGCGACTTTGGTGCCGCTGCCGGATTCCGCCAGCACCGCGGCTGCCATCGCCAAACCGTCGAGCAGCGAGTGCAGCGTCAAGCCCAGGGCCGTGCCAATCCAGGAAAGCTGACGCGCGGACCTTTCCGCCAGCGTGTGACCGGGATGCGTATGGCCGTGGTCGTGACCGTGGTCATGGTCTGAGGCTTCTTCATGTTCATGGCCGCAACCTTCGGGGTCGCCTTGCGGGACGTCATGATGGTGGAAGTGGAAAAATCGCTGGACAAAAAACATGGTGAGAAACCCGCCCAACGCCCAAGCCGCCGTGCGATTCACGGAATGCAACTGCTCAGCGCCATCCGGCAGAAAATCGAGCAGCGCCACGCCCAGCATGAGTCCCGCCACAAAGCTGATCCCCATCTGCAGCCGCCGGTGCGTCAGGTGCATCATCAACATCAGCCAGCCGCCAGCCAGGGACGCGAGCAATTCGATGGCGCAATAGATGACCAGCAGCCAGACGGGCGAGATTGCGGCTTCAGGCATAGGCGTATCAATTAATATAGTTGCGTTACAGATTCAACTATGCTTAATTGCAAACGATTTGCAATTAAAAAGATTCAATCGCAGCAGCCGACGTGAGGAGGTTCTAACTTCTCCTCAAAAGGGATTAGGGCCTCCTCACGCCGGCTGCTGCGCTTCGTGGATTTCCAAATCTCTCTTAAGCGGCAACAGCCTGGCAGGAAAAAGCGCTTGCCTGGAATCGGAACGCATGCTTAAGTCCGGGCGGTTTCCGCTTATGCGCTGGATCTTGGAACGAAACAGGCCCGCCAGATCGGTTTCGGCTCTCTTGCTGATCGCAGTATTCCTGTTTCTTTCGGCGGTTGCTTCGAGCCCATCGCTGCACAAACGGCTTCACCCGGACGCCGGCACGCCCGGTCATCATTGCGCCGTCAGCTTGTTTGCGGGAGAGCAGTTTGATTCGGCTCCGATTGGGCAGGCCACTGTCACGCCAGCCGCGCTTTTTGCGGGTATCGCGTTGCTTCCCGACGCTTCGATTGTTCCATCCGCGGACTATTTCTTCTCTTCCAGCCGCGCACCTCCGTCCCGCTTCGTCTGACCTCGTTGCCGTTTCGTTAGTTGTTTCCTGAATTGATTGGCTGTTGTGAGCGCCTGGCTTTCGCTGGGGCGCCAATCACCAGCCATGCAGAAAGTAAATTTAAACCAAAAAAATCATTTGTATAACCGAATTAAACCACCATTATGAAAGCAAATTTCCGTCTTGCTCCGCGGCTGCCTGTCCGGCCCGGAATTTCCTTGTCCAACCAGCGCGCCTATTGGACAGCCATCGGGCTCGTCTCGCTGGCGTGCGGAGGCTCGGCCCTGGCGCAGCAAACGAACGCACCGGCCAATCCTCCAAGTTCCGGCACGTCCACCAATGTGACCAACCTGGGAGAGGTGAAAGTGGTCGAGCACCTCAATGAAGCGCGCCAGTCAATTGTGCCGAGTCTCGGTGCTACGAAGTACACCATCGAAAAGGAGCAAATCCAGTCTGTCTCGCTCGGCGAGAACGCTGAATTCAGAAACTTGATCGAGCGGATGCCGGGCGTGGCGCGCGATTCCGCTGTGAACGGGGATTTGCACGTTCGCGGCGAGCATGCCAACCTGCAGTACCGTATCAATGACGTGCTATTGCCGGAAGGCATCACGGGTTTCGGCCTGGAGTTGGATCCGCGGTTCGTAGACAGCATGAGCCTGATCACGGGTTCGCTGCCGGCGCAATATGGGTTCCGCACGGCCGGCGTGATAGATATCCAGACCAAGAACGGCGCGTTTGACAATGGCGGAAACGTGGAACTGTTTGGCGGCAGCCATGACACGATCCGGCCCAGCTTCGAGTACGGCGGCTCGGAGGGGAAGTTGAATTATTTCCTTGATGGCAGTTACGAACACAACTCGCTCGGCATCGAAAACGTAACTTCCACCCACGATGCCATCCATGACAAGACGGACCAGGGCAGGTTCTTCTCGCTTGCGTCTTACTTGCTGGATGACACGAGCCGGGTCAGTCTCATGCTCAGCGGTTCCTACAGCACCTTTCAGATTCCGGATGCGCCAGGCAACACGACGCCTGCATTTCCGACTGCACCGGGGCAGCCGGCGACCTTCGATTCCGCCAACTTGAACGAAAATCAAAAGGAGCAGAATTATTACGCCGTGGTGACTTATCAAAAGTCCGCGGGGAATTTGAACTTCCAGGTCTCCGCTTTTGGCCGCAACAGCGATGTGCATTTCACGCCCGATCCGGTCGGCGATCTTTACTTTAACGGCGTCGCCAGCGACGTGGATCGCGACCTCTTCTCCGGCGGAGTCCAGGCCGATGCGAGTTGGGAGTTGAACGATCAGCACACGGTGCGGTTCGGTGGGAGTTTCCTGGATGAAGTCGTGCAGGCGAACTCCAGCACGGCGGTGTATGACCTCGATGCCGGAGGCAATCCCATCGACCTGCGCACCATTGTGAACAACCAAAACATCCACGGCTTTTTCCTGGGCGCGTACGTCCAGGACGAGTGGAAGCTGTTTCCCAAGCTGACGCTCAACTACGGTGCACGCTTCGATCTGTTTTCCTCCTCCTTCGACCATGAAAACCAGCCCAGTCCGCGCGTGAACCTTGTATATCGTCCGACCGATTCGACCACGCTCCATGCTGGCTACGCGCGCTATTTCACGCCGCCGCCGATCGAGAATGTGCCTCCGGGTGTTGTTACGCAATTCAACGGCACTTCCAACGCATCCGCCGACACAACCGACGACCCCGTCAAAGCCGAGCGGGCCAATTACTACGACATCGGCGTCAGTCAAAAGCTGGCGCCGGGGTTGCAAGTCGGCATTGATGGCTATTACAAAACCGCTCAAAACCAGCTCGATGACGGGCTGTTTGGCCAGACGCTCATCCTCTCGGCCTTCAACTACGCTCATGGAAAAATCTATGGCACGGAGGCGACGGCTTCGTACACGACTGGCGGCTTTTCCGCTTACGCCAATTTCGCTCTCTCGAAGGCTCAGGGTATGGACTGGTCGTCTGCGCAGTTCCTGTTCGATCCGGGCGACCGGGCCTACGTGCAACATAATTGGATCTTCCTCGATCACGATCAACGATTCAGTGGTTCCTTCGGCGTATCGTACCTGTGGCACTGCTGGCACGGCACCACACGCGTGTTTGCGGACGCTCTTTACGGCAGCGGATTGAGAACAGATGGGATGTTGCCCGATGGCACAGTTGTGCCGAATGGCGGAACCGTCCCGGCTTCTTACACAATCAACACCGGCATCGAGCACGTCTTCAACCTGGGAAAGAACCATCTGAAGGCCCGATTTGACATCGTCAACCTTACCGACAACGCCTATGAGCTCCGTAACGGTTCTGGTGTGGGCGTAAGCCTGCCGCAGTGGGGCGCGCGGCGGGGATACTTCGGTACGCTCGGGTTTTCGTTTTAGCCGAAATGCCCGCGAGGAACAACTCCGATTCCGCGAGGGCGGGCCGCACAGCGGCGCTAACAGCGCGCTGTGCGGCTATTCGCCTGGCTCGCGAAAGTAGCGGTTGACAGGCACCATTACTGAAATAAGGCTGAAACATGGTTTTGGACGGCAATGATGGTTTGGCGCGATTTCGGAATGCGCAGTGCTGCAGAATTGTGCGTTCGGTGTTCTATTTTTCATGAGCGTACGGGATGCCACACGGGAATCGTTCCACTACGAGTTAAAATCGGAACTGGCCCGGTTTTGCCTGCCGGCGGCGAATCGCGACGCGAACCGCAAGCTCGCCTGGACGAACTCGATTTGCATCCTTTTCCTTCTCATTGGAATTCTCGGCGCGAAACCAGCCACCATGGTCATTCGCAAGCCGCCGCCGATCGAGGAAGTCGTTCCAACGCTCCTCGAACCGCCGCCACCTCCACCGAAAACAGCCCCTGAAGAAGTGAAACCGGACGACAGCGAACAAGCGAAACCAGACACGCCCCAGGTGGTGGTGGCGACGCCCGAGGCGCCGAACATCAATTTTTCGGTGCCGACAATAGCGAATATGGTGGCTCCCAAGGGAGTGGTGGCAATGCCGCCGCTCAATCCCTTGCGCCCAGTCGCTCCGCTGAGGAATGTTCCCACGGACATCGGAGCCACGGGAAGCGGGGGTGACCGGCCAAGACCGACCTATCCCGTGATTGCGAAAGCCCAGGGAATTCAAGGCACAGTGGGACTGCAAATGACTGCCGATGAAGCCGGGAACATCACTGGCATCACGGTGACAAAGTCCTCCGGTTCTTCGCTCCTGGACCGGGCGGCAGCCGATTTCGTCAAGCGCCATTGGATTCTTCCGACCGGTGGCGGTCGTACTTTTGAAACCAGCATCACGTACGAATTACGTCCGGATTAACCCCGTGAATCCCGCTTGAACGCACCCCGCAACCCCGTCGAATCTTAACCTGCTTATGCTCGCAAATATCGTTGTTCAGTTCTTCCTCAAAGGTGGCCCGGTGATGTGGCCGATCCTGATCTGCGCCTTCGTCGCCGTCGCCGTCGTGGGCGAGCGCGCGTTTTGGTGGTGGCGCGAAAGCCGCCGTCGCGATCCGCAAAAAATGGAACAACTGCTGGCGGCCCTCGAGAACAGCGATTTCAATGCGGCGGTAAAGATTTCCGAAGGCTCCGAGGACCCGATCATCCGCATGGTTTACCGCGGGCTGAGCCACGTGCACACCTCGATGCAAGGGGCCTTGCAGTTAGCCGCTGGCATCGAATTGGAACGCGCCGGGCGGTTTCTGACGGTCATGGACACACTCGTGACGCTGGCGCCACTGCTGGGCCTGCTCGGCACGGTCACCGGCCTCATGCGCGCCTTCCTGAGCGTGGGCAGCGCCGAACTGGCCGTTTCCGCCGTGACGGGCGGCATTGGCGAGGCGTTGATCGCCACCGCGTGCGGCCTTGGGATCGCCATTTTTTCGCTGATCCCGTACAATTTTTTCAGCGGCAAAGTCGCGCGTTTGCAGTTCGAACTGGAAACCGCCGCCACCAATGTGGAGGTGATGGTCAACGCCTCGAAGGCGGGCGGAACTTTTCAAGCGGACGCTACAACATCGCGGCGTCAACCCGCCAACCAGCCGGCCGTTCGATGAACAATTCTTCAAATCCAGCCCGCCTTTATCCCGCGTGAAACTGCCTTCCCCAGTTCGGCGCAAGCACACACGGATCGAGATCATCCCGCTGATCGATATCATGTTCTTTCTCCTGGCTTCATTCATGATGGTTTCCTTGCAGTTGGACCGTTCGCAAAATATCAAAGTGAACCTCCCCGACGCGGGAATGGCTCAGCATGACTTCCGGCCCGGCATGGTCAACATCGCCGTGGACAAGTCTGGCGGCGTTTGGCTGGAGAAAAAGCAGGTGTCGCTTCCGGAGTTGAGCACGGTGCTGAGCAATCGTTTCCGTCTCGACACGAACCTCCCGGTCTATATCAGCGGCGACCGCGATACGCTTCACGGCACCATGGCCGACGTGCTCGAAACCGTGCGCCGAACGGGTGTGCAAAAGGTGGCGTTTACCGTCGGCGGCAAGGAAGACCAGGCGGCCAATCAGGGAGGAGCGAAGTGAAGCCCTCCCAATCGTGCTCGTCCTCGTCCTCGATTCCCGCTTTTGAACACGCTGCGGAGCAAAGATCGAGGACGACGACGAGCACGAGCACGATCTTTTTATCGAAAGGTGGAGCGCCATGAAAATCCGATCGCCAATCCCCCGCAAGCGCACGCGGCTGGAAATCATTCCGCTGATCGACATCATGTTCTTTCTGCTGGCCTCGTTCATGATGGTGAGTCTTCAAATGCAAAAGGTGCGCACGCTCAAAGCGAGCCTTCCCACAGCCACGGTGGCGACTTCCACCGTGAAGCCGGACATGATTAATCTTACCGTGGATCGCGATGGTCAGATCACCATGGACAAGCAGCGCATCTCTCTTGCTGATCTCGG
>JAJPHR010000111.1 GCA_021325145.1 Verrucomicrobiota bacterium | reverse complement strand
GGCGCGTTTGAATACAATGATGCGGCCAACTTTCCCAATGCGAGCGAGGGCGTGGGCTTGCTGCACAATCCCCGGGGCGGAAACATTCTGGCGGTTGCGGGAAACAGTCAGTTCATCACCAAACTGCAATTCCAGGGGGATTCGAACATCCCGGCCGGGACGGGGCCGGGGCCGGGAGGCCGCACTTACCTGTGGTGGAGCCCCTTTTCTCCCCCCGGCAACGGGCACTGAGGGTTTGGCACTGGTTTGGCTTTTCGCACCAAAAAGCCCCCCGGGCGGGGCTTACCGGAAACCCCTCCCATGTCCAGTGGCTCCAGCCGCCTTCCGGGGCATACAAATACAGACTCGGCTGCCGTCACCACCATCGGCGTTGTTGCTGCACCGAACCATGAATGCACATTCGGCTTTGAGATGAGCTGCGGCTTGGCTAAGATGGAACCCATGAAGCCAGCCTTTGTTGTATCGCTCACCACGCTCATCACTTCTTTCAGTCTGCTCATGGGCGCAGTGGGTGCGCCGCGGGATATTTCGAGCCCTGGCCTTTTCTCGGGCCAAACGGACATTGGCAATCCGCCACGCGCCGGGTCGATGCAATACGACGCGCAGCAAGGCAACTACGTGATTGCGGGCGGCGGCGGCAACATGTGGTTCACGAACGATTCGTTCCACTACCTGTGGAAGCGAATGTCAGGCGATTTAACCCTGGCGGCCGACATTCGATGGATCGGCACCAATGGCGATGCGCATCGGAAGGCCTGCCTCGTCATTCGTCAAACCCTGGAGCCGGATTCAGCCTACGTGGATGTCGCCGTGCATGGCAACGGCCTCACCTCGCTGCAATACCGGGAAGCCAAAGGCGTGATGACACAGGAAATTCAGTCGAATGTTTCCGCGCCGGGCCGGGTGCGGCTCGAAAAACGCGGTGAATTTATCTCACTCTCGATTTCCGCCACCGGCGACTCGTTGCGCCCCTCGGGATGTGCTTATGCAGTGAAGTTCGAGGAGCCGTTCTATGTGGGCCTGGCTGTCTGCGCCCATAACACAAATTCCCTCGAACGCGCGACGTTTTCCCGAGTCGAACTGGAAGCTCTGCCGGCGGCAACGAACCCCCCGGCGCAAGTCGCCAGCACCCTGGAAGTCATTCCCATTGCTTCGCGAGATCGGCGCGTGGTCTATCAAACCAGCGCTCACATTGAAGCGCCGAATTGGTCGCCCGACGGCCAGTTCTTCTTGTTCAACCGGGGTGGCCGACTATACCGCCTGCCGATCGCGGGCGGCGAGCCTCAGCCGGTGGAAACCGGCTTCGCCCATCGCATCAACAACGATCACGGTATTTCGCCGGATGGCAAACGAGTGGCCATCAGCGACCAGACCGAGAATGGCAAGTCGATCATTTACATTCTGCCACTTGGCGGTGGCGCTCCGCGTCGCATCACCAAACTTTCGCCTTCATACTGGCACGGGTGGTCGCCGGATGGAAAGACGCTGGCCTTTTGCGGGGAGCGGAACGGTGAGTTTGACGTTTACACCATTTCTACCGATGGCGGCGAAGAGCAGCGGCTTACTACCGCAACGGGATTGGATGACGGCCCGGATTTTTCGCCCGACGGCCAGTTCATCTATTTCAACTCCGAGCGGAGTGGTTCGATGCAAATCTGGCGCATGAAGCGCGACGGAACAGAACAGCAGCAGATCACCTCGGACGAATATAACAATTGGTTTGCGCACCCGTCGCCGGACGGCAAATGGCTCGCGTTCCTCACCTACACACAGGATGTAAAGGGCCATCCCGAAAACAAACAGGTGATGCTGCGTCTGATGCCGATTGCGGGAGGTCCGATCCGGACACTCACGCGGCTTTTTGGCGGCCAGGGAACGATCAACGTTCCTTCCTGGTCACCCGATAGCCGGAGCATCGCCTTCGTCAGTTATCAACCCGTCTTCCCTTAAAACCCTGTCCTGGCAGGGCGGTCACTCCTTGCGAACCAATGGCGGACAGAGGACTGCCCTTATCGACAGGCCATGCAACCTATCCTTCGTTTCAGGCGCGATGAGAGGGCTTTGAAATCCAAGCCTGGTGTCCTCTATTTTGATGACATGCTCACTCACTCAACCCGATTAACCTTATGCGAACAGCCTTGAACCAAATACGAAAAGTAGCCGCCCTGTTGTTGCTGCTCCTGCCGGGTTGCAGCAAGCCTGCATCCCCGGCGCCAGCCACGCAGTCTACTCCAGCGGCGGAGGCAGCCAATCCCGCCGATATGACAGCGACGCTGGCTACCCTGACGCAGGCGTTGCGCAAATACAGCATCGAGAACAAACGCGTGCCGGCCACGTTCGAGGAACTGATAACCGCCGGTTACGTGAGCAATCCACCACCCGCTCCGCCGGGCCAGAAATTCGCCGTCAATCCCAAAGGGGTTCAAGTCATACTCGTGAAACAATAGCTTTAATGTCCACTCGTGCTCAAATCCATCGGAAAGATGTTCAGCCGGGTCGCCCAGCCGAACCTGCCGGATTTACCCTGATCGAACTTTTGGTGGTCATCGCGATCATCGCGATTCTGGCTTCGCTATTGTTGCCCGTACTCGCGAGCGCGAAACAAAAAGCCTGGCGAATAAAATGCACCTCTCAGCTCAAGCAGATCGGGCTGGGTTTCGATCTCTTTGTTAATGACCATCTTGACCAGTACCCGCCTGCAGTCTATCGCACAGGTGATTATATGTATCAGCTATCCTGGGACGATTACATTCATCGTTACATTGGCGGCAGTGATTCCGATGCCGACCTGCTTGTGGGGATTACCGGCGCGATCACCGATCCCATGATGGCTCCGAAAATCCTCCAATGCCCTGCTGACCGCATCGAGGTCAGCATCAGCTACGTCAAGGACTTCGCCCAACGCCGGACCTACGCCATGAACTATGCCGGCGGGATGGATATGCTTAGCCGTCAGCCATTGCCGCCGGAGCAAAAAGGCGTGGGAGTTTACATCTCGCAGAACGACGGTTCACTGCCGCCTTGGGAACCGCCCGGTTACAAACTCAGCGTGATCAAGGAGCCGGCGGCAACCATCCTGCTGGCCGAAGAACCCAATGGCCGAAATTGCGCCGGCAACGACTGGCCTTCGTTTTGCGCCGGTCCCAATTACAACACAAGCCTGGGTTTGACTGCCGACTGTTTCCAGATCGCCACCACGACCTACGGTTACGGTGATTCCGCCTACGGCCTGCATAGCAAGCGGTTCAACTATCTCTTCCACGATGGCCATGTTCAGACGTTGAAAATCGAGCAAACCATCGGTTCTGGAACCACAACTAGTCCCAAGGGCATGTGGACCATGACTCCGAACGACTGAAGCGGACTCAAGGCTTCCGATTTCTTCGGCTGCTCTCAGACAAATACCCGGCGACAAATTGGCAGCTCAAGCCTTCCAAACCTGTCCGGGTTTGACTGGAACATTGGCCATTGCGTTGCGCGAATCGACGATGCACCTGGCCCAGATGGCCAGTTCCTTGTAATTGATCACGCGGTGAGCTGTGCAGATAATCACCGCGTCAAAACTGCTGATGCTGTCAGCATTCCAGGCCACTGATGCGGTGCCGGTCCAGTAACCATGCTCGCGCGTCGGCCGGATTACCGGGACGTGCGGATCGTAGTACGCCACTTTCGCGCCCCGCTCCTTGAGGCGGTCCATCAGTATGAAGGTGGGCGATTCCCGAACGTCATCCACATCCGGTTTGTACGCCAGGCCGATGAGCAACAAGCGGCTGCCATTGACCGATTTGCGAAGCGAGTTCAATGCCTCGACCACGCGCCCAACAACGTAGTTGGTCATCGCGGTGTTGATTTCTCCCGCCAATTCGATGAATCGCGTGGGCTTGCCGAATTCCCGCGCCTTCCAAGTCAGGTAAAAGGGATCGATGGGGATGCAGTGTCCGCCCAACCCGGGCCCGGGATAAAATGGCATGAAACCAAAAGGTTTGGTTCGCGCGGCATCGATGACTTCCCAGATGTCGATGCCCATCGCGCTGTAAACGACTTTCAACTCGTTGACGAGCGCGATATTCACTCCGCGGAAAATGTTCTCGAGCAGTTTCGTGGCCTCGGCTGCCTTGCATGAGGAAACGGGAACCACAATTTTGACAGCGCGACGGTAGAGCGCGCTCGCCTTTTCCAGACAGGCCGGAGTTAGGCCACCCACTACTTTGGGAATCTCCGCAATTTTGCTGCCCGGATTACCGGGGTCTTCCCGCTCGGGCGAAAATGCCAGGTGAAAATCGACCCCGGCGCGCAACCCGGATTTGGCTTCCAATACCCGGCGCAGGTCCTCCTCAGTCGTGCCTGGATAAGTCGTGGATTCGAGCACCACGAGCGCGCCCCGGGCCAGGTGCGGAGCGATGGCTTCGCCGGTGCGGAGAATGTACGAAATGTCCGGCTCCCGATTTTTGTTCAGCGGAGTCGGAACACAGATGATAACGGCATCGGCTTCACCCACCCGCTTGAAATCGGTGGTCGCTGAGAAACGTCCGGCGGCGACAACATTTTGGACGGCGGAGCTTTCGATGTGTTGGATGTAACTCTGTCCGCGGTTAATCCATTCCACCTTCTCGGGATCGACATCCAGCCCCAGCACCTCCACTCCCGAGCGCGCAAACTGGAGTGAGAGCGGCAACCCCACGTAACCCAGGCCAATGACGCTGATCTTCATGAGCAGGTGCCGTCAGGGCGTGGAATCAAAAAGGGCTTGGCTCCAAAAGGTGGTTGACCGGGACGGCACGACCTGCGCCGGTGCGCGCCTCGCGGGCTTGAACGCCTTCCATTGCGCCAATACTTGTCCATCAGAGGTTAGCTAGCAGATTTCGCGCCGGGAACGACCGCCCTCAAGTGATCGACACGGCTCTACGCGCAAGCAATCCAAAGCGATGATGCTGCGCCACTTGCAAGCGGAGGGAGTTGCTTCGCTTCCCATGGCGGCACGCCCCAGCGGAGCCAATACCAGCCCACCTTTACATACTCCTTGTAGATCTGTAGTAACGCGTAACCCAGCCTGAATTTGTCCGTATGATAGGCGGGCGCGGACACGAAATTAACCTGGGGCGCGAACGCTCGAAACGTATTTAATGCCCGACGTGAATGGTACCAGGAGGTCACGATGATGGCCTCTTTTATGCCTGCGCTTTCCAACAAAGGCCGGGTGAACTGAGCGTTCTCCCTGGTGGTGGTGGATCGGCACTCCACCTCGATGGCCGCGTTCGGCACGCCATGCGCAACCAGGGCCAGCCGGTTCTCGTCGCAGTCGCCGTCACCTGTCACGATGATTTTTCGCGCCAAGCCGGCCTTGAACAGTTCGGCGGCGCGTGGCGCGCGGTCGAACGCGCTCCCGCCCAGTACGATAATCACTTCAGCCGGCCGCAGCGGGCTGGAGTCAAGGCACAGGATCGGTTTGGCCAATATCAGCGCGGCCAAAGCTGCCATGACCAGCGCTGCGCCAAGCTTTAAAGCGATCCGCAGTTTCCTTCGCCGCGGCTTGGCTCCAACGGTTGCGGTCGTTTTGGTCGTCGCTGGCTGCATGCAGGTGGAGAATGGAGAACTCAGGCGACAGTGAGTGATCGATACCATTCGAGCGTTGGTTCCAACCCTTGTTCGACGGTATGCGTTGGGAGATAGCCGAGAAGCTGTTGCGCCAGCGAAATGTCTGCCTGGGAATGGAGGATGTCACCCGCCCGGAACGGCAGGTGAACGGGACGACAGTCGCGGACATGCGGGTGAGCAGACGCGAGCCGGCCCTGCAGCATCCCATACAGGTTGTTTAAACTGGTCCGGCCCCCATTGGCCACGTTGAATACGCGATTGACCGCGTCGGGGTTCTCCGACGTTGCCGCGAGAAGGTTCGCCTGGACTATGTTGGCGACGTAACAAAAGTCCCGGCTGGTCGATCCGTCGCCATTGATATGAACGGGCTTTTTGCTGAGCAAGGCGTTCACCCACGTGGGGATCACCGCGGCATAAGGCCCTGATGGATCCTGGCGCGGCCCGAAGACATTAAAATAACGCAACCCCATCGTTCCCAAGCCGTAATTGCGAGCGAAGATACCGGCATAAAGCTCGTTCACCAGCTTCGTGAGCGCATAGGGTGAGAGCGGCTGGCCGGTGTTGGCCTCGGCGTTGCCCGGGCTGGAAGCGTTGCCATAAACTGAGCTGCTGGATGCATAAACGAACCGCTTTACTTTTTGGTCGAGCGCGGCCAACAGCATGTTCAAGCAACCCGTTATGTTGATTTCGTTGGTCCGAATTGGGTTTTCAATCGAGCGCGGCACTGAACTAAGCGCGGCCTGGTGGAGCACGTAATCAACGTGAGCGCATGCCCGCCGGCAAAGCGGCTGATCAAGAATGTCCCCTTCCAGAAAAGTAAATCCTGCCCATTGCTTGGGAGACACGTTCCGGCGGACCTCTTCGAGATTGCGCCGGTGGCCGGTGATTAAATTATCAAGGCCGACAACACGCTGGTTCAGTTGCAAGAGCGCCTCCATCAAATGCGACCCAATGAACCCCGCGACGCCGGTTATCAGCCAGGTTTTAGGAGCAGCGGACAGCTTTTCCCGAGTCTGTTCGTAGGCGGTCATGACGCAAGGAGTCGGTTCATAATTTCAAGGCGGGCATCGATTCGAGGATTGGACCACCCCAGCAGCCGTTCCCGGTTCGCTGGCTGTCACATTTCCCCAAGGACATCCAAGTGCCGTGGCTTGCTGAGCTGCGCATCCGTTGTCCACTCGTTTCGCGCTTTCAACACGCGTAACCGTGGCATGGCAAAACTCTAGGGCAAAGCGCTGGGCGCAACAATATGATTTTCAGCGTGTAACGGGGCGCGCGGAGGCTGTTTGCAGTGCGAGCAAGGCGCGAACCAATCATTGGGCAGGCGCATAATTGCCGGATTCTGATTTCGGGCATGCGTGGGGTTTCACCCTACTTGTAGCCCGGCAGTCATGAGTTAGCGTGAGTACCAAAATCGGTTCCAAATGTGAAAAAAATCACTATTCTAATTGCGGATGATCACATGGTGGTGCGGCAGGGGTTACGTGCCTTGTTGACGACCGAGAGCGACCTGGAAGTGGTCGGCGAAGCCGAAACAGGCCGTCAAGCCGTCGAAATGGCCAAACGGCTCCTGCCCAACGTCGTCTTGATGGACATCGTAATGCCGGCGCTCAATGGACTTGAAGCCGCGCGCCAGATCACCCGCCAGGTACCCAACTGCAAAGTTCTGATCCTTTCCTCCTATGGGGATGACGAATATGTGGCGCGTCTTTCCGAGGTGGGCGCCACCGGTTATTTGATCAAGCAATCCGCGGCGGATGATTTATTGAAGGCCATTCGCGAGGTCGAGCGCGGCCATCGCGTACTGAGCCCGGCCATCGCGAATCGATTGTCGGTGACCGGCCACGAGCCTTCCAACCGCGGCAACGCGACGCCTGCCCGCAATGACCATCTCACCCCCAGGGAAGCCGAAGTGCTCCAACTCATTGCTGAAGGGCAGACCAACAAACAAATCGCGGGCGAACTCGGGATCAGCGCCAAAACGGTCGAGAAGCACCGGCAGCAGGTCATGAACAAGTTGCGAATCCATGACGTGGCGGGGCTGACTCGTTACGCAATGGCCAAGGGCGTCATTAAAGGCAGCGCTGAGTTGAAGCTGGAATGATGCAGCGAACTGGGTGCGGCGTTTGGTGCTTTGGCGAACGCAGTGAGCAGAGTGCGGGCGTTTGCTTTGTCCGGGCGTGAATATCAAGAGGTATCAACTCGCAGAGCTGGATCTCTGCGCTCCATCGCATGAACTATTTGACACTGCCCATCGGATCACGATCCCCCGACTTGGTCTATGCGGTGGTTGAAGTGCCGCTGGGCGAGGTCAACAAGTACGAATACGACCCGAAACTGGGGGTTTTTCGCCTGGATCGGCCTTTATATTCTTCGGTCCACTATCCGGGAGAGTATGGATTTGTTCCCAGCACGCTGAGCACTGATGGTGATCCACTGGATATTCTGGTTCTTACCAGCCAGCCCAGTTTTTCCGGCTGCGTCATTGAAGCACGGGTTCTTGGTGTGCTGGACTTGATCGATCAAGGGGTTTCGGATGCCAAGGTGCTGGCCGTGGGCGCCCATGATCCGCAACGCAAGTTGCTCCGCAATTTCGCGGATCTGGAGCCACACCTGCTTCGTGAGATCGAACACTTCTTTTCCGTTTACAAGGAACTCGAAGGCAAGCGCACGACCGTCATTGGCTGGCGGGATGTCAAGGAAGCGCGGTCCCTGATTATGGAGAGTCACCGCCGGTTTCAGGAACAGGCCGAGCCAGCTCACGCCTCTTCATCAAGATAAAGTACCAGTTCTTTGCCTGCCGGTTTTACCGCTTGCGCGTTGCCGCTGCTTTGCGAGCCGCCGCGGACCGGTTGGCCGGACCACGCCGCCGGGCTGAGGAACGCGCTTGGCGCGACAGTGCCCGATGCGACGCCGCTCCGCGTCCTTCGCGTTGCAGAACGCTCAATCGGGCTTTCGACCTTTTAGCTGATGGTTTTGGCCGACTTCGCTTCTGGCCCTGTTCATAGGCGCGTTGCGCGTTGCGGCGCGTTTTTTGTGATGCGCGGCCACGCTGCGGCGGCGGCAACTTCACCCCGGCCCGGCGCGCTTTCGACAAACCAATGGCAATCGCCTGCTTGCTTGAACGCGCCCCGTGGCGGCCCTCGCGTATATGATGCATTTCCTCGCGAACGAACTCACCCGCCTGCGTGGTGGGCGCTTTGCCAGCGCGCGCATCCGCGCGCGCCCGTGCTTCAGTTTCTCGATCTTCTTTATCTGGCATAGTTTCTTTGGTTTGTTTCGGTGGGCCTTTGCTTTGGACTATTTCTACCTTCGTCTCCCGGGGCTTGAAAGCCTTCCCGTTTGGGCACGAACAACTTCAAAACTCCCCGTTCCATTCGCATTCGATGTTGGATGTATCCGCATCCGCCACCAAATAAATAGTATGCAGGGTTTAATTTGGAAGCCATGGGCCATATACCCCAACCACACTTCATTCGACCACACGTCCGGGGTTGCGTTTCGGCGCGTGTCAGCGCATGCTGGATGGATTGCTATGAGAACATTTCGTGGTTTTGTGCGACGATTGACTGCCAGCACGGCAGTCTGGTTGATGATCGGGTGGGTGGGCCAGGCGAATGCAGGCCCCGGCGCTCCGGGCATGGCCACCGTCGTGCTCGTTTCCGGGAACGCCCGCTGTTCGGATGACCATCGAACATGGCGAACCCTCAAGAAAGGAGACCGATTGAAGCCCGGTTGCCTGGTCCAGACGGCCGAACGCTCTTTGGTCGAGTTGATCCTGGGCGATTCCGTCGCGGCCACTTCCATTTCGATTTCGCTCGACGGAGTGCATGGCGACGATGTAGCCGAACCGTTGGCCAACGTCGTGCGGCTCGCCGAGGAAAGCGTCCTGGCGCTCAACAAGCTGCCGGATGGCCGGTTCGGCGGGACCCAGGCAGAGGAAACGCAATTGGACTTGGAGGCCGGTCAGATTGCCGGCAGCGTCACGAGAATGTCCGCAGATTCGAAATACGAGATCAAGCTGGCCAAAGGTGTGGCCGGCGTCCGGGGTTCGAGTCGTTATGTGCTCGGTTCCAATGGCAGCGCTCGCGCCAACTCGGGTTCCTTGGTGGTTGTGCAAATGGCTGGCGATGACTTGCTGCCCGCAAAAGTAGTGACCGCAGGCCATAAGTTTGATGCGACCACAGGCACGGTTGTTGAAGCTCCGCTGGGCGAATATCCCATCAGTCCCGTGAAGCTTGGCACCGCCCCGACATCTTCCGCCGCGCCTGGTTCGAACCCCCCGCTGATTCCCGGGCCGCCGTCCGATTTCCATCGCGCTCTCCCCTCGCGCCGTTTCTGACGCAGCCGAATTTCGGGAATACATGCAAAGATTATTGGCAGTGAGGCGGCTCGAATAAAAATCCGAATTACCGGGGCAGTGTCTCAATTGTGGGCAACCCTTGAAATATCGGCTGAGCCCGGCCAAATTCTGTAGCGCTTCCGTCCGCAATTGACCGATTGATGGACACAGTTTCGTACGAACTTCGCCGAATCCGTTGGCAGCCATTTTTTCCGCGTCAATCCGCCGTCCGCAAAAGGCAGGCAGGCATGCTTGTTGCTCAATCGATGAGGCATGATGAAAAATCTGAACGTGCGGGCTGCCTTCGCGGGCTGTGCCGCCGGTTTTTTCATCTTCGCCAGCAGGCTTCCTGGCGAGATCAACACCGAAACCAACACGGTCACGCCCGGGGAATTCCTCCTGCTGAAAAAGCAGAATGAATTGTTGCAGCAGCAGGTGCGCCAGCAGCAGAGCATAATCGATTCCCTGGTGCACAAGGTGTCGGCGATTGAGGACGCCAACGCACAGCGCGACCGGGAGGTCCAGAAACTGGAAACGAAACCAGCCGACGAACCGCCCTCGGAACCCGCCCGTCCGATGCATTTCGGCAGGGTGGACATCACCGGCGAAGGGGGGGTGGCCTTCTTCCATTCCCAGAGCAAAGGGCAGGACCCGAACGCTGATTTCCGCATCGACGAAGCCAGGGTTTTTCTCGAAGCGCCGATTTGGAAAAACGTTTATCTCTTCAGCGAACTGGATTTGGCGGCGCGCGAAGTGCCCGACCTGACCCTGCGCGTCGGCGAACTCTACCTGGATTTCGAGAGCGTTTCGCAATTGTGGGGCGATGATCGGATGCTGAACCTGCGCGTCGGACGATTCAACATTCCTTTTGGCGAAGAATACCAATACCGCTACGCGATTGATAATCCGCTCATCTCGCACTCCCTTACGGATTTGTGGGGCGTGGACGAGGGCGTGGAGCTTTATGGCAGCCTGGGCCGCGTGCAATACGTGGCCGCCGTCCAAAACGGCGGCTCGGCAACTTCCCAGGATTTCAATGCCGACAAAGCGGTCGTGGGCCGGGTGGGTTATGACCCCGCCAAGTGGCTTCACTTGAGCGTGAGCGGGATGCGGACGGGCGATTTGGATGTGATTGGCGACGGATGGTCCGCGCTGTGGTTCGCAAACGGGTGGTTCCGTTCGCTTGGTTCGCCCGCCACCACGGTGTTTCACGCCAACCTTGTGGAAGGCGACGTCCAAGCCCGGTTCCCCGGCATTGTGATGCGCGCAGCGGGAGGATATATCACCTATGGCGACAACGATTCCGCCGGCCACAATCATCGCGATGTCTATTATTACTACCTGGAAGGCGTAAAGGATATCACACGGAAACTTTACGCCGCGGCTCGGTTCAGCCAAATCTTCGCTCCCGGCGGTTTCCCCATCGTGGGCGATGGCAACATGCTCAATTATCTCGCACATGACCTGACGACCGATTACTGGCGGTTGAGCCTGGGGCTTGGCTATCGCTTCAGCCCCAACCTCCTCGTCAAGGGCGAATACAGCTTTAACCGCGGCCACGAATTGAACGGCGAAGCCCGGCGTCAGGAAAATCTCTTCGGGCTCGAAGCCGCCTTCAAATTTTAGCATGAAGCTCTGGATCAATTCATTACTCATTTGCGGAATGGCCATACTGTCCGCCCAGGCGGGCACCATCAGCGGCAAGGTGCACGCCGAAGGCAAGCCGGGCTCGGACGCCGAGTGCGGCAAATACGACAGCCACGCGTTGAAATTCGCCGAGCGCATTGACTACGCCGAGCTGCGTGACTTTGTTGTTTATATCACGGGACCGGTCGGCACGAACCACCCCGCTCCGGCGGACAAGCCGTTGCAAGTCGTGACCACGCGCAAGATTTCCCAAAAAAACGCCATGTTCACGCCGCACGTTCTCCCGGTGCTGGTGGGCACCACGGTCGAATGGCCCAACCACGACTCCATTTTCCACAATGTCTTTTCCTATTCCGAACCCAAGCAGTTCGATCTTGGCCTCTACCAAAACCCGGACGTCAAGTCCGTGACCTTTGACCAGCCCGGCCGCGTGGACGTCTTTTGCTCCATCCATTCGGCCATGAACTGCGTCGTGCTCGTTTTGGAGAATCCATATTTCTGCGCCACCGATGCCAAGGGGGCGTATGTCATTTCCAACATCCCCCCCGGAACCTACAAGTTGAAAGCCTGGCACGAGCGCCTGCCGAGCCAGGTCCGCGAAATCACCGTCTCGGAAACCGGTGACGTGAAAGCTGATTTCACCCTGGGCATCACCAACCTTCCGAAATATTGACCGAGTCCGATGAACAGAATTCCTTTTAGAGCCCGTTTCAGTTTCCAGACGAAGGTGCTGGTGCCGGTGGTCCTGGTTATGGTATTGCTGACTGCCGCGACTATATGGGTAGTCAACCGCCGCATCGGCTCCCAGGTGCGCGACGACGCGGCGGATCAATTGTTGACCGCCAGCAAGATCGTCAAAAAATCCCAGCAAATCCGCGTCGATAATCTCAAAGCGCGCTATCGCAACGTGGTCAACGAGCCCCGGTTCAAAGCCACCACGCAATTGGCCGACCTCGAAACCGCCAATGATTTTTTGGACCGTTTGCTGGGCGAGTTTGAGGAGCAGGATGGCGCGGCTATTGCCACGCTGACTTTCATCCGGAGCGACAGTCAGGAATTCGCTTTTGCGAGCCGCACCAAGGACTTCAATAAAGACTTGTTCCAAGCCCAGTGCGCGCCGGCCGTTCGTCAAGCCGTGGAGGAACGTCAGCCCAAGGCCGACACCATCATCGTCGGCACGAACTTGCTGGATGTAGTCTCGCTGCCCGTCATTTTCCATGACCAAATCGTCGGCATCGCCACCTTTGGGGTGGAAATCGGGGCCGAGGCGGCTCAGGAAATCAAGCAACTCACCCGCACCGAAATATTCTTCATGACCGGGGACCAGGTCGCGGTCGGAAGCCTGCCCAAACCCGAGCTGTATCCCGTCCTCGTGGCGCGATTCAGCGCCCTCTCCGGCGACCAGGAGCTGCGAAGCCGCGGTTCGGCCCGCCAGATTATCGTCAATAACCAGCATTTCCTTTGCAAAGCGGACTACTTCACCATTCCCGGCGGCACCGGCAAACTCGAGTACCTGCTCCTCTTCTCTTACGAGTCCGGCATTGCCCTGCTCAGTGCCACGCAAAAAATGCTCCTGGCTGTCGGCCTGCTCGGAATTGCTTTGAGTACCACCGTCGTGTGGTTGCTCTTGCGCAAGCTCACCCAGCCCTTGCGCCAGTTGCGCGACAGTGCCGAAGCCGTCGGACGCGGCGACTTTTCGCGCCGTGTCGAAGTCTCCTCCCGCGATGAATGCGGCGAACTTGCCACTGTCTTCAACCGGATGACCGAGAACCTCAAGACCTCGCGCGAAGAACTCGAAAAAACGGTCGATACTCTCAAGACCACGCAACATCAATTGATCCAGAGCGAGAAACTCTCGGGCATCGGCGAATTCGTTGCCGGCGTGGCGCACGAACTGAACAACCCGCTGACCTCCGTTATGGGCTTCGCCGAGTTGCTGCAACAGAACGAAATGCCGGAGACCCAGCGGCGCTTCCTGGACATGATTTTCAAGAGCGCCAAACGCTGCCAAAAGATCGTTCAAAGCCTGTTGAGTTTCGCCCGCCGCCACGCTCCCGAGCGCAAGGTCGTCTCCGTCAACGAAATCCTCGAGTCCGCCGTTGAAATCCTCGCCTACCAGATGCGCACCAGCAACATCGAGGTCGTTACGAACTTCGACCCGCGCCTGCCGGCCACCTTGATCGACCCGCACCAGATGCAGCAGGTCTTCCTGAACATCATCAACAACGCCAAGCAGGCCATGGAGGCGCACCAACCCAGCGGGCGATTGGAAATCACCACCGCCGTGGTCAACGGCAAGGTGTGCATCACTTTCCGTGACAACGGCCCCGGCATTTCGGCGGAAAATCTCAAGAAGATCTTCAATCCCTTTTTCACCACCAAGGAAGTGGGCAAAGGCACCGGCCTGGGCTTGAGCCTCTGCTACGGCATCATCACCGAGCATGGGGGCGCCATCACGCCCCAAAGCGCTCCGGGTGAAGGCGCCACGTTCGTCATCGAACTGCCGATCACCACCGAGGCGGCTCCCAAAGTCGAAGCGCCCGCCGCCCCGGCCGCTCCGAACCCGCGCGACGGCGTGGGCCGCCGCGTGCTGGTCATCGACGACGAGGATTTGATCCTGCAAATGATCGAATCGGTGCTCACCATCAACGGTTACAAAGTCGATGTCGTGCGCGACGGCGAAACCGCCCTCAAGCGTCTGAGCCAGTATCATTATGACCTCGCCTTGTGCGATTGGAAAATGCCCGGCCTCACCGGCGAGCAGGTGTACGAACGCCTCAACGCCTCCAACCCCGACATGTCCCGCCGCCTGATCTTCATCACCGGCGACATCGTCAACGAGCGCACGCAGGAGTTCCTGAAATCCAGCAACAAGATTTGCCTGTCGAAACCCTTCACCCTCGCCGAATTCCGCGCCGCCATCAGCCGCATCCTCTCCCCCGCCCAGGCCGGGTAGGGACCAGCGCACTGCGCCGTCCCCATCGAAAGCCCGACGCCTTCCCAGCCCGGAGGGCGAGGAACAATCCATTCCCCGGTCACACCAAAAGGATATTCCCGTCACACTCCGGTAACAATTACTCTCCAAACTTTACCCACAAACATGAAATCGGCTTTGCAAAGAACCGCCCGATCGGGCAAAATCACTCCAACATCGAAACCCTGAAAGGAGTTACTCGACCATGAAAAAGCGTCTGTTTTCCCTGTCCTCTGTGGCCGCTTGTTCGCTCGCCCTTGCGCTGCTGGTGAGCGCGCTCTCATTGCGCGCCGCCGACGCCGCCACCTCCACCGGCCCGAAACCGGGCGAATCCATGAAAAACTGGAGCAAGGAATTACAAGCTCACAATCTGATCGAAGTCGTATTGGCTGGCGGCGACACCGAAATCATTCAGAAGTTGCTGGACGACGGCGTGGATGTAAACGCGCAAAACAAAGCCGGCCTGACCGCCTTCCACACCGCCCGCCTGTTTGGGGAAACTGAAGTTGCCCAATACCTCGCCGCCCACGGCGCGAACACGAACATCCCCATCCCCTCGCCGGACAAGCTTGTCGATGCGCTCTTCACCCGCGCGATTTCCAACAACGGCCCCGGCGCTGCCGTGCTGGTCGCCCAAAATGGCAGGGTTCTTTTCGAAAAGGGTTACGGCCTCGCCGACATCGCGCATGGCGTGGCCTTCACTCCGGAAACAAAATCCCGCATCGGTTCCATCACCAAGCAATTTACCGCCTCCGCCATTCTGAAGCTCCAGGAGGAAGGGAAACTCAGCGTCAACGACAAGCTCTCGAAATACTTCCCCGATTTCCCGCGCGGCGATGAGGTCACCCTGCGCCATCTGCTCACCCACACCTCGGGCATCCACAGCTACACCAGCAAACCCGGTTTCATGGCAACGGTCGCCACCCCGGTCGAGCCCGATGACCTCATCAAATCGTTTCAGAACGATCCCTACGACTTCAATCCCGGCAAGACATGGCTCTATGACAACTCAGGCTACTTCCTGCTTGGCCGCATCGTTGAAAAGGTTTCGGGTCAAACGTACGGCGATTTCCTCCGCGCAAATTTCTTCGAGCCTTTGGGCATGAACCACACCGGCGTCCATCGCTCCGGCGTCCCGCTCGAACATGAGGCGCTCGGTTATGAATTCAGCGGGGCCGCGTTCACGAACGCGCTGAACTGGGACATGTCCCGGGCCGGTGGCGCGGGTGCCCTCTATTCCACCGTGGAAGATTTGTTCCATTGGAATGAAGGCGTCTTCGGCGGCAAACTGCTCAAGCAAGCCAGCCTCAAAGCCGCCTGGACGCCCGTCAAAACCGAGGACAACAAAGACGACCATTCCGGCAGCGGCTACGGTTTCGGTTGGTTTGTTTCCGAACTGCGCGGCGCGCAGGAGATTTCCCATGGCGGCGGTCTCAACGGATTCAGCAGCTTCATCATGCGTCTGCCGCGCGAAAACTTCACGGTTGCCATCCTCGCCAACGCCCTGCCCGGCGCTCCCGGCGCCGAACCGGCCACGCTGGCCCATTTGGTCACGCAGTTTTACCTCGGCGAAAAGCTCGACCCGCGTCCCATTCACAAAATTGATCCAGATGTTTCACCAGCCGCCTTTGATGGACTCGTTGGCCGCTACGACTACGGCATTGGAATTCTGACCGTCACCAAAGAGGGCAGGCATCTCTACGCCCAACTCGGCGGCCAGCCCCGGTATGAAATCTTTCCCAAGTCCGACACCGAATTCTTTTGGAAGGTTGTCGATGCCCAGGCAACGTTCGTCAAAGACAAGAATGGCAAGGCGATCAAAGTCGTCCACCATCAAGGTGGCCAGGTCATCAATGCGCCGCGACTCGCAGATCTGAAAGAGGCGAAGGTGGATTCCGCCAGCTACGATGCCCTGGTGGGGAAGTACGATTACGGCCAGGGCAAGGCAATTTTGACCGTGACTCGCGAGGGCGACCATCTGTTCGGCCAGCTTACCGACCAGCCCAAATTCGAAATCTTTCCCAAGTCACCCACCGAGTTCTTCTGGAAAGTAGTCGATGCCCAGGTTGAGTTCGTGAAGAACGATGCCGGCAAAGTCACCAAAGCCATCCACCACCAGGGCGGTCGCACTTTCGACGCCCCCAGAATCGAGTAAACGCCATCCTGATAGGGCGGGCAGTCTCTGCCCGCCGACGGCGCGCACGGAGTGCCGCGCCCTACCGAGACGGGCTCTTGGCTGTAAGGAGCCTCGCGCTCCAAAATCTTTCCAACTCAACTACAGAGAGATACGGAGAGGAAACAGGCGTACGGAGCGGCCCGAACTCTTCAGCGCCATCGGCGCGCTTCATACCAGCCTGGGACAACGCCCCAGGTTTCCAATTGCGAATACGGCAAGGGCTGAAAGCCCGCCCCAGCACACCACCAAACGCCGTGAGTTCGACGCAAGTTCAAACAACCTTGGCCAATGAACTTTATGGCTGCCAAACCGCCCGCCAGAATTGTTTCGGAACGGATGCCGCCACCGGATTGGTGATGTTCACACTCGAACCAACGGGTGTGTTCGTGCTCACCGACGTCCACGAAACCAGATTGGTCGAACGTTGAATCACATACGGAACGCCAGCCTGCCCTTGAAGTTGAAAGACGACTTGCGCCGCATTGGCGCTGGAAACCACCTTCAGACTTGCCGGCGCAGGCCAAAGCGAAAACACGGTGGCCGAGTAAGGCGGGAACGAATAGTTGAAGTTGGTGCCAGCGCCGGACAAAGCGGTTTGCGCCACGTCAGACGAACCGATGCCCGTTTGCGCCGCGTTGTCCTGCGGCATTCCATAAGAATAGACCGCCCCGGTGGAAGCCGGGACAAATCCGGTCAAACTCACCTGGCCAGTGGCCGCATTGGTCGGATCCTTGTTGATGGTCAAAACCGTCAGGCTGCCATCCTGCCGCCGCGCCGCGTAGGTCGAGAGCAGAATATAATCGCTGGCGGCGGTGATCACGGTGTCGCCTGCCTGCACGAAGTTTTTCATGAGCTTTGACGCGTAATACGGCGGGAAATTGGTCACTCCCTCCACCACTCCATAGTCGCCGTAAGGCCGCCATCCGTAAAGGGAGGGACTGACATTGCCACTGGTGTTATAACCGCCATTTTGGAAATTCCACCAGAACAGTCCGTTTAACTCGGTTTGCATCAATTCCGCCAGGCTGTCCGCCATGAAAAGGCCGGCGACGAGGCTGACCGATTGCTTCCCGGGATTGGACGACACGGAATTATTTTCCGTGCAAACCAGCTCGATGTTGGTGCCGCCCGCGCCAAAGTAATCGGATATCTCCTGCCGCAAAGTCGCGGCATCGGCGGCCCAGCCAGACGAGGAAAGCAGCAATCCCTCGTCGCTTTCGCCTCCCGGATTCTGCGGATAGCGATGGTGGATGAGGAAGTCAGGGGTAACGCCTTTGCTCTTTAACGTGGCCAAAAGAACCGGTGTCCATCCGTTGTGCGGCTGGCCGGTGCGCAGGTTGGTCGCCGGATTGCTCGTGTTGTTGGCATAACTGTCATCCCCAGGCGTCACCACCACACCCACATGAATCGTCGGGTCCACCGCTTTCATCAGCGAGATGTAATTGCAGGCTCGCAACGCATAGGTGTAGGGATCGTGCGGCAGCGAATTGCTGTCTGTTTCCCAACCTCCATAAACCTCATTCCCGATCTCCCAATATTTGAAACCGAGCGGAGCCGGCCGGGAAATGCGCAGGAAGTTTTTCCCATCGTCGGTTCCGAGATGGGCGGCGGCGCGCAGAGAGGCCCAATAACCGGCGGTCTGCCAGTTGAAGCCCAGTGAATCGGTGCCCAGCGGCGTGGTGCTGTTGGTTGCCGCATTGACATAGGCCACCCAGGCGGCGGCTTCGTTCGTGAAACCCGTGCCGTAATTCACCGTGATCATGCTCTGCTCGTTCGCGTTCGTGACCAGATGGATGAAACTGGCGGGGCTCGTCGACCAACTCCATGTGTTGCTGTCCTGCCGGTTGTAAATCCAGTGATAATCGTCGGAGGCGGAACCCCCGGGAAAACGCAAGGCGCGGATGCCCATATTGGTCAACGCGGCAAGACTGGTCGGCGTGTCGAGCGCGCTGTCCCAAATCGCCACGTTCATCCCAAACCAGCGCGCGTCCGCCGTCCGGATGGTTTGGGCGGCATTCACCGTCAAATGCGTGACCGCGGGCGGCGTCGAACTGACCAGTTGAATGTCGTCGAGATAAAATGTTGGCTCAGTCCCTCCGGCGGAATCTTGAATGGCGAATCCCGTGAAATTCGTCGCATTGTCAACGCCCAATGCGGACAAAGGAACAATGTATTGCTGCCAGGTGTTCACCGACGGGGAGTTCAGATAAAACCGGGCATTCTGCGCTCCCGATGTAAGATTGCCGTACATCTGGAGTTGTTGTCCCCCTGATATCCCGCCGTTGAGCCAGAAGGTGACAAAAGCGTAAGCCGAATTGGTCATTGCCGAGTGAGACAATTGAATTCCTCCATAGGCATTCGTGACGGTTGCGCTGATGGAATGGCTGCCCGAATGAACCGGTGACGTGTTCGCGAAGTTCCGCGTTGTGTTGTAGCTGGAATCCGTCCAGCCATTTACCAGGGAATCGCCATAGATCGTCAGATTGCTCTGCGCCAGCGATGCGACCGGGACCGCCAATAATGCAATCAAGGTCAAACTGAGCGCGTGGACGGCAAATTGATGCTTCCGAAAGATGTGCAGCGGCATTCCCTAGTTTGTCCTTTTTTCGTCCTGTTTGCAAATGTGCAGTCAAAGAATTTCGGGTTCGCTCGCCGCAAGAGCGGCAGATCTTGTTTGTGGTGATTTAAGGAACAAAGCCGGGCTTGTATCCTCATGCCCGAACGGGCTTAAATCCCGCGTGAGCAACGTGCAGCTCTGATGAATCTGGTTGATCGTTCACTGCGCCGACCGCTCACCGTTGTTGTGGCGGTGATCGCGGTGGGTCTGGCGTCCGTGCTGGCCTGGCGGCAAATGCCGAAGGATATTTTCCCAGCGCTGGACTTGCCCACGATTTACGTCGCGCAGGCTTATGGAGGCATGGACCCGTCGCAGATGGAAGGTTATCTGGTGTATTTCTTCGAGTATCACTTTCTCTATCTGACCGGCATCGAACACGTGGAATCGAAATCCATTCAAGGAGCGGCCCTGATGAAGCTGCAGTTTCATCCGGGAACGGACATGTCCCAGGCGATGGCCGAGACGGTGGCGTACGTGAACCGCGCGCGGGCGTTCATGCCGCCCAACACGGTGCCGCCCTTCATTACTCGTTTTGACGCAGGCAGCCTGCCGGTGGGTTACCTGGTTTTTTCCAGCGAAACACGTTCGCTGACGGAAATGCAGGACGCCGCGTTGAATCGGGTGCGTCCACTACTGGCCACCCTGCCCGGGGTTTCCGCTCCCCCGCCCTTCGGCGCGAATGCGCGCACCGTTGTGGTCAACCTGAAGCCGGACCGCCTCAAGTCCTACGGCATGTCACCCGACGAAGTGGTGGAGGCAATCACCGCGGCCAATGTGGTCAGTCCGTCGGGGAATTTGATGAGCGCCGGGAAATATCCGATGGTGCCCGTCAATTCCATTCCCCGGGATATCAAAGACCTCGAAGCGGCCCCGGTTCGAGGAGGAGAATATCCAGCGGTGTTCGTCCGGGACGTTGCCGAAGTCAAGGACGATTCCGACATCGTGACCTGCTGCGCGCTCGTGAACGGGCGGCGCACAGTTTACATCCCCGTGACCAAGCGGGCGGATGCTTCGGCTTTGGCGGTGGCAAACATGGTGAAGAAGAACGTCCCAAAGTTTCAAGGCGCCCTCCCATCCGACATGAAGATCAGCTACGAATTTGACCGATCGCCGGTCGTCACTCGCTCACTTGCGGGCCTGCCTTGGGAAGGCGCGTTGGGCGCGGCGCTGACGGGATTGATGATTCTCTTGTTTTTGCGGGACTGGCGGAGCGCGCTCATCGTCGTGGTGAACATTCCCTTGTCCTTGATGGCCGCCGTGCTGGCGTTGTGGGCCACGGGACAAACAGTCAACCTGATGACCCTGGGCGGCCTGACGCTGGCGGTGGGAATCCTGGTGGATGAGGCAACGGTGTGTCTCGAGAACATTCACGTTCACCTGAATCGAGGCCGTTCGGCGGCGTGGGCGGCATTGGACGCCACCACGGAAACCATCGGACCGCGCTTGCTGGCCATGCTCTGCGTCCTGGTGATGTTCACACCCGCCTTGTTTATGACTGGCGCGGCCAGGGCCATGTTTCTTCCGCTGGCACTGGCGGTGGGTTTTGCCATGGCAGCTTCTTATTTGCTGTCGAGCACGCTGGTGCCGGTTCTCGCGGTTTGGGGATCGCGCATCCACGGCGCTAAATCCCATGCCGCTGGCTTTGCCAGGTGGCAGAGTGGTTACAGTCTTCTCCTGCAAAAGCTGGCAGGCTGGCGGGCGTGGTTTCTGTTCACCTACCTGGCGGGCACGAGCGCGGTGATTGTCCTGATCGGCGGACGATTGGGAACGGAAATCTTTCCGCGCGTGGAGTCCGGGGAATTGCAAGTGCGCTTGCGCGCACCCGCCGGCACGGACATCAATGGCACGGAAACAGTCTTTTTGAAGGCGTTGGAGATCATCAAAACCGCCATCGGGCCGGAGAATGTGAAAATGTCGCTTGGTTTTATCGGGCTTCACGGCTCGACCTATCCCATCAATTTTCTTTATCTCTGGAACGGCGGGACTGAGGAAGGCGTGTTGCAGGTGCAACTGAAGCCCGGCACGCGTGTACCTGTCAAACAGCTCAAGGACGAACTCCGGCAGGAATTTGCGGCACAAATTCCCGACGTTAGCTTTTCCTTCGAACCGGCGGATCTCGTGAGCCAGGTAATGAGCCTCGGCGCACCGATGCCGATTGAGGTCGCCGTGAGCGGCCCGAATCTGGCGGCCAACCGCGCGTTTGCGGAGAGAGTAAGAAATCAGTTGGAAGGAATTTCGACGCTGCGTGATGTCCAGTTTGCCCAGTCGCTCGATTATCCGACGGTCGAAGTGGCCGTGGACCGGGAACGGTCCGGCATTATCGGGCCCGACATGAAACAGATTTCACGCGCGCTGGTGCCCGCGACGTGGTCGAGCCGGTTCGAGGCTCCCAACCATTGGGCGGACCCCAAGAGTGGCATTGCCTATCAAGTGCAGACGCAAATTCCCCAACACCTCATGAATTCACTGGAGGACGTCGGGGATCTTCCGGTGATTCAGGCAGAAAACAAACCGGTCTTGCTGCGCAACCTCGGGCGCATCCGCGAAGGCACGGAAATGAGCGAGTACGACCGCTACAACATGCAGCGGACCCTGACGGTGCGGGCGAACCTCGCCGGTGAGGACCTGAACCGCGCGGCGCGCCGGGTAATGCGCGCCATCAAGGAATTGGGACCGCCGCCGCCGCGCGTCAATGTGGCTTTGCGCGGGCAAATTGGTCCCATGCAAGAGATACAAGATGGATTGCGCCGCGGTTTCGCCGTGGCGGTCGTGGCGATATTCCTGCTGTTAGCAGCCAACTTTCAATCGCTCAAGCTGTCGCTCATCGTGCTGTCCACCGCGCCGGCGGCGTTGGCCGGAGTGCTGCTCGCGCTTTGGATGACCGGCACGATGTTGAGCATCCAATCGTTCATTGGAACGATCATGGCCATGGGCGTGGCGGTGGCGAACGCCATCCTGCTGGTGACCTTCGCCGAACGCAGCCGGTTGGGTGGCGCGACGGTGGCCGAAGCGGCAATGGAAGGGGCGCGGAGTCGGTTGCGTCCGATTCTAATGACAAGCGCCGCGATGATTGCGGGCATGTTGCCGGTAGCCCTGGGCCTGAGTGACTACAGCGGGCAGATGGCGCCGCTCGGTTGCGCCTTGGTGGGCGGCCTGGCGGCGGCCACGCTGGCGACGTTGTTCGTGCTGCCATCCGTTTTCACGCTGGGGCAAGCCCGAACTCCCCGCCGCACGGCATCGTTGCTGACGCCAGAGGAGCCGAATCCATGAGCCTCGTCCATTTTGCCTTGCGCCGGCCTTTCACTGTAGCCGTGATCGTCATCGCGGTCGCGCTGACTTCCGTGTTGTCCTGGCAAAAAATGCCCAAGGATATTTTTCCGACGCTGGGGATTCCGACGATCTACATTGCGCAGCCGTACGGTGGCATGGACCCGGCCCAGATGGAAGGCTATCTGACTTATTACTACGAGTATCATTTTCTCTACGTGGCCGGGATTGAACATATCGAGTCAAAATCCATCCAAGGCGCGGCGATCATCAAGCTCCAGTTCCATCCGGGCACGGACATGTCCCAGGCAATGGCGGAGACGGTGGCGTACGTCAACGCGGCCCGGGCGTTCATGCCTGCCGGAACGCTGCCGCCGTTTATCACCCGTTTCGATGCCGGCAGCGTGCCGGTGGGACAATTGGTTTTTTCCAGCGAAACGCGCTCGGTCACGGAAATGCAGGACGCCGCGTTGAATCTGGTGCGTCCACTGTTCGCGACCTTGCCGGGTGTCTCGGCCCCGCCGCCCTTTGGCGGCAGCGCGCGAACCATGGTCGTCAACATCAATCCAGACCGCCTACACTCCTACAAAATTTCACCGGATGAAGTGGTGGATGCGATCACGGCCGCCAACCTGATCAGCCCGTCGGGAAACATGATGATGGCGGGAAAATATCCGATGGTTCCCTTGAATTCCGTTCCGCGAAACATCAAGGATCTGGCAGCGGTGCCGATTCGCAAGGGAACCTATCCCGCGATTTTCGTCCGGGACGTCGCCAACGTTGTGGATGGCGCGGACATCGTGACCAGTTACGCGCTCGTGAACGGGCGGCGGACAGTCTATATCCCGGTGACCAAGCGGGCGGATGCTTCGACGCTGGCCGTGGTGAATTTGGTCAAGCGGAACATTCCGAAGTTTCAAAGCGTCCTGCCGCCGGATGTGAAGGTGAGCTATGAGTTCGACCAATCGTCGTATGTCAAGCATGCCCTGACCGGCCTGATCCAGGAAGGCGCTCTCGGGGCTGTGCTGACGGGACTCATGATCCTGCTGTTTCTGCGAGATTGGCGCAGCGCCCTCATTGTGATCGTGAATATCCCGCTCTCGCTCATGGCGGCGATACTGGCGCTGAAACTGGCGGGGCACACTGTCAACCTCATGACCCTGGGCGGCCTGGCGCTGGCGGTGGGAATCCTGGTGGATGAAGCAACCGTCTGCCTGGAAAACATTCATGTTCATCTGGCACGAGGGGCGCAATCAGCGCAGGCGGCGTTGGACGCCACGAATGAAACCAGGGTGCCGCGGTTGCTGGCCATGCTCTGCATTCTGGCGATGTTTACCCCCGCCCTTTTCATGGTTGGAGCAGCGCGGGCCATGTTTCTGCCGCTCGCCCTGGCAGTTGGTTTTTCCATGATGGGTTCTTATTTCCTGTCGAGCACGCTGGTGCCAATTCTTTCCGTCTGGATGCTGCGGGGCAGAGAAAAACCAGCCGCGACCTGGGCGGTCCAGGAGAGTGGTTTCGCCAAATTTCAAAGGGCGTATGGCCGCCTCCTTCAAGCGTTGGCGCCGAGGCGAGCCTGGGTCATATCGGCTTACCTGGCGGCGACGGTCGCGGTGATCGTTTTCATTGGCGGTCGATTGGGCACTGAAATTTATCCGCAGGTGGATGCGGGGCAACTGCAAGTGCGTCTGCGCGCGCCCGCCGGAACAGACATCGATGGCACGGAAGCCGTGTTCCTGAAGGCGCTAAAAATCATAAAGGCCGTGGTCGGAACGGAGAACGTGCGGATCTCGCTGGGATTGATCGGAGTTCATGGGGCGAACTTCCCGATCAATTTCGTTCATCTCTGGAACGGTGGGCCGGAGGAAGGCGTGTTGCAAGTGCAATTGAAGGCCGCCGCGCAATTACACGCCCAGGAATTGAAGGATAAACTCCGGCGGGAATTCGCGGCCCAGATTCCAGGAGTGAACTTCTCGTTCGAACCGGCGGATATTGTCAGCCGGGTGATGAGCCTGGGTGCGGCAACTCCGATTGAAGTGGCGGTGAGCGGGCAGGACCTCGACACCAGCCGTGCCTTCGCGGAAAAGATCAAGGAAAAGCTGGACGGAATCGGCGTCTTGCGCGACGTGCAGTTTGGCCAATCACTGGATTATCCGACTGTGGAGGTGAAGGTGGACCGGGAACGCGCGGGAATCATTGGGGCGAACATTAAACAGGTTTCGCGGGCGCTCGTACCCGCTACATGGTCGAGCCGCTTTGTCGATCTGAATTTTTGGGCCGATCCCAACAGCGGTGTGGCGTATCAAGTGCAGGTGCAGATTCCGCAACGGCTTATGACATCGCTGGAGGACGTGGGGAATCTTCCCATCGTTCAGCACCAGCCCAAGGATCCGGAAAAAGATAAGGTCAAAGATGTCCTGTTGCGTAATATTTCACATATCAGCGAAGGCACGGCCATGGGACAATACGAACGCTACAATATGCAGCGACTGATCACGGTGCGGGCGAACCTCGCGGGCGACGATCTGGGTGGCGCGGTGCGCCAGGTAAACCGGGCAATCCAGGCCCTGGGCGCGCCGCCGGGCGGGGTCAATGTGGACGTGCGCGGGCAGGTGGTGCCCATGCAGGAAATGCTGGATGGGTTGCGTCGTGGCCTGGCCTTGGCGGTGATTGCGATATTCCTGCTATTGATGGCCAATTTTCAATCAGTCAAACTGTCGTTCATTGTGGTGTCCACTGTGCCGGCGGTGCTGGCGGGAGTGATGCTGGCACTGTGGCTGACGAACACGACGCTCAACATTCAGTCGTTCATGGGAGCGATCATGGGCGTGGGCGTGGCGGTGGCGAATGCCATTTTGCTGGTAACTTTCGCCGAACGCAGCCGGTTGGGCGGCGGCAGCGCGGCGGATGCGGCAGTGGAAGGCGCGCGGAGTCGTTTGCGCCCAATTCTAATGACCAGCGCGGCGATGATCGCCGGCATGATGCCGATGGCGTTAAATTTGGGCGGGGGCGGCGGACAAGCGGCGCCGCTGGGCCGCGCGGTGGTGGGCGGCCTTGCGGCGGCGACCATCGCCACATTGTTCGTGTTGCCATCTGTCTTCGCCCTCGTCCAAGACCGCAGTCACCGCCGCTCGGCATCACTGGATCCTCGTGATGAGCAAAGCAGGCATTATCAACCTGCCGGCAACAAAACCTAAACTGCATGAATATGAAATCACATGGATCGTTGGTGTTTTCAGTTTTAATTGCGGCGGGAACGGTCCTCTCCGGCTGCACGGCGCCGGACGCTCCGGACACTCCTTCCGCCACAAAGGCTGACCCGCCGGCCGAAGTCAGGACCGTCCATCCGCACCGAGGCGAAGTTTGCCGTTACATCAACCTGCCGGGAGAGGTGCATCCGTATCTCCAAGTGACGCTGTTCGCGAAAGTGGAAGGTTACCTGGAGACGCTGACGGTGGACAAGGGAGACTACGTGAAGGCCGGAGACTTGATCGCGAATATCG
The DNA here is from genome assembly GCA_021325145.1 of Verrucomicrobiota bacterium. Taxonomy (GTDB): domain Bacteria; phylum Verrucomicrobiota; class Verrucomicrobiia; order Limisphaerales; family Pedosphaeraceae; genus JAJPHR01. Next base: position 11,166 of record JAJPHR010000111.1, on the reverse strand, counting down.
AGGTCCCGGAATTGCGGGCCAACCGGACAAGGTATCAGGCTGAGCTGGAGCTGGCGGAGGCCGAATATAAACAACTCAGCGAAGGGCAAACCAACCAGCCAGCCACGGCCCCGGCAATGGAGGCGGAACAAGCCAAAAACAAACTCGGCGTGGCCAGGGGCAGGCTTGCGGTCGCCAAAGCGAATTTGCAATACACCGACACGATGCTGAATTACGCGAGAATCACCGCGCCCTTTGAAGGCACGGTAACGAAGCGATTTGTGGATCCGGGGGCGTTCATTCCCGCGCCCAATGCGGCCTCTACTCCTGAAGCTGCGGCGATCATCAACCTCACCGATTTCAAGACACTTCGAATGCAGGTCGCCGTGCCGGAAACTGAAGTGCCGCACGTTGCCTTGGGACAACCAGTCCGCTGGACGACCGATGATCTGCCAGGACAGCATTTCGATGGCACCGTGACCCGGTGCTATTGGGCGTTGGATCGCGTGACGAAAACCATGCTGACGGAGGTCCAGATGGCCAATCCCGGACTCGTTTTGCGGCCCGGAATGTTGGTAAACGCGCGAATTGCCTTGGAGAAAAAAGAGGATGCGCTGCTGGTGCCGGTGGCGGCGCTCGTGAGCGATAAGGCACATGCCTTTGTTTTCACCGCCGTCGCTGGCAAAGCAAAGAAAATGCCGATCACCACCGGTTTTAACGACGGCACGGACGTCGAGGTCGTGAACGGCGTCACACTCGATGACGCGGTGATCCTGGTGGGCCAGCAGGGCTTGCATGATGACCAGGCGATTAAGGTGTCAGACGCCAAATAGCCATCCGACACCGGCAGAATTATTTCCGTGCCTGTGCAGATTGAAATTCAACCCCTCGTGTCCTGGGGCTGATGCCTGATATGTTTTAAGTTGCATTCCCGAGATTATTCCATGACAAATCTCAAATAAATTATGCCTTCCGAGGTATTCAAAGCGAGCCGATGGACGCGGGGCAACCTGCTGTTCCCGACGGTGATTGAGGTGACCGATCGCGCAGTCATCCGTCATAAACGGTCCTGGTTCAAGAAGGACGAGATCAGCATGAGCATTTTCAAGGTCGCCTCGGTGCATATCAGGACCGGGATGTTTTGGTCGGACATCCTGATCGAATCTTCGGGCGGCACTGATCCACTCGCCAGCCACGGCCACACCAAGGCGGACGCGCAACGGATCAAGTCTTTGGTCGAGGAATATCAGGCGTTGGCGATGAATCGGAATCCGGGATCGCAGGCCGAATGAAGTTCGATGCCGTGGTGATCGGCGGCGGGGCGGCGGGGTTGATGTGCGCGATGGAAACGGGGCGGCGCGGGCGCTCCGTGCTGGTGCTCGAACAGGCGGAACGGCTCGGCAAGAAAATTCTCATTTCGGGCGGTGGCCGGTGTAATTTCACCAACGTCAACGCCGGCCCGGAAAACTACCTTTCCGGCAACCCGCATTTTTGCAAGTCCGCCCTGGCGCGGTACACGCCGGCTGATTTTATCGCGCTGGTCCAAAAACACCGCATTCCCTTTCACGAAAAAAAGCTTGGCCAGCTCTTCTGCGATTTCAGTTCGCGACAGATCGTGGAGTTGTTACAGGCCGAGTGCGCGGCCGCGAAAGTGGAACTGCGCCTCAACTGCCATGTTCGCCAGGTGACGAAGCCCCTCGCCTTTCAAGTCGATACCGACCAGGGCGCGTTCGAATGCGATTCACTCGTCGTCGCCACCGGCGGGCTTTCCTTCCCGAAGCTCGGGGCCACGGATTTCGGCTACCGCCTGGCGCAACAGTTTGGATTGAAAGTAAACACGACGCAGCCTGGGCTCGTTCCGCTCTTGTTCGATGCACGGGACCAGTCGGCCTTCGGTCAACTGAGCGGCATCTCCATTGATGCCATCGCGTCCGCGAACGGCGCGAGTTTTCGTGAGAATATCCTTTTCACGCATCGTGGCCTGAGCGGTCCGGCCATTCTCCAGATCTCCAATTATTGCCGGGATAACGCGCCAATCTCAATCAACCTCCTGCCCGATCGTGACGCCCTCGAATTACTCACGGCGAACCGGCACACGAACAAGGAACTCAAGAACATACTCGCCCAATACCTCCCGCAACGTTTCGTACTGGAATGGTGCGCGCGGTTCTCGCCATCGCGTCCGATGAATCGCTTCTCCTCGAAGGAACTGGAGGAGATCGCCCGGCGGCTTCATCGCTGGGAATTCCGGCCCGCCGGCACCGAGGGATACGCCAAGGCGGAAGTGACGCTGGGGGGCGTGGACACCGGCGAGCTTTCGTCGAAGACGATGGAATCGCGGCGGGTTTCCGGTTTGTATTTCATTGGCGAGGTGGCCGATGTCACGGGCTGGCTGGGCGGCTTCAACTTTCAATGGGCTTGGGCTTCGGGGCATGCGGCTGGGCAGGTGGTGTAAGGGGATTCCGCCCTGCCAGCAGCCTTCCCATCGTCCTCGTCCTCAATTCTTCTGGTATCGACTCCCAAAGGGATCGAGGACGAGGACGACGAGCACGAGCACGATGGAGGAGTGAACGCCGCAAGATTGCAAATCCATCCAAACCGATTAAACTCGGCGAAGCATGGAGCAACAGATTGATGTGCTATTGGGGCTTCTGGTGGCGATTGCGGCACTGGCGTTGCTCGCGCGCCGAATCAAGGTCCCCTACCCTATTTTATTTGTCATTGGCGGTTTGGTGGTCGCCTTGATCCCGGGTTTGCCGAGCTTGCGGCTTCAGCCGGAACTGGTTTTCTATCTCTTCCTCCCGCCGCTGATTTTCCCGTCCGCGCTGTTCACCTCCTGGCGCGATTTCCACGCCAATCTTCGCCCAATCCTGCTGCTGGCAATCGGGCTGGTGCTGTTCACCACCGTCGTGGTCGGCTGGCTGGCTCATTACCTGGTCCTGGACCTGCCGTTGGCCGCCGCGTTCGCGCTCGGCGCCATTGTGTCGCCCCCGGACGCGGTCGCCGCCACGGCCATCACGCAGCGCCTGGGCGTGCCACGCCGCATCGTGACCGTGCTGGAAGGCGAAAGCCTCGTGAACGACGCCTCCGCGCTCGTGGCGCTGAAATTTGCGGTCGCCGCCATGGTCTCGGGCGCGTTTTCATTGCCGGCGGCCTGCTTGAGTTTCGTGCTGGTAAGCGTTGGCGGCGTGGCGCTTGGATTGGCCATCGGTTGGGTGTCGGTGCAAATCCAGAAGTGGATTGATGACCCGCCGGTGCAGATCATCGTATCGTTGCTGACTCCATTCGCCGCCTATCTGGGCGCGGAACGAATGGAAGTTTCCGGCGTCCTGGCCGTGGTGACGGCTGGTTTGTATGTCGGGTGGCGCTCCCCGGAAATCGCCGATGCCAAGACCCGCTTGCAAGCGTATCCGTTCTGGGAAATGGTCGTCTATTTGCTCAACGGCACGGTGTTCATTCTCATAGGATTGCAATTGCCGGAAGTACTCCACGAGTTGAAGGGAGAATCCATAACGCGTCTCTGTGGACAAGGCGCGCTGATCAGTCTGGCGGTGATTGTGGTTCGAATCATCTGGGTATTTCCTGCAACCTACCTGCCACGGCTCTTGAGCCCGAAGTTGCGCCAACGCGATCCTTTCCCCGGCTGGCGGAACGTCACAATCGTCGCGTGGACAGGGATGCGGGGCGTCGTTTCGCTCGCCGCGGCGTTGGGACTGCCCTCCACCATGCCTGGACGCAACCATATCATCTTTTTCACGTTTTGTGTGATTTTGGCCACACTCGTCGTCCAGGGCCTGACCCTGCCGTTTTTGATCCACTGGCTCGACGTTCGCGCCGACGACGCGGCCGAGCGCGAGGAACGCCAGGCACGGCTCGAAGCCAACCGGGCCGCCATGGCACGGTTGGAGGAGTTGGCCCGGGAGGATTCCATCCCTGCCGAAATGGTCCAGCGTCTGCGCGCCGAATATGAGGACCGCATCCGCGAGCTCAAGGATTGCCAGCTCGAAACGAACTTGCGGGATCAAGGATTTACGGCGTCACCCTTCCGCAGACTGCAAAGTGAAGCCCTCAAGGTGGAGCGCCAGGCGATCCTCGGCTTGCGCAACCAACGCGTCATCAATGATGAGGTCATGCGCCGAATTGAACACGATTTGGATTTGGCCGAAGCGCGGCTGCATCTGGGACCGCAAGCGCATTAAGATAACGGTAGGAATGGAGTTTTCCTGGATTATCAGTATTTCAGCACCCGTGAGAGAAAGTCTCGAGCTGCCGCTGTCGCTGGGTGCTCAAGCACTGCCTCGACACTGCCCGACTCAGCAATTCGCCCGTCTGCGAGCAATGCCACATGGTCGGCGATTTGTCGGGCGAAGCCCATTTCATGCGTTACTAAAATGAAATCGCGCCCTTCGTCGCGCAATTGTTTGATCAAGTCCAGAACCTCAGCGGTCATCTCGGGATCAAGTGCCGAGGTAGGTTCGTCAAAGAGCAGCAACCGCGGTTTAATGGAGACAGCGCGCGCAATGGCCACGCGCTGGCGCTGGCCGCCGGAAAGTTCGGCGGGGCGTTTGGACGCGTGTTTCTCAAGTCGAAAGCGGGTGAGAAACTGCCGCGCGATTTCCTCCGCCTCCGCGGGGGTGTGGCCATGCACCTTTTCCAGCGGCAAGGTGATGTTCTGCAGCGCGGTGAGATGCGGAAAGAGGTTGAAGGCCTGGAACACCGTGCCCACCGTCCGGCGATGTCGGAGGAGCGGTTCTTCCTGGAAGATGACTCGTTCGTCGTTGATTTGCACTTCGCCCGCCTCGGGGAATTCCAAACCGGCAATGATGCGCAGCAATGTGGACTTGCCGCCGCCGGACGGGCCGATCAATACAAGCGTGTGCACCTTCTCCAAAGCCAGCGTGACGGCGTCGAGGACCAAGTGGCCGTCGAAGTATTTCGAGATTTTATGAAGGTTGAGTTTCACAAGACTGACGAAACCCCACCCCGGCCAACCCGTTGAATCGTGCTCGTCCTCGTCCTCGGTCGTTTTCGATTCCTTCCTGAAAGAAATCGAGGACGACGACGAGCACGATTGGCCTCCAACCCGCATCCGGCATTACGCATCATGCAACCTTCACGTCTCATGTCTCATATCTAAATCGTTGCTCCAAATGCCGCGTCAACAGCGATATCGGCAGGGTGAGAATCAAGTACCCGATCGCGAGAGGAATGTAGCTTTCCAGCGTGCTGAAGGTGTAGGAGTTGACATCGCGGGCGTTGAGCGTGAATTCGCTGATGGCGATGACGGACAGGAGCGAGGAATCCTTGATGAGGGAAACGAATTGCCCGGCAAGCGGCGGCAAGGTTTGCCGGAGCGCCTGCGGGAACACCACATAACGATAGGTCTGGGCGCGCGTGAGGCCAATGGCTTTCGCGGATTCAAGTTGAGATTTGCCCACACTCTCGATTCCAGCGCGAATCACTTCCGCAATGTAAGCGCCGCTAAAAAAAGAAAGCGTCAACACCCCGACGAGGTAGCGATTGGAAACTCCGAAGGCGTTGGCCACGACATAAAAGAAAATCAATATCTGTACGAGCAACGGCGTGCCGCGCACCAGTTCCACATAAAGCTTGCTGAGGTAGCGCAGCGGCAGGAATGCACTCCGCCGGGCCAGCGCAAAAAAGAGGCCGATGGTCACGCTCAATCCCAACGAGGCGAACGAGATGAACACGGTAGCCAGCCAGCCCTGGACAAATTTCTGACGGTATTTGTAAACCGCGCCCCAATTCCAGGTATAATTGACCTGGTGAAACGAAAAATAAAAAACCAGCGCCGCCAGTAGAAACGCGAGCGACCAGTTCAACACCTGCACCCGCGCCGACGGCGGGCTGGCCCCCGGCTCGTTCGACGCCATGAAATATTTCCGCCAGCGCACGCTCAGAAGTAGAAGGGATAGCCCATCTTCCTGAAAGCCTCTTTTTGCTCCTTGAGATGACGATCGCCCAGGGTTTCAAAGCCGTTCTTCGCGCGAAAGTCCGCGAGGAACTGATTCACCTTCTCCCGCAATTCGTCGTTGCCTTTGCGCACGCCAATTGCCCATGACTCCTCTTTGAACGGTTTTAATAGCGGGCGCGTTGTATTTTCGTTCCGCTTCCAATTTTGATAGGTGGACATTTGGTCGTAGATGAACGCGTCCGCCTTGCCTTGCACGACTTCCAGTACACAGACCGATTCCTTGTCCAAGACCAGCAACTTCGCCTGCTTGATATGATCGACGGCGTAGCCGTGACCGGTGGTGCCTTGTTTGACCGCAACAACTTTTCCCGGTTGGTCGAGATCTTGAATCGATTGGACCGTGGAATTCTTGCCAACCAAAAGGCAGAGCCCGGTTTTGAGATAAGGATCCGAGAAGTCAATGGATCGGGCGCGTTCCGGGGTTGCCGTCATCGAAGAAATAATCAGGTCGATTTTCCCGGTCTTGAGCGCGGGGATAAGGCCGTCGAAAGGCGTGTTCTCGATCTGCACCTCCCGGCCCAGATATTTCCCAAGCGCCTGCGCCAGATCAACGCTCACGCCGCTCGGAGTCCCCTTTTCGTCCGTCATTTCAAACGGCGGGTAGGCCAGTTCCATGCCGATAATGAGCTTGTCGTGCGCCTTGGGCGAGCAGCCGAGGAGCACGCAAATGGATGCCACCAAGGGCAAAAGAAAACGTTTCATTCCGATCACCGAGCGAGAGTCCGCATGCGTGAGGATTAACGGGGGAAGCAGCCCGAGGCAAGGGATAAAACGCGCCATCCACCGGGATGACGCCGGAGCAAAAAATCTGAAACAAAGCAGGCCCGCCGTGTGTTGTATTTACAGCTTTGAAAAGCCGGCATTTTGGTGAATATTGACGGGCAAGCCCGAACTGGAAATTCCGAAACCCAAAACTCTAAAACTATGATAATGGCCGATATTCTTAAGATCTTCCTGATCATCCTTGGCATCCTCACCATCTATGTGAGCTATTGGCTGCTCGCCGAGGCGCTGTTTCCCGCACTCGTGGAACGTGCCAGCCGACACTACGGCAAGCCTGCGAGGATTACCTTTATTGGGTTGGCAGCAGCTTTGGCACCGGTAATCGTTGGCTTCGCCATGGCCAATCTCCCCCACCCGCTCCTGAAAATGCTGGGCCTCACGCTGGTGGTCACTCCGGCCATGCTGGGGTTGGCCGGGTCAACCGGGCTGGTGTTGCGCATCGGCGCGGGCCTGCCTTCGCCCGTGGACGAGTCGCAACCTTGGCGGCGGGTGTTGCGCGGCGGCATTTTGCTGGCGTGCTCCTTCCTGCTGCCGGTCGTGGGCTGGATTGTCATTCCGCTGTGGGTGTTGGTGAGCGGATTTGGAGCGTTTATTCTTTCGGCCCGGGAAATCAGCCAGGAACATAAGCAGCCGGATCATTTGGCCCCGGTCAGCCAGGCCGTCGGATGAAACTTCCCCGCCGCAAATTCCTCAAGGTGGGCGCGAGCAGCGTCGCGCTGCTGGCGGCGACGGGCTGCGACCGGATGCCCCGCGAGTTGCGCCTGCTGCTCTCGTTGCAACCGAAGGAGAACGGCCCCTTCCAGCCGCCGGCGCACGAATCAATCGACCTGCTCACGCATGTGCTCAATCGCGCGGCTTTCGGAGCCCGGCCCGGAGATTACGAACATTTCAAAAAATTGGGCGGCACCCTGACGGAAGCCGCCAGCGCCTGGTTTGAATCGCAACTGGATCCCGACAAAATTGACGACGCCGACGCGCAGTATGCAGTGCGCCGATTCGAAACGCTCAACGAACCTTTGGGTGAGTTGTTCGAGTATCAGGAGGACTTGCTCCAGCATGAACTGATGCGCGGCACGCTCGCTCGCGCGGTGTTGTCCGAGCGCCAATTGTACGAGGTGATGGTTCAATTCTGGTCCGATCACTTCAATATCGATCCGTCGAAGGGCGACTGCAAATGGCTCAAGGTGGCGGATGACCGCGAAGTCATCCGCAAGCACGCGCTGGGAAAGTTCCCCGATCTGTTGCGCGCGTCCGCGCTGAGTCCCGCGATGCTCTGGTATCTCGATGGCCGCGTGAACCGGCGGGAGAACATGGCCGAGAAGCCAAACGAAAACTACGCACGCGAATTGTTGGAACTGCACACGCTCGGCGTCCATGGCGGCTACTCGCAAAAGGACGTGATGGAAGTGGCGCGCTGCCTCACCGGCTGGACGGTGCGCTCCCGCGGTCAGCCGCCCAATTTTCAGATCGGCAAAGTCGAATTCAACCCCGCGCACCACGATTTTGGCGCGAAGGAAGTTTTGGGCCAGCGCATTCCCGCAACGCCCGCCACGCTGCCGCCAGAAGAGCGCGACCGTTTGGGGCAGCATGAATTGGAGCGCATTCTGGAAATTGTCACGCGTCATCCTTCAACGGCACAACACATCGGCGCGAAGCTCTGCCGTCATTTCATCGCGGACGAACCGCCCGCAAACGCCGTGAGTGCCGTGGCGGCCGCATTCAGCCGGACCAGCGGCGATATTCCGGCGACATTGCGCGCGTTGTTCGCCACGGATGAGTTCCGCGAGCAACGGGGCAGTAAATTCAAGCGTCCGTTCAATTTCATCGTCTCCGCTTTGCGCGCCACCGGTGCCCGGACGGACGCGAGTTTGGAGATCGTCGATTATTTGCATCGCATGGGTCACGCGCCTTTCAACTATCCGACGCCCGAGGGTTATCCGGACAAAGCTGCGCCGTGGATGGGGACGCTCTTGTGGCGCTGGAACTTCGCCGTGGCGTTGAGCGAAAATCGGATCAAGGGAACCCAGGTGGATTTCGAAAGCTTGCGCGCGAATGCGGGCGGCGATAATGGGCTAATGGCGCATTTGCTGGGTCGCAAGCCCACCCCGCAGGAAGCGCAAGCATATCATGATTCCGGCGCGGGCCTGGCGCTAATGCTGGCGTCACCGGCTTTCCAACGATGTTGACGATCCATCCAAACAAGGACGGCGTGATCTCACTGCCTTCCAAAACAAAGTGCTGATATGGCGGACGTGCAAAGTTTTGTCACTGGCAATGGAGATGAGCAACGGACGTTGGTGGTCGTGTTCCTTCGTGGTGGCGCGGATGGCTTGAACATGGTCGCGCCGCTCCCGGACGACGGCTATCACAACGCGCGCCCCCGCATCGCCATTACCAAGAGCAAGGCCGTGGCACTCGATGGCTTTTACGGATTGAATCCATTGCTGAAGGAATTGGAACCGCTTTACCGCGACGGGACGCTGGCAATCATCCACGCGGCCGGTTCGGAAGACAGCACGCGCTCGCATTTTGAGGCGCAGGATTTGATGGAGCATGGCGGAATCATCGGCGGCGGCTGGCTGGCGCGGTTTTTGCGCGCCCAGTCAAACGCAGCAGCGGGTCCGCTGGCGGCGGTGGCCTTGGGAAGTGCCGTGCCGGAATGTTTGCGCGGCGCTCCGACCGCCACGGTTTTCCAATCACTGGACGATTTTTCGCTCGGTGACAATCGCAACCGCCTGACCGAGTCGCTCGGCCGGCTCTATGGATTGCAACCCGACGATCTCGGCCGCGCGGGACGTTACACGCTCGACGCGGTCGGACGCATCGACAAGCTGCGCAACGCGAAGTACCATCCCGCGAATGGAGCTGTGTACGGCGCTGATCGTTTTTCCAACGGCCTGACGCAAATCGCGCGCTTGATCAAAGCCCGCGTCGGCTTGCAAGCCGCTTCCGTCGACCTCGGTGGTTGGGACTCACACTTCAGCCAGGCGACGGTGATGGATCCGCTCATGCTGCGGCTGGCGAAAGGGCTGTCCGCGTTTTGCCAGGACTTGGGCCGCGAATTGGACCGGACCACCGTGGTCGTAATGACTGAGTTTGGCCGACGTTTGGAGGAAAACTCCGCGTTCGGCACCGACCATGGCCGCGGCAGCGTGATGTTTGTGCTTGGCGGCGGCATTCAAGGCGGCCGTGTCCTGGGCAAATGGCCCGGACTAACCAAGGATGTTCTGGAAGGTCCCGGCGATCTGCCCGTCACGACGAACTATCGGAACGTCCTCGCGCCGATTCTCGAACGCCATGGGGGCGCGGGAACGTTGGGGCAGACATTCCCGGAGTTTACGTTCGACCCGGTGCGGTTGTTCGGGTAGGACCTTGAGCACGGTTCCTCAACCCGAACTGAGAGCCCATCTCGGTAGGGCGCGTCACTCCGTGCGCGCCGACGGCAGGCAGAAAACTGCCATCCCTACCGAGACAGGTTCTTAGGCGAATATACCCGCATACTTCTGAACAATACGTCAACGCAACGGCGAAAGGCCCGTGGCAGACGCGTGCATTTGCAAACTCAATGCCAAGATCAGCAAGTCGAAAAATGCTGTGTCTCCGACTAGGCCAAGGGCAAGAAACTCTGGGTTGAGGATAATTAAGAGCGTCAGGACAACGGCCAGAGTCCCAAATATCTTCTGCCACCCTTTCAAGTGCTGAAACCAGGACGGCTTGGTCTTATTCAATGACCGGGTGCTCGCGTAGGCAAGGATCGATAGGGCGAACAGGATGAGGGTTACTTTTTGCATGGCTAAGCTTTCCGATCCATTTGGCCGAAAGGTGTCGCTGCCAGCACGCAAAATCAAGTCTTTAGTCGTCGGCACTGTATGCCGAGCTGCCCCGGGCTGAGGGATTGGCTCCGGTTACAATCCCAGGGGAGTATTCTAATCGTCAATCGCTCCGGAACGTGGCAAATTGCAGCCATGAATATGAAACCCGCTGACTTGGTCTTCATTGGAATCAAAGGATCGGTTGTCGCGCTGAATCGTTCAACTGGCGAGCAGGTTTGGGCGATGCATCTTAAGGGCTCGGATTTTGTGAACGTCGTCGTGCAGGACGGAGTGATTCTTGCGTCGTGTCGTGGGGAAGTCTTTTGCCTGGATGCGCTCACGGGCAATGGGCTGTGGCATAACCCGCTCAAAGGGTTCGGTCTTGGGCTGGCCACCATCGCAACGGAAGGAAGCGTCGAAAGCGGCAACGCGCTGTTGATGGCCGAAAAACGCCGGCGCGACGAAGCCGCGGCTGCGGCTGCTTCAGCATCCGTGGTGGCCGCGAGTGGATAGAGCCCCAAGCAAGTGGCTAAGTCGGGACTATGCAATCGGCAACCACGAATGGACACGAATTAAACGGGCAGTGCCGGCCATGGG
>JAJPHR010000060.1 GCA_021325145.1 Verrucomicrobiota bacterium | reverse complement strand
GCTAAAGGGGACGGTCCCCGGATAGGGCCGTCCCCAACTAACCCTAATGAGGAACCCACTTTAAATATGACACTCTGCAAGGCTTATGCAAATTGCCCCAAAGTACTTTGGAAGCCGGCTTCGGCTTTTGCCGGGAGAGCGGTTTCGCCAAGCGGCATCCGCCATACAGCACCTGCCAGACTGGAACCAATAGTCGGGGAATAGATGCTGCCATATTCGCAGGTTACATCCATCAGGAGAGCGCGCGAGGCGGCATGTTTGAGAACCGGCGCTTTGAATGCCCAGGTGCGTCCGGCGTCAAATCCCCTCAGATGGTCGGAGGTGGATCCGAGGAGATCATCCGCATCATTATAAAGTTCAAACTCGACTTTGACCCAGTCCAAGTCCCCGGCGGATCGATTCGTCACGTCGCCCATGATATACCGAACGCCAAACAACCCCGGTTGCCAATGCAGATGGGCCGGTTCCACTGGATATTTTTCGATCGGGACGGACCGTTTTCGGCCGTTTTGTTCGGCGAGGGTTTCCATGCGGCACATCGGGCAAAGCAGAATTTCGCCCTCGCGAAAAATTGGGTAGCGAAACTCACTGGCGCAAAAGTGGCAACGGCTGCTTGCATCCTGGGCAGCCGCAGCCAAGGAAACCGGAGATTTTCTGGACCGGCCCGTGTTTGAGGTGATACGTACCGCCTGTCTGAAGGGAGAACTCATAGCTCAGTCGATTCCTGATTGTGCGTCCAATTACTGAATGCTGGCTACTGTAAAAACCCTACGGTATTTGCCTATGGGGTGATGACCCCAACTGCGAAAACACAGGCCGTTTGTCCGGGTTCAGGCGGTCAGCAATTGGCGGCAGGCCGTCTGTAGTTTCGCGAGTTGGGCCTTAGATCGCGCCTCGATGTAACAGCGAATGAGTGGCTCGGTGCCGCTGGCGCGGAACGCAACCCACTCACCGTTTGGAAGCAAAAACTTAAAGCCGTCGGTCGTGATAAATTTCTCGACTCTGAACGGGCCAATGGCCGGCAACCCTGAGCCGAGCCGGGCGAGCAACGCCTCCTTTTTGTCAGGGGGAATCGAGACGTTGATCCGATCGGTGTGAAATTCTCCGGTCTGTTTCTCGATCCCGCGCAGGATCGCGCCCAGGGATTTCTTTTCCGTGGCAACTAGTTCCGCCATCAGCAGGCACGCCAGAATGCCGTCCTTCTCAGGCACATGTCCCTTGACGCTTAAGCCGCCGGATTCCTCGCCGCCCACGATGATCGGCTCGCTCTCCATGAGGGCGCCGATGTATTTGAAGCCGACCGGGGTTTCGTGAATTCTCACGCCCAACATTCCAGCGACTGCGTCCACCTGATGGCTCGTCGGCACGGTGCGCACAACCGCGCCGGTCCAGTGCCGATTCTTCTTCAAATGGTAGAGCGCTAGCGCCAGGACCTGGTTCGGCGTGAGCCAGGTGCCGTCCTTGTCCACGACGCCAAAGCGGTCGGCATCGCCGTCCAGTCCGAGGCCGAGTTGCGCCTTGCCTTTGCGAACGAACTGGCTGACCTCTTTCATGCCTTCGGCATTCGGCTCGGGATGATGGCCGCCGAACAGAGGATCCAGGTTGGCGTGAAAAACCGTGAGCCGGGCGTCGTTTTCGGCCAGCAGTTCGTCCAGATATCCGCGGCCTGTCCCATGCATCATTTCGACCGCCACTTTCAACTTCGCGCGCTTGATCACCGCGAAGTCGATGAGCTTGTGCAGTTGTTTAAAGTAATCGGGCCGCGGATCGATGGTCTTGCACTGGAAAGTTCCGATGACCGCGGCCTTGAAACTCCAGTTCTGAGCGATGAGTTGGGCGATGTTGGCCTCAATCTGTTTGGTGACTTCCGGTGTGGCCGGCGCGCCATTGCTTGTGGAAAACTTCAGCCCCTGGTATTCGGCCGGGTTGTGGCTGGCGGTCATGTTGATGCCGCCGATGGCTTTCCGCCGCCGGATGGTGTGGGCGATGACCGGTGTGGGTGCGTCGCGCTCGCAGAGCAGCGGCGTTAGGCCATTGCCGGCCAGTACCTCGGCAGCAGCGAGCGAAAACTCCCGGCCAAGAAAGCGTGTGTCATAGCCCAGGATGAGCACCGGCTTGCGGCCAAAGATGGAGGACCGGGGATTCGCCAACTCGGCCCGCAGATATTGAGCGATGCCTTGCGCAGCGAGCCGGACATTTTCGAAGGTGAAGTCGCGGGCAATCAGACCGCGCCAGCCGGACGTGCCGAATTTTATGGGAGAAGTCATGGTCGTTATGGATTGCTCATGGCGTCCCAACTTGGTTTGAATCAACGGCTGCAAGCGGGAGAATTCTGAGGCTCGGAGTTCCGGCTTTGGCCGGCGGAGGTACTACATGGGTAAGTGGATTGAAAGAATTCAAAGTCATCGTGTTCCCTCGCGGTCTGCCGCCTAAAGGCGGGACTCCATGCTGCCGGACTTCCAGCGCATCAGCTTTTCCACTCAAAGGCCCGCTTCTTTAGAGCATAAATATAGCCGACAAAGAGAATGCCCAAGAAAGTCAGCATTGAGCCGAAGATCAAATTGGCATGGTCCACCAGCATCGATTTGTAAACCACCGCCCACGGATAAAGGAAGACAACTTCGATATCGAAGAGGATGAAGAGCATCGCCACGAGGTAAAATTTGACGGACAACCGCGAACTGCCGTCACCGACGGGTATCATCCCGCATTCGTAGGCGATGTCCTTGACGCGAGTTGAGTGGCCAGTCCTGCGGCTGCGATTGGCCCATTTGCCCACCACCACCGACAACGCCAGCGTTCCGAACGCAAAAGCAATGGCCACCGCCGCCAGAATCAGTACCGGCACATACTCTCTCAACTGCTGCGAATCTACCATAAGCCAATCTAAAAAGGCCTTCGACGGTTTGGCAAGAGCAAATAGGTGATCGAATCGCCCTGCCATGGGGTGGCAAAGGAGGGTTTTCTACAGGGAAACACCCGTTTGCGGCGCTTGGATATGTGGGGTGTATTTGCCATAGGATGCAGGCGAGAGCAAAAGCGGCCAAAGCGAGCCGTTCCTTTAGAACGGTTCGCCCGCACAATCCGGAAGAAGCCATTGCACAGGCCGCAACCGAATCGAAATCGATTATCGAAACGGGGTTAAACAGTCGCACTTCCGGCACGGTCAAACAGCTTGAAGAACTTGATGCCCAAATTCGTGTGTGCCGCGCCTGTCCCTTGTGCGACTCACGCACGCTGGCGGTTCCGGGCGAGGGCCGGGCAGACGCCCCCGTGATGATCATCGGCGAGGCTCCGGGACGCACCGAAGATCTGACCGGGCGGCCGTTCGTGGGCAGTTCGGGCAAATATCTTGACCATGTCCTTGAAGGCAGCGGGTTTAGTCGCGCCGATTTTTTCATTACCAACGTTGTCAAATGCCGCCCGCCCTCGAACCGGATGCCCAAAGCCAAGGAGGTCGAGACGTGCACCACTCATTACTTGTCCAAACAAATTGATTTGATTAACCCACGACTTATCGTGCTTCTGGGTGGGGTGGCGGTGAAAACATTGCTGGGCTTGAAAACGGTGGAAGAAGCGCGGGGACGAATCATTGAACGAAACGGACGATGTTTTCTGGCCACTTATCATCCGGCGGTTCGCTTTTACCGCGAAGACCTGGCAGAAAAAATAGCTGAGGATTTCAATTTGTTGAAAGCGGAGATGAAACGGTGGTAGCCCCTACTCATTTCCTGAATAGACGGAAGATGAGCGTGAGCAAAATGCTCAGGATAATGCAGGTGACGACGGGGAAATAGAGCGTGAAATTGCCCCGGGAATAATGGATATCGCCCGGCAACCGCCCCAGCCACCCGCGCCCAATCCCGGACCAGAGCAGCACGCCCACCGCCACCAGCACCAAGCCTAATACTACCAACAGCTTTCCAAGGTCGTTCATCCTACGAATTGTATAACCTGCCAATGGCCCGGTGGCAAATGGCACTGTGGAGTTCGCAGTCCCGGCTTCAGCCGGTGGAGCTACCCAGCCGAGCGCCTCCAGACCTTTAAAGTCGCCGTGTACGCACGCGGGCCTCCATACTGTCCCATGGACAGGGGCTGCTGCGGGTCGCAGCCCCTCACTCGCTAGTTGCCGTCCCATTACTCCACTGCTGCAATCGGCTTCTCCTCTGAAAGTTTTTCGAAGCCTTCTTCGATGAAGGTCGTGTTCTGGATGCGAGCGAGTTTGGAATAAAGCCCGCCTAACGCCATCAATTCATCATGGTCGCCGCGCTCAATGATCCGGCCCTGGCGCATGACAAGAATCTGGTCGGCGTGGCGAATGGTGCTCAGGCGATGGGCAATCACAAAGCTCGTCCGGTTCGCCATGAGCCGTTCCAGCGCCTCCTGGATCAACCGCTCGGTGCCAGTGTCCACGCTCGCGGTCGCTTCATCCAGAATCAGGAGCGGCGCGTCTTTAAGCAGGGCGCGCGCAATACTCACCCGCTGCTTTTCGCCGACACTGAGCTTAACCCCGCGTTCGCCTACGCGTGAGTCGTAGCCTTGCGGCAGACGGGCGATGAATTCATGGCAATTCGCCGCGCGCGCGGCGGCTATCAATTCCTCTTCGGTGGCATCCAACCGCCCATACAGAATGTTCTCCCGGACTGTGCCGTTGAAAAGAAAAGCCTCCTGGCTGACGACGCTGATCTGCTGTCTCAGGGAATCCAGCGTGGTCTCGCCAATGTCGTGGCCATCAATCGTAATACGTCCACTGGTGAGTTCGTAGAAGGCTGGCAACAGATTCACGAGCGTCGATTTTCCCGCGCCGGTCGGACCAACCAAGGCAATCATTTGGCCTGGCCGCGCATGAAGCGAGACATTCCGCAGCACGGTCTTGTCCGGCGCATAGGCGAATCCCACATCCTCGTAAATCACCTCACCCAGAACAGGCACCGGCAGGGCTTGGCGACGTTTGTTGTCCATCCGCTCCATCGGCGTGTCGAGGATGTCGAAGATCCGCTCGCCGGCAGCGCGGGCGGCTTGCAACATCTGGTTCAAGCTGTGCAATTGGCGCACCGGATCGTAGAAGAAACTGAGGTAAAGAATAAATTCGACCAACTGACCGATTTGCATCGTGCCAGCCAGGACCTGGCGGCCACCCACCCAAAGCACCAAGCCAGCGCCCAGCGAAGCGGCAAAGGTCATGGCCGGGGAATAAATTGCCCAAACGCGCATCACGCCCAGCGTGCCTTCGCGCAAGTCATGGGCCCGCTGCGCGAAACGGGTGTCCTCATGTGGCTCGCGGCCAAAGGCCTTGATTTGTCGCACGCCTTGCAGGTTGTCCATCAGCAAGGCATTCATCGCGCTGGAAGCTTCCCGCTGAGCCCGATAACGGCGATGCGCGGTCAAGGTGTACCAGAGCACACCGCCGGCAAGAATGGGAATGGGGGTCAGCGCGATCGCGGCCAGCGTCGCATTATTCCAAAACAGGATCGCGAGCACCGCGATGATGCTCAGGATGGCGACGGTGCCCTGCTCCGTGCCGTCGATGAGAATTCGCTCCACTGAGTTGACGTCCTCAATCACGCGCGTCATCAGGTCGCCCGAGGCGCGTTGATCGAAGTAATTCACCGGCAATCGCTGTAATCGCGCATAAACCTCGCGCCGCATGTCGTAAATTACGTTTTGCTCGAAAATGTTATTGATTCGGATGCGAAGGCTGTTGAACAAATCGCGCAGCAGAAAAGCGCCCAGGATGCCCAGCATCACCGGCGTCAGGCGATCCGTCTGGTGCCGGCTGATCACGTCGTCGATGACGATCCTCGTCAGTTTCGGAAACGCGAATTGGAAAGCCAGCGACAACAAGGCAAACAGCACCGTGGCGACCGCCATCAGCTTGTATGGCTTTAGGTATACGGCCACACGCCGGACAATTTCCCAGGTGGACCGGGATTTAGCTGTGAACGTAGGGTCTTTTGCTGTGTTAGGCGCCGATGAGTGCGACATTGCCGTTAAAGTGCCAAAAGAACCTTGGCTTCGCAATGGCTGGCTTCGCAATGCCCAATGACAAATGCCCAAGGCCCAAGGAATATCCAAGCCCTAAGGTCCAAAAAGGCCACCGTGATATTGGTCATCCCTTGGGCCTTGGGCGTTTGTCATTGGACGTTTCCCCTGCCCTGTCGCCCACGGTGTTAGCCAGGCCACGATTATTGAATATTGATGCCACTCACTCGATCTTCGAAAATTGCGTGCATTTTGCACCGACTGCGCTAGATTCCCGGCGATGTACCCTCGCGTGGTCACTAAAGATCCGGCTGCAGTTGAGGTGGAAGTGCAGGCCGTTTACCTGGCCATGTTCTCCCGTGGCAACCGCGTTTTCGTTCCGCAGATTTTCAGTTGGGCGGTCGACTGTTTCACCGGCCTTCACCCCGACTACCAGCGGATTGATGCCGGCTACCACGATTTCGAGCATACCTTGCAAGGGACGCTCTGCCTGGTTCGCCTGTTGCAAGGGCGCCATCGAGCCAACGCACGCCCACGGCTCACCCGAAAGGCTTTTGAGCTCGGACTGTTGGCAATTCTTTTGCACGATACTGGTTATTTGAAACGCAAAGGCGATGTGAAGGGCACTGGCGCCAAGTACACCGCCGTTCACGTGTCGCGTAGCGTGGCGTTTGCGGGTGAACTGCTTAAACGGCAACGCTTCAGCGGCGGCGACATTAAGTCCGTGCAAAATATGATCCGGTGCACCGCTCCCAATGCCGTGCCAAGCCGGCTTCCGTTTGCGAACCAACTCGAACGCATGGTCGGTTGCGCAGTCGGCACCGCCGACCTACTCGGCCAGATGGCGGCGGCGGATTATCTGGACAAGCTGCCAGTTTTGTATTCGGAATTTGCCGAAGCCGCTCGTCATCATGGCAGCAAGGGCGACATGTTCGGTGTTTTCTCAGACGCCACCGACCTGATCCGCAAGACCCCGGCGTTTTGGGAAAAATACGCCCGAAAGAAACTGGAACACGATTTTGCCGGGGTTTACCACTTTCTCAACGAGCCCTACCCAAGCGGACGCAATTATTATTTGGAGCGGATCAACGCCAACATTAACCGGCTGCGCCGCAAACTCTCCCGCCTGCCCGGTGGATGAGAAAAACGCGGGCGGATGGCCAGGAAAGCGCCGGACTGTTTTAGGGATGCCTTCTCAAGGGCTGGCAAAGTCTTCCGTGGAGTGCCGTTTAGCCTGACGCCCACCCCGCCGCGAGGAAAATGGACGTTTTACCATGGTTTACCCGCTGGAAATCAAGGAGATGCATCGAAACTTTTGTATGAACAGATTTTCTAGTGTTTTGTCCATCTGTCGGTAACATCTGCTCTTCATAAACGATGAATACAGGAATTAGCGCCATTAACGCGGCCGTGCAGGAATCCAGCGCCTTTGTGCGGCCCTTGTTCAACGAAATCGGCAAGGTCATCATTGGCCAGAGCTATCTGGTCGAGCGGCTGACCATCGGCCTGCTGGCGAACGGGCACGTTCTGCTCGAGGGCGTCCCGGGTCTGGCCAAGACCCTGTCCGTCAAGTCCCTGGCGGCCTGCCTGAATGTCAAGTTCTCGCGGTTACAATTCACTCCCGACATGCTGCCCGCCGATGTCATTGGCACGCAAATCTACAACCCCCAATCCGGGAACTTCACCACCCGGCGCGGGCCGATTTTTGCCAATCTCGTGCTGGCGGACGAAATCAACCGCGCGCCCGCCAAGGTGCAAAGCGCCCTGCTTGAAGCCATGCAGGAAAAGCAGGTCACCATCGGCGACCAGACGTTCAAGCTGGAGGAACCGTTTTTGGTCTTGGCGACGCAAAACCCGATCGAACAGGAAGGCACCTATCCCCTGCCGGAGGCGCAGGTCGATCGTTTCATGCTCAAACTCAAGATCGGTTATCCCACCAAGGCCGAGGAGCGCCAGATTCTCGAACTGATGGCGCACACGACCAATCTGCCCAGCGCCAGTTCCGTCGTCACGCCCCAGCAGATCATGGAAGCGCGCCGGGTCGTCAACGACATTTACATCGACGACAAGGTCAAGGATTACATCGTTGACCTGGTCTGCGCCACGCGCGATCCGGAGGCGTACAAAATTCCGCTCAAGGATTTCATTCAACTGGGCGCTTCACCCCGCGCCACCATTGCGCTGACACTTGCGGCAAAAGCCCACGCCTTTCTCCGAGGCCGCGGGTATGTCACTCCGCAGGACGTCAAGACCATCGGAATGGACGTGTTAAGACATCGCGTCACCATCACGTACGAAGCCGAAGCCGAGGACAAGACGAGCGAGACGGTGATTCAAAAGATTTTTGATGAGTTGCCGGTGCCATGAGACGGAGCAAATGATCCGGACCTTACCAGAGCGGCAAGCGCCTTTTTTGGCGGATGGCGAGCGCGGAAAATCCCGGCCTTCGAGCCTTTCTGCCGTCCCTGCTGGGCCAATGACCATCTTTACGACCGCATTCCGCGTTCCGCGCCCCGCACTCGCATGATCCCCCGCGAAATTCTCAAGAAAATCCGGCAGATTGAGTTGCGCACGAAGCGGCTCGTAAGCGAAACGCTGGCGGGTCAATATCATAGCGTGTTCAAGGGCCAGGGGATGAACTTCGAAGAAGTGCGCGAGTATCAGCCGGGTGACGAGGTGCGGGCGATCGATTGGAACGTGACAGCGCGGATGAACCATCCGTTCGTCAAGAAGTTCGTGGAGGAGCGCGAGCTTACCTTGATGCTGCTGGTGGACCTGAGCGGGTCGGGGCTGTTCGGCTCCGGCGAACAGTCCAAACGGGAACTGGCGGCGGAAATCGCCTCAGTGCTGGCCTTTTCCGCCATTCGTAACAACGACAAGGTGGGCCTGATTCTTTTCACGGAGGAAGTGGAAAAATTCATTCCGCCCCGAAAAGGTCGCCGCCATGTTTTGCGTGTGATTCGGGAAATTCTGTTCTTCGAACCGAAAAAACGCGGAACGAACTTGAATCTTGCGCTTGAATTTCTGACGCGAGTCACGCCACACAAAGCGATCGCGGTGGTGGTTTCAGATTTCCTGGGGCAGAACATCACGCGGCCGCACGACGCGGGAGCGCCGCGGCGTCAATCCGGTTTCGTCCTGCCGCAATCCCTGGCTCAGGCTTCCTATACCGCGCTGCGACAGGCCAATCGCCGCCATGACCTCGTTGCCATCCAGATCACAGACCGCTATGAAATGGAACTGCCGCCGCTGGGCCGGCTCGTGTTGAAAGACGCGGAAACCGGCGAGGTGGTGGAGGTCAATACCGGTGACCCGCGTAAACGCCAGGCTTTCGCGGAGCGCCAGGCCAAAACCCAGGCCGAGTTGCTGCGGGTGTTTCGCGCCGCCAACATCGATTCGATTCAGTTGCGCACTGACCAATCTTACGCTTCGGCCCTGGGCCGGTTTTTTGAGACGCGGGAAAAGCGCCGATTGCACGGATGAACACGAACCTCACTCCCCTCACTCAAACCGGCGCGCCCGCTGCCACGAATGACATCCGCGCCATCAGGCCGCCGGTTGAAATTCCCAACTTCTGGCTGTGGGTCTGGTGTGCGGTCGGCGTGCTGGCAGTGGCAGCCGGCCTGTACTTCTTCTGGCGTCATTTGAAGCGAAAAGCGGAGCAGCCCATCGTTGTGCCAGTCATTCCACCGCACGAACGCGCGCGGAAAAAGCTGCAGGAAGTCCTGGCGCTGATCGCGCAGCCGCGTCCATTCTGCATCACAGTTTCCGATACTGTCCGCGTGTACCTGGAAGAACGTTTTAAGTTTCATGCCCCCGAACGCACCACCGAGGAGTTCCTGCACGAATTGAAGGCAACCGATTTGCTTTTGCCGGACCAAAAGCAGAGTCTGGGGGAATTTTTGGCGGTATGCGATATGGTAAAATTCGCGCGTTATGAACCCGGCTTGACAGAACTGCAGGCATTGCATGACTCCGCAGTTCGGCTGATCGATGAAACAGAGCCGGAGCCAGCCAGGACGGATGAGATGGACACTGACTCGCCTCTGGCGGCGGTGGCTTCAGGAAAGAATGGAGGAGAGCGACAATGAAAGTTCGGACAAGTGTTTCACAATCGTGCTCGTGCTCGTCATCGTCCTCGTCCTCGATCCACCATCCAGGACGAACAAAGCCGTCGAGGACAAGGACGAGCACGATGAAGAGCACTGTATCCGTGCTGTCGGCGCCAGCGCCATGAACTTCACCTTTGCTCATCCCTATTTCTTGTGGCTGCTGGTGCTGGTGCCGGTGCTGGCGTGGCTCAAAGGCAAGCGCGGGCGGCAGCCCGCTTTTCTCTATTCCTCGGTGCAACTGGTGAAAGGGATCATTGGCATTACGCGCTCGAACGCGGGCAGCATTCTGCCGAAGCTGCGCTGGCTGGCGCTGGCGCTGTTCATCTGCGCCCTGGCGCAACCGCGATTCATCCATAGCGAATCCACGGTCAGCGCCAGCGGAGTCGATATTGTGGTCGCACTCGATCTTTCGGGGAGCATGGCGTCGGAAGATGAAGGTTTCGTCTTAAATGGCAAGCAGGGAACCCGGTTCACCATCGCCAAGGATGTTTTGAAAAAGTTTGTCGCCAAGCGGACCAGTGACCGGTTGGGCCTGGTGGTATTCGCCACGCAGGCGTTCGTGGCCGTGCCACCCACCCTGGATCACGATTTCCTGCTCCAGAACCTTGAACGGATGGAGCTTGGGGTTATCAATGGCAATCAAACAGCCATCGGTTCGGCCCTCTCGACGGCCATGAACCGGCTCCGCGAATTGAAGTCGAAAAGCAAGATCGTGATCCTCATGACCGACGGCCAGAACAACGCCGGCAAGGTGCCGCCGCTCACCGCCGCCGAGGCCGCGGAAGCACTGGGCATCAAGGTTTATACCATTGGAGTTGGGACGCGAGGCGTCGCCCGGATGGCGGTGGGAAGCAACCCTTTCACGGGTGAAAAAATCTACCAACAGGTTCCCGTCGATGTGGATGAGGACACATTGATCGCGATTGCGAAGAAGACGGGCGGAAAATATTATCGTGCCGACAGCAGTGAAACGCTTAACAAAATTTACGCTGATATCGATCGGCTGGAAAAGACGGAAGCTGAGGTGAAAAAGTTTACGCACTACTCGGAATTGTTTCCCTGGGCGGTCCTGCCCGGGATGTTCCTGCTGCTCCTCGAAACGATCCTGGCCCACACCATTTGGAGAAAGCTGCCATGAACTTCAATCTCGCCGCGCCGAAAATGCTTTGGCTGGTGCTGCTGGTCGTGCCGCCACTGATCCTATTCCTTTGGTGGGCCTGGCGCAAGCGCCAGGAACTGGTCACCCAATTTATTTCCGCCCGGCTCCTCGGCGCCTTGAAAGTCGGAGTATCGCCGAGCCGGCAGAAGCTGCGGATGGTGTTGCTGGTTGCGGCGGTGACCTGCCTGACTTTATCGCTGGCGCGGCCACAATGGGGCTATTCGTGGGAGGAAGCCCGGCAGCGCGGGCTGGACATCATTGTTGCCATTGACACCTCCAACAGCATGCTGGCGGAGGATGTGCCACCGAATCGCCTGGCACGCGCCAAATTGGCCGCGCTCGATTTGATGCGCCGCGCCAGGACCGACCGGCTTGGTTTGATCGCGTTCGCCGGGGACGCATTCCTCGTTTGCCCGTTGACGCTCGATGACACGGCGTTCGGCCAAAGCGTGGATTCGCTTGATACGCACGCGATTTCGCAAGGCGGCACGGCGCTGTCCGAGGCCATCGACACCGCTCAGAAAGCTTTCAAGGATGAAGCCGAAAATCACAAGGCACTCGTGCTTTTCACGGATGGTGAAGACCACGACGGCGGCGCGGTAAAGGCCGCGGAAAATGCCGCGAAGGAGGGCATGCGGATTTACACCATCGGCATCGGCTCGGCGGAAGGTGAGTTGTTGCGCATCCGCGATGAACATGGACGCACTGATTATATCCGCGATGAAAGCGGCAACCCGGTCAAATCCAAATTGAACGAGTCATTGTTGCAGGATATTGCCGCAGCGACCGGCGGTTTCTATCTCCCGCTGCGCGGCACCAAAACCATGGACACGCTTTATGAGCATCCGCGCGGGCTCGGGTCGCTGCCCAAGGCCACCAGCGAGTCCAAGTTGTTGCGCCGGTATCATGAGCGGTACCACTGGCTGGTGGCACTGGCCATAATCCTGCTCCTGGTTGAAATGTTCCTGCCGGATCGCAAATTGCGTCGATCACGAACGGCGACGGCGCCCGGCGGATCACCGGCCCAAGCCGCCGAAGTCGCCGCCGTGATGCTTCTGCTAATCGTGCCGGCGACGGCCTTCGCTGGTCCCGGGCGCGCCTTGCGGGAATATGAAGACGGGCGCTACCAGGACGCATTGAAGGATTACCGACAGATGCTGGAAACGAAAAAGGACGATCCGCGGCTGCACTTCAACGCCGGTGCCGCGGCGTACCAAGGCAAACAGTTCGACGAAGCCGCGAAAGAGTTCAATGAAGCGCTGGCGTCCCCGGATTTGCAGTTGCAGCAACGCGCATACTATAATTTGGGCAACACTTATTTTCGCATGGGCCAGCACCCGCCGGCCAGCACCGGTTCCCCCGCGATGGCCCCGGGAGGCCAGGACCTTGAGGCGGCAAAAAAGAATTGGGAACAGGCGTTGCAGCATTACGAGAGCGCGCTGAAGCTGAACCCGCAGGATGAAGACGCCAAGTTCAATCGTTCCTTTGTGCAACAGAGGCTTGAAGAACTGAAAAAGCAACAACAGCAACAGCAGCAAAATCAATCAAAGAACCAGTCTGGCGACAAACAAAATCAGGACAAGAATCAGCAATCGAAGAACGACGCCAACAAGGACAAAAACAAGCAGCAACAGCAGCAGTCCGATCAGAAGCAAGACTCGCAGGCAAACAATCAGAAACAGGACAACCAACAATCCGACCAAAACAAGCAGCAATCCGGCGACAAAAAGCAGGACGACCAGCAGTCACAAGCCCAGCGTCAAAAGGAAGAAGCTGAAAAGAAAGAGCAGCAGGCCAAGGACCAATCCGGCCAACCCGATGACAAGTCAAAAGAGGAAGCGGAACGCGAAGCCGCGATGATGGCCGCGGGTCAAATGACGCCACAGCAGGCCAAGCAGCTTTTGGATGCACAGAAGGGAAATGAGGAAGTTCTCCGGCTTGCTCCGCCGGAAAAGCAAACGAGTCACAGCCGGTCTTTCAAAAACTGGTAACGAGGACGAGATCCTCAAGTTTGCCGTGATTCCGGGTGCTGTGCCGCCTGAAGGCGGGATTCCATGCCTATCAGCGAAACGCGGCGCCATTGGTCGGCGTTTCTTCGAACCGGATGACCGTTTCGCCGGGCTTGGCGTAGCCCAATTTTTCGCGGGCCAGCCGTTCCACTGTCTTGGGATCACGGTGCAAGGCTTCAATGGAAGCCTTCAAGCGGCGGGCGGTTTCCTCTTCCTGCTGGATTTGAGCATCGAGCTTGAGGATCTCGGCGCGCATATGCTCGTTCTGGCGGATCTGGGGAAGATACCAGACGACCACAAGGCCGAGCCCGGCGAGGAGCAGAAGAAAGATGACCGCGCCGGTCAGCTTGCTCCAAATCCCAAGATCAACTTTCATGCAATGGGAGTAAACTCACGACTGAATCGGAAGGAAAGAAGATAAATTGATTGTCATGGGCATGGTCAGACGATAAGAGTTTCTGCTGATGATCAAGGCTTTGCTCCTCATCTTCGATCCGGGTGCGACGTGGAATCGGATTGTGCTCGCGAAGAAAACGTTTAAGACGGTGTTGGTGCTCTATTTGCTGCCGATGGTGGTGCTGAGCATCGGCGCCGAGTTGTGCGGCTTGCTGCAATGGGGCCGGCGGCAGGAAATCACTCACACGTTGCAGCCTATCACGCGCCATATGGCGATCAATTACGGGGCCGCTCAATTCGTGCTCAGCCTGGCGCTGGTCTTTCTGGGCGCCATGGTAATCAAGGCCTCCGGTGAAACTTTTCACAGTCGTCATAATTTCAGCCAGTGCTTCACGCTCGTGGCGTACGGGGTCAGTCCCTTGTTCCTGGTGCGGATGCTGGACGCTTTTCCAGTCATTAGTCCGTGGGTCACATTCGGTATTGGGATCACGCTGTCCATCGGGGTGCTCTATTCCGGGATCCCGCGCGTGATGGAACCCGACCCGACGCACGCGTTTGGCCTTTATCTCGCGAGTGCGATGTTGCTGGTAATCATTGCCGGTTTGGCGCGGCTTCTGACCTGGCTGGTGCTCGAGGGAAGATTGCATCTGCCAAGCTGAGCTTGGAAACGCCAAGCTTCAGAAAAACACCAATGCCCAAATTTCAAAGGTGGCAGGTGTATGTGGAAATTATCTGTTCCAGGAAGCCAACTGCGACAGGCTGGTCACTCGAAGCCGCTGTTTGGGATTTGGTGTTTTCCTATCGGGCCCTTCAATCGCGCGCACGCCTTTTTAATCACCCAACCGGAACGCTCAAGCGCCGCCTGGGCGGTGGCGTAATCGACGCCCCGAAGGTCCTGCACGATGCGCACGGCGCGATCGCGGAGTTTCGTGTTCGAAGGGTTCAAATCCACCATCAAATTGCTGATGACCTTGCCAATGCGCACCATGGCCAGAGTGGTGAAGATATTCAGGATCAGCTTGGTGGCCGTGCCCGCCTTTAAGCGCGTGGAACCCGTCAGCAATTCGGGCCCGACGTTCGGAGTGATGACGAGCGTGGGGCGCGCCTCGCCTGGGATTTTGAGAAAGGGGTTAAAACCCAAGAGAATGGTCTTCGCGCCACGGCTTTTGGCCTCGGCCAGGGCGCCCCAGACAAACGGCGTGCGCCCGCTGGCAGCAATGCCCACGACGACATCGCGACGGGTCACGTTGCGGAACTGAATAGCCTTGGCTCCGGCCACGGGATCATCCTCCGCGCCTTCGACCGACCGCCACAGCGCGCCCTGGCCGCCGGCGATGATGCCCTGGACCATCTCGGGATCACTCCGGAAGGTGGGCGGACACTCGCTCGCATCCAGCACCCCCAGGCGCCCGCTGGTGCCGGCGCCGACGTAGAACAATCGCCCGCCTTGTTTGAACGAGTGCGCGATGAAACGGACGGCTCGTTCGATTTTCGCGCGTTCGGCCAGAATGGCTTTGGGAATGCGCGCATCCTCGGAGAGCATCAATGAAATGGCGTCGCCCAGCGAAAGCTTGTCAAAATTCAACGATCGCGGATTGCGCTGCTCCGTGGGTGACAGGCGGGCGATCTGCGCGAGCGAAGGTTCGGGCGTGCGCACCGCCGTGGTCCGAGCCGATGGCGAAGCCACTTTGGCTGAATTCCCGGGTGCGGGCTGATCACTCCAGATTTTTTGGGCCAAACTGACTGCGCCCCAAACGCTTTCGCGTTCCAGCGATGAAACCACAGCGCCCGGCCATAGTTTGCACAACCGCTTGCCCAGCTCGCGCGCAAATTGAGGTTGCTTGAGCAAGGTGCTGCCAGCCAGGGTGAATTGAACCAGGGCTCCCGGTTTGGCCAGCCGCCGCGCACAGGCCAGGGCGTCCTCCGCCAGGCTGCTTTCTGCGCTCGCAAGAATGTCGGCGGCAATTCGATCCCCTTTTTTCCAGGCCGTGAAGACTTCGATAGCCAGCGCGGCAATGCTGGCCTTGTCAGCGGACTGCGCCCACGCAATGAGTTCATCGGGTTCATTGACCTGGAGCCGCTGCAACAACTGTTGACCCAGCCGGGACCAAACGCCTTGATGATCGAAATAGAAAACCGCCGCTTTAAGCGCGCGCAAACCGATTTCGTAGCTGCTGCCTTTGTCTCCCAGGATGTGGCCCCAGCCGCCGATTTTGGCGACCTTGCCACTGATATTCCGGCCATAGCAGCAGGAACCGGTGCCACTGAGAATCAACACGCTGGCGGCGGGCACGTGGCCATTTTTTTGAGAAGCCGAGGATAGCGCCGTTTCCAAGTCATTCGTGGCGAAGCATGGAATGTGCGGCCACACCTTTGCGGCGGCGGCGCGAATGCGTTCCCAATCGCTTTCTCCGCGCGCGCCAGCCAGCCCCACAGCCAGGGTGTCCGGACACGGGAACTCCGCGGCAATGGACCGCAGCAGGCGTATCAATTGGGCATCGCTCAACAGCTTGATGTTGGCGGGCCCGGCCTCAAAACGCTGTAGAAAGTGCCGGCGGGCGTCCGTCAGCAACGCGACCGTATGCGTGCCGCCACCCTCGATTCCGAGGAACAGGGGTCTGGCCGGATATTTCGAACTGCCTGTCATCGGCCTGAGTATTTGCCGCAGCCGCACTTTAAGAAAGGAAGAAATCCAAAACCGGCGTACGCAGATTATGTAATTGAAAAATGTGAAAAAAGACTGTCCATTTTCGTTTCGGGACCTCCATAAGGCAGCCTAACGTTTCAGAAACTTGATCACGGCTTCCGTGCGTGAATGGACGTGCAATTTGTCATAAATGCTCCGGATGTGAAAATGGAGAGTGCCGATGCTGATGCTGAGGTGATCCGCTATTTCCTTGTATCGGAACCCTTTTGAGAGTTGGTCCAGCACTTCGTATTCTCTCGGTGTCAGTTTCTCGAGCCCGGAATCGGTGTCTGGCGCGTGCCGGAAATGCTGCACGACCCGCCGGGCAATCTGCGGCGTCATGGGGGAACCGCCCGCATGCACTTCCTTGATAGCCGCCAGCAATTTCGCCGGTGAAGTCCGTTTGAGCAAATACCCGCTGGCCCCCGCCATCAACGACTTGAAAAGCCGGTTGTTGTCCTCATAGACCGTAAGCATGAGGAATTGCGTCCCGGGCATTTTCCGCTTCAACTGCTGAACGCATTCGACGCCGTCCATGCCCGGCAGATTGATATCCACCAACACCACGTCGATCTCGCGGCGTGGGAGGTCGCTGATGGCGGATTCCGCGTCAGGATGGCTTTGGGTCAGACGAAAAGCCGGGTTGCCAGAGATATGATGCGTCAGGTTCGCGCGAATTTCCTCGTCGTCATCGATAATGGCAACCTGGATGGGAATAATTTGGGTCATGGTCAGGGGCCGGTCGCACCAGCTACAAAAAACCGGCCCGTGGGAGTTCGAACCGTCATGAGCCTCGGAAAGCGTAGCCGAACACCGAGAAACTTCCAAAGGTATTTGGGAGTCGTCCTGCCAAAGACGATTATGGTGATCAGGTGCGCTCAGTTCCACCTTTCCAATTCTCGACAAGCCGCCGCAGTTCCGTCCAAGCAAATCTGATTTGCACATTCGCCGCCAATCCGTAACCTTTTGCGGCTCGTGATTTCGTAAATGGATATGATATTTTGAAGATCGGACAATGCAGCCCATCGCCCAGCCACAACCTGTTTTGAACGTTTTGCCGACGCGCCGGCCGAAGGCGGCCTGCACCCTGGGCATCATCGGCGGCGGCCAACTCGCCAAGATGATCGCCCAGTCCGCCTTGCAGTTTGGGTGCGACATCGTGGTCCTCGAACGAAAAGAGCATAGTCCCGCCGCCAATCTGGCACGGGAGAAGGTCATTGCCGATTGGGACAATCCGGAGTCGCTGCTCAGGCTTGGCTCTTTGGTTGATGTTACCACGTTGGAAAATGAGTTTGTCGATGCCGACAGTCTCGAAGCTCTGTCGAGATTCGGCCATCCACTTTGGCCAACCGCTGATACGGTGCGTGTCGTTCAGGACAAGCTGTTGCAAAAACGCACCCTGGCCGAAGCCGGTCTGCCGTTGCCGGGTTTTGTGGAAGCTCCCGATAAGGCGGCGGTCGCGGCTGCCGCGCGGCAGTTTGGCTGGCCCCTCGTTCTCAAGAAGCGACGGAACGGGTACGATGGGAAGGGCAATGCCACGCTCCATTCCGCGACGGATGTCGATGCCGCGTGGCAACAACTCGGCGGCGATTCCAATGCGCTTTACATCGAAGAATTTTGTCCCTTTGCCGCGGAATTGGCGATGATGATCGTGCGGGCCCAAAACGGGGATTCGGTCACCTACCCGCTCGTCGAAACCATTCAACACCATCATATTTGTCACGTCGTCAAAGCGCCGGCTTCCGTCCCGGCGGAGACGGCCAATCGCGCCACTGACATTGCGCGCAGGGCCGTGGAGGCGGTTGGTGGGGTCGGCGCGCTTGGTGTGGAGATGTTTCTCACCAAAGATGGCCGGGTGCTCATCAACGAACTGGCGCCGCGTGTGCACAACTCGGGCCATTATACCATTGAAGGCTGCGTCTGTTCGCAATTCGAGAATCATGTGCGCGCGGTTCTGGGCTGGCCGCTCGGCTCGACTGAGTTGCGGGCGCCGGCGGTGGTGATGGTCAATCTTCTGGCAGGCGGCTCGGGACTTGGGGTTCCGCTTGGTCTCTCCGAGGCCCTCGCGGTGCCGGGCGCGCACATTCACATTTACGGCAAGGCGCAAAGTGTTCCCGGGCGGAAGATGGGGCACGTGACGGCTTTGGGGCAAACGATGGAAGAAGCTTTGAACACGGCGCGGCGCGCGGCGGACTTGATCCGTTTCGGAGGTGAAGTGTGAGGACGGAGAAGAAAACCGATGAACCGCGCCGCCGACGCTGGCTTTCTGCCGGCATGGCGGCCCGGGCCGCTGGCCCCAAACTTGATAGAATAATGCGCGTCAAAGAAGTCCGAACGCCCTAGTCCTTATGAAGGCTAAAGATTCTCCAAAAAATTCTGTGCGAAGGCAAAACATCAACACGCAGAGCCGGAACTCTGCGCTCCCTCAGAAGGAGGTGAAATCAAGCAGGCCGCTCGTGGGAATCATCATGGGCAGCGATTCGGACTGGCCGACGCTCAAGGCCGCGGCTGACGTTTGCGTCGAGTTTGGCGTGCCGCATGAAGTGCGGGTGGTCTCGGCACATCGCACGCCGGTGGATATGGCGAGTTACGCCCGTTCGGCGCATCGGCGCGGCCTGCGCGTCATCATCGCGGGAGCGGGCGGCGCAGCGCACCTTCCCGGCATGGTTGCCAGCCACACGCCCCTGCCGGTCGTTGGCGTGCCGGTGAAAAGCAAGGCTTTGAAGGGGCTCGATTCTCTTTTGTCCATTGTCCAGATGCCGGCGGGCGTTCCGGTTGCGACGGTGGCCATCGGCAATGGGCGGAACGCCGGGCTGCTCGCGGTCGAAATTCTCGCGACCTCCAACCCCAGCCTTCAAAGAAAAGTGCTGGGGTTCAAGGCTCGGATGGCGCGTGAGTCTCGCGCCAAGAATAAAAAGCTCGCTTAGTTTCCGATTTCTCCGTTGGCCATCAAAGCCGTGGCAGCCGGCGTGAGATCAAAGAACGGGGCACCTTTCCCGGGCGCAGCCGCGTCCGAACGACCGACAGGGTTCGGTCTCTGTTCCATACACGACGCAACCAATATGAACGCCTTGGGCACACGGGCGGCGCGCACGGGAGTGCGCGCCCTACCTTGGCCGGGTGGTGGGACGGGCAGTCCTCTGAACGCCGTTACCCGAGACGCTTGAGGCTGTTCCGAATGGCACCGTTCATAGCCAAGCTTTAATCCTCCTGCAAGAGAGGTTGGAGCCTCCACACGTCGGCGGCTACGATTTGGTGGCTGAGCTGCCTTGTGGTTAACCCATTCGCGACAAGGCTCGATCGAAGCGCTGCAACACCCGTTCCTTGCCCAACACCGCCATCAGGTGGTAGAGGCTCGGACCGACTGCCCGCCCGGTGCAGATCAAGCGCGCCGGGTGCACCAACAATCCGATGCTCCAGCCAGCGCGCGCGGCGAGCGCTTTGAAGGTCGCATTTAGCGTGTCGGCGTCGAACTTCTCCAATCCGGCCAAAGCGTCGCGTAACTGCTGCAGCCGCGGTTTGGCTTCCGGCGCAAAATCCTGTGCGGTCGCTTCGGTCGCATAATCGATCTCGTCCTTGAAATAAAAGTCGGCGAATGTGCGGACTTCGGCAAACAGTTTCACTTTCGGTTTGCAAGTATCCAGCGCCGCCTTCACGTAATCCAAGGGGAAACGGTTTGTGTCGATCCCGATCCGGGCCAAGGCATGCACCGCCAGTTCATGGAAACGGTCTGCTGTCATCTCCCGGATGTATTCGCCGTTCAGCCAATGCAGCTTGTTCAGGTCGAATCGCGCGTTGTGCCGGAGAATCTGCGGCAGATCGAACAACTCAATGACCTCCTGAATCGGCACTTTCTCGCGATTACCCTTGGGCGACCAACCGAGCAGGCAGAGGTAATTCACGACCGCTTCGGGCGCGTAACCTTCCTCAACGTACGTCATCAACGAGGCGCCCTTGTCCCGCTTGCTCATCTTGGTGCCCTCCGGATTTAAGATAAGCGGGATGTGGGCATACTTGGGCGGCTCGACACCGAAAGCGCGGAACAGCGCGATGTGTTTGGCGCTGTTGGTCAGGTGATCCTCGCCGCGAATCACATGCGTGATGCCCATTTCCAAGTCATCGATCACGTTGACCAGATGAAATACCGGCTGTCCGTCCGAGCGGACGATTACGAAATCCGGGTCCATCTTTTCCCGATCGGTGAGTTCGCGCGTTACGTTCCCGACGACCAGATCAGGGATCACGACCGGCTCACGCTGCATCTTGAACTTGACTGCCCCTTCGTGTTCGTAGGCCAAACCGTGCGAAAGCAAAGCTTCGACACGCCGCTGGTAATTCTCACTTCGCTGGCTTTGAAAGTAGGGGCCGCGATCGCCTTTACTCGGGCCGGTTACATCCCCGCTGATCGGCCCTTCGTCCCAATCCAGCCCCAGCCACCGCAACCCGTTGAGAATGACGTCCACCGCTTCCTGGGTGTTGCGCGCGGCGTCCGTGTCCTCGATGCGGAGGATGAACGTGCCGCCCGTGT
This sequence comes from Verrucomicrobiota bacterium, assembly GCA_021325145.1. GTDB lineage: Bacteria > Verrucomicrobiota > Verrucomicrobiia > Limisphaerales > Pedosphaeraceae > JAJPHR01. The sequence goes on along the minus strand of JAJPHR010000060.1, from coordinate 73,536 downwards.
GCCGGGCGTAAAGCCAGTTGAACAGCGCTGTCCGCGCGCCGCCGATGTGCAGAAATCCCGTTGGACTGGGGGCAAAACGTACCCGTACTTTCATCGCTGAAACTTACTGTCGCTCAAAGTCCGCGGCAAGCATTCAAAGGTGGATGGGAGCGGCAAAATGCCGAATGTTGGTTTCCCGCTGACGTAGCTCGCTCGCGCGAGCGAAAGCGCCGTTGGCGCTAATGGTTTGTTGGGGACCTTAACCCAGGCCGCTGGTATGAGGCGGGTCTTGGCCCGGAGAGAGATGCGGGGAGGACCGACGTGTCCGATTCGGGTGGTTTTTTGCCGGTGCGTGGCGTCTGAATTGACGTCCTTGCCACGAAAGCGCAAAGGGAGCCGTTGGGTTATTAGCGGCTTTTTCCTGATAAGCGGCCGGCAGAAAGCGGCGCTTCACGCCGCGGTCCAAGCCTTGGCGGATTTTTGGGGGAATTCCATGGAAGCGCGGTCCAGTTCCTTCAAGACCTCGCATAGTGCCGCCAAGCGCGGCGTCTGCACGCCCGCCTGCTGAGCCTGGCGCAGTGGTTCCAGGAAGAGAGTTTCCAATTCCAGTCGCTGGCCTCGCTCGAAATCGACCAGCGTTGAGGCGCGGTAGGCGCCCATTTCGCGCGTGCGGGTGATTTGTTTGTCGACTGTGGACACGGGCAGTTTTAAATCCAGCGCGCTGGCTGCAGCAATGACTTCCAGCATTACATCGCGCACCAGTTGCTCCCAACGCGGTTCGGCCAACAGTCGGTCGGTGGTCAGGCAAGGTCCGAGCGGCGCTTCCGGTTTAACGACGCCTTGCATGACTGCGTCGTAGCCCGCGGATGACGCCACGCCAAGTCCGTTAAATGGAATATTCCAGACCAGTTTCTCCCAATGGGCGGCGGCAAGATTGTCCGCGACTTTGCACGGCACACCGGAGTTCCGAATCATCGAGGCGAGATCATGCGTGCGCGGTTCGGGCCAACGGCCAAACTCACCCATCACAATGGTTCCGTGCGCGATATGCTCAACCACGCCCGGCTCGGTCCGGTTCAGGCAGACAAAGCAAAGCCCGCCCAGAATCTTCTCCTTGCCAAAGAGCGCGGCTAGTTGCTCTTCATTGCCGAGGCCGTTTTGCAAGGTCAACACCGCCGTGGCAGGTCCGACCAACGACGGCAGCAACCGGCTGAATTGGTCGTTGGCCGTGGTCTTCAACCCGATTATTACCAGGTCGCAAGGCCCGATTGCTTCCGGGGTTCGGGCGCATTTTGGGTTCGCGCGAAAATCGCCCTCCGGGCTTCGGATCAAGACGCCTTTGCGGCGAACTACATCATAATCCGAGCGCAAGAGGAAATGCACATCCTGCCCAGCCCGTGCCAGTTTGGCTCCGTAATAGCTCCCCACTGCGCCGCAGCCCACGACTCCGATCTTCATGCACCAGAAACAAAATGGGCACCCTGAGTCGCTCAGGGTGCCCCGGTTAAAAGACGAAAGCGGCGGATTACTTCGCGCCGAGGATCGCGTCCTTGGCGGCCTTGGCCACCCGGAACTTCACCACGCGCTTGGCAGGAATGTCGATTTCCGCGCCGGTGGCAGGGTTGCGGCCTTTGCGGGCCTTGCGGTTCACCAGAACCAATTTGCCCAAGCCGGGCAGCGTGAAAGTGTTCTTGGCGTTCTTGTAAGCCAGTTCCGCGATGCTGTCGAGGATCTCGGAAGCCTGCTTCTTCGTGAGGCCATTCTTGTCGGCGACCGCCGCTGCGACTTGGGATTTTGAGAGTGCTTTAGCCATAGTGTGTGTGTGTTTTATTATTGTTGATTAGTTCAAAGTCGTTTGACTTGGCCGTATTAAAGCCGTTCAAAAACAGTCCGCAAGCAGAAAATTATAATATTTATTGGAAAAATGGGCTCTTTGCCCCGCCGATTCTTTCACCGCAGGCTTGACTTCGAACCCCGATTTTACAACATCCCTCCCGATGCCGTTGTTCACGATAGAATCCGAGTTCCGTTACGAAATCGTCCGCAAGGTCTTCGAAGGCGGCATGGGTGTCGTGTACGAGGCGGAACAGCATGGCACCCGCAACTTCATCAAACGCGTCGCCATCAAGGTCGTCCGCCAGAATTACGCCGACCAAAAATCCTTCATCGACAACTTCGTGGGCGAAGCCAAGCTGGTCGCCGACCTGATCCACACGAACATCGTCCAGACCTACCATTTGGGCGAGGTGCGGGGAATGTTCTTCATCGCCATGGAGTTGATCCGCGGGGTGAATCTTGAACAGTTCAGCCAGCAGTTGACCGACAAGAAGCGCATCCTCCCGTCCGAGCTGGCCGTCTTTATCACCAGCCGGGTCGCGCGCGGGCTCGCCTACGCCCATGCCAAGACGGACAAGGACGGCAAACCTCTCGGCATTGTTCATCGGGACGTCAGCCTCAAGAACATCATGATCGCGTTCGAAGGCGACGTGAAATTGACCGATTTCGGCATCGCCAAGGCGCGGGGATTTCTCCAGGACAATGAGGGCGAGGTGGTGGCCGGCAAAGCCGATTTCATGAGCCCGGAGCAGGCCGATTTCAAGATCACCGACAAGCGTTCCGACCTTTTTTCCACCGGCGTCGTGCTCGCCCACCTCCTGCTCGGCTATAACATTTTCAAGGGCGCCACTGCGGAGGAATCGCGCCAGCGGATCATGTCCCAGCCCATCCCCGATTTTCGCGCGGTGGACACTCGCGTGGATGACCGCCTGAATGAAATTCTCCAGCGCGCCCTCGCCCGCGACCTCAATCTGCGTTATCCTACCGCCGATGAGTTGTTGTATGATCTGGAACACTACATTTATCATAAGGGTTACGGCCCAACCAACGAGACGCTCGGCAAATACATCCGCGAACTCTTCGGACAGAGCATTGCGCCCGCCATTCCCGACAACAAAGGCAGCACCCAGTTGCTCGAACACACCGCCCGCATCGCCACCAAACGCTGACGCTCCATGAAGCGCCCCCCTTCCTCAAGGGTCGTGAAGCTCGGCCTGTTGCAAACCGCCTGCTCCGCCAACCCCGCTGCCAATCTCAAGAAAACCCTCGCGTTCGCCGAACGCGCCGCCCGCCAGGGCGCGCAGATCATCTGCACGCAGGAATTGTTTCGGTCGCAATACTTCTGCCAAAGCGAGGATCACAAGTATTTCGACCTGGCCGAGCCAATTCCCGGCCCGAGCACTAAGGCGTTTCAAAAGCTGGCGAAAAAACATTCCGTGGTCGTGGTTGCGTCCCTCTTCGAAAAACGCGCCGCCGGCCTTTATCACAACACCGCGGCCATCATCGACGCGGACGGTTCGCTCCTGGGCATCTACCGCAAGATGCACATCCCGGACGATCCATTGTTCTACGAGAAGTTTTACTTCACGCCCGGCGATCTTGGCTTTCGCGCGTGGCAAACTCGTTACGGCCGGATCGGCGTCCTGATTTGTTGGGACCAATGGTATCCCGAAGCGGCGCGCTTGACCGCGCTTCAGGGCGCGGAAATCCTTTTCTATCCGACCGCCATCGGCTGGCATCCCAAAGAAAAAGCCGAGTATGGCGCCAACCAGCATGCGTCGTGGGAACTGATCCAGCGCAGCCACGCCGTCGCCAACGGCTGCTTCGTCGCCGTTCCCAACCGCATCGGATTGGAAAAACCCGTCGGCGGTGACGGCCTCGAATTCTGGGGCCAAAGTTTCGTTGCCGGCACCTCGGGACAACTTCTCGCCAAAGCCAGCCTGAATCAGGAGGAAATTCTGTTTGCCTCCGTGGACCTCGCCAAAGTCGATGTAACCCGCACGCACTGGCCGTTTCTCCGCGACCGCCGCATTGACGCTTACGGTGGCCTGACCCGGCGTTTGCTCGACTAGCAGCACTCACCAGCCGCGCCCTCCTTTTTGGAACATCTCGACACGTGGTAATCGCTCGTTCACGATAACCGCCAGCCGATATGCAAGAGCCAGTGACCCGCGATGCCGACGCGGAATCGAAGCACCTCAGCCGGGATCTTTTCATCTCGCTGATTCTGGCTGCTGTCACCGTCGCGCTCTATTGGCCCGCAACCCGTTTCGAGTTCAATAACTACGACGATGCCCAATACGTTACTCGCAATCCCTGGGTGCAGCAGGGCCTCAACATCGACTCGGTGTACTGGGCCTTCACCACCGGATACGCCGGCAATTGGCATCCGATCACCTGGCTGTCGCACATGCTCGATTGCCAGCTCTATGCGTTGGCGCCCGGCGGCCATCACTTTACGAATCTGCTCTTTCACACCATCAACACGCTGTTGCTTTATGCGCTCTTGCGCCGGCTGACCGGGAACATCTGGCGCGTGGCATTTGTGGCTGCGCTCTTTGCGTGGCATCCGCTCCATGTCGAATCCGTCGCCTGGGTGGCTGAGCGCAAGGATGTCCTCAGCACGTTTTTCGCGCTCCTGACGCTGGTAGCCTATGTGCATTATGCCGAAGAGATCGACTCCCGCAGCCAGGAGTCAAAAGCCAGTGAAGGGCAACCGCCTTATGAACATCGCAGTCCCTACATTCCCTACGTGTTCGCTTTGTTCTTTTATGCCCTCGGCCTTCTCTCCAAGCCCATGCTCGTATCGCTGCCCATCGTCCTTTTGCTGCTCGACTATTGGCCTCTCCGCAGAATCGCGCAGCGTGCCCTGCCAAACACGGGCTCACAAGCCAAAGCAACCACCGGACATTCGAGGTCGAATCCCCCGCGCCGCATAGGCTTCGAAAAAATCCCCTTCTTCCTGCTGGCAATCCTCTCCTGCCTGATAACCTTCCACGTTCAACGTTCAGCCGGCGCGATGTATCTTACTGATCTTCCGCTGGCTGGCCGTATGGCCAACGCCGTGCACTCTTATGTCGGCTACCTCGAGAAAATCTTTTGGCCGCACCATCTGGCCGTGCTTTACCCCTACGCCCGTAATCTTCCCTGGCCCCGCGTACTGGCCTCCGGCGTCATCCTGCTCGCCATCTCCGCGCTGGTGTGCTGGCGCGCCCGCAGCCGCCGCCATTTGCTTGTGGGCTGGTTATGGTTCCTCGTCACCTTGGCGCCGGTGATCGGCTTGATTCAGGTCGGTGAACAGGCTTTGGCGGATCGCTACACGTACATTCCCGCCGTTGGCCTCTTTATTCTGGTCGCCTGGGAAGCCGGACAACTGCGCGCCCGCTGGCCTCGCCTCGTCTGGTTGATGGCGCCGATCGCGATCCTTATTTTGGCTGGCTGTTTGGCCGCCACAACCCGGCAACTCCAATACTGGAAGAACAGCGTCACCCTGTTCACCCACACCTTGGAAGTCACCACCGACAATGCCGTCGCCCATTGCAACCTGGGCGAAGCTCTCGCGCTCAAGGGCAACTCGCCGGAGGCCCTCATCCACTTCAACGATGCGTTGCGCCTCCGGCCGGATTACGTTCAAGCGCTCAACAACAAAGCCTCCTTGTTCAACGAACAAGGCCGGCTCGACGATGCCATCGACCTGTTCAACGCCGTCTTGCAACAGCGGCCCGATTGGTATCTCGCGCACAAGAATCTCGGCGTCGCCTTGCTTAAAAAGGGACGGATCGACGATGCCATCGCCCATTTTCGTCAAGCGGTCCAGAACAACCCAGCGGATTACCAGGCGCTCGCCAACCTCGCCGCCGCCCTCGCCCAAAAAGGCCGGCTGGACGATGCCATCACCCAATATCAAAACTCGCTTCGTGTCGCGCCCACCGCGCTTGCCGAAAACGGACTCGGTGGCGTTCTGCAAACCCAGGGCAAGCTGGACGAAGCCGCCCGTCATTACCGTGTGGCGATCAAGCTCAGGCATGACTTCAGCGAAGCCCGCAACAATCTGGGCGCCATTCTGAATCAGCAGGGCCATTATGCCGAAGCCGAGTTGCATCTGGCCGTTGCCGTAAACGTCAACTCCAACTTCGCCCTGGCCCATTGCAATCTGGGCAACTCCTGGCTGGGCCTGGGCAAACTCGCCGATGCCGCCGTCGAATACTCGGAAGCCATCCGACTGGACAGCAGCCTGCTCGAAGCCCACTACAACCTCGCCAATCTTCTCGCCCACGAACAACAATGGGAAGCCGCGCTGGCCCATTACTCCGAAACGTTGCGCCTGGACCCCGACTTCCCCGACGCCCATGCGAACTTGGCGAACGTCCTCGAACATCGCGGCGACATCACAGCAGCCATCGAACATTATCAAACTGCTCTTCGCTTGAATCCCCAGTCCGCCATCGCCCTGAGGAAGCTCGCCTGGATTCTGGCGACCCAGCCCGACCCCAAGCTCCGCGACGGCTCCGAAGCTGTTCGCCTGGCGACGCTGGCCACTCAACTCCCCGGATCACCCGACCCGGTTGCATGGGACACCCTCGCCGCCGCCTCTGCCGAAACCGGCCAGTTCGCCGCCGCTACCAATGCCGCAAGCAAAGCTCTCGAACTCGCCCAAGCCGCCAACCTCACCAACCTCTCCGCCCAAATCCAAGCCCGACTCCAGCTCTACCAAGCTGGCCAACCGTTTCACCAAGACCCTTTGTCGCCGGATTCACGCAGGTGAGAAGCGGGCAGGTAAGATTGACCTTGAGTCCTCGTCCTTTCCAGCCGTATGTCGAACACCGATTGCGCTATTGAAGGCGTGAGCTAATCGTCTAGCATGCCTGCATCTACCCCTGACTCGGCGTCGTCAAACTCCGCGCACTCACATCCTTCTTTGCCTCCAACCACGCCACTTCCGACGAATCATCCGCAAAACGTTTGAGGCCCGTCTTTTTAATCATCTCGTCCGGCACCTTCTGCAGCGGCGTGTAGCGCGGATGATGCGAGTCCTTGTAGGGATCATTGCTTCGGGCATTGTAACAACAAATCATTGACCAACGTGGAAACTCCGAATCATTGCGGCCCGAGGCGTGCAGCAGGTTCGCGTGAAAGAAGAGCGCGTCGCCCGGATTCATGACGCAATCGACCAACTCCATCCGCTGCCTGGCGATATTTACACGTTCCATGTCCGCGCCGGCTTGATCGCCAGTCAGGATGTGCTCCACCCGGCCCATTTTGTGCGAGCCTTTGAGCACTTGCAGGCAGCCGTTTTCCTTCGTCGCACGATCCACGGCAATGGACACGCTGCACAAATCCGGTTTCAAAACGCCGTTTTGGTACCAGTAACCGTAATCCTGATGCCACGCCCATGCGCCGCCCACTCTGGCGTCCTTCATGATCATCTTGGAATGGTAATGATAAACCTCCTCGCCCAGCAATTGCTCCACGGAATCCACCAACTTGTGGCAGCGCGCAAACATCCCGTAAATCCCGTCGCCCGGATGATTCCAAAGCGAGAGCCTGACCTTCGCCCCGGTCCCGTCGTCGCGGCTGAACGAATGCTCATCCAGCATTTTATCCTCCTTCGCCGCGCGGCGGAGCAAGCCGATTTCCTCCTGGTCAAAGAGATTGGGCATGATGATGAATCCATCCCGATGGTAGTACGCGATTTGCTCCGAAGTAACCTTTCCTGAATTCATAAATTCGTGTGCGGTTTAAACCATCGCGTACCAGCGGCGACTTTGCAAACCCGAACCCAATAGTGGCAGCCGACGTGAGGAGGCACTGATCTCTCTTTCAAAAAGCATTAGAGCTTCCCCTAATCGGCGGCTACGATTGGGGCCTTCTTGAACTCACCTTGACCCGAATTACCTTCCTCATTTTTCTATCTCAAATTTCTCCTGCTCCTGCTAATCTCGCCGCCCAACGATGAACGACAACACCGCGTGGATCACCGGCGCCAATGGGTTGATTGGGAACGAACTGCTGCGAGCCGCCGCCGCTCTCGGGGTGGGGACGTCTTTGTCCCCACTTCACGCCAGCATCCCTTGGACCGCTCGCGGTCTGACCCGACACGACTTCGACCTCACCGATTATCCTGCGCTCCGACGCCGTTTCCACGAAGAGGAACCCCGGTTGATCATTCACTGCGCCGCATTGAGCAAAAGCACCGCGTGCCAGGCCAACCCCGCTCTGGCACGTCAGCTAAACGTCGAAGTCACCGCCCGCCTCGCCGAACTTGCCACTGACATCCCGCTCATTTTCTTCTCCACTGACCTGGTTTTCGACGGCCTGCAAGGCAACTACGACGAGTCCGCGCCCGTCAATCCCCTCAGTGTGTACGCCGAAACCAAAGTCGCCGCCGAGCAACTCGTTCTCGCCAATCCCAAACATACGGTCATCCGCACCTCGCTCAACGGCGGCAACTCACCCACTGGCGACCGCGGCTTCAACGAAGAAATGCGCCATGCCTGGCAGCAAGGTCGCACGCTCAATTTATTCGTTGATGAATTTCGCTGCCCCATCGCCGCGTCGGAAACCGCCCGGGCTGTTTGGGAATTGGCCGCGCGAAACCAACCAGGATTGTATCACCTCGCCGGCAGCGAACGCCTTTCCCGGTGGCAGATCGGCCAACTCCTCGCCGCCCGCTGGCCGCAACTCCACCCCAAACTCCAACCCGGCTCCCTCAAGGGCTATTCCGGCGCGCCCCGTTCCCCGGACATCTCGCTTAACTGCGCCAAAGCCCAGGCCCTTCTGAGCTTCCCGCTCCCTGGCTTCACAAGCTGGCTCGCCGCCCACCCCACCGTTCCCTTCTGATTGTTTCTGTTTTCCCGTTCTCATGTCTTCCCATACTTCCCACACTTCCCATCCCCCGCGCTACCGTGGCCGCCTCGCGCCTTCCCCGACCGGCTACCTACACCTCGGCCACGCGCGCACATTCTGGATCGCCCAGCAACGCGCACAAGCCGCTGGAGGCAGCTTGGTCCTGCGCAACGAAGACCTGGACTTCGCGCGATGCAAGCCGGAGTTCGTCACCGCCATGTTCGAGGACTTGCGCTGGTTCGGCTTCGAGTGGCAGGAAGGTCCCGATTGCGGCGGCCCCTTCGCACCCTACAACCAAAGTGAAAGACGCCTTGTCTACGAAAGCGCGCTTCAGAAGCTGCGCGATACCGGCTTGATTTACCCCTGCACCTGCTCCCGCAAAGACATCCTCGCCGCTGCCGCCGCGCCTCACGAAACCGAAGCCGAACCCATCTATCCGGGAACGTGCCGACCAAACTCGCACGTCTCCACTCCAACTTCCCGTCCTTTCAGTTGGCGTTTCCGTGTTCCCGATGGCGAGACGATTTCATTTGTGGATGGTAATTTCGGCCCCCAACAATTTGTCGCCGGAAAGGATTTCGGTGATTTTATCGTCTGGCGTCAAGATGACGCGCCCGCCTACCAACTGGCCGTGGTAGCGGACGATGCGGCTATGCAAATCACCGAAGTCGTTCGCGGTGCCGATCTGCTCCTGTCCACCGCCCGCCAGATTCTCCTCTATCGCGCGCTTGGTCTGACGCCGCCCGCCTTTTACCATTGCGCCCTGATGACCGACACCACAGGCACTCGTCTGGCCAAGCGCCATGACTCGCTCAGCTTGCGCACGCTGCAAAATCAAGGGCACCTGCCCACAACTTTGCGGCAAGGCTGGTGTTCTGCATAACCGGATGACTCCTGCGCCAACTATCCAACCACCGCCGCACCGCCGCTTCTGGATTCTGCGGTTTTGCATCGCTGCTCTTGGCCTCCTGCTCGCCTCATTTCTCCTATTGCAACCCGTCACCCGGCCGCCTTCTCCGGACATGGTTTGGCTCACTCCGAAAGAACGGGAACAACTCATCCGCCCCAAACCACTCACACGGTTCAAGTGGCAATTGATATCCTTGGCTCCTCCCCAGGTTTGGCGGTATTATAGGAGCAAGCAACCCGCTGTCGGAATCGCTTCGCACCTGCTCACACTTCCACCCAACGCTGTGGAACTGGCCGCTCTCCCAACCGCCGTGTCAACCAACCAGGATGGCGCACGCGCCTGGATTCTCTCACCTTCAGATTTCAAAACCTTTTGGCAGCGCATCGGGCTCATTCCCGGCGCTACCATTGCAGGCTCGCCCAGCGTTCAAACCAGCGGCGACTCCCAGGCCCAAGTCTCCATGATCAACAACATCTCCATCGCCGGAAAATTGGTCCCTGTCGGGCTCACGGTGGATCTCGCCCCAAAGATCGTCGGTGATTCAGTCCGGCTCGTCGTTGCCGCCACCTCCACCAGTCCGTTCGACTCGGCGGAGAACAACACTCCGACAGCCATTCGCACCAATCTTAGCCTGGTCTGCCAAGCCTGGCTAACCAACAAATCCGGTCTCATAATGGATGGCGGCAGTGCCCGTGATGCCAAAGGCAACAGTTATTGGTTCATCCTTAGCCCAACGATAATCGACGCCAACGGAAATCCGCGGAAGTAGAACCCCTGGATCAAGGGACGCCTGGATTCCCAGTCCTTTGGATGGCCACCCAGTCCTTCATCCGCTTTTCCAACACATCGAGCGGCAACGCCCCATTACTCAGCAATTCATCATGGAACGCGCGAATGTTAAACTTCTCGCCCAGTTCCTTCTTCGCATAGGTCCGCAATTCCTTGATCTTCAACTCGCCAATCTTGTAAGCCAGCGCCTGCCCCGGCCAGACAATGTAACGGTCAATCTCCACCACGATGTCATGCTCCGTCTTGCTTGAGTTGGCCTTGAAATAATCGATCGCCTGCTGCCGGCTCCAGCCCATCGAATGCATCCCCGTGTCCACCACGAGCCGGATCGCCCGCCACATTTCGTAAGTCAGCCGGCCATACTTGTCGTATGGGTCCTTGTAAAATCCCATGTCCTCGCCGAGACTTTCGGCGTAAAGCCCCCAGCCTTCAACAAACGCAGTATAACTACCATGCTTGCGAAACTCAGGCATTTCATCCAATTCCTGCGCCAGCGAGATTTGCAAATGATGCCCCGGCACGGCTTCATGCATCGTCAATGGCACCATTTCCCATTTGGGCCGCGTCTTCAAATCATAAGTGTTGGCAAAGAAGTAACCCGGCCGGCCGGACTTCAATGATCCGCCCTGGTAATAAGCAGTCGTTTGCGACTTCTCCATGTAGGCCGGCACCGGAACCACGCCATACGGCAGCCGCGGCAGTTTGCCAAAAAAGTGAATCAACTCCGGATCAATTCGCTTGGCAATATCCCGATACGCCCGCAGCAGACTATCCGTATCACTGAAAAAGAATTTCGGGTCCGTCCGCAGGAAATTGCCGAACTCTTCGAAGCTGCCTTTGAACCCCGTCTCGGCGATCACCTTGTCCATCTCCGCCCGGATGCGTTTGACTTCGGACAGGCCGAGTTGGTGGATTTGCCCCGGAGTCAATGTCGTCGTGGTGCTGCGTCGCGCGTTGAACGCGTACCATTCCTTGCCATCCGGTAATTCGCTGCACCCGATGCTCTCCCGCGCGCCGGGCAGGTACTTGGCCGTGAGAAACTGATGTAATTGGCGAAACGCAGGCAGCACATTGTTCGTCAACGTCATGGCTGCTTCGCGTTGCAATCGCTCGCGCTCGCTGGATGCGATCCCCGCCGGCATTTCGTTGAAAGCGCGCATCAACGGATTCTTCGCCGGGTCGGCAACCGCCACGTCCTCAACCTGCTTCGGCACATCTCGCAGCGTGATCCGCGGCGGCGTGACGCCGCTTTCGAGTCCCTTTTGCAAAAGAGCCTGGGTTTGCTCCACCAGCGCCGGCACGCGCGCAAGCCGCCGGACAATCGCTTCGTAATCCGCCACGGTCGCGCGCGGCATCATCTCCAACGATTGCGGCACCTCCTGCTGCACACCGCTGAGTTGGCTGATAGCGAGATAGTCATCTTTGAAGCGCGCGCCTTCGATGCCCTGCTTGAGGTCCCGTTCGAACAGGTCGTAATTAAGTTGGTCCGCCGCGCCGAGCTTCTCACGACGAATTGTCTGCAACACCTTCAGTGGCGCCTGCAATTCCCGCTTTCGTCGTTCGATTGCGTCCCATGATTCATCCGTCCAACGATCCTGCAGCCCGCCCTGCCCGACATACGTCGCCTCCTCGGGATGCTCCTTCAGCAAATAATCCCACCGCAGCTTGAACAGCGCCGCCAGCTTCGCCGCGTCCGGGTCGGTGCCTGCCGAAAGCCTTGCGCACGCTGTTTCGAAATCGGTGTCGGCGCGGGCACTTAGGGAACAGAAGGCGAAGAATAAGGTCGTGGCTAATGCGAATCGGATGGAATTGAACCGGAACATGCCGGCTAGACTACCCGGCAACGCCGCGGACGACAAGCTCACTGCTTCGCCCGATAATACCTCTTCCCCGCGCTCGCAGCCGTGTCCGTAAATGTCATCGTTCCGTTCGTATTCGTCACGGTCCCAAGCGGCGTCCAGATGCTCAAGTTGCTGGAAACCAATATTTGCAGCACCGACCCGGGCGTGCTCTGAATGGTAAAATGGAACTGATTGCCGCCGAGCACGGCCGGTGTCAGCAAGGTGATGGTCGGTCCGGATGACGATTTCTGGGGAATGTAATCGACAAAAGTGTGCGTCATGGCGGCGATATCCATCATCGCAGCCGAACCGGAGTTGGTATTCAACAAATTGTAACGAGCATCGACGTAACCCAGCATTGGAAGCCCGATCAGGGCATGGATGTTCGTCACATTGTTGCCATTCAAGGACAGCCAGTTCAGTCCAGTCAGGTTGCCGAGATTATTGGCCGAGGTCAGCAGGTTCGTGCTGAGATCAAGAGTTTGGATCCCGCTGAGACCTGTGAGCACCGGAAAGGTTTGAAGCCGGTTAAGTCGCAGGCTCAGCCAGTTCAGCTGACCCATGTTCGAAAGCCCCGAAATGTTGGTCAAGAGGTTTCCCGCCAAGTCGAGGGAAGTCAGATTCGAAAGTGCGCTCAGCGATGGCAGGCTGGTCAACTGATTGAAACCGGGATACAGCCAGGTCAACTCGCTGAGGCCGGCCACCGGCGCGAGATTGGTGATCGCATTGTAGGAAATGTCCAGGGTTTGAAGATTCGTCAAGCCGCTGAGCGGAGTGAGGTTTTGGACCTGGTTGGATTGCATCGGCAGCCAGGAGAGATTCCGCAGGTTGCTGAGCGCGGCGATATTGGTAAGCCCATTTCCCGCCAGACTGAGGTTGTAGAGGTTGGTCAACCCCGCCAGCGGACTCAGATCGTGAATTTGATTTCCCAGCAAATAGAGACTGTAGAGATTGGTTTTGAGGGCGAGCAGACTGATGTTGGTGATCAGGTTTCCTTCCAAATTCAGATAGGTGAGATTCGTCAGCGGCGTGAATGGTGACAAATCGCTTATGCCGTTGTGCTCAAACCCCAGCGTCTGGAGGCGGTGCAGGGGCGACACCATGCCGGCACTCCCGGCGCTGTTCCCGCCGGCGTAAAGAATTGTCAGATTCGTCAGCCCGCTTAGCACCGTCAGGTTGGAGGTCGCGATATAACTGAGATCGATATAATTCAAGTTCGTACGCCCGCCCAGCGGCGACAGGTTGCCAACCTGCGTATGATCAATGGTGAAATTGACAAGCTGCGGCATGTTCGTGATGAAGCTGATGTTCGTCACCAGATTCCAACTCAGGTAAAGCGTGTCTAAATTCGTCATTGGGGGAACCACGGTCTGAACGTTGGTAATCTGATTGACGCCCAGGCCCAGGTAACTGAACCCGGTCCTGCCTGCCAGCGGCGAGATGTCCATGATCGTGTTGTTAAACGCATCCAGCCAGTTCAACCCAGTCATGCCCGCGGTGAAGGCGATGTTGTCAGCGCAACTGCCATCGATCCCCAATCCGGTGATATTTGTCAGGCCGCTCAGCACGTTCAAATTGGCGAGGCAGGAGTTCCAATTCAATTGCAGCCAATCGAGCTGGGTCAGGCCCGCCAGTGGCAACACGTCGGAGATTTGGTTAAAACTCAACTCCAGCCGGGCCAGGTGTGTCATGCCGGCCACAAAATCGATGTTCGTCAGGCCGCAACTGTTCATGTAAAGCTCGGTGAGGTTCGTCAGTGAGGCCAGGGCGGACGCGTTGCCCAAAGGATCATTATTCAGGTTCAACCAAGTGAGGTTGTACGCATATTCAAGGCCGGACAGGTTGGAAATACCCGCGTAGGAGGCATCCAACGAACCAAGCGCGAGCATGTTGCTCAGGGTAATCATCCCGGACGGAATGCCAATCCCATCGCGCACAAGCTGCTCCAGCGCCGGGCTCGCAAAGGTCACGTTGGCGATCACTCTGAGTTCGGCCGGACCGCTGACATTTTGAAACCCGCCATCATCCGAAACAACCACGCGGTAGAAGCCGGAATCCGCCACCTGCACATTGGTCAGCGACAGGGTGTTGTCCGTTGCGCCAGCAATGTCCTGTTTGGCGAACTGCCATTGGTAATAGAGCATGCCGTTGGTGGGAACCGCGCTGACAGTAAAGCTCACATTTGCCCCCGGCGAAACGATGCGGCTTTGCGGCTGGGTGAGAATGATGGGGGCGGCATTCTGGGGATCATAATCTACACTCACGTTGCGTCCCTGGAGATTCGTAATAACCGCCCACGCCGGAGACATCGAACTCAGGTCCAGCACGTTGTTCCGCACATCCACATAATAAAGATTGTTGAGGTTGCGCAGCGCATTGATCTGGTTCAGGCGGTTGTTCTGCACATGCACCTCGCCGAGGTTCAATCCGGCCAGGTCATCCAAATCACTGAGCATGTTGTTCTCGGCATCCAGGCGATTCAGATTCGCCAGCGCGCCAATGAACGGAATCTCCGACACGCCCACACTGTTCATCTCGAGCCACGTCAAGTTCGTCAGGCTGGCCACGGCGGCGACATTCGTGAACGGCGTGGAGTCGATGTCCAAATGCCACAGATTAGTCAAGGCCAGCAGCGGCGTGATGTTGGGCAAATTGCCGTTCCCGTCCAGCCACAGCTCTTGCAAGCCGGTCAAACCCGAGATGAACGATGCGTTTGTCAGCCCCGTTCCGCCCAAACTGAGACGCATCAGCGCGGGAAAGTTGGTCACCAGCGGTGCGTCGGTCAGTGGATTATAGTACGCTTGTAGTGACCGCAAATTTCTGCCCACCGCCGGTGACAAACTCATAATGCTGTTGTAACCGCAGTCGAAATCCTGCACGAGCGGCAGATGCGAAAGGAAGTTAATATCCGTGAGATTGTCGGCTGTGACATGCAACAGCAGGAGATTGGTTAACCCGTTCAGCGTCGAGGGATTGCTAATGCCTCCATTCCAACTGACGTCCAGGTTCGTCAACGCGGTCAGTCCGCTCAGGTGCGAAAGGTCAGTGATCTGGAGGTAGTACAAGCTAAGCCATTGAAGACGCGTCAACCCGGTGAGAAATGAAGAGTCGGTGATGGCAGAGTTTCCCGCCCGGTTCCAACCAATGTCGAGCCAGACCAGATTCGTCAACCCGGCCACCGGCGCGGGATCCAGCACCTGGTTGAACGGAAGAATGAGCTGGTGAAGTTGCGTCAAGCCGGACACGGCCGAAACGTCGGTCAACTGGTTCCAGGAGACGTCGAGCGAAAGCAGGTTGTGAGCATACTCCAATCCGGAGAGATTGGTGATGCCGTGGCTGCTGGCGGAAAGATTCGTCAGCGTCAGCATGTCCGCAGCGGTGATGTTGCCACTGGGCTTGTTGAGCGCACTCCGCACGACTTGTTCGAGATTTGTATCTGCGAAGGCGACCGTTTGCGCAGCCGCTGGCCTTGCTATGAGCAGAAGTGCCAAAAGAAAAACCTTCCCGAACTGGAGCGCAAAAGTACGAAGCAAGGAGGAACCCTTGATTTTATCCTGCATAAAACGGTTTGAGGTTACCACAACTGATGCGGGCCATTAGGCCCACAAACCGCCTTGTCGTGCAAGTCAAAATGACATCCGAAAGTTTACGGAAGTCGTGTCCGAAGTGTTCCCGCTTGAGGACCGCCTGGGCAGGCAGGGCGCGTCACTCCGTGCGCGCCGACGGCGGGCAGAGGACTGCCCGCCCTACCAAGACAGGTTCTTAGCGGATTTCCGCTCCCTCCATCCAATGCGCTGACCCTATTCCCATCCCCCACCCCGAATCAGGCCTCTCACATGTGAGCAACAATATTATCCCCAAACTCGGAGCACTTGATTTCTTTCGCTCCCTCCATCATCCGCGCAAAATCATACGTGACTCGCTTGGACCCGATGGCCCCGTTCAGGCCCTTGAGGATCAGGTCCGCCGCTTCGTTCCAGCCGAGATAGCGGAACATCATTTCGCCGCTCAGCACAACGCTGCCCGGATTGACCTTGTCCTGGTTGGCGTATTTCGGGGCGGTGCCGTGCGTCGCCTCGAAAATCGCATGGCCGGTGACGTAATTGATGTTGCCGCCGGGCGCGATGCCGATGCCGCCCACTTGCGCCGCCAGCGCGTCGGAGAGATAATCCCCGTTCAAATTCGGCGTGGCGATGACGTCGAAATCCTCTGGCCGAGTCAGCACCTGCTGCAGCGCGATGTCCGCGATGGCATCCTTGATGAGCAGCGCGCCGTTCTTCAACGCGGCTTTCTGCTCTTCGTTGGCGGCCAGTTCGCCCTTTTCCTTCTTCGTCTTCTCCCAGCGCGCCCAAGTGTACACCTTGTCGCCAAAAATCCGTTCCGCCGCCGCGTAACCCCAATCGCGGAACGCGCCCTCGGTGTACTTCATGATGTTGCCCTTGTGAACGATGGTCACGCTCCGGCGCTTCTCCCGCAAAGCGTACTCGACCGCAGACTTGACCAACCGAATCGTGCCCACGTTCGAAATCGGCTTGATACCGACGCCGACCTGCACAGGAATGTGCGAAGCATCATGGTCCGGCGACGCCAGTTTCATGTAATCGGCAATCGCCTGTTTGGTGCCGAAACGTATTTTGGAGAAATCCTTGGGAAACGTCTGCGCCAGATAGTCGAGCACCTTCTGCGCCTCGGGCGTCCCACCCGCGTATTCGATGCCCGCGTAAATGTCCTCGGTGTTCTCCCGGAAGATCACCATGTCAACCTTCTCGGGATGCTTCACCGGCGAGGGCACCCCGCTGAAATATTGCACCGGCCGCAGGCACACGTACAAATCCAGCATCTGCCGCAAGGCCACATTCAACGAGCGAATCCCACCGCCGATTGGAGTTGTCAGCGGTCCTTTGATCCCGACCAGGAATTCCTTGAAAGCCTCGACGGTGTCGTCCGGCAGCCAATTATCGAATTTGTTCTTGGACGTTTCGCCCGCGAACACCTCGAACCACGCCACCTTGCGCTGACCTCCATAAGCCTTTTGCACCGCCGCGTCGAACACGCGCTGGCTGGCTGCCCAAATGTCCGGCCCGGTGCCGTCGCCGCGGATGAACGGGAGAACCGGGTTCGCTGGGACGTTCAGCTTGCCGTTGCTGATCGAAATCTTGCCGCCCGCCGGCGGGGTAATGTCTTTGTAAGCCATGAGTCAGTTAAGTGTTAAGACTGTCTGTAAAAGCAAACAGTCGTTTGTAGAGGAAATCAAGCACTAAGGCGGGGATTTTAGGGCCAAAGGCCCGGCCCATACCAGCCTTGGCCAGCGGCCAAGGAATCATCAACGCAAACACGTCAAGGGCTGAAAGCACGATCCAGCGCATCTCCAAAAATGGGCACGATCAACGCTGCCGGCGTCGGCGAGAACTTGATACAAACAGAATGATGTTCCGCTTCTTTAGCATTTCTGTCGATCAGCATCATCGATTTGTGGCGAGAATTGAGATTCTCCGCAAACCGTAAAACATCGTTAAGCCACTTCCACCAACCGCTTCGCCGCCGCAGCCTCGGGAATCAACGCCTTCACCTGGGCGACGGTATTCGCGACCGTCAGGCCATGCTTCTCGCGCAGGTAATCCACACTGCTCGCGTGCTCGATGAACTTGTCCGGCCAGCCGATGCGCACGACGGGCGTTTGGATCTGTTTCTCGCTAAAGACCTCCAATACGCTGCTGCCATAGCCACCTGGCAACACATGATCCTCCATGGTAACCACCAGATCCGCCGCGCGTCCGAAGAATTCGGTCGTGCCTTCGTCGAGCGGTTTGGTAAACCGCGGGTTGATGATCGCGACATCATAGCCGTCGGTGCCCAATTGCTTCGCGGCCTGGCGCGCGAGACTCATCATGTTGCCCAAGCCAAAAAACGCCACCTTGCGTCCGCCATGGCTTGTAAAATTCTGCACCACTTCGGCCTTGCCGATCTCCAGCAGGCGCGGCTGATCTTTAATCGGCACCCCTTCCGCCGCTCCGCGCGGATACCGGATGAAGCACGCATGTTTTTCGTGCGTAGCCGTGAACATCATGTCCGCCAGTTCGTCTTCGTCCTTGGGTGCCATGCAAATGATGTTCGGCACGCAACGCAGGTACGCGATGTCGAACAAGCCGTGATGCGTCGGACCGTCCTGCGCGGACAACCCCGCGCGGTCCATGCAAAAAATCACCGGCAGGTCCTGCAACGCCACATCATGGATGATGCAATCGTACGACCGCTGCAAAAACGTCGAATAGATGGCGCACACCGGATGAAAACCCATCGTCGCCATGCCGGCCGCGAACAGCACCGCATGCTCCTCCGCGATACCGACATCGTAGTAGCGTTGCGGCATCGCCTTCTCCAAATGCTTCAAACCCGTGCCGCTCGGCATCGCTGCGGTGATTCCCACGATCGTATTGTCCTTTTGGCACAGCTTCACCATCGTCTGGCCGAACACATCCTGCCAGGCCGGCGCAGTGCCCGGTTTTGGCGAGGGCGAAGCGCCGGTTTGAACGTCATACGGCCCCGTGCCGTGGAACTTCTCCGGCTGTTGAATGGCGACATCGTATCCCCTGCCCTTTTTGGTCAGCACATGCAGCACCACCGGTTGCTCGCAGCTCTTGGCAAATTGCAGCGAACTGATCATCAGTGGCAAGTCATGCCCGTCAATGGGCCCAAGATAGCGCAAACCCATTTCCTCGAAAATCAGGCTGCTCCCGAAACCGCCGCGGCCATCGGATTCAACCGGACTCGGACTGTGGCGCAAGGTCACTTCCGCAAGCGCGCCTTTCAACGCCTCTTCCGCCTTGTGCCCAAGCATCAACGCAATCTCGCCCTTGGGCATGCGGCGCAGCCATCGCTCGAAATCCTTCTGCAACCGGTTGTAACTCGGATGCGTGATCAATTTGTTCAGATAGCTCGCAATCGCGCCGACATTTTTGGCGATGCTCCATTCGTTGTCGTTCAGCACGCCGATGAACCGCTTCGTGGTATGCCCAATGTTGTTGAGCGCCTCGAATGAAATGCCGTTCGTTAATGCCGCATCCCCGAAAATGGCCACCACATGCTCGTCGCTCCCGCGCTGATCGCGTGCCGCCGCCATGCCCAGTGCCGCCGACAACGCCGTGCCTGCGTGTCCAGCGCCGTAACAATCATGCGGGCTCTCCGTGCGCAATGAAAAGCCGTTGAGCCCGCCCGTCGTTCGAATGGTATGAAACCGGTCCCGGCGACCAGTCAGGATTTTGTGAACATAAACCTGGTGGCTGACATCCCAGACAAATTTATCCTTGGGGGTGTTGAACACCGCGTGCAGCGCCAGCGTCAACTCGACCACGCCGAGATTCGGCCCCAGGTGCCCGCCGTTCTTGGAGAGTTTGGTGATTAATTCGTAACGAATCTCTTCGGCCAATTGGCCAAGTTGGGGCAGGGTTAGTTTCTTCACCTGCTCGGGTGAATCCACCATATCCAGGAACTTGCTCATAGTTTATTTCTATTCTACTTCTGATAAATCCGGCGACAGCGGGGTGAGGGTTGGTTCGCCCGCTTCGTTTCTTTCGAGTTTCTGAATTTTCAATTCCGCGTCCGCCAGCTTCGCCTGGCACACTTTGGCCAGTCGCGTGCCTTCTTCGAACCGTGCCAGCAGGCTTTCCAAAGGCAGATCACCGGACTCCATTGATTCCACAATGGCTTCCAGTTTCTTCAAGGCCTCTTCAAAGACCAAGTTTTCTACTTTGGCTGCCTTCGACATACTGATTCGTGTACCACGCTACCGCCGCATCGAGGACACCGCCAGCGCCTCGTGCCAACGGGCAACATCAAGCGGAACTGGAGCTCCGTGCTCCACCACGGCAGGTTGAATCACCTGCCGAGATAATGTGTAAGGCAGACTGCCCGACTCGTCCAGCCCAGAGTGAAAGTAAGCGCCACTGAACTGTTGGTGGCAAACAACTTATAGCACAACGCAACCGATCCACAATCACCCCTCCGCTTTACTCCGGGCGTGCTTTCGGCGAGTATTACCCAGTGAACAGATTGGCAACCTTTTGCCTGGCCATGGTGCTGGCTCTCGTCTCACCCGCTGCACTTTGGGCTGGCGGCAGCGGCCTCAATGTCGTCATCGTGGTCAATCAGAACAGTTCCAACTCCGTTCAGTTGGGCAATTATTACCGGGAACAAAGGCAGGTGCCATCGCAAAATTTCCTCCGGGTCAATTGGCCTGGCGGCAACACCGCCTGGACCAACACCGACCTTAACACCACGATTCTGAATCCTTTGCTGGCGATGCTTTCCAATCGCGGATTAACCAATCAAATCGACTATGTTGTCTTATCCATGGATTTTCCCTACCGGGTGGTCGCCAGCAACAGCGCCGAGAACAGCACCACGTCCACCTTGTTCTACGGCTTCAAGGCTGATCCCAACCCACCCTGCTCGCTGGCCGATGGTTCGTCCAACGCTTATGCCGCGAGTGAGGGCATCTTCCGCTCGACTCCACCCATCGATCCTGCCAGCAATTCATTCATGGCTTTCATGATCACAGATACGGACCTCGCCTCGGCCAAGACGATCATCGATCACGGCGTGAGGAGCGATTCCACTTTTCCGATGAACACGGTATACCTTGCCAAAAGCACCGATGTCGTCCGCAATGTCCGCTATTCGGAGTTCGACAATACTGCCTTCAATACCCGCCTTCGTGGTAATTACTCCGTGGCGCGAACGAATTTGGACGATAATGTTTTTATACCCGGCATGCTTGGCTTGGCGGCCGGTACCGCCCACGTGAACCTGCTGACCAATGCATTCGTCCCCGGCTCTATGGCCGATACACTGACCTCATTCAGCGGCCTCATTTTCGAGAATCCCGGGCAAACCGTCCTCCCGGCCTTCCTCGAAGCTGGCGCTGCCGGCAGCTACGGGAGCATCACCGAACCTTGGGAAGATATTTGCAATTACCCCCAAAAGTTTCCCGATACTCAGAACTATTTCTATCAGGCGCGCGGCTTCAACCTGGCCGAAAGTTACTATCAGAGCATCGCGAACCCTTACCAAGGCCTGCTCGTTGGCGAACCGCTGGCGGCTCCCTTCGCACTGCCCGTCGCCGGTTCCTGGACGGGTCTTTCCAGCAACGCCGTGCTCAGCGGCATCACCAACCTCTCGCTCCAATTTACCGCTCCCGACCGCCAGCACCCGGTTCAGCAAATCGACCTGTTTCTTGACGGGCTCTGGTTAAAAACCATCACCAACTTTCCGCCCCATTCGGGCGATGTTCTGAACGTGACCTTGAACGGGTTCACCACCAATTACACCGTGGGAGCCGGCGCGACAATTCAATCAGTCACGAGCAACCTTGTCGCTGCCCTGAACGGCGCTTCGTACAGCAACGCGACCAAGGTCCTTGCCCAGGCTCACGGCGATCGCATCGAACTGCACTCATTGGACGCGACGAAGATCGGTCCGCAGATTCCGCTTGCCGCCAGCCTTGGCGTGATTGGCCCGCAGGTTACCACGTTCATCACCCCGAGCCGCACGAACTTCCTCGATTCCATTGCCCAGGGCATCCACAACTACGTCATAACAGGCACTCCTTCGATAGGCAGTACGCTGACCTTGGTGATCGTGAAAACCAACGGCGTGCAGGTAACCGTCCCGGTGACGAACACCACCAGCGGCGCCACCCCGTATCAATTCGCTCAACAATTGGTGAATGCCATCAATGCCACTCCGAGCCTGCAAGGCCCGGACGGCCTCGCCGCCGGAGACTTGGAAGTGGATGATGCCAACACAGTGGATTTTAACCTGCTAGCCAGCAGCCAAGGCTACGCAGCAGCGCAGATCCAGGCAAACCTAACCACTTCACCGGGTCTCACGGCCATGCCCACTGGCACGAACACCTTGACAGACAACCTGGGTGATCTCCAACCGCGCAATCATTTGTACATCACCGCCGGCGTCACCAACCTTTCATTCACATTCCCCTTCGACACCACCGCGCTTGCTGACGGCTCGCATGAACTCGCCGCAGTCGCTTATGAAGGCAGCCATGTGCGCACCCAGACGCGTGCGACGCAGAACATCCGGATTCAAAACACTCCCTTGTCCGCCACTTTCGCGACGTTGTTGGGTGGAAGCAACACTGCCGTGACCGCTACGTTGCAATTTACCGTCACGGCCAATACGAATAACATCTCCCGAATTGAGCTATTCAGCACCGGCGGCTCACTCGGCGCGGTCACCAACCAGCCCACCGCTACTTTTTCCCTTCCCGGCACAAACCTTGATCTGGGTCTTCATCCATTTTACGCCCTCGTGACCGCCACCAGCGGGCAGAGCTATCGCACGGAAACCACCTGGATTCGGCTGATTGGCCCGGAGCCCTCGTTCGCTCTGCAAGTGACCGCCTTGCCCGCCACCCTCATTTGGCTCGCCACCGCCGGGCGCAGTTACGATGTCCTCAGCACCACCAATCTTTCCATTCCTTTCCAGGTTCGCGCCAGCATCGTCCCCGCGAATTCCCAGGCCCGCTGGATCGAAACCAATCCCGCGCCTTTGCAACTATTCTATCGCGTCAGGGTTTCACCTTAGATAGATTCGTTTAATCAGTATGGGAACCGACATAAACAGGCAGTACAAAAGGCAATTCTTTGGGCCTTGGTCGTTTGTTCTCGGTCATTCCAGCTTGTTGCTCCTCATTTCGCTAAGCTGCTGCCTCAGCGCCCCGCCTGCCTCCTCTTCCACCGTCACCAACCGCATGGTCTGGCACAGAGACACCGGCCACGTGGACGCGGACGTCCAAACCTGGGATTTGCTCACACTACTTGAGAACGTGGCCGCAGCCACCGGCTGGCATATTTTTTTGGAACCAAACCAATTGCACACGGTCTCCGCCAAGTTTAGCGACCTTCCCGAAGGGCCGGCGCTTCGTTCATTGCTGGGCGACATGAATTTCGTCGTTGTGCCCCAGACCAACGGCCCGTCGCAGCTATACGTTTTCCGCACCTCACGCGGCCTGGCCACGCAAATTATTCGCCCGCTTCCAAAGCCTTCTCCACCGTCCAAACCAATTCCGAACGAATTGATCGTCACTCTAAAACCCGGCTCCAAAACCAAGATCGACGAACTGGCCCGTCTGCTGGGCGCGAAAGTGGTCGGCCGCATGGACGGCCAGAATGCGTACCGGCTTCAGTTTAACACCGAGTCCGATGCCATTGCCGCGCGCGACCAACTCGCCGCCAATCCCGACGTTCAAAGCATCGACACCAATTTCACCGTAGCGCCGCCGCCGCAGGTCGAAGCTGTGGGCGGCGCAGCCTCCCCTGATTTGCAACTCAAGCCCAAAGCAAGCGATGGCAACTGTCAACTCGTGGTCGGGCTGCTCGACACACCCATGCAACCGCTCTCCAGCAATCTAACCAGCTTCATTAAACCGTCGCTCAGCGTCGCGGGGCCGGCCCAACCGCCCACCGGCCAGTTGACCCATGGCACCGCCATGGCCGAAACCATTCTCAAAGCCCTCCAGCAAAAAACTGGTGGCGCCACCTCGGTGAAAATTCAGCCCGTGGACATCTATGGTGGAAACGAAACCACCACCACTTTTGACGTGGCCAATGGCGCCGTCACCGCCGTCAACAATGGCGCCAACATCCTTAACATGAGCCTGGGCAGCACCAGCGACAGTCCGTTTCTCCAGAACGTCATCAATCAAATTACCCAGCAGGGCATTCCTGTTTTTGCGGCGGCCGGCAATCAGCCAGTTACCACTCCGACTTATCCGGCGGCCTATCCCGGAGTCATCGCGGTGACCGCCAGTGATCAATCCGGTCAGATTGCCTCTTATGCCAACCGCGGCAGCTTCGTAAAAATGATTGCGCCCGGCGACAACGTGGTTCCGTTCGATGGCCAGAATTATCTCGTCGAGGGCACATCCACCGCCACCGCGATCGCTTCCGGCATGGCTGCCGGTCTCGCCGACAGCGCTGGTGATTGCGCCGACCAGGCCGTCTCCCTTCTGCAAAAATCGTTGAAAGCCCCGCCCAAAAGCGTATCGCAATGAAAGTAAGCTTCGCATGTGCGACAGGATAGCCCTTCGAGCCCGTGGACAAAAGCGGACGCTGACAAAGTTCGGAAGCCCTGAAAGCGCGATAAAGCTTGGTGTTTTCCGCTGTAATTGCCCTTGCAGCCGCGTCCGTCTGGATTAATCTAAACGCGTGGCTTGGCTTACTGACCGAAATTCATTCCTGATTGCCGTAATTCTTTACGGTCTCAGCATGATTTACTCGGTGTTCCTCTGGCGGAAGGGCTTCCGGCAGGACAACCGGGTCAACTATTTCCTCCTGCTGCTGGCCTGTGCTTTCCATACCACCGCGATGATCAAGCGCGGGTTCTCCCTGCAACGCTGCCCGGTCAACAATCTGTACGAGGCCACGCTCTTCATCGCCTGGACCATTGTGGCGGCGTACCTGCTCATCGGCGCGTGGGCACGCTTGCGTTTTCTCGGGGCATTCGCCTCACCGGTGCTGTTTGTCATGGGAGTCTTTGCGCTCATGCCGGCGCTGGATCCGCCGCACGGCACAAGGCCTGAATTCGTGAACGGCTGGGCCAGTCTTCATGCCTCGCTGATTCTGCTCTCCTTCGGCGCTTTCGGCCTCGGGTCGGTGGCCGCCCTGATGTATCTCTCGCAGGAACACGATCTCAAGTTCCACAAATTGCGGGCGATCCTTTCCCGGCTTCCGCCCATTCAACGCCTGGAAAAAGTCACGAGCGGCCTCGTCACCGCCGGCCTGGTTTTGCTCACCGCCGGACTTTCCGTCTATCCTTTGCTGCCGCGGCCGAAGAATCCCCCGCATGCGGGGGGCGATCCCATCATTATTTGGTCCTGCTTTGTCTGGCTGGTTTATCTCCTGCTGCTGATCATGCGCTGGCGCGGCCAGGGCGGACGCCGGTTCGCCTGGGGCACCCTGGGCAGCTTCACCTTCATCCTCCTGACTTTTTGGGGCATCTTCCTGCTGTCCCCGTCTCATAACTCATAGGCACTGAATGTCTATCCTCGTCATCGGCTTGAGCCATCACTCCGCGCCCGTCACGGTGCGCGAACGGTTCGCCTTCGCCGAGGCGCGCATTCCCGCCACGCTTCAATTACTCCGCGACTCCGGTCTTGCGAGTGAAGGGGTGATCCTGTCCACCTGCAACCGCGTCGAACTCTATGCCGTGACTTCCCTTCCCGCCAAGGAAGCCTTTCCAGCGCTGAAACAGTTCCTGGTGAACTGCCACGACTATCGCGACCCTTTGACCGACGAGCTCTACCTGCTTGTCGAACCTCAAAGCGTCGAGCATTTATTCAAGGTGGCCTGTGGTCTCGATTCGATGGTGCTTGGTGAAACGGAAATCCTTGGCCAGCTCAAGCAAGCGTATGATCTTGCTCTCCAGCACCGCCATTCCGGCGCCCGGTTGAACAAGGCGTTTCAGAAGGCCTTCAACGTCGCCAAGCATATCCGCACTGAAACCAACATTCAGCGCGGCAGCGTCTCCGTCGGGTCCGTGGCAGTGGAACTGGCTGAAAAGATTTTCACCACGCTCAATGACCGGCAGGTCATGGTCATCGGTGCGGGCGATACCAGCGAGAAAACGGCCCGCGCCCTGCTCAGTCGCGGCGCCCACAGCATCATTGTCTCGAACCGTTCCCACGACCGCGCTGTCGAACTCGCCGCCGCGCTCGGCGGACGTGCCGTTCATTTTGAGGATTGGGCGCGCGAGTTTTCCAAAATCGATATCGTGATCAGCAGCACCTCGGCCCCGCATTACATCCTCGACCGAGTGAAACTGGGGCCGTTGATGAAACTCCGCCGCAACCGCCCGCTGCTGCTCATCGACATCGCCGTTCCGCGCGACATCGATCCCGAAGTGAATTTTTTGGAGAATGTTTATCTCTACAACATCGACGACCTGCAGGCCATCGCCGACGATTACCTCAAACAGCGCCAGGAGGAAATCTCCCGCTGCGAACAAATCATCCGCGAAAAAACCCGCGCCCTGCTCAGTCCGGGACCCGCTTCCTTCCACTCAAATCGCCCGGCGTTTGGGCACGAATAACCGCGTCAACCACAATTGCTCAACATGAATTCTTCCAACCGTCCGATTTGCATTGCCACTCGCGGCAGCGCCCTGGCGCTCGCCCAGTCCAATCTTGTGCTTGCCCAATGCCGCGCGGCCTTTCCGCGCCTGAAATTTGAACTGAAGATCATCAAAACAACTGGTGACAAGCTCCAAACCGCTTCGCTCGCCAAGGAAGGCGAGAGTCTGCCAAAAGGCTTGTTCACCAAGGAACTTGAAGTGGCGTTGCTCAAGCATCATGCCGACCTTGCTGTCCACAGCCTCAAGGATCTTCCCACCGAACTACCCGCCGGCCTCGTGCTCGGCGCAGTCGGCAAACGCGCCGACGTCCGCGACGTGCTCATCTATCGGGACGCCGAATATCTCCGCACCGAGGAAGCCAAGGCTTCTCCCGAAGAATGGCGGCCCGGCCAATCCGAGCGGCGCGGCTTTAAGGCTCACCTCGGAATTAAGGATTTGCCGCCGTCGGCCACCGTGGCCACGAGCAGCACCCGCCGCAAAGCCCAATTGGTGGCGCTCCGCCCCGACCTGAAAGTCGTTGAAATCCGAGGAAACGTCGTCACCCGGATGCAAAAGCTGGCTGACCACCCTGAATTGGACGCCACGATTCTCGCTGCCGCCGGTTTGGAGCGGCTGAGTTTCCAGGTGACCAAGGAAGGGAAACTCATCGGTGATGCCGTCCCCGACGGATTGCTGGCCACCTTTCTGGAACCGGAAGTGATGCTTCCTTGCGTTGGCCAGGGAGCGCTTGGCATTGAAACCCGCGCTGACGACGAACGCATCGCCACGATCTGCGAGCGGTTGAACCACTTCAACACCCAGCAATGCGTTACGGCCGAGCGCGCCTTTTTGGCCGAGATGGGCGGCGGCTGCCAAAGCCCCGTCGCCGCCTACGCCGAAATTGTCGGCGAGAAAATCCGTCTCCGCGCCGTCTCCTTTCGCGATGAGAAAAAAGTCCGACGAAGCGACGCCAAAAAGCCCATCAAAGATGCCGCCGAATTAGGCAAACAGCTTGCCGCTGAGTTGGCCGGGTAAAGGCAGGAGTTGGCCAAGCTTTGAACCGATTTGTCTGGCAGATTTTACGAAATTAACTTCACGGCTGCGGTGCTCGAAAAACAAGCCAAACGCTGGACCTACGAGGAATATTATAAACTCAATGACGACCAGCGTTACGGACTCCTTTGCTCCACAGAGGATAAGGCCGGTTGCGATCCGGTGTTTTGACTGGTTTTGAATTTGATTTGGCAGGACTCGTGGCTGACTTAAGCATCCGCGGCTGAGTCCGCTCAACTTTCCAACTCACTCAACATCTTGTCGAGTTGCTTTTCTTCGAGATCGGTCGCGGTTCCAGCCACTATGTGACCGGCAATGCTGCGCAGAACGAAGGCTCGTTCAGGTGGCAGGCGCTTCAGGGCATCCTCCATTACCGTTTTCACAATGGTAACGAATGTGTTCCCATTATAAAAGCAAAAGGGAGCCAGACGATGACACTGCTGACCGAAGCAAAGTAACTCCTTAAGGTGCAAATCCCGTGGCTGGGTCTGTTCCCACAGCACCCGTGTCCTGTCATAGCCGTCCGAAGCCGGTTTATGAAGCGCCTTCCTGGCCTGGCACAGGCTTGCGTTGATCGCGACAACTGAAGCCCAGGGAACTGCCTTAAGCCACGGCCTGACCAAGCCCTTCACGCTTGTCCTGCGGCCGCTTTCTTTTTCCGAACGTTGTCCTTGATTCGTCGCAATGTGTCAGTGCCTTCACTTTTCAAGTAGCCTTTGCCAGTCGTTGCCAGCACTGGTTCTGCGGCGAAGCGATGCTGCATGCGCAACCCATTGCGAATCGCGGCCTTCAGAAACTTTTCTTCCGCAGTCATCGCTTTTACTTTATCCCAGCCGCTGCTGCCCCGCAACCGGAATGTTGATCGAGTTGGGTGGTTGCGGTGGCAGAGTTCACCGCATACAGTAATCAAGAATGAAAGCAAAAGGGACAGTGTATCTGGTGGGCGCGGGCCCGGGTGATGCGGGGTTGATGACCTTGCGCGGGGCTGAGTTGCTCGGTCGCGCGGATGTGGTGGTCTATGATGCGCTTATCAATCGGGATTTGCTCCGCCTGGCGCCGAAAACCGCCGAGTTCATTTACGCGGGCAAGCGCGCCCAGGAGCATGCTCTTCCGCAAGACGACATCAATGAACTGCTCGTCAGCAAAGCTCGCGCCGGGAAAACCGTCGTCCGCCTCAAGGGCGGCGATCCCTATGTCTTTGGCCGGGGCGGTGAGGAAGCGGAGAAGCTGGCGGAAGCTGGCATTGACTTCGAGGTCGTGCCCGGGATCTCGTCGGTTGTGGCCGGCCCCAATTACGCCGGCATACCCATCACTCATCGCGATCATTGCTCGAGTTACACGGTCATCACCGGGCACGAAGATCCCGACAAGGACGAGGCCAGCAGCGTGGATTGGGGGCAGGTCGCCAAAATTCCCGGCACCAAGGTTGTTCTCATGGGCGTCAAGCGCATCCGGGAAATTTCGGGACAACTCATTGCCAACGGGCTCCCACCGAAAACACCGGTCGCCATGGTGCGCTGGGGCACGACCGGAAAACAGCAATCCATCGAAGGCACGCTCGCAACTATTGCCGATGTCGTCGAAAAAACCGGCTTCTCGGCGCCGGCGGTGACCATCATCGGCGATGTCGTCAAATTGCGCGACAAATTGAACTGGTATGAAAAGCGGCCGCTATTCGGCCGGCGCATCGTGGTTACGCGCACCCGCGAGCAGGCCAGCCAGCTTACCCGTCAACTGGCCGAACTGAGCGCCGAAGTTCTGGAGATTCCGACGATTAAAATTCTTCCCACCGATCGCCATCAGGATCTGGCCGACGCGTTGCTGGAGTTGAACTCTTACGATTGGATTGTCTTCACCAGTCCAAATGGCGTGAACATGTTTTTCGAAGCCTTCTTCAAAGGCTTCGAAGACCTGCGTGACATCGGCGGCGTGCGGATCGCCGCGGTTGGTCCGGCCACGGCTGCCCGGTTGAAGGAACTGCATCTCAAGGTGGACTTGATGCCGTCGGAATACGTCACCGCCAAAATTGCCAAGGCCTTTACGGATTACGAAAGCATCGAGAATTTGAAGATTCTCCTGATGCGCGCGGAGGTCGCCACCCCGGAACTCCCCCGGGAATTGGAAGCCTTGGGGGCCATCGTGGATGACATCGCCTGCTATAAGACCGTGCCGGAGACGGAAGACCCAACCGGCGATGCGGCGAAATTACTGGAGGGTGGCGCGGACTGGATCACGTTTAGCAGCAGCTCCACAGTGGAAAGCTTCCATGCCCGGTTCAACCTGCCGGAACTCGTCCAAAAATTCCCGCAAATCAAACTCGCCTCCATCGGCCCCGAAACCAGCAAAGCCCTCGCCGCGCTCGGCTTTAAACCAACCGTCGAGGCCAGGCCGCACACGATCGAAGGCCTGGTAAAGGCGTTGGTTTCCCGCGCGTAATGTGCGCGGGCCAATGGCAGGCGGAGGACTGCCCCCCACCGAGCCGGGTTCCAGGCCAGAGACTGCTCTGCCCATTTTAAAAACTACAACTGTAGTTAATTGCTAACCGGAATCTTCGTCCCGCCTGTTCTGTAAAAATACGGATAAATCGAACCGGAGATGTGCGGATTCGCCAAATAATCCGGCATTTTTGGAGTTTTTTTGTTGAATTTTCATGCAAATTTGATATTCGCTTTGTGGCGCCGAAAGGCGAATCCCTGAAATCGGATTCTTGGATGACGGGTGCACGTAGGTAATCAGCGGGTAATTGGTGAAACGCTATTCTATATTTCTTGCCGTGGCCGCCGCGGTCCTTTGCATTTCTCAGGTGTCCTATGGAGATTGCCCCACAAATCGGGTTGTGGAGTACGGAACGAGTTGGAACTTCGACGCCCCAACCGCCTTTGGGAATTGCACAAATACCGCCCCCACTGTTGTAACCATTGGCACCGTGACCAATGCGCTGTGCGGGAACACCTTCGCCGCCACGCGCACCTGGCAGGTCACCGACGATTGCGGGAACACCAATATCTGCAGCCAGACCATCACTCTCGTGGACACGACTCCACCCATGCTCACCTGCGGCACCAACCGAATCGTGGAGTACGGCAGCGTGTGGGATTTTGACACGCCAACCGCGTTCGATTTGAACGACGGGACGAACGTGGCCGTCGTGGCTGTCGGCACCGTGACCAATACGCTGTGCGGGAACACGTTCGCCGCCACCCGCACCTGGCAGGCTGTTGACAGTTGCGGCAACACGAACACCTGTAGTCAGACGATAACCCTCGTGGATACCACTCCGCCCGTGCTCACCTGTGGCACCAATCGGATCGTGGAGTACGGCACGACGTGGAACTTTGACACGCCGGCTGCGTTTGATTTGAACGACGGAGCCAACGTGGCCGTCGTGGTTCTTGGCACCGTGACCAATGCACTGTGCGGAAACACCTTTGCCGCCACCCGCACCTGGCAAGCCATTGACAGTTGCAATAACACCAACACCTGCAGCCAGACCATTACTTTGATTGATACCACTCCTCCGGCGCTGACTTGCGGCACCAACCGAACTGTGGAATACGGCATGACGTGGAGCTTTGACACGCCAACCGCGTTTGATCTCAACGATGGAAGCAATGTGGTCGTTGTGCTCGTCGGCACCGTGACCAATGCGCTGTGCGGAAACACGTTTGCCGCCACCCGCACCTGGCAGGCGGTTGACAGTTGCAACAACACCAACATCTGCAGCCAGACCATCACTCTCGTGGACACGACTCCGCCCGTGCTTACATGCGGCACCAACCGGATCGTGGAGTACGGCACGGCGTGGAGCTTTGACACGCCAACCGCGTTTGATCTGGACGATGGAACCAATGTGGCCGTCGTGGTTGTTGGCACCGTGACCAACGCGCTGTGCGGGAACACGTTCGCTGCCACGCGAACTTGGCAAGCCATTGATAGTTGCAACAACACCAACACCTGCAGTCAGACGATTACCCTGGTGGACACCACCCCTCCGGTGCTGACCAGCGGCACCAATCGGATCGTGGAATGCGGCACGGTGTGGGACTTTGACACGCCAACCGCCTTCGATTTGAACGACGGAACCAATGTGGCCGTCGTGGTTGTTGGCACCGTGACCAATGCGCTGTGTGGAAACACCTTCGCCGCCACTCGCACCTGGCAGGCGGTTGACAGTTGCAACAACACGAATACTTGCAACCAGACCATCACGATTGTGGACACCACGCCGCCAGTGCTCACCTGCGGTACCAACCGGTCGGTGGAGTGCGGCACGCCATGGAGCTTTGACACGCCCACAGCAACCGATCTGTGCGGGGGAACCAACGTGGTCGTCGAAATTGTCGGCACCGTAACCAACTACTTGATCGGCGACACCTACGCAGCGACGAGAACCTGGCGGGCCACCGATGCGTGCAGCAATTCCGCCACTTGCTCTCAAACCATCACGTTGATTGACACCACCCCGCCCGTCATCATCTGTCCGAGCAACATGGTCCTGGAATGTGCCGGTCCGCCGGGCACACGGGCCTTTTACCAACCGACCGCCTACGATACGTGCGATACCAATGTGACGCTGATCGTCAATCCGCCCTCGGGATCATACTTCTCGTGGGGCACCAACATCGTGCTTTGCACGGCGATCGACGGCAGCGGCAATTCCAATCAATGCAGTTTCACCGTCACGGTGGTGGACACGATTCCGCCCATGATCACCTGTGGGACGAACATCATTGCCGCCGAAGCCCCGCGCGATTCCGGAGGCGCGGTGGTCACGTTCCCGGTGCCAGTCGCCAGTGATATTTGCGACAGCACTCCTGGCGTTGTCTCGGTGCCGGCGTCCGGCTCCATTTTCACGAACGGTTACACCACCGTTCAGAGCACGGCCACGGACGAAGCCGGAAACACGAACTCATGCTCCTTCACCATTCGGGTGATTCCGTACCGGCTGTATGTGCTTAACACCAATGACTCGGGTGGCGGCAGCCTGCGCCAGGCCATTTTGGACGCGAACGCGTCACCCGATCAAAACCTGGTTCTGTTCAACATTCCGGGGGCGGGCGCGCAGGTGATTCAACCGCTCTCGCCGCTGCCGCAAATCACCAGTCCGGTCATCATCGACGGCTTTTCGCAGCCCGGCTTTGCAGGAGCGCCTTTGATTCAAATCAATGGCAGCCAGGCGGGCGTCGCCGTGGATGGTTTCTACCTGACCGCCGGTGGCAGCACGATTCGCGGGCTGGCATTGAACGGATTTGCGACGGCAATCCGCATCGCAACAAACGGCGGAAACATCATCCAGGGCAATTATATCGGCACCGATCCACCGGGAACCCAGGCAGCGCCCAATTTCGGCGATGGCATCGTCATCGGTTCGGGCACCAACCTCATCGGCGGCGCGACGGCAGCAAACGCCAACCTCATCAGTGGCAATGCCAGCAACGGTATCGTGCTGGCGGGCCCGGCTGCCACTGGAAACACAATTCAGGGAAACTTCATTGGCACAGCGCTGGGTGGAGTGTCACCTCTGGGAAATGGTGGAAACGGCGTTGCGGTGACCGATCTTGCGGGCAATAACCTTATCGGGGGCAACCGGATTGCTTTCAACGGCGCCAACGGTGTCGTCCTCTTCGCCTCTGCCGGGACAGGCAACGCCATTCTGGGCAATTCAATGGAATCCAATGCTGCTCTGGCCATTGACCTCGGCGGTGATGGCCCCACCCCAAATCACAAAAAGGGCGCTGGTAGCGGCCCGAATCTGCTTCAGAACTTTCCGATATTGGCCGATGCAACTTCTGCGTCCGGCGTCACCACCGTTTCTGGCTCGCTCAACAGCGTGCCCAACGAAACCTGCCGGATTGAATTCTTCCTTAATGACATCACCAACAGCCTGGGCTTCGGCGAGGGAAAAACATTCATCGGTGCGCTCAACCAGGTCGTTTTTGGCGACGGCAATGGGGACTTCGCGGTTCCGTTCCAATTCCCGGCCACCGTTGCCCAATACGTCACAGCGACTGCTACTGATCCGAACGGCAACACCTCCGAGTTTTCGCCAGCGGTTCGGGTGCGCACGCCGCCGGTGATCGAGGCGCAGCCCACCAACTCGGTTTTGATCACCGGAACCAGCACGAATCTCTGTGTCACCGCTACTGGCACGCCACCGTTTACTTACCAATGGCAGTTGAACGGAGCCAACATCCCGGGCGCCACCAATTCGTGCTACAACATTCCGTTTGCGCAAATCATTGACGGCGGCAGTTATTCCGTCGTCGTTCTCAATGAGCTTGGCAACCTGAACACGACGGCCGCCGCGTTGCTGCTGCCGCTGACCAATCTTGCGGCGGGCGACTACTTTACCAACCGCGTGGCCATCCATGGAACCAACGGGACGGTCGCCGGCTCAAATCGCGGCGCCACCAGCGAGCCTGGTGAACCGCTGCACGCCGGCAAGCCCGGCGGCAAATCGGTTTGGTACAAATGGAAGCCCACAAAAACCGGCATCGCATCCATGAAGACGGTAGGCAGCGACTTCGACACCCTGCTGGCGGTCTATGTAGTGAAGGATGACACCCATCCGAGCGTGTCCAATCTGGTGGCGGTGGCGAGCGACGATGATCGCGGCGGCTTTTTCACCAGCCAGATCAGTTTCAACGCCGACGAGGACAACGAATATGAGATCGCCGTGGACGGATTCAGCGGCAGCGAAGGCGACTTCGCATTTAGTTGGTCGGAAGAGCAGACCGGCGACCTGCAGCCTGTCATCCGGACCAATCCCGTCAGCCAGACAGTTTTGCCGGGAACCACCGTGACGTTCTCCGTCGTCGCTGTGCCAGAGTGCAGCGAGGGCCATGAAAATTGTCAGGATCCGGATCATTATCCGGATAAAGAGGTGCCGAACATCAAATATCAATGGCTGTTCAACGAAACCGTCATCTCCAATGCCACGCACTCAACTCTGACGGTGTCAAACGCGAGCGCCAGCAACGTCGGTAGTTACAGCGTCCTGGTCACCCAGCGGAGCCGCACCATTGAAAGCAAATTGGCGAGCTTGCAGATCAACACCACGGATGGGACTTTGCAAAATGTCGAGGCCTTCCACAAATACCAGGACGCCTTCGAGGGCAATCCGCTGCTCCTGGGCACTTTCGACCAACCACCGCCACCCGTGCCCGGCGGCCCTCACAGCCTCGCCGTCATTGTGGCTGGTTACACGGGCAGCCAGGTCTTCAATACCACCAGCGGCACCAGCCTGGGCGAGGTTTTTTGTGGCATCATCGGCGGTTCCTCGGAGTGGCTCCCGTTTGTGCCCGGACAGTCCGGGCTTCTGTCGGTGAACACCGATGGCAGCTCGTTCGATACGCTGCTGGCCGTGGTCGCATCGAATTCCCCGCCGCAGGTGCTCGCCTGCGACAACAACAGCGGCCAGGGCGGCACCAACAGCGCGCTGGTCGTGCCTGTCCAGGCCGGCAAGAATTATTTGTTCGGAGTGGACGGCGTTAACGGCGCGTCCGGCCGGGTTGTCTTGAATTACAGCCTGAACCCTTCCGCCACCAACTCAACGCCAACGATTTCCAACGTCGGGACGACCAACGGCGCCTTCCGGTTCCGCATCACCGGCATCACCAACAAGTTCTCCGTGCAGGTTTCGACCAATCTGACTTCATGGACCTCGCTCTCCACCAACCCGGCCCCGGTTTACCTTTACGATTATATTGACACACGCTCGACCAACTTTGGACGCCGTTACTACCGGATTCAAACGGTGCCGTAAAGTTGCGGCTTATACTATTTGCAGTTCGAATTGCACTATTCCCCACGGATTCGGAGACGGCCGCAGATAATGAGAAAGCCGGCCTGATTCGGCATCCGTGGCCGTCTTGAAGCTGCGGGGCAAAGTGCAGTTTCAAGCTGGAATTAGTATTACCTACTTTTCCTTCATCATCGTGGCGCCCGTCCAGTCCACGGGCACGGGTTGGCCGCCGATTTCCTCCAGACGCGCGAGATAGTGGCGCGACGGGCCGTCGTCCGGGCGCAATGCCAGTGTTTGTCGGAATCCCATCAAGGCGAGTTCGAAATCGCCGGCCTGGAAATTCTTCAGGGCCTGCTCAAAGGTTTCCCGCCACAGTCGGCTGGCTTCCGCCTCCGCAGGCCAGCCCAGTAATTCGTAAACCTCGACCGGTTTCTCAAATCCCTTCAATTGAAAGCTGCCGACCTTGCGCGTGACCAGCCGGTCGCCAATCTCCGCCTTGGTTGCGCCGCTGATCAGGCATTCGGTGCCAAGATGCTTGTTCAATCCTTCCAATCGCGAAGCCAGGTTGACGTTCTCGCCCAGCGCCGTGTAATCAAACCGCTCCGCGCTGCCAAAGTTGCCCACGTTCGCCTCGCCGCTGTGAATGCCGAGGCGCGTGCGCAAGAGCTGGCCATCGGCCGCTCTGACCTGCACCTTGCGGAAATGCAGCGCGGCTTCGCACGCGCGAAACGCATGATCTTCCTGCAATTCCGGGGCGTTCCAAAAGGCGAAGATGGCGTCACCGATGTATTTGACCACGGTGCCATCCGTGCGATGGATGCATCGGGCGATGCACAACTGGAAGTATTCATTCATCATCCCGGCCAGCGCGTCCGGGTCAACCCCTTCGGAAATGGAAGTAAAATCGGCAATGTCGCTGAAAAGCAGTGTCAGCTCATGCTTGTTTGCCCCCGGCTTGAGCAAGGCGGAATTCCGGGAAAACTTCTTCACCAGCTTGGGCGAGAGATACAGCCCTAATGTATGCTGGTACAGCCGCTTCTCGACGTAAAGCTGGATCGAGTTGAACAAGACCGACCAGCCCAGCGCCACGAACATCTGCACCGCAACAATCAGCCAGGGAAACCAGGTCAACGCATGGCGCAACAGGAGCCAGCAGGCGATCATAACCAAGGCGAGTCCCGCGAACGCCAGCCCCGCAGCCGGCAGGGGGCGCAACAGGACCAGTCCAATCCCAAAACTGGCGCCCAACAAGGCGAGCAGGAATGTTTCGGCGCCGAAGGGAAAGCGCCTCAGCCAGTCGCCGCGAACGAGGTTGAGGTACGCCGTGGCCTGAATTTCCACACCCGGAATGAAGATCGCGTTGCGCCCGGTCGCGGAATCCTCGGAAACCCAGAAGGAAAACGGATTGCGGTATTCGTCTTTGCGTTCGCCCGCAAACTTGGTCAGGATGCGTGCGCCAACGAACACCGCCTTGCCGCGAAAGAAATCGTCGCTCACCCGGCCTAACTCCAGCGCATCATAATAACTGACGCCAGGAACCGATCCCGGCGGGCCGTAATAGTTCATCCAGCGACTGACTTGTTTCGCTTTCGGGTCGAGAGGGGCCCGTGCCTTTAACAGGTCCACCGCAGCCTGGCTTAGGCTCGGAAGTTGTTGTTCCGGGGTGTGCTCTCGAACAATCAAATCCCTGTCCGGCATCACCTCCACCGATCCAATGCCGGCAGCGCTGTCCAGCAACAAATCAAAAGGCGGGATGAAATAAGACCTGAGTCCTGCCGGCACATGGTCCGCCCCAAGTATAACCCGGCCGCTGGCTTTCATGGCGTCA
Source organism: Verrucomicrobiota bacterium (assembly GCA_021325145.1). Taxonomy (GTDB): domain Bacteria; phylum Verrucomicrobiota; class Verrucomicrobiia; order Limisphaerales; family Pedosphaeraceae; genus JAJPHR01. The sequence goes on along the minus strand of JAJPHR010000060.1, from coordinate 36,583 downwards.
GCCAGAGCCTGATCAGCGGCAGGGTTTGCCGGGTTGGGGTCGCTGAAGACGATGTCGAACACAATTGCTTTCGCCCCGGCTTTTGTAAGCCGGTCAATGAGATGCGCGTGAAGGGCGCGATCCCATGGCGCGTTCAAGGGCTGGTGCAGCGCCTCGTAGGATTTTTCGTCGAGATAAACAATCACCGCCTCGTGTGGCGCGATGTCGCCCCGACTGACTAGCAGAAGGTCAAGGCTGAGCTGCGACAAACCAGCGCCAAAACGGAAGCTGTGCAGGCCGATTCCGCACGCGATGGCCAGCGCCGCGCCGAACAGGGCGGCCCATTGCCTTCTTCCAAATCTGACGTTGAGATTCATGACAGTTCTGTCCGGTGCTGACCTGTTTCCGTTGCGCGTATCTGATTAGCGTTACCCTCAAGGGCATGGAGTCCCGGCTTTAGCCGGCTGCGCTGTCGCATTGAAGGGCAGGTTGGAAAATTCTCGGTCGGTCTCATCCGCGTGTCACCGTTCCGCCTGAAGGCGGGACTCCATGTTGCCGTGTGTCGACGATTCGTTGCGCTAAACGCATACCGCGGCGGGTTGGTGGCGCAAGCTTAAAAGAAAAGCCTGAGGCCGGCCACGAAAGTGCGTTCCCGGGGCAGTTCGTTGTACAGCGTCAGCGGGTTCAACTTGTAATCCCGGTCCGTCACATTCAACACGCCGATTCTCGCCTCCGCCCGGCGGCTCCAGAACCGGTAGCCCGCGAAAAGATTGACCTGCCAAAAGGCGTCGCCCGGCTCCGTGCCGGAATAGCCGTGATTGGACTGGACCGAATAGACCCCGTCCGCTTCAGCAAACAATCCCGACGGATGATTCCAAATCCCATAGAGCCACACCTGATGCAGAGTGGCCGAATCATCCTGGTTGGGCACTCCCGGCGTCGCGGACGGAATGTCCAAAAACTGGCCGTCCAACTCCGCTTCCGTCAGCCGGTAACGAGCCCCAAATACCAAGCCATCGCCCACAAGCTGATTTACCGCCAGCGACACCGAATTCTCTTTGTAGTTCAACGACTGCCGCGTGCTGGATGGAGAATCCGCCACCGGCCCGAAGAGGCTGCTATTGGTCAGCAGGCCGACTGTCCGGGTGGCGTCGGATTTCAAAATCTGCCCGTCGAGGACAACGTAGGTTCCAGTGTTGAATTTCTGATTCCAGCCGAGGCCAAAAGTTTCGAAGCGCGTTCCCGGAACCAGTCCTTCAACGGATTCGGGGATCAGGCTGCGAAACGCCTGGTTGAAGCCCGCAATCTGCGTCGGTTCGAGCCGCACGCTGGAATCCAGCGAGACACCGCCGAGTGATCGCGTGTAAATGCCCCGGAATTCAGTGTCTTTGCAAGGCGACCACAGTATTCCGACTTTGGGCGAAACGCGATCCGTATGCGTCTCGGCGCTGCTGATCGGAGACGTGTCAATGTTCTGGGGGTAATGCAACCAATCGTAGGCGACGCCTGCCGTAAGCTGCAATTGATCCACAATGCGCCAGTAATCATAGGCGTAAAGGCTGAACCGGTGGAGGTCGGAATCGATGTTCTGCGCCGTGATGGTCTGCGGGCCGCCGAGGTTGCGCATCAGTTCGCTGTCGGTTTCGAATTGGGCGGTTTGGTAGCGCCCGCCAACGACAAGGGTCTGGCTGTCATTTTCCCAGACTTGCTGCAGTTCCGTGGAGTAGGCCGTGAGCTTGCGGCGATAATCCAGGGAGAAAAATGCCGGGTTGATCACCGAAACGTTCGTGTCGCCGGTGAAGAGATTCTCCTGTGTGCGCAGGAACAACAGTTGCGGGGACGTGTCGCCTATGGTCAGAGTGTCGTCAAAGCGGGCGCCCAGGAACAGGGTGTGCATGCCCGGCGACCACTCGTGATGGTAGCCGACGATAAGGTTCGGGGTCTGCCGTTCCGTCACGTGTTCGGTCAGGCTCGCCTGGCTCTGGCTGTAATACTGGGCCAAATCGCCCGATTGCTGGTCAAAGGTGGACACTTCGAGATAAAGGCTGTCCTGCGGTGTGATTTGCTCTTTTAGTTGGCCGCTGAAAATCCAGTTCGTCAACCCGTTGTTCGGGCGAAAGCCGCGTTCCGAATTAAAAGCGCCGTTGAGCGAATAGCTCGTGTTTCCGAAAACGCCGTATTGCGATGCGTTCTGGCTCCAGTCACCGTGCGAGGCATATTCCGTGTCCGAATAAAAACCCAGATGGTCGGACGAGAAGAATCGGGAATATTCCTGTTGCGAAACATTTTGGGCCAGTCCGTTGCCACCCGCGGGCGCGAACAGGTTGGCCAGCAGGTACTCGCTGAAAGCCGCCGTCTCGTAGCGGAGGTTGATGAATTTCGGGTCGCTGATGTAGTCATAGCTGGACGCGAGAAATTGATGCGCGGAGGCGTTGGCGTAGTCGGCGTTGACGGCATGCGACGCCTCCTGGATGCTCACGTCGAACATTCCTGCGTCACGATAGATCGCCGCGAGATTTGCGCTCCGCACCGCCTGGTCCTGGTCCAACAGCAGTGTCGACCGAAAGACACTGCGGTTGCCGTTCAGATCCTTGGATTTTTCCAGGTCTTTGGCGGCTTCGTTTACCCGGTTTTCCTCCTCCATCAGCAGTGCGGAATAAAGCCAGGCGGTTGGGTCGTTGGGATCGAGTTTTTTGGCGAGCGCCAGTTCCTTGCCGGCGTGGATTTTGTCCCCGGCTGCCGCAAACGCCTTGCCAAGATAGCTGCGCAACACCGCGCGCTGGGGTTCGAGCGTCGCCGCCACCTGCAGGTCGGCGCGCCCTTCAAAAATGCGGCCGCAGCGAATTTTCAACAATCCCCGTCCCAGCCACGCGTTGCCCAACGCGCCATCGACGGCGATTGCCTCGCCAAACCACGACATCCCTTCAGTTGTCTGGCCGCCGGCGCTCAACAGAAACCCCTTCAAAGCCATTCCCTCTGCGTTGCGCGGGGAAAGTTCCAGCCCTTTGCTGAGCGCGGTTAACGCCTCCGGGACGCGGCCAAAACTGAATTCCAAATCCGCCACCCGGATCCAGGCCGCGCCAAACGCGGGAGATTTTATTGTGGCCGCGCGGGCCGCCTCCAGCGCCGTCTTCAACTGCGAGCGCGATTGCAGCGTGTACGAGCGAGCCATCTCTTCGCTGCTGCTGGCGGGGGCCGAAAGGCTTTCCTGCCTCCGGCCTTTCACTACGGCAATTAATTCGTGGATCGCGTTCGCGGGCGCAGAAACGGATTTGACATGGCCAAGGTCCGATTCCGCCTCATCCACCTGCCCCACTGCCAATAGCAAGGCGGCGTGGAACACGTACTCGGCTTCCGACGCCGGCTCGCGATTCCCGGGATAGCTTTTCAACGCCAGCAGCAGATCACCGTCGCGATAAGCCCGCAATGATGCGCTCAAAGTATCCTGTTCAGCGCGGCCCAAGCCGACTTCATCCGGATCAACCACTGCGGGATAATAGAGCGCCCATTGGATAATGCTCATGGCATCGAGCACGGCGGTCTTTGTGGGAGGCTGGTTTTGCTCGACGGTGCCTTGTTCCCCGCTTTTGAGCGTCAATGCGCCCTGGTCATTTTTCAAATCCACCGCGCCGTCCAGCAGCGCCAGTTCGGTGCGCCCGTTTTCAGCGACCGCAAGGTTGAACTCCGTCCCCCGTATCGCGCCGGAGGCAGTCGGCGTGCGGAACTGGATTTCGGACGGCTTCTCACGGCTGAACAGGTAGGTGGCGCCGGATTTTAAATCCAATTGCGGCTTGCCGTCGGCTTTTTCCGGCGGCGAAATCTCCATGCTGGTCAACTGATTCACGCGCAACACGCTCAGGTCGGACCAGCGCAATGTCGCCCGGCTTCGCAGTCCCGTCCGGAGGCGGTCGCCGAAACTCAATACCTGATTGGTTTCCGCCACCGACCATTCGGTTCCGCCCTTGCGAACCACCTCCACTTTGCCTTCAACGGTGAGGACGACGCAATCCGCGCGGGCAGGATTCCCATTGGTTTGGCCAACTGCGGGCAGGCATCCCAGCGCAATATATATCAGTACGCTGACCGAAATTCCGCAGCACGCCTTCATATTGAAGATTGAAAACACAGCACCCGCAAGCCGCGTCGTTCAAGCTTTGAAGCTCAAACCCCAACTCGCGTGGGCTGTATAGTCGAAGCAAACGCGGACTGCAAGTCTGTAGTCGTCGTCCGTGGAGCGGAGAGCGCAGCTCAACTTTATTCCTGCCGGTAAGGTGGGGATAGCGGGCGGAACGCGCTGGCTGAGATGTGCGCTGCAGGCAATTCGAAAGCGGCGCCTTGCGCCGCACTCCACTCCAAGACCTGGCGGAATTCGCGACCCCTTGATTATGTGGGGCGCGTTCGATCGGCAATCCACCTAGCCACCAGTGGCAAGGAAATGTTCGAGCAGCACCTCGGACTCGATGCCTTGAACCTCCCGTAACAGCTTTACCTGGTCGTCCGATGGTGGCTTGCGAGCGGCGCTTTCACACAGGTCAATGAATGCGAACGGGTCCCACTCTCCTTTTGAGATTAATTCCTTGCTCAATTTCTCGCCCCGGCCCGATTGCAACAGCCGCGCAACTCCATCGGCAATTTTCGGGAAGCTGTCGTGACTGCCCACGTGCCGGAACCAGTATCGGGCGTTGCTGTAATCGGGTTCACGCCGGTGAACAATTCCGTGGACAAAGCTGCCATCGGCATTCTCAATTCCTTGGGCGATGTTGTGCGCGGCGTCGAGGCGGTCATGCCACAACAAAATCAGGGCACGAACCAAATCACTGGCGGTGGACGATAAACCGGCTACCGAAAGCAACTTTTCCAGCGGTGGCTCCAGCTGTTCGTGCGGGAGCACTTCTTTGCGCGGCCCAGGCCCCAGCTCCGGCAAGCCACCGGCGGCCAGGAGGTCCTGGAATCCGGCAAGATTGGAATGGCCCGTCATGCCCGTAAGTTAAGGCCGGCTGGGACGCCCGGCAAATCATTTTGAGCGAACGATTTTGCCGCTGGCGTGTCCATAAAGCGTGTCGGCGGACTTCCTGGCGCCTCGATTGCCGCTGGACAAAGGCGCCGGGCGCGGGTTTAAGTGAATGAAACTTGCGCCGCGTGGAGTCCGCAGGCAAAACTCTGTGTGTTGAAAGCAGTGTTTAGACCGTTGCCAATGCCTGAAACCAGAGCAAGTCGCGGCCCTCGCTTCCGTTCGCGAGGCGGCGCGGTTTTGTACTTGGGAATTCTGCTGTCGCTGGCGCTTACCTTCGCGGCCAACGCGGCGAGTTTCACCGCCTCCCTGGACCGCGACACCATTACGCTGGGCGAAAGCACGACGCTCACCCTGACTTTCGAAGGAGGCGACCCGGGCGGAGCGCCGAATCTGCCCCCTATCCCCAATCTCCAGGTCGGCGGCGTCGGTCAGTCCAGCCAGATCAGCGTTGTAAACGGCCAGGTATCGTCCACCGTTTCCTACGCCTATGCCATTACCGCCGCGCAGCCGGGCGAAATCACCATTCCCGCCCTGGCCGCCAAGGTTGGTAATGAGACACTCAAAAGCAATCCACTTAAACTGAAAGTCCAGAAACCCGGCACTCCTCCCGCCGCGCCCGGCCAACCCGCCAACCCCGGCGGCGCTTTCTTGAAGCTGCTGGTGCCGAAGCCCCAGGTTTATTTGGGAGAAATTCTTCCGATCGAAATTCAACTGTATGTTCAAATGGGCAAATTGGCCGAAATGCCCCACTTCAAGGAAGAGGGCTTCACCTTGGGCAAGATGCTTCAGCCAACCCAGTCTCAGACCATCTTCAACAACCTGCGCTACAACCTGATTACGTTTAAGACGTACGTCATGGCGGCAAAAGCCGGAAAATTGGACATCGGGCCGGCCGTGATGTCGCTGAATGTTCCCGCGCCAAACGCCCGTCGCACGTTCTTCGGTGAAATCGCTGACTGGCAAACCATCAGCCTCCAGAGTGAGCCAGCCTCGGTCCAGGCCCTGCCATTGCCAAAGGAAAATGTTCCCGCGAACTTTAAGGGCGCAGTCGGCAGTTTTTCACTCAACCTGAACGTCAGCCCCACCAACGTCGCCGTCGGCGATCCCATAACTATCAAAGTCCAGATCAGTGGCCGGGGCGCGGTCGATGCCGTGACGCTGCCTGACCAGCCTTCGTGGGAGCATTTCAAGCTCTATCCACCCACCAGCGACTTTCAGCCGGGCGATGAACTGGGAATCAGCGGGACCAAAACCTTCGCCATCACGGCAGTGCCGGACAGCATGGATGTCCAGGAATTGCCTTCCTTCTCGTTCAGTTATTTTGACCCGGACCAAAAGTCCTATCGCACGCTCACGCAACCTGCCGTGGCCTTGACCGTGCGGCCCAGCGCCGCCTCGCTGCCGGTTGCCGCCGGAGGGAGCACGGACAATCCGCAAGCCCCGACACGTGACATCGTTCACATCAAGCCGCGGATTGGGACGCTCGCGCAAATTCAATCGCCTTTGTTGATGCGCTCGTGGTTCGTGGGATTGCAAGCGGTTCCCGTAATAGCCTGGCTCTCATTGCTCATTGGCCGCAAACAACGCGAAAAGCTGGCCAATAATCCGCGGCTGCGCCGGCAACGCCAGGTGGAGCAGCTCATCCGCAGCGGCTTGCGGGAACTTCGCCAGGCAGCCAGCACCAATCAGCACGAGGCCTTTTTTACCAAGCTGTTCCAGTTGCTGCGCGAACAACTGGGCGAACGGCTGGACCTCCCCGCTTCAGCCATTACTGAATGTGTCGTTGAAGAAAAACTTGGACCGGACCGGCTGCCGGCAAATACGGTTAATTTATTGCGTGAGTTATTCCAGGCGTGCAACCAGGCACGCTATGCCCACCAGGAAACCAAAGACGAACTCGTGGCCCTCGCCGACAAAGCGGAAACCGCGTTGAGCGAACTAAAACTGATGAAAACGGAATGACAAACACCAAACACCAAGCACCAAGTTCCAGAAAAGCTCCAAAGTTCAAACACCAAGCGCCAGGGAAGCACGATGGGAGTTTGATGCTTGAAGTTTGGAGCTTTTCTGGAGCTTGGTGTTTGGTGTTTGGTGCTTGCAGAAAAATCCGCCTGCTGCGCCTCGTCGTAACGACCCTGTTTTTCGCCGCTCTGCCTCTCTGGGCAGCCGACCTCACGTCCAGCTTCGACCAGGCAAACAAACTGTACGAGGAAGGAAAATACGCTGCCGCGGCGCAAGCCTACGACAAGCTGATCGAGTCCGGCACGGTCTCCGAAGCGATTTATTTCAATCGCGGCAATGCGCTTTTCAAACTCGGCCAGCTTGGCCGGTCCATTGCGTCCTATCGCCTGGCGGAGCAACTCGCGCCGCGCGATCCGGATTTGCGCGCCAATCTCCAATTCGCCCGCACCCAGGCACGCGGCGGCTCACCCTATCGCGCGGAGCTTTGGCAACGCTATCTCGAAGCCCTCACGCTGAATGAATGGACCATCCTCACCGTTGGCGCGCTTTGGGTATTCTTCGCCCTGCTCGCCTTGGTCCAATGGCGGCCGGAACTGGGCCGGAGCCTGCGCGTCTGGTTCCTGGTTTCCGGTTTGGCGGTGGTCGTGCCCGGAATCAGCCTGGCTTGCGCCCTTGGCAATGGTTACTTCACCACGACCGCCATTGTCGTCACCGGCGAAGCGGAAGTCCGCAACGGCCCATTGGACGAATCTCAAACCGCGTTCAAAGTCCGCGACGGCACCGAGTTGAACGTTATTGACCGCAAGGACGACTGGCTTCAGGTCCTCGACGCCGGGCAGCGCATGGGCTGGCTGCGCCAGAACCAGGTTCTCATTTTCGCGCCCACCGCCCACCAGAAATCAAGCACCTGACCGTAACCAACAGCGGCATCGCGCCGTCTGTTTTTGGGTGCCATGAATGTTTCGCGCTGTACACGTGTGTGTCTTTGTCAGGGAACAAAAAGGCTGGTATTTTGGGTGTGCCGCTCTATGATGCCTCCCAGACCCTTATGATTCGGACAGGAAAACTTTCTCAACCGCTCGCAATGGCGCTTTTAATCGGCGTAAGCGCCACGCTCGGCCGGCACACAGCACTCGCTGCGGATTCTTCCGGCGTGCAAATTGCCCAGGAAGATAATCTGCTGCGGGTGACCATCAATGGCCGCTTGTTTACGGAATATCATTTCAAGGACGTTCCGCGCCCGTACTTTTATCCCCTGCTTGGCCCGGCGGATTTGCCCATGACGCGTGATTGGCCAATGAAAAGCCCACCGGGGGAGGAGCATGACCATCCGCATCACCGTTCGCTGTGGTTTGCCCATGGGGCGGTCAACGGCCATGACTTCTGGAGCGAGGCAAAGGATTTCGGAAAAATCGTTCATGATGGGTTTACGGAAATAAAATCCGGCGAGAAATCCGGCGTCATCCGCTCGCGTGACAAATGGGTCATGCCCGACGGCTCCATCGCCTGCACTGATGACCGCGTGATGCGCATCTATGACCGGGGCGATGACAGCCGCTTGTTTGACTTCGAGGTTACCATCCACGCTTCGAACGGCGACGTCACGTTTGGCGACACCAAGGAAGGCGCGATGGCCCTGCGCCTCACGGAAACGATGCGCTACAAAAAGGCGGACAAAACCGTGGGGGACGGCCATATCGTCAACAGCAACGGCGTCCGCGATGACAATACCTGGGGCAAGCACGCCGACTGGGTGGATTATTACGGGCCGGTGAATGGGAAAATTGTCGGGGTCGCCATGTTCGATCATCCGGACAACCCGCGGCATCCGACCACCTGGCATGTTCGTGATTACGGGCTGTTTGCCGCGAACCCGTTCGGTCTGCACGATTTCGAGAAGAAACCCGCGGGTGCGGGAGATTTTAAGATTCCCGCCGGGCAAAGCGCCACTTTCCGTTACCGTTTTTATTTGCATCACGGCGACGAAAAGGAAGCCAAAGTCGCGGAGGAATTCGCGAACTATGCGAAGACCGCCGGGACCAAATCCACCGCCGCCAATTAACCAGAGAAAACAAAAGTTATGAATCGACGTCGCTTCCTGAAAACTTCCGCCCTGACCGCCGGCTCGCTCGCCCTCCTGCCCTCCGTCGTCACAAGGGCGAAGGCTCAAACCAGCGTCCATGCCCGGGTCATCGGGGCAAACGAAGATGTCCGCGTCGCCACCGTGGGTTTTAATGGCCGCGGGCGCGATCATCTCAAGGAATTGAGCGACTTGAAGGGCGTCCGAATTGTCGCGCTTTGTGATGTGGATTCGAGTGTGCTGGAGCGCGGCGTGAAGAGTTTCAAGGACAAGAATCAGGAGGTAACGGGTTACACGGACATTCGCAAGCTGCTGGAAAATCCGGACATTGATGCCGTCACCATCGCCACGCCCAATCATTGGCATTCGCTCGCCGCGATTTGGGCGGTCCAGGCCGGCAAGGACGTCTATGTCGAAAAGCCAATGTCGCACAACGTTTGGGAGGGCGGCCAGCTCGTGAAGCTCACGGGCAAATGCGACCGGATTGTCCAGGTGGGAACGCAATGCCGTTCCAGCGTGGGATTGCGCGAGGCGATGGCGTGGTTGCACGAGGGCAATTTGGGCAAAATCATCCGCGCCCGCGGACTCTGTTACAAACGACGAAAAAGCATCGGCCAAACCGCCGGCCCGCAGCCGGTTCCGGCTTCAGTCAATTATGATCTTTGGGTCGGGCCTGCTCCCATGGCTCAGCCGCGTCGCCAGAAATTCCATTATGACTGGCATTGGTTCTGGGCCACCGGCAACGGCGATATCGGAAACCAGGGCGTGCATCAGGTCGATCTGGCCCGCTGGGCGCTGGGCGAAAAGGAAGTTTCTCCGGCGGTGTTCAGCTTTGGCGGCCGTTTGGGTTACGTGGACGACGGAGAAACTCCCAACACGCAGATCGTTTATCACGACTACAAAGCCGCGCCGCTAATCTTCGAAGTGCGCGGGCTGCCGGCCAAAGGCGATTCGGACAAGATGGACAAATATCGCGGCGCAGAGGTTGGCATCGTGGTGGATTGCGAACATGGTTACGTGGTCATCCCCAGTTACTCGGAAGCCCTGGTGTTCGACAAGGACGACAAACAAATCAAACAATTCAAGGAAGGCGGAAGCCACTTTGCGAACTTCCTCGAAGCCGTGCGCAGCCGCAAGGCGGATGGTTTGCACGCGTCGGCGGTTGAGGGGCACCTTTCCGCGGCGCTCGTCCATACCGGCAACATTTCCTATCGGCTCGGCAGGCAGGCTTCCCCCGACGAAATGCGCGAGCAGATCAAGGGCATGCCTGACGCAGTGGAATGTCTCGGTCGCATGCAGGAACACCTGGGCGCGAACAACATCGATCTCGCCAAGACCCCGGCCACGCTCGGCGCTTTCCTCAAAATGGATCCGAAAAAGGAACGATTCACCGGCAACTCCAAGGCCAACGAGTTGCTGACCTGCGAATACCGCCATCCGTTCGTCGTGCCGGAAAAGGTTTGAGGCTCAGCCCACCCTGCCCTGCCGCTTGCGATAATCACTCGGCGTCAGCCCAAACACCTGCCGAAACTGGCGGCTGAAATAATTGCTGTCCGTAAAGCCGGCTTCGAAAGCGATTTCCGTAATGCTCTCATTGCCGTTGCGCAGCAGGACCGCCGCGCGATTCACGCGCTGCCGGATCAGGTAGGAGATGGGCGGGACGCCCGTCGCTGCGCGGAAGGCCCGCATGAAGCTGCGTTTGGACATGCGCGCGATTTGGGCCAACTGATCCAAGTGGACGGGCTGGTGAAAATGGGTTTCGAGGTGCGCAATGGCTTCCGCCATCCGCAACAGCGCGCGGGAGTTTGGATTCCTGGATTGACCGTAACAACGAGAGAGATAACCCACCAACTGCATGAATAGCGCCAGGGCGAGGAAACCGAACCCGGGCGCGCGCCGCTTGAGTTCCCTTTCGAGTTGCTCGACGATAGCCAGGGCTGCGGCCAGCTCGGCCGGTGCGATGTGCAGGCGGCTCTTGAACTGATGCCGCCGACGCCAGGCCGGTTCCAGGTTGAACAGCGCGTGATAGCCGGGCAAGGTCGCCAAATCCAGCAACTTAAGGTCGAGCTTGTCCGGTCGAAACAGGACATTTACCAAGCAAAGGTTTTCCAAATCCCGGTAATCGTGCCCCACTGGCCCGCCGATCACGAAAATATCGCCCGCCGACAATGGCCACGATTCCCCGCCCGCCACGTGCAGGCCACGTCCGCCCGTGATCAGCACAATCTCGGAGAAACGATGCTTGTGCGGTCCAAATGGCGGCTGCGGTTCACGCCGCTCGACAGCGATGGGAAACCCATCCTGATGGAACCAATCTTCCGGCTTGAGTGTGCGAAACATGATAAGAGCCTATCTCGGTAGGGCGCGTCACTCCGTGCGCGCCGACGATGGGCAGAGGACTGCCCGCCCTACCGGGATAGGTTCCAAGTCAAACATTCAAAAAAGTATCCGGAACTCTGGCAGCTTAATGCTAAAGCAGCGTCAGTTTGTCAAGCCATAGCGCATCAACGGGCCGGGGCAGTTTCGCGCCCGCCTTGATTGCGATGACACACAAGGAGGATGCCGGCAGCGTGCTCTCAACACTGTTACCATATCTTTGGTAAGGATGGCGCGCTGCGCCGTCCCCGTCGCCGAGCGCAGCGTCAGGCGACGGAACGAATGATCCGGATCGCACGGCTTCGGCAGCGCGTTCCGCCCGCTGGAACGCGGGCGGGGACATCGCAGCGCAATGTCCCCGCCTTTCCGGGTAAGAACAGTACCGAGCTGCGCCTATGCAGCAGGATTATCACTGGCAATATCGTGCGGATTTGTGGCAGTTTCGTGAAGGACACGCAGATGAGCTTTCGTTATGATTTGATGTCCCATGAACATGGCAACGATTTATTCGGCAACCTCCGCGTTACCAATCAGCTTTCTATGAAACCTGCAGACAAGCATCTCGAGCGGGCCTTTTCGCTGGCCCAGGAACGATACGGTGAGTTGGGTGTCGACGTTGGCCGCGCGCTCAAACGGCTGGCTGGAATCCCGATCTCGTTGCATTGCTGGCAGGGCGACGATGTCGGCGGCTTCGAAAACAGCGGGAGCGAACTCGGCGGCGGCCTGGCGGTCACGGGCAACTATCCCGGCAAGGCGCGCACCGCCCCGGAATTGCGCGCCGATCTGGAGCAGGCCCTCGCGCTGATCCCTGGGCGGCACCGTTTGAACCTCCACGCCAGCTATGCCGAGACCGGCGGGAAAAAGGTGGACCGCGACGAACTTGAGCCCGCGCATTTTCAAACGTGGATTGAATGGGCCAGGACCAATCGATTGGGGCTCGATTTCAATCCCACTTTCTTCAGCCACCCGAACGCCTCCAGTGGCTTCACCCTGGCGCACCGCGACCCGGCGATCAGGACATTTTGGATCGAGCATGGCATCCGTTGCCGCAAAATCGGCGCGGCGTTTGGCAAGGCGCTGGGCAAGCCCTGCGTTACCAATCTTTGGATTCCCGACGGCTACAAGGACATCCCGGCGGACCGGCGCGCGCCGCGTGAACGGCTGATCGAATCGTTGGACGCGATTTTTAAGCAGCCCCTCTCGCCAAAATTCAACCTGGACGCCGTCGAGCCAAAACTGTTCGGCATCGGCAGCGAGAGTTACGTGGTTGGTTCCCACGAATTCTATCTGGGTTATGCGATCAGCCGCAAAAAGTTGCTTTGCCTGGACGCCGGGCATTACCATCCGACGGAAACGATCTCTGACAAAATTTCGAGCGTCTTGCAGTATTTGCCGGAAATGCTGTTGCACGTCAGCCGCGGCGTGCGTTGGGACAGCGACCATGTGGTCATTCTGACGGACGAGTTGCAGGCGATTGCCCAGGAACTCGTGCGCGGGAATTATCTTGAACGCGTGCACATCGGACTGGATTACTTCGATGCCAGCATCAATCGCGTGGCCGCCTGGGTCATTGGCGCCCGCTGCATGCTTAAAGCGCTGTTGCTGGCGCTGCTTGAACCGATTGAGCGTTTGCGCCAACTGGAAGAGGAAGGCGATCACACGTCGCGCCTGGCATTGCTGGAGGAGATCAAAACGCTCCCGTTCGGTCCGGTGTGGGATTATTATTGCCTGAAACAGGACGTCGCGATTGGCGAAGCATGGTTGGACGAAGTGAAGCGGTACGAAAGCGAGACTCTGTCCAAGCGCCATTAGATGCCTCCCCTCCTTCAACTTGCGAATGTGACCAAGTCCTTTGGGGCGGTGCGCGCTCTAAAAGGAGTGTCATTCGATTTGCAAGGCGGGGAAATTCACGCGTTGCTGGGTGAGAACGGCGCGGGGAAGTCCACGCTGATTAAGGTTGTCACCGGCGCTCACCAACCTGATGGCGGCACAATTACCGTTGCGGGCCAATTGGTCCCACATCTCAGTCCGGCCTCGGCGCACAAACTTGGCATCGCCTGCATCTACCAGCAGCCTGCGCTTTTCCCGGACTTGACTGTGGCTGAGAACATTGGCTTGCGACTCGAACCGGCGACAGCCACCCGCACGGTCAATTGGCCCGGCCGCCGTGACCGCGCCGCAAAGCTGCTGAAGCGCATCGGCGCGGATATCGATCCAGACACGGAAGTTCGCAACCTTTCCATGCCCGAGCAGCAGCTTGTGGAGATCGCCTGCGCCCTTGGCGCCGAGGCGCGGATCGTAATCATGGACGAGCCGACGGCCTCGCTCACGCAAAAGGAACAGCACCTTCTCTTTGCAGTCGTGCGCGGTCTGCGCGACAACGGCGTCGGGGTCATTTACATCTCGCATCGGCTCGAAGAGATTTTCGCCCTCGCGGATCGTGTGACTGTTCTGCGTGACGGCGAAAGTGTCGGCACCAGCAAGACAGACGACATGACCGAGACGTCGTTGATCCGCTTGATGGTAGGCAGGGAAGTGTCGCAAATCTATCCACCTGCGGCGGGAGCGCCGGGTGAAGTGGCGCTTAGTTTGAAAAATGTCAGTTGCGGCGCGAGCGGCATCAAAAACGTCACCCTCGAGGTGCGTGCGGGCGAGGTTGTGGGGTTGGCGGGGCTGGTCGGCGCAGGCCGGACCGAACTCGCGCGCGTGTTGTTTGGTCTGACTCCGGCGGATGCGGGCGAGATTGCCTTGCAAGGGCGGGCGGTGGTCATAGCTTCACCAGCCGAGGCGATTGCCAAAGGCATGGCTTATGTGCCGGAAGATCGCCGCCGCCACGGAATCATTCTGGAGATGCCGATTGCCGCAAACGTGACGATGGCGATTCAACGTCGCATCTTCCCCGGCGCGTGGCTCCGCCCAAAGGCCGAACGCCAGCTCACTCTTGAATACATCCGCGACCTGGCCGTGAAGACTTACGGCCCCGAAGCGCCGGGCGGCTCGCTCAGCGGTGGCAACCAGCAAAAGGTCTCGCTCGCCCGCTGGCTGGCCACCAAACCCAAAGTGTTGATTCTCGATGAACCAACCCAGGGAGTGGATGTCGGCGCGAAAAGTGAAATTCACAAGCTCATCCGCCGCCTGGCGCGTGAAGGAATGGCAGTGCTGATGATTTCCAGTGATCTGCCGGAAATTCTCGGCATGAGCGATCGCATTGCCGTCATGCGCGGCGGTACCATCACCGCAATGTTGCCGGGCAAATCGGACGCCCATGAAGTCATGTCCGCCGCGTTGGGGCAGGCGGAGAAGGGAGTGGCGGCATGCTGAAGCGCCACTTCCGCGAGTGGTCGGTCGCTTTCGCCCTGGTGCTGTTGCTGGCGATTCTGGCGGTGGCCGCGCCTGCGTTTTATCAAGGGCAACCGTTGCTCTCACTGATGGCGCGCGAAGCGCCGACGCTCGTCGTGGCTTGCGGGATGGCGCTGGTCATCATTGGCCGGCAAATCGATATTTCCGTTGGCTCCCAATTCGCGATTTGCAGCGTGTGCGCCGGGTTGCTGGCGGCGATGAAATGGCCGCTCGCTCTCGCTTTGCCGGCAGCCATCGCCGTCGGCGCGGTGATGGGGACAGTCAACGGTGCGTTAGTTGCGGGGCTGCGGTTGCCGTCCATTGTCGTGACCCTGGCCACGATGGTGACGTGGCGGGAGGGGCTTCGCTGGTTGCGGCAGGGAGAATTCGTCAATCTGCCGGATAACGCGCAATGGTTCGGCTTCGGCCAGGCAGCCGGGCAATGGACCCTGATTTTTGCCGCGGTCGTGCTGTTTATCCTGATGGTGATGGGAATGCGCCATCTTTCCGCCGGACGATTTGTCCATGCCGTTGGGTCGGATGCCGAGGCCGCACGGCTCGCCGGCATCCGCCCGCAATTCGTCACGTTTGCAACTTTTGTGCTCATCGGCGCGCTCACCGGGCTGGCCGCGGGAATGAACGTGGTGCAATCCCCGCAGGTGGATCCGAAATCCGGCACCGGCCTCGAACTCAAAACCATCGCCGCCGTGGTCGTTGGTGGCGTGGCGATTTCCGGCGGCCGCGGATCGTTGTGGGGAGTCTTCGCCGGCTTGCTGCTGCTCGCGTGCGTCAGCCCGGCGCTGACTCATCTGCACGTTCAGGCGTATTGGGAGAAAGCCATTCAAGGCGCGATCATCCTCCTGGCCGTCGTGGCGGATGGGCTGCGGAGTAAAACCATTAAACACAACTAAACCGTGTTCAGGGTAAACTCGATGAATCGTAACAGCCGATGTGAAGCGGCTCCAATCTCCTTTCCGAAAAAGCCAGGGCTTCCTCACGCCGGCTGCCACGGAACGGTAAATTCCTGCATCCACACCAACCGTAATGGCTGATTCCACCGGCAAATTCTGGAAATCGATTCTTCTCCGTCATGAGACGATCCTGCTCATTGTGCTCGTGCTGGAGTGGCTGTATTTCAACTCGGTGGGTCCGCGCTTTGGTTCCCTCGGCAACACTTTTGACATCGTCCGGCACTCAGTGGAAATCGGCTTGCTGGCGCTGGTCATGACACCGGTCATACTTACTGGCGGGATTGATTTATCGGTTGGCTCGCTCCTGGGACTGTGCGCGATTCTCTTCGGCAAGTTCTGGCGTGACGCCGGCATGCCGTTGCCTGTGGCGGGTGTCTGCACGCTCGGCATCGGCGCGCTGGCGGGAGGGCTCAATGCGGCGCTGATCACAAGGCTGCGGCTACCACCGCTCATCGTCACGCTGGGAACCTATTCGCTCTTTCGCGGATTGGCTGAAGCCATCACGAGCGGCGTGGACACCTTTACAAATTTTCCCGCTTCGTTCCTGTTCCTCGGGCAGGATCGATGGTTGGGAATTCCGGCCCAGGCCCCGATCTTTATCATCGTGGCAGTTGCGGTATGGCTGCTCGTGCATGGCACCACTTTCGGGCGTTCCTTTCGGGCGATTGGTTTTGCGCCGGAAGGCGCGCGTTACGCCGGAATTCCGGTTAATCGGCGGATCGCGCTTGCCTACGTGCTGGCGGGTGCGGTCGCCGCTCTGGCGGCAATCATTTATACGGCGCGGCTTGGCCAGGCCAAGGCGGATGCGGGCACCGGTTACGAACTCTTTGCGATCACGGCCGTCGTGCTCGGGGGCACGAGCATTTTCGGCGGGATAGGTTCGGTGCATGGAACTCTGCTTGGCGTGGCGGCCATTGCGGTCCTCAATAATGGGCTGGTTCATGCCCGCCAACCGCGGGAAGTCGCCGGCATGTTGACAGGCGGGTTGCTGCTGCTGGCGCTGTCCAGTTCCGCGGTGCCCCGGCTCTTCTCCAGGTTGCGCTCGCGCAAACCTGCCAAAGCGACGCAGACGGTTTCTCCGACACCCGCATCATGAATTTTCACTCGCATCAAGCACACGGCGGCGCGATGGCAAGGCGGCAGTCCCTTGCCGAAGCAATTACGACGTTCCGTTTAGACAACCAGCACTCGCCAAACGCTCCCGGTTCACGTTAATATCCACCCCAACGCATCAAACCATGAATAGATTACTGGCTTTCATTGTAGCCGCCGGACTTGTGTTCGGGGCCGGTTGCAACAAATCAACCGATTCGTCCTCAAGTGCCGGCAGCCCGGGCGGCAAGAAACTTTCCATCGCGCTCATGCCCAAAAGCAAGGGCAACGCGTATTTTATTTCCTGCAAAGCCGGGGCCGATGAAGCCGCGAAGGAGCTTGGAGTCGAATTACTTTTCGACGGTCCGACCGATCCTGATCCCGCCAAGCAGAACGAGATTGTCGATAACTGGATTGCGTTGGGAGTGGACGCCATTGCGGTGGCCTGTGAAAACAAGGAAGGCATTTCGACGGCCTTGCGCAAGGCCCGACAGAAAGGAATCAAGGTGCTGACGTACGATTCAGACGCGACGCCGGACGCCCGCGAGTTCTTCGTGAACCAGGCCACGCCGGAGGGCATTGGCTATACGCTGATGGATGAGGCCGCGCGTCTCACCGGCGAAGAGGGCGACTTCGCCGTCATCACCGCCTCGCTAACGGCCGCAAACATGAATGAGTGGCGCAAATATATTGAAGCCCGCCTTGCGGAGAAATATCCCAAAATGAAACTCGTGACGGTGCGTCCCTGCGACGATTTGAAGGACAAGGCGCAAAGCGAAACGACGGCGCTGCTCAGCGCTTATCCGAACGTGAAGCTGGTAATGGCCATCTGCTCGCCCGCTGTCCCCGGCGCCGCCGAGGCGGTCAAGCAGGCCGGCAAGGCGGGCACGGTCAAGGTCATTGGGCTTGGTCTGCCAAGCGAAAATCGCCGTTATGTCAAGGATGGCGTGACCCAGAGCGTGATCTTGTGGAAGACAGTGGACCTCGGTTATTTGACGGTGCAGGCCACGACGGCGCTGGCGAAAGGTGAATTGAAACCGGGCGCGACGGAATTCAAAGCCGGACGGCTTGGCGCGATGGAGATCAAAGGCGATAACATTTTGTTGGGCAAGCCGTTCATCTTTAACAAGGAGAACATCGATCAGTTCGATTTTTGAGCATGATCCGCAAGGCTTTTGTCATGGCGGTGAATCCCGGGTGCGAAGGAGAATACGCCCGGCGTCATAACCCGATCTGGCCGGAGTTGGAGGCGGTGTTAAAGGAACACGGAGTGCTCAGTTATTCGATCTTTCTTCATCCCGAGACGCACCAACTCTTCGCGTATGCCGAAATCAGCAGCCAGGAGCGGTGGGACGCGATTGCGCAAACTCCCGTTTGCCGGCATTGGTGGGGCTACATGAAGGAGATTATGCCGTCGCATCCGGATAACAGTCCGATGGCAGTGGAGCTCAAGGAAGTGTTTCATATCCAGAGCACTGACAAATAACCAATGCTCCGGAGGCAGGGTGCGCCATTCCGTGCCGCCAATGCCGAATTGTTTCCACCTTTCCTCTTCGGCACCGAAAACACATTCGGCGGTCGAGAACGTCCGCACCCATTACGAACTCCCGATCAAGACCCCGACCAGGAAAACGAGTATCCCGCCAAAAACCACTTGCACGACGGCTGGTGTCCAGGGCGTGTCCATGAATCTGTGGCGCACCCACGCGATCACGCCCAACTCAATCATCACCACGACAACGGCTATGGCCGTGGCGGTCCGGTAGTTCGGAATAAGATACGGCAGACTGTGGCCAAGCCCGCCCACGGTGGTCATGAGCCCGCAGACAAAGCCGCGCGCCCAGGGATGGCCGCGACCGGTGATGCTGCCGTCGTCAGACAGCGCCTCGGCGAATCCCATGCTGATGCCCGCGCCGAGACTCGCCGCCAAACCAACCAGCAAGGTCTGAAAACTGTTGTGCGTGGCGAACGCAGCCGCGAACAGCGGCGCGAGCGTCGAGACCGAGCCATCCATCAAACCCGCCAAGCCCGGCTGGACGACTTGCAACACGAACAAACGCTTCTGCCGGTCCGCTTCCGCTTCGCTCAGTTTCGTATCGGCGAGTCGTTCCGCAGTCTGGGCGTGGTGGCGTTCCTCTTCCGCGAGATCGCCCAGAAGTTGACGAATGCCGGCATCCGTCGTTCGGCGAGCTGCCGCTTCGTAAAACCGCTTGGTTTCCAATTCCATCAGCTCGGCCTCCTTTTGCACGGTCTTCAAACCCAGCGGACGCAC
This sequence comes from Verrucomicrobiota bacterium, assembly GCA_021325145.1. Taxonomy (GTDB): domain Bacteria; phylum Verrucomicrobiota; class Verrucomicrobiia; order Limisphaerales; family Pedosphaeraceae; genus JAJPHR01. The sequence goes on along the minus strand of JAJPHR010000060.1, from coordinate 17,498 downwards.
CAGCCAAACCGGCCGGCGGCTCACGAAGCCGCGCACATCCTGGCGTCGGATGAGCGGAACATGATCGCCAAAACGCTGGCGGTAAAGATCGAGCAACCGGTGTCGGTGGCCATCCTCTTCCTGGCGCATTTCGTTGAACTTGGCGGCTGATTCCGGGTGGTTCTCCCGCAAACCGTCGGCGAAGCTGTCGTAGATGCGGGCGTCCTCTTCTTCCAAGGAAATGGCCAGGGCGAGGACTTCCCGTTCCGAGAGGCTGTCGAATGAGCGCATAAATGGTTTTTTTGCTTCCGGTTTTGGTTGAAGCTGCCGTCAGGACGGCAAGTTGTCAAACACCGGCCGACGCGGCAAACAGCAAACACCAGGTTCCAAGCGTCAGAAAAGCTTCAAATATTAAACTCCAAGGACTTTGAATGTTTAGTTACGCGTCCCTGTGACTGATTTTAAAAAATCCTGTGACCAACTGGAAAAACTCCTCCGGAGCTTCGGCGTGAACCCAATGACCGGCGTTGGGAAGCGTTTTGAAGCTGGCTTGGGGAAAGAGCCGCAGGATTGAAGCGTGATCGGCGTCCTGGATGTAATCCGATTGTCCGCCGCGGATGAATAGCGCCGGGCCGGGAAATGGCGCTCCGTCGTCAATTGCCTGAAGCAATTTGGGGTAGTTGGCTTCGATGGCTGGGAGGTTCAACTTCCAGCCGAAAGCACCGGTGTCGGTACGGGTCACGTTCTTGAGGAGGAATTGGCGGACGGATGGTTCGGGTATGGCGGAAACCAGGGCGGCATCCATTTCGTTGCGGTTGTGGAAGGAGGCCAGGTCCAGCGAACGCAGGGCGTCAAAGATGGGGAGGTGCGACGGAGGGTAGGCTCTCGGAGCCATGTCAGCCACGATGAGCCGGGCGACTTGGCCCGGATGGCGCAAGGCGAAGCGCATGGCAACTTTGCCGCCGAGGGAATGGCCGAGTACATGTGCCTGTGGCAGGTGATGCGCTTGCAGGAATTCGGTGATGTCGCCGGCCATGACTTCGTAATCCATGATGACGCTATGCGGCGAACGGCCATGATTGCGCAAATCCACGGCAAAGACCTGGAACTCCCGGCCCAGTCGGCGGCTGATCGTATGCCAATTGTCCGATGAGCCAAAGAGTCCGTGCAAAATGAGAAGGGGAAATCCCGTGCCAAATGTCTGGAAGTTGAGTTGCATCTCAGCGTTGCAAACGTAACGGAACGGCTTCGATGATTCAATGCTTCAACTTTTTCCGGAGAAGTTCCAGCGGAGTGAAACGCGCTGGCCGGGATGCGCGAGGCAGGCCATTCGTTGTTCCGTCGCCTGACGCTGCGCTTCCGCCCTCGCTCGGAAGCTGCGGCGAGACAAGCGGCGACGAGACGGCGCGCCCTCCTTCGTGCGCCGATTGACTTCCGGGCAGCAAACAACTATGAAAAGCTCCATGGCTGCTTTTCCGATGCGCATGATCGTTTTGCTTGGGGGTTTGTTGCTGGGCGGCAGGCTCGCGGCCGATACTTTTCGCATCGCGGAGTATAATATTGAGAATTACCTGGACGAGCCCACCACAACCCGCATCGTCAAGCCGGAAGCCGCCAAGGCGAAGGTGCGCGAAGGCATTCTTGCGCTCAAGCCGGATGTCATTGCGCTCGAAGAAATGGGCGGCACGAATGCGTTGCTGGAACTTCAGACGTCGCTCAAGGCAGGCGGGCTCGATCTGCCGTACTGGGAGCATGTGATTGGCAATGACCCGGAAGTCCATGTGGCGGTGCTCAGCAAATTTCCTTTCACAGCGCGGCGTCCGCACACGAATGAGTCCTTCCTGCTCGCGGGAAAGCGCTTTCGCATCGCGCGCGGGTTCGCGGAGGTGGACATCAAGGTCAATGAGGGTTATTCGTTCACGCTGATTGCCGCGCATCTGAAATCGCAACGAACGGTGCCGGAAGCAGACGAAGCGGACCTGCGTTCCGAGGAAGCGAAAATCCTGCATAGCATTATCGAGGCGCGCCTGACGGCCAATCCCGGGCTCAACCTCGTGGTCCTGGGTGATTTGAATGATCGCCCCGATTCCGAGCCCATCCGAACGATCATTGGCGGGCGAAGCAAGAAGGGGCTGGTTGATACGCGACCCACTGAACGCAACGGCGATGATCCGCCGCACTCGGATCGGCGGATCAGTTCGCGCAAGATCGCCTGGACGCATTATTACGCGAAGGAGGACGTTTACAGCCGGCTGGATTACATCCTGTTAAGTCACGCGATGGCGCGAAGCTGGGACCCGGCGGGGACGTATATCCTCACGCTGCCAAATTGGGGAGTGGGTTCGGACCATCGGCCGCTCGTGGCTACTTTCAGGACGAGCAATGAGGCGCATGCCGGCGGGTCAGTGAAGGACGCACAGCAGAGTTCGAATTCAACACGATGATTCGTTTTGGCGCGCCATCCCCGCCATCCAATCATCATCCCGCTCGCATTTTTTGCGGCATGAGGCACATTGTTTGTGACGCATGCAAAGGCGGCATACAGAGCTTTGGACCATCGGGCATTCGACCCGGAGCGGCGAGGAGTTTATTGAGTTGCTGCGGGAAAACCGGATCGAGGCGCTGGCGGACGTGCGGCGATTTCCCGGTTCGCGGCGGCATCCGCAATTCGGCCAGGCTGAACTGGCGGCGGCTTTGAAACGGGAGGGCATTGAGTATGTGCACTTTCCCGAATTGGGCGGACGTCGCCCGGCGCAGCCGGACTCTCCCAACACGGCCTGGCGCAACGAAGCCTTCCGCGGTTATGCGGATTACATGGAAACCAAGGAATTCACCCGCGGCATCGGCAGACTGCTGGCGCTGGCTAAAGCCAAACGCACGGCGATCATGTGCGCCGAGGCGCTTTGGTGGCAATGCCATCGTTCGCTGATCGCCGATTATTTGAAGGCCGAGGACCACACGGTCTGGCACATTCTAACCGCAGGCAAGCTGCAGCTGCATTCGTTCAGCGGCGCGGCGCGATTGGTGGATGGCAAGTTATCTTACCGGGAGGCGCATCCGGAGTCGGAATTGCCGTTGAAGTGAGACAGGAGCCGATCAACACTGCCCGGTATTTATTAGCAAGGATGCGTCGCTGAGCCTTCAAGCGTACGACCGGCAGATCGTCCCTGCCAGATCGGACCAGTGTCGATGCACCCGCAGGCAAACATCTTGTTCGCGCCGAGTGGAACTCCGCGCTCCGATTTGGCATCCTGGGATCAGGCGCGAGAGGACCGCGTGTGGTGCGACAATCGTTCCTCAAGCAGCGCGAGCACGGCGGCTTCCTCCGCGCTCAGATCGTGTTTGGATTTACTTGCTTTGCCGTGGCTGCCTTGATCGAGCGCGTCCTTGAGCGTGCGTTCTGTGAAGCACTCGATGATGGCGGGGTGAACGTAGCATTTCCGACAGACCGCAGGGGTGTTGCCCAATTGCCTGGCGACGTTTTTGATCGCCTGGGCGATGCACTTTTTAGCCGCCGTGTCGGATTCCGGCGGTTGGAGTTGCAGCAGTTCTCTCACGGCCAGCACGGTGCCGGCCCAGGTGCGAAAGAACTTGGCGGTGAAATCCTGCGCGGTGATTTCGCGCAAATAGGCGTTCACGTCTTCCGACTCGATTTTCCGGCGTTCGCCGGATTCGTCGATATACTGGAAGAGTTCGTGGCCGGGAATGTCCTGGCAGGCTTTTACGATCTTCGCGAGACGCCGGTCATGAACTCTTACTTTATGTTCCTTGCCGCTCTTCCCGCGAAAGTGGAAGTACAAATCGGAACCGGAAACTTCGACGTGCCGGTTTTCCATCGTGGTCAGGCCATAAGACTTGTTCTCGCGCGCGTATTCCTCGTTGCCAACCCGGATCAAACTCACTTCGAGCAACCGGAGAACGGTTGCGAGCACCTTGTTCCGGGATACGCCGGGCAGCGCCAGGTCCTCGTCGACGCGCTGGCGAATGGCCGGCAACGCGCGGGCGAAGGCGATGAGCCAGGCATACTTGGTTTCGTCCCGCACCTCGCGCCAGCGCGGATGGTAGCGATGTTGTTTGCGGCCTCGCGAGTCGCGACCAGTTGCTTGCAAGTGGCCGCGCGGGTCCGGACAAATCCACACGTCCGTCCAGGCCGGCGGAATGACGAGCGATTTGATGCGGTCCAACGTGGCCGGGTCATCGATCTCTTTTCCTTCAGGGCCCAGGTAACGAAAATCCTCGCCCGCTGGTTCGCGCTGGATGCCGGGCAGGTCATCGCTGACGTATCTGAGTCCGACGCGGTTGGCGGATTCCACGGGATCAGCCGGCGGGAGTAACAGCAGCCGCTTGGACATGTTAGAATCTCTTCTGCGGCAAAGCGTGGCTTTGCTGGTCCGCATCCTCCTGGTGAACGGAGACGAGGTGCAGAATTCTTTCCACCGCTTGTCGCAGCGTGCTGACGAAATTTTCCCGCGGCAGGGTGTCCAGCCGCTGGGCGAGTTCGTTGATTTTCTCACCCGCGTACCAAACGCCGACAAGGACTTGCGCGTGAGGAAAACCCGTTTGCACGCGCTCACAGGCCGGAGGGACATCTTCCAACGCAGCAGGCGGCAGGGCGGACACACAAAACACCTCGTGATCGGACTGCTTATCCAGTTCCGCCTTTTCCCTCTCCAGGGCGTCGGTGGAAGCAATCCTGCCGGGAAGTCCTTTCAAATCGAGGCATTGCACAAGCATCACCGCGGCAACAGCGTCCGCTTTTCCGCGAACGGGAATGCAAATTACGGCCGAGCCGGGAAGGGGCGTCGGTATCGCCGGGATTTCATCAGCGGGATGCTTCTGATCCCCGGCCTTGGCGCGGCGTTCGCGGACATATTCAGCCGATTCCTCCACGAGCAGTCTCGACGCCTGCAATACGAAACGGTACCGGCGCTGGTCCAGCATCCCGCGAGACCGCTCCTCCTCGGCCCGCACAAGCGCCGGCAGGATTACCGTATCATATAATTCCTCCAGGCTTGCTTTTTGCAGAAACTCGTCCGTCAACTCCGCGGCGGCGGCTTGATTCTGCGCCAGCAGGCGTTGATAAAGCCGATCGCTGGGCGACAGCGGCGGCTCATCGCCGAGCATCACGCTGAGAAACTCAAAGCTCGGAATGTACCGCCCCATGGTGACCAGACAAACGGTCAAGGGCGTGGACAGCAACAAACCCACCGGCCCCCAGACCCAGGCCCAGAATACTGCGGCGAACAGCACCGCCAGGGGTGTGATTCCGCCGGTCGCGCCATAGACCCAGGGTTCGATAAAATTGGCAATCGTGAGTTCCACCACCAACCACAAGCCGGCGACCAGCAGCGGTTTGGTCCAACCCGGGTCCACGGCCATGGCGAGCGCGAAGGGCATCGCGGCGGCGATCCACGTCCCGGCATAGGGAACATAACGCAGCAGCGCGGCCAGCAACCCCCAAAGAAAAGGGTTCGGCACGCCGATGAAAAACAATCCCAGGCTGATCGGGATGCCGTAGCCGACATTCACGATCAATTGCACCAGCAGGTAACGGCTGAGACGGCGGCCAGCCTCATCGAGAAGCTGGGTGGTCACATTCAGCTTGCCAGTGCCGGCAAGCCGGATGACGCGATCGCGCAAGTCGTCGCGCTGAAGCAGTATGAAGATCACGAAGACGATCACGACGAGAGCGGTTATGAGCCCCCCGGCGACCGACCCGATCACGGAACGCAGGAGCTGCATCGGCGAGAATTGGGAAACGTGGACCTCCACCGGGGTCGGTTTCAGATTCGTGCCTGAGGAAGTCACCCTGGGCTGACTGGGAGCCGGCGCGGGCGCACTTATTCCTTTCCGCAATTGCTCGATGAAACGACCCGCGTATCCGACCACTCCGCCGTCGCGCGGGGTCAGGGCGTCCACCTTGCGATGAATATTCTGTTGATAACCGGGCAGTTTGCCAGCCAGGTCAACCATTTGGAAGACCATCAAAGCCGTGATGACGCCCACGACAGCGAAGGCGAACAGCACGACGATGAGGACAGCGGGCGCCTTGGGCACATGCCAGAGACGCAATCGTGTCACCAACGGGGACAGCAGGAAGCTGAACAGGATTGCGAGCGCGAGCGGGATGAAGATCTCGCGCGCCAATCGCAGCGATGCCACCACGAGCACCACCGCCAGCAAAGCCATGGCTCCTGAAGATGAAAATCGGCGTTTTGACAATATTACCACCAATCGTGCCGGCGGGCCGGTTCAGGCTCCTACGACGATCGAGCCAAAACTTGCCCGCCAAACCTGCAAATCAATCTATCCCGCCACGCGCTGTTTTCAAATGGCCCATGACTCTGGCGCCCGGTGAAGCGCGGAACGCAAGGCGCGTGATCGAGCCGAGCGGGAGCTCTGCGTTCCGCCCAAGGCCAAGGCATTTCTATAACTTTGCGCTCAAGTCCTGGCAGGCCTTCTCGCAACGGTGGCAGGCAATCGAACAAATTTCGCAGTGGGCCATGTCGGAGCTATGGCGCTCGCACTCGACGCCGCAGACCTGGCAGGCAACGATGCACGCTTGCAGTTGCGCCTCGATCAGGCTGTTATCGGTTTCGGTCTGGCGGGTCAAAAGCCTGGCGGTCACCTCGCACACCTCGGCGCAATCCAGACACAGCCGGATACATCGCCGCAACATTTCCACCTGGTCCTCCCCCAGGCACGCGTCGGCGCAGGCCACGCAGCTTTCGGCGCATGACCAGGTGGCGGTGATGCTCTCCACCCACAAGCCTTCGTTCTGCGCGAACTTCCGCGGATGCGTTTCAAACATTTGCTCGATATAACTCATAGTGGTCTTTCCCGGTTCAGTCTGCCTTCGCGCTGCGGCAGCAAACACTTTCACAGGCCGCTCATTCCCGGCCCGCGCTTCACCCTAATGCGTTCACGCAACGAACGCCCATGGGGTATTGGCCCAATTGGATCAAGTGTGAAATTTGAGGGGAGCAGGATGCCCCGCCAATCAATGAACCGACTTGCCTATTTCCATCAACACGGAGGTAATCGGACCGGCAAGTTCTTTGACGGTTTTGGCGGCTTCGATGAGGCCGTCCTTGGAAAGTTCATACCATTTCTTGCGCGGCTCGGGTTTGGTGACTTCTTTCGCCAGCACTTCCAGGTTTTCTTTCACCTCGAGCGCTTTGGGTCGGTCGAGCTTTTCCATCAGTTGGGCGACGAGCGCATGCAACTGCTCCAAGTTCGCTTTAAGACCGGGGTCACCGGCTTGTTCGATGGTGTTATACGAATTTTGCAACTCGTTCTTGATGGCGACGGGGGCGTTCGTGAACGTGCCGCCGCTGATGTTTAATTGGTTTTTATCCCCTCCGATGTTTTCCATGTGTTTGTCTCCAGTTCGAATCGTTGCGGGTCCGTAAACATTGATTACCTCTCGCATCTGTCCTTGGGGGTTTTTATCTTTTCGACGCGCGCGCGCGGCCGGCGCTTCCAACCCGTTCAACAGGTCCGCCACGTTGACTCGATTGCGCGCGCCCTCGGGACGATAATCCGCCTCCTCGTCATGCTCTCGCTGCAGCAAATCCTGGTAGCTGACCGTTATATCCTTGCCAGTCGCATCTTTCTCCCCCGGCACTGGCACGCGTTCTTGCACGGTCAAACCTTTCAAATCCCGATGCTGTTCTTCGAATTTCTCGCGGATGACGGCTAACAGATCACGGCGCTGGCGTTCTGGACCGATGATGTGGATATCCACGCGGCGCTCCCGTGCGTCTGCGCGAACGACGGCGCGGCAATCTTCGCGTTCCAGCACGACGCCGGTGCGCCAGCGCAAGCTGGGATTCGCTTCACTATGGCTGTGCGTTTGCACGATGAATCGCGGCAACAGGCCTTCCGGCAGCACTTCGTACTGATAACGGAATCCAAGGGCTGGTTGGTCCAGCAGCGAGCGGATTTCATCCGGTTGGTTTTCACCCAGCAACTCAGGAACCAGGTAACGGCCACTGCCCGCTCGCAACTCGAAGCAAAGCTGGAATTTCTCCATCAGCCGCAGGAGGAAATCGTAACAGTCCGCTGGATAGTTCCTGGAATCAAGCACAGCTGCGAGGTCCGTTCGAGCGAGCACGCCAGCCCGGTTGCCTTTCTGCCCAACCCGCAGCAACGTGTAAATGCCCTCGGTCACCCAGCGTGGATTCAGCACATGCGTGTCCCGCAAGCGGGGATCGTCAGCGTAGTTCAAGGCGATACCCAGTATGTGGAGGAATTTTGCCAAATTGCGTTGCGCCTGTGGGTCATGCTCACCCAAGTTTCCGCAGATTTTTTGATATGCTTCCCAGGTGACAACGTTCTCGTCTTTTTCCGACATCTTCGCCAGACGCTCCTTGATGGCGAACCAACCGGCTGGGAACTTTACCTTGCGATGCTCCAGCGCATCGGTTTCGCGGAGAATTGCGTCCTTCAACTCCCCGAGTCCGAATTTCGGCTCATCGCATTCCGTTTTCACGATGTCGGCGATGAACGGATACTTTTCAAGTAAGAGTCCGCGGTTCACATCAAACGGATTCTGGCGCCATTTGTTAAGGGCCACAATGACGCGCGAATTTCCGCCGAAGCTGCGAATGAGTTGGAGCCAGTATTCAGCATCGAGGGTGGCCCGGTCACCCTGGCCGGTGCGCCCGTTGAGCACCAGCAGATACACGGTGCGCTCGGTGAGAAAAAACTGATGCGTGGCGTGGAGAATTTCCTGGCCGCCAAAGTCCCAGACGTGCAAGCGCACGTCGTCGCCACTCGGCACCTTGACTTGCCAAGGCTGAATTTCAATTCCAGGAGTTTCGGGTTCCTGCTGGTTGAAGGTATTATAGAGCATCCGTTTAATCAGACAGGTTTTGCCCGCCTGTCCGTAACCCACCAGGATGAGTTTGGCTTCGTTGAGCGGGCGACTGCCGCCGCGGGTGCGGAAGTAATACTCGAGAATTTCGGCGGGGTTTGCGGGCTTCTCCTTATTACTGCGAACTCGGCGAATGTCCGGCCCCAGCACTTCGGGTGGCAAGCCTAGTACGGGGTTGGCATGGAGGTAGAGCCCCTTGAGATTCTTCAACTGACGCAGACTTTTCGGCAAGGCCGTCAGTTGGTTGTCGGAAACGGCGAGGTGCTGAAGTTGGGTCAGTTGGCCTAGGGCTTCGGGCAGCGCCGTCAGTTGGTTGTCGGAAACGGCGAGGTGCTGAAGTTGGGTCAGTTGGCCCAGGGCTTCGGGCAGCGCCGTCAGTTGGTTGTCGGAAACGGCGAGGTGCTGAAGTTGGGTCAGTTGGCCCAGGGCTTCGGGCAGCGCCGTCAGTTGGTTGCCGGAAACGGCGAGGTGCTGAAGTCGGGCCAGTTGGCCCAGGGCTTCGGGCAGCGCCGTCAGTCGGTTGACGAAAACGTCGAGGTGCTGAAGTTGGGTCAGTTGGCCCAGGGCTTCGGGCAGCGCCGTCAGTTGGTTGACAGAACCGTCGAGGTGCTGGAGTTGGGTCAGTTGGCCCAGGGCTTCGGGCAGCGCCGTCAGTCGGTTGACGGAAACGTCGAGGTGCTGGAGTTGGGTCAGTTGGCCCAGGGCTTCGGGCAGTTTGGCCAACTCTAAATCGCTGAGATCCAATTCACGCGCATTGGACCTGCGAGCGGCCTCAATTCGCTGTTCCGCGATTTCGTTCGAGCTCTTTTCCTTCGAGGGCATGGGTCTTATACAACCGTATTTGCAATCCGGCTAACGCCGCGCGAGCGGCGGCTGGGTTGCTTTCATCACAGACAGTACATTACCTCTAAACGAACAAATGCTTTCGGTTGCAGGATAGCAGAGAAGAGGCGCGGGGCAACTGGGAACTAGCAGGCAAATCCGAAAAACGAAATCAGAAATCCGAAGGAGCAGGCCAGAGGCGGAGGCAAGAGGAGACTGGCAGGCGATTCGGGCGCCGCCGGGACGATTTGTGCCAATTACTTTTTCGGTCAGCGACGATTGTGGGGCTGGGCCGTCTTGGTCCCGGTCCGGTGAAGCGTGCGGCAAGTTATATTACAAGGTGTGTACATTGGATCATTCGTTCCGTCGCCTGACGCTGCGCTTCCGCCTTCGCTCAGGAGCTACGGCGAGACAAGCAGCGACGGTGACGGCGCAGCGCGCCATCCCTACCCACTTAAAATGGCCGAGTGCGCGCCACTGGCTTTATTTGGCTGTATTTTTCTTTTGACAGGGCGGGGGCGGTCTGACATGGTTACCAGGCTGGCCGCGCGGCCAGCGCCTTGGCCGGCCGAAAGGCGGGACGAAGGGGTTCTTTGACATCAGGTTTAATTTCGTCCCCGTCGCCGGGCGGGAATTTAAGAGCCTATCCCGGCAGGGCGCGTCACTCCGTGCGCGCCGACGGCGGACAGAGGACTGCCCGCCCACCGGGATGGGTTCCAGGCAAAATTAAACCAAATTAAAGTAAATTAAGCCTAATTTTTCCCCGGTTAGGCGGCTTTGGGTGGGCTTAAGATCCAGGAAATTTCCGCAAGCGGCTGGAGATCAGGGATTTAAGAAGGGATTGCGGGTTTTGCGCTATTTTCGGTCGGCAACCGCGGGCACGAACCTCCAAGTGCCAACAACCAAGCTCCAGATAAACATCAAGCGCCAAGCTGCGAGGCCCAAGGCCCGCCCTTTGGAGATGAGGGCTTGGTGGTTGGGAATTGGGGCGTCCGAGTGGAACAAAGGAAAACAAAGTGAAACAAAGTAGTTTTTGGCCCGAGAGCATGCGTATATTCGCGTATTCTCGCTTATTCCCGGATAAGGGGTTTGGAAGCTGGCGGTAAACCCGGTTCAGTTCCTGCCCGGGGAAGGTTTGCCCTTCAGCCAGCGAAAGACATCGCGCCGGGCAGCTTTGGCAGCGGCCAGGCTTTGTTGCAGTGGCGCTATGGCCCGGCGATAGACTTCAGCCTGTTCCTTCGCCATAGGTCCCTTTTGCCAGGGGACAATACGCAGTCTTTCTCCATACATCATGCGCGGGTTTAAGCACGCCCGGTGCCAAACTCACGCGTGCGAAGCAGTTTCCAACTGTTCATTGAGAAGCCGCTTCACTTCCTCGTCGGAGATCTGCATGAAATCCGCGTACCAGGCGCCAATGGAGTAGAAGGGTTCCGGGGTCATTCCGCAGGTGACTTCGTCCGCCTCGGCCCCAAGTTGACGGCAGGTGTCGCTCGAACCGACGGGCGCGGCGGCGATGATGGTTTTGGGCCGCTTTTGTCGCAAGGCGCGTATGGCTGCCCGCATGCAGGCGCCGGTCGCCAAGCCATCGTCCACCAGGATGACGTTTCGGCCCTCGACAGCCACCGGCGGACGGCCCTCGCGGTAAGCTGTTTCCCGCTGCGTCAATTCCTGTTGCCGTTGCTGCACGATGGCTTCGACAATCCCGCCCGAAAGGCCCAGGCGATGAATGACTTCGTGATTCAAGACGCGCACGCCGCTCGATCCGATCGCGCCCATGGCCAGCTCATCGTAGCCTGGGACGCCCAGTTTGTGCACCAGGAACACATCCAAGGGAGCCTTCAACGCGCGCGCGACCTCGAAGGCCACGGGCATTCCACTCCGCGGCAATCCCAGGACGACCAACAATGGATCGCCGGCGTGGTTCACCAATTTGGAGGCGAGGAATCGGCCCGCATCGTAACGATCCTGGAATTGGGGGCTGGCGCTCATGCGGGTTGATCGATATGAGATTAAAAATGTGCCAAAAGCCAATCCGCGGCAAGCCGGGCCACGTGCTCCAAGGCGCCCGGTTCTTCAAACAGGTGAGTGGCTCCGGGAATCATTTTCAGCGCTTTTTCGCAGCGGAGCCGGGCATAGGCCTCCTCGTTTAACCAGATGACCTGCGTATCGTTGCCGCCCACAATCAAAAGCGTCGCGGCCGTGACCCGCTCCAAGTCCGGCCCGGCAAGATCGGGCCGCCCTCCGCGTGACACCACACAACTGACCTTGTCCCCAAGTTCAGCCGCCGCCATCAATGCCGCCGCCGCGCCAGTGCTCGAACCAAAATAACCAAGCCCCAATGAGCGGGTGGCCTCCTGCCGCGCGATCCATTGCGTCGCCCCTATCAGGCGCTCCGCGAGCAATTCGATGTCAAAACGCAGATACCCCGTATGGGCATCGAGTTCTTCTTCAGCGGCGGTGAGCAGGTCGAAGAGGAGTGTCCCAAGGCCCGCTTCATGCAGCATGCGGGCGACAAACTGGTTGCGCGGGCTGTGCCGGCTGCTGCCGCTGCCGTGGGCGAACAACACGATTCCTTTGGGTTGCGGAGGCAGGATCAATTCGCCTCCCAGTTTGGCCCCTTTTACCGGAATCAAAACTTCCTCCGCGTGCATTTGGATGTTGGGTGTCATTTGGATTCGCAAATACAGCTAATTCTCCGGCCTTGGGATAGAGCCCGCATCACAACTAACCATCTCCCCTGCCCTTCACTTTGTCAAAAACGCAGCGCGGCGACGTTTCACTTGTCCGGGCAGGATTCCTGTGAATAATATCGAACAGCGTTGCCCGCAACGGCACCGAGCCTTGCCATGAGCCGAATCACTCAACTAAACGAAACCGAGCTGGAAGAAATCTTCAGCCGGTCCGGCGGCCCGGGCGGGCAAAACGTTAATAAGGTCTCCACGCGGGTCATGTTGCGGCATATTCCCACCGGCATTACGGTGAACGTGCAGGACTCGCGTTCGCAAGCGACCAACCGTCAGCTCGCCCGCGAGCGATTGCTGGCCGCCCTGCAAGCCAGGGAACGCCAGGCCCAGGACGCCGCCCGGCACGCGCGCGAGAAACTCCGGCGGCAGCATGCCAAGCGTCCGCAGGGCGTCAAGAATCGCATGCTCCAGGCCAAGCATCACCGCTCCCGGCTCAAGGCCAGCCGCCGGCAGAACGAAGACTGATGGCCTTCGGAAACGGCTTTCGGAAGCACCAAGCACCAAGCTCCAAACACCAGAAAAACACCAAGCCTTAAATCCCAAACCAGCGCTGTAATTTGGTGCTTGGAACTTGGAGCTTTTCTGGTGTTTGGAGCTTGGTGCTTGGTGTTTTTCTCTTCCCAATGTTGGCACGCAAAATGTTTCACCTCTTCCAGTAGCGCGGCTTAAGGGCTCGGATGATGGAAATAATGACAGTCGCGCGCCTAGAGAAAATTGTTATGAGAATCAGCCCGGAACCGCTCAGTCCGCTGCGAAGCTGGCGGGAACTTTGGCACTCGGAATCGCTCACGTATGCCAACGATTACCGTGACCGCAACGCCACCCAGCCCGCCTTCTGCAAGCCCCAGAAACGCACGGCTTTTCACTGGCTAAGCCATCTGTTCGTTCGCGATCTGGACCGTTAGGCCGCCGGTCTCCCGGGCCAACGACGCACGCCGCCAGCCGCCGGACGCAAGCTGCGGAGCCCGAGTGACTCATTTAATCCGACACTGTCCCAAAATCGGACACGCATTTTTAAACCTGTACTTTTTATGGTTCCTGCCACCTATTCGCAACCTGAAGCGGCTCCCGTTCCCCTGCCCGCTTCACCCGCGCGGCCGGCCCCAATCGCTCTTTGCCAGTGCCTGCCGGTGGCCTCGATTCAAACGTCGCTCCGGTGGCAGCGGCTCCTCTCCGATCAAGCCCACGCCCGGCAGAATCCGGCGGCTGCTTTGGTCTCGAGTTTTCCCGGGCATTGATTCGGAAACCAGCTTCAGCGGTACCGCAGGCTGGAAAGAAATCCCCAAATCATTCCGATTAAAAGCCCGCTGGCATGTGCTGTGTTCGCCATGCGCATGAATCCCGCAAAACCCAGCAAGAGCCAAACGATCATCATCGTCACCGTAGTGGGGTGTAAAAAGAGGCCGGAACCCGGGTCGCGCTTGCCTCGGATCCAAATGTATCCCATCAGCCCATAAACCACGCCGGACATCCCGCCAAAAACCGGCCCGCTGACAACATACTGCGCCAGGTTGGAAATGGCCGCGAAGACCACAACCAGAATTCCCAGCGTCAAAGAACTTTGCCGATCCTCGATCATGCTGCCCAGGTCACGAAGCCAAAGCATGTTGAAGAGAATGTGAAAAATATCGAAATGCACGAGCATGGGAGTCAACAGCCTCCAGACTTCGCCGTGCCTTATTTCCGGCAGACCTTGCGTCAGCCGTGTCATCATGGACATCGCGATGCTTGCGAAGTCCTCGCTGATCAAGAGGGGCCGCATTGCCTGCATGCTCTTCCCCAGTTCGGTCAGCACGAACACCACCACGCACATGCAGATCAGCACAAACGTCAACGGCCCGAACCCGTAGCCTCTCAAAGGGCGGAACAAGTGCCGTCGGCTTTTCAGCCGCTTTTCGTAGGCGTCCTGGTCCTTTTGCTTTTGGTCCCGCAGATCACGAGCGACTTTCAGCGAACTCTGAATTTTAGCAGCGTCCGGGTTCGCCCGAAAGCCGGCCAGCAGCGCCTTCGCCCGGTCCAACTGTTCTTCGGCATGTATCCAAACCGCCCAGGCTCCCTCCTTGTCCGCCTCGACCTGGTTCTCGATCCCTTCCGCGTACAGGTAATCACTGAACGTCTTCGCGTTCGCTTCCCCATCCAGCAACCCGATCATTCGCATATCGCCGTCAACGTAACCAGAAATCGCGCGGCGTAAAACTCAAATCACTCGGAGCTTGTTTTTGAACACAACCTGCCCGATGCTGGTCTGCAATAATAACTAAGGAAATATGGAACAAGGTGAAGCGCAACCCCGGGGCTTTCTTTACTGGGTGCGTGTCGTTGCCATCGGCCGCCGGCCCAAACGGACCCTGCTGCGCATTCTCTTGCTGGTTCTGGTCACAGTGGTCACATTCAAATTCGTTTTGATCCCCGTCCGCGTCACCGGCATCAGCATGGAACCCACCTATCACAATCACAGCATCAACTTTATCAACCGGCTCTCCTACCTGCGCAGCGAACCCCGGCATGGCGATGTCGTGGGCATCCGCTATGCCGGCGATCATGTCATGTTGCTCAAACGCATCGTCGGCACTCCCGGTGAAACGATCTCCTATTCCGGAGGATACGTGCACATCAATGGCGTCCGCCAGGAGGAACCTTATCTCAAGAAATTCACCGATTGGGAAATGGACGGCAAAACGCTGGGGCCCGATGAATATTACGTGGTGGGTGACAACCGGTCCATGCCCCGGGAATTGCACGAGGAAGGGGTTGCCATGCGCTGGCGGATCGTCGGCAAAGCCGTATGGCCGGGCAACAAGTGAACGGAAGTCATTCTGAAATCCGAATTCGAAAGGAACGAGCAAGCTGAATGAAACTTGTCGTCCGCCTGCTTCTTCTCGTCGCGCTGGCCGCCCTTGGTTTCTGGCTCTGGACCATTTTCTTTCCCAGTCCCCAGAAGGTCATTCACGCTCGCCTCGTCAAACTCGCCGAACTGGCCTCCTTCACACAGAACGAAGGCAATATCGCCCGTGTCGCGAACGTCGAAAGGATGGGCGCGCTCTTCGGCACTGATATCGAAGTAATCATCGACATCCCCGGCGTGGAAGCTCACACATTCAATCGCCGCGACGAATTGATGCAGGCCGCCATGCAAGCCCGCTCGGCCTTGAGCGCGCTCAAAGCCGAATTCCCGGACATCCACATCACCCTCGCACCGGACAAACAATCGGCCGTCGCCGACGTGACACTCCAGGCCAAAGCGAGCGGCCAGGGTGACTTAATCATTCAGGAACTCAAGTTCACCTTCAACAAGCAGGGCGGCCCATGGCTGATCACGCGCGTTGAAACCGTCAAGACCTTGCGACGATGACCAAGTTCAGCAACGCAATGCCAAGGGCCGCTGCTCAATTTCCTACTTGCCGACAGGGATTTGGAGTTACGCGGGTGCGCCAGCGACGGTTTGCAAATCCTTTTGGAGAGTCGCAAGATCAAGGCCGGAAGGAGCATGCCCAAGCTTCTTGTCGATCCAGTCGGGGCTGAGGACCGCATAAGCTTCGTCCATGTAGGCGTTGTAAAACTGCCAACTCATGGACTTTACGGAACCCCAGGTGACCACGTAGAGATTACGCTCATCATACCCGACCGCAGGGATGCAATGTCCGTTTTGCGGGTTGGGGGCCGCGTTTCCAACCGGCCCCGTTGGCGGAACGACCCAGGGAACCGTCAGGAGGTCCGTACTGGGCGGCACCGCAAAATTTGGCAACGCCACGCCAATGTAACAGCTTCCGAATAAATCGACGGCATCTTTGGCCTGCACGTCATTCTTCGGTTCCAGCGCGGCGAAAGCGGAAATTTTGTCTCCGCCTATGCCGGTCTTGCGCCAATATTTGAGCACATCGAGCATGTTGGCCCCGGCATCGGCGTTATTGCCGGCGAAATGACGGTACGCCGCCAGGATGACCGAATCGCCGAGCACCACTGCATTTCCGTTATTGGCCGTCCATTCCTGGATCATGTGGCCTGCAGCCGCGCAGGTGCAGTCTCCATATTTATCATTGCCCATCATTGGCCAGGAGGCCACCGCCTTGGAATAATCGACTGCGGCGGGCGGTGGCGGCAGTTGTTGCGTGAGATACTTCCCCAGTTGAAGTGTGCGGCTGTCAAACTTTGGCGCGTGTTTTCCGAGTTTCATAATTTTTGGTTGTTCGGATTTGGTTTGGAGGTTAATCGACAGTATAAACTTTTAACTGCCATACCTATTAATACGTAACGAGCAGGGCCAATCTTTCAAAAATCTTTGCTGGACCGCTAGAATCGGCGCAAGTCTTTGATTAACAACCGAAGAAAGTTCAACCTTGCAGCAACACGCGCAAAATCGAATATATAAGGAAGCAGCAGGCTTTTTGTGAGCCCGCTGCAATCGATCTTGAACCGTGAATCGTTTCCATGAGCCACGAAGCCACCGCCCATCTTTCACGCGCCGATAAAATCCTTGGCCGGTTGATCAAGAAAGTCGGCCCCTGCGGCTGGAAGCCGGATCGTCGATGCTCGCCGTTCGAAACCCTCGTTAATTCGGTTGCCCATCAGCAACTCAACGGCACGGCGGCCAAAACGATTCTCGGCCGTTTCCGCGCCCTCTATCCCGGCAAACGCTTTCCCTCACCGGAAGATCTGCTCGCCACGCCAGACGAGCGACTCCGCGGCGCCGGGCTGTCCCGCGCAAAAGTCGCGTCGATCAAGGATATCGCCGCCAAAACCATCTCGGGCGTGGTGCCCACTTCCCGCGCGATTGCGCGAATGGAAGAAGAAGCCATTCTCTCGCAACTCACCACCATTCGCGGCGTGGGCCCGTGGACGGTTCACATGCTGCTCATTTTCAAGCTGGGCCGCCCGGATGTCCTTCCGCTAACCGATTACGGCGTCCGAAAAGGCTTCGCCTTGACCTATCGATTGAAGGAATTGCCCACGCCCACCGAGTTGCTCGAACACGCGGAAAAATGGCGGCCCTACCGTTCCTTTGCCGCCTGGTATATGTGGCGCGCGCTGGAGTTGGAGTAGCTTGGGACTTGCGCTTCAGGTGGAGTGCGCCCGGG
>JAJPHR010000017.1 GCA_021325145.1 Verrucomicrobiota bacterium | reverse complement strand
GTTGGGCGTGGCCTCCGCCAGGCTCACCACCAGCGAATTGGTGAACAGGCCGCCGGCCGGGGCAATCACGGGCGTGGCCAAAAAGAGGCTGTTGCCAAAGATGGACAACGCATATTGCGCACCGACAAACACCTTGCCATTGATGACGGTTGGCGTCGTCATGATAATGGCTGCACCCGGATTATCGCGGGCCAGATTTTGGCTGGTGTTGTATAGTTCCTGGGCCAGGTTGGTGGCGTTGTAGGCGTGCAAAACGGCCGGCCCACTGCTGCCGGCAGCATCCGATTGGATCGCCCAGACAATGGCCTCGTTGGTGCCATTGGCTGAAATCGACGGTGTGCCGCCGGTGGCGAAGGCGCTGAAGTTGACCCTGGCCTGGGAAACGGGTGTGGCAGTAATGACGGCGTTGCTGATGAAGAAACCTTTCATCACGTCGCCGCTTCCTTGGTAATAAATCTGATGGTTGAAGTAGGCAGGTGTGCTCCATGCGCCGGTGATGGCTCCGGGGACTTCCTGCACGATTTGATTGTCGTTGGCGGAATTATAATGCCCCATGCTGTCACAATCCACGAGACGCAGGATCCCGTCCTTGCCACACCCGATCATGAGGTGCGGATGCGCCGCGCTCCCCACCGAATCCGGCAGCAGGATCGTCCCGCCCGAGCCCAGGTCCGTATCGTTCACGGCCAGGGCGGCCTGGTTGTAAGGCGTGAAATAATCCGCCACCGCCAGTCCATTGGTGGTGGAGAGTTTGACAAAAGTATCCCCATAATCCCCGCCATTGGTGTTGGCGCTGAAACTGCCATTTCCTGTTGCAAAGTAAAGGTTGTTGCTGGCATCCACACAGAGTCCGTCCCCACCCATCCAGAGCGCGCCTTCGGCGGCATTAACGCCAAAAGCCGCAACGGTTGCATTGGGCGTGGTACAAAAAACATTGCTGGCCGACTGCTGAAGATTGGTGGCGTTGAAGCCCAGGACCCAGCCGTGATAGGGGTCGGTGTCCGCATAACTGCCGTAAGCGACATACACCGTTCCACCGGCGAGCGTCAGCCCGGGGCGTTGATTCTCCTGCCGGGGATTAAAGCTCACCACGCCATTGGAACTGTCCACACCCCTTCCGGGAACGGAATTGGTCACGATTACCGGACTATAGGGTTGCTCCGTGCCGTTGGTAATATTGAGGGCATGAATGCTGTGGTAATAATTGGTCGTCGGGGTGGCTATGGCGGTATGGACATTCACGTAAAGCGTTCCTGAAGCCAGGTCGATCACTGGCGTGCCAGTGATGCCCACGACCGGGACGATGTCGGGGTAATAGCTTCCTGTGCCTCGATTTCCAAACTGATCGTTGAAGCTTGAAACTGCGGCGCCCAGGTTGGTTTTCCAGAGTAATCCGCCATTGGTTCCCGCGTTGCTGTCCGCATCGAAGGCGTACACGGTATTATTTTCTGTGGCGACAAAGACTGCGTTGTGCGTGCCCTGGCCGGGAATAGTCAGGCCGGCCACATACAACGGCTGGGCGATAATAAGACCGTCCGTCGGATAGGTGATTAATCGCCCAAAAGTGGAAACGTTCACATTAGCCAGAGTCAGGAGCACCTCGTTGGTGTTGGCTCCCTGGCGGGTATTGTCATTGTGATAAGTCAGGACGTTCAAAGCGGCAGGGTTTGGCGGCGGGAGAATCGTCAAATTGGCGGGAAAGCTGTTCGTAATGCCGAGGGCATTGGAGGCAGTGAGGGTGTAACTTCCCGCCTCGCCCGATTGCAAGGAAGCCAGCGTCAGGCTGCTGGCGGTGGCATTGGGAATACTGGCCCCATTGCGCTGCCATTGCAATTGAATCGGCTGGGTGCCGTCCACTCCCGCTGTAAAAGTCACCAAACCGCCCGTGTAGTTGGTGGCCGACGCCGGCGTCGGCTGCTGGGTAAAAACCGGCGCGCTGGCGGGCTTGATCGTCACCGTGAGAGCCGGGCTGGTATTCGTGCCGGAACTGCCGCCGACAATGACAGCGTAGCTTCCTGAATCTGCCACCACGGGGTTCGTCAAGACCAGCGAAGCTGTTGTGCCCCCGGAAATATTGGTCCCGTTTTTTTGCCACTGATATTGAAAGGGAGGCGTCCCGGCTACCAATACGTTCAAGGTCATCGTCGTTCCCGCATAGACCGTGTTGGAAGGCGAGGCAGTTGGGAGTTCTGGATAGGTGGACAAGGAGGCCGACCACTGCCCGGCTTGGTAGGCGGCAATATCCGCCGGGGTCAGCGCAATATTGGCAATCAGCAAATCCTCCAACCAACCCTTGAAATCGACATCGGCAGTCGTTTTGCCCACGATGAAACCAATACTTTGAACGTTTGGTGCTGTTGGAACTCGCGTTCCGACATTGGCTCCGTCCACATACATCGTCTGGGTTGTGCCATCCCATGTAACGGCGATTGCATGCCAGTTGCCGTCCATCGGGTTGACGGCCAAGCCGTTGACGATAAAATCGTTGGCGTACCAATAATCGTCCGCGCTGTTCGGGCCATTCAAGCGCAGGTTGTTGGCCTGGCTGGTCGTGTTGGCGCCCCAGCCAACAAAGCCGCCGTTGTTCGGACAGCCCGTGTCAATCTTCTCCCAGACAGCGATGGAGTAGGGATTGGTACCGGTCGGCACGCCCACCGGAAATGTGCCCGAGAGCATGGCCATCGTGCTGCTTCCGTTCAGGTATAGCGCGCCTCCAAACATGCCGTTGCTGCTGTAAGCGGGTGTGCCGCTGGCCACCGTCAGGTTGTTGCCCAGGCCACTGCTATCAATCCCCAAATTGGCGGGGTTGTTGAATTGCCAATAGCCCACGGTGACGCTCCCGGCATTGACCCCGGAAACGCTGATGGACGCACTGGTTCCGATTGTGCCGCCGACCGTGGCGCTAATCGTGGCGTTGCCGGGATTGACTGCCGTAATCACACCGGCGTTGTTGACTGTGAGAACATTTGTGTTGCTGCTGGTCCAATTGGTGGCGACGCCGGTAGCCGGCACATTGGACGCTTGCAAAAAGTTGGCGCTGACGGTGGCCTGCTGGGCGGAACCTCCGGTCATGTTTGTGCTGGCAACTGCGACGCTGACCGACACCGGCGTCAGGTTTGTCACGAGGACATTTGGACCGGCGACCGAGCTGGCAGCGATATACAAAGGTGAAACGGCGGCATTCCAAATGCGTAATTCGTCAATGCTGCCGTTGTACATGGGATCACCGCCAAATTCATCGCGTCCCAACCAATTATTGAACGTATTCCCGTAGTTCGCCGGCGCGCGGTTGGTGGGAATCGTTGCAACGGCCACCTGGACGCCATTCAAGTACAGCCTGCCAGTAGTGCCGGCAGCATCGTATGTAACAACTGCATATTGTTCCGCATTTTTGGGCATGGGGCCTGCCGAATCCACCACGTCGATTTCGAGATTGCCGGGAGCTAAATTGAAAGCAGCCCTGAAATCATTCGCCCCACTACGCGGAATTAAGGAAATATAGGACGTGCCGCTGGTGGGAGGTTGTCCGGGGCCGGAGGCGCTGTCTCCAAAGCACCAAGCCTCCGCCCACACCAAGCCTCCGTTATCGGTCAGCCAGCATTCCACCGTTATGGAGGTGTCGTTGGAAACGATGCCATTAGGCAGGGACACATAACCCTG
Source organism: Verrucomicrobiota bacterium (assembly GCA_021325145.1). Taxonomy (GTDB): domain Bacteria; phylum Verrucomicrobiota; class Verrucomicrobiia; order Limisphaerales; family Pedosphaeraceae; genus JAJPHR01. The sequence continues at coordinate 48,347 of JAJPHR010000017.1, read as the reverse complement.
AGGATTGGCGGACGTGCCTCCTCCCGGCAGGTTGAGGACGTTGTTCGTAATGTAGGCGTTGCCCACCAGCGTTCCATTGGCGCCTCCAACCGTGTCGGAAGCATTGGTAGTGAAGCTGTACCGATGCTGGAGGGTTTGCGCCGGAAGCAAACCAGGCAAACCGAGGGAAAATAAAATCAAAGCGATCCACCGCCGTGGCCAGAGAGTGGTTTTCATGGTTGCTTGCGGCTCCGGGACAGCGATCTAACCGGCAACCAGATACTTTGCCGCCGCCTCGGTGCGGCAATGAACGTGCAGTTTTGCGTAAATGTTTTCGATGTGACGGCGGATGGTGGATAATGCGACGCCCAATTGGGCCGCGATCTCCTTGTTCGCGTAGCCTTTGGCGATCAGCTGGATTACCTCGAGTTCCCGCTCGGTCAGACGGGCCTCCGATACGCCGTTGGTTGCCGGTTTGCGGAACGCTTCGATGACGCGACGGGCAATCTGCCCGGTCATGGGAGCGCCACCTTCCATTACGCTGATAATCGAATGAACCACCTCGTCGGAGGAATTGCTCTTGAGCAGGTAACCGCTCGCCCCCGCCTGGAGCGCTTCGAAGATGTAATTGTTGTTGGAATAGACGGTGAGCATCAGGATCTGGGTCTTGGGGAGACGATCCTTCAGCAGCGCGGTGCATTTAAGACCCGTCATGCCGGGCAGGTTGATGTCCATGAGCACGACATCCGGGGCGACGGACGGCAGGAGTTTCAGCGCCTCTTCGCCGGATTGACAGGCCGCCACACAATGGAGAGGCGGGTGGCCCTGGATAACCTTGGCTAAACTTTCCCGCAATTCGCGGTCATCTTCGACGATGCCGACGTTAATTTTCATGGCAGCCATGCATTGGAGTTAAATTAGCTGAAATTTTGCAGCGAACCCGGTGCTATTCAATCCGTCATATGGCCCACTAGGAGTATTTTGCGCCAGTGTCAAAACGGGGTGCAAGCTTCAATGGAGTTTGCCATTCCGTGCCACCGCATGCAAAGGCATGATCAGGGTGGTGGTTGTGCCCTCTCCGGGTTTGCTGACGATCTCCGCCTTGCCGCTGACCAAAGCCATGCGATTCCGTATGTTCACCAGGCCGTTTCCGCCCGGACGTGAATGTTTCACATCGAAGCCAACGCCGTTGTCGGAAATGACCAGATCAAGGGTGTTGTTCACCACGGTTAACTGAACCATCAGCAATTTCGCGCCGGAGTGGCGAACGGTATTGTTGAGCGTTTCTTTAACGGCCAGGAGAAATTGATGCCGGGCCTGGGATTGAACGGGAATGCGCGGCAAGTCGGAAGGAACATCCAGCCGGTAGCGAATGCCGGCGGGGGTGAGAAAGCGTTCGACGTAATCGCACAGGAATTCGACGAGGTCGGGCAGCGAATCGTTGCCCGGGTCCGTGGTCCAGATCACTTCATCGGTGGCGTTGATCAGTTGGCGGACGCGTGCGGCCAGGGAGCCGATCTCGGCCTTCGCCGCCGCAGGGATTTCCGCTCCGCGCATGGCCAGATCGCCTTGCAGGGCGATGCTCGTGAGGCGCGCGCCCAATTCGTCGTGGAGATCGCGCGCGATCCGGCGCCGTTCCTGTTCGAGCGATTGTTGCAGCTCCATGCGCTCCAGTTTCAGCCGGAGTTTGCGACGCTGGTTCCAGGCCACGCTTGCCCCGAGGGCACTGATCATGAGCGCGCTGACGAGGACCTGGACCCAATGGATTTCCCAGAGTCGCGGGACGACCCGCAAGGCAATGAGTTGGGAGCTTTCGTGCCAATGGCCGTCGTTGCCGGCGACCGCGACATGAAACGTGTATTTGCCCGGTGGCAATTGACTGTAGTGCGCAACCTGATCGCTGCTGGCTTCCCGCCAGTGTTCATCCATCCCTTCGAGCTTGTGCCGGAAATGCAGTTCCTTGGTTTGCCCCAAATCCGGCGAAGCAAAGCTGAATTCGAACCGCCGGATGCTGGATGGCGCACGGAATTCCCCGCCGGAAGGCAGCGGCGTTTCCACTCCGTCCGCGAGAATGGATTCGATGATGACATCCGCGTTCGCCCGCAAACCAGCCGCCAGGTCCGGATTGAGGACCGCCACGCCGGTCATGTTGGGAAACCAAAGCAGGCCATTCGGCGCGCGCGTGCCAACCGGCTGGCCAAGGCCCGAGCAAGCGCGATTGGCCAATCCCTGTGCGAGCGACAGTCTCTGGCAGAGCAGGGGTGGACTCGCGCCTCGGACATACGAGTCCAAGGTCTGACGTTTGATGCCGAAGATGCCGTTATCGGAACTCATCCACAAAACGCCCGCATCATCCCGAACGATGCAGAGGATTTTGTCACGCGGCAGTCCGTCTTCGGACGAAAACCGCGCGAACTGACCATGGCTGAAGCGAAAGAGCCCTTCTCCCCAACTGCCGATCCACAAGGTGCCATCCGCATCGCAAATCATGGCCCGTGCGGAAGCGGCGGGGAAATCATCAACGGGCCGGAAACGATCGGCTTTTCCTCCCAGCAACAGGAACAGGCCCTGGCCAAGGGTGCCCACCCAGATGTCACCGGCATTGTCTTCAACAATACTCCGAATGTCGCAAGGGCCCTGGTCTTTCGCCAAATGATAAACCGTGAATTGATCCCCAACTTTGCAGATCAACTCCGACGTGGTCCCCAGCCAAAGCCGGCCGCTACTATCCTCGTACATTGCCATCACCCGGTGACTCAACTCTTTGGGTCCGGGAACTGGAACGAAACGTCCATCTTCCAATCGCAGCAAGCCCGATTTTGTGCCCAGCCACAAGTTCGTGTGCCGGTCCTCGAGGACACAGGAAATAAAAAGGTCGTTGGGATTGAGCGGTGTGCCCCAGTTGGCGGCCTGGCCGTTCTGATAATGATACAGCCCGCCGCCGTCTGTGCCGATCCAGACGGAACCATCGTGCGAAGCGCAGGTGGATTGGACGGTGGCCGCGATTTGCCCATTCCGCTCCGGAGAAACGATCGAGATGGGTTGCCGCGTGATGCGATACAAACCGTCGCCAACCGTTCCGACCCAAATCTCGTCCTGCGAATCCTGCATCAGGCAGGAAACGCTACCTTCGGAAAGGGGTGGATTGGCCTGAACCCGCCGCCATTGGCCCTCGGCGTCCGAAAAATAGAGGCCGCCGGAAAGCGTGCCGATCCACATGTGTCCAAGGCGGTCTTGCAGCAATGACGTGACTGTGGAACGGGTGGAACCGCGATCGAAGGGAGTGGGTTCGAATGGGCCGGTCCATTGTCCATCTTTAAGTTTTCGGATTTGCCCACCGTAATCCAGCCAGGAACCGCGCAGAGGTTCCGCAACCAGCAAGCCGCCGTCGCTCGCGGGCTGGAGAACAATTTCGTGCCAGGGCCAGGACATTGGAATGCTCGCGGCCTCAGGATCCCAGTGTCCATTGCTGAAACGGCGGAGCCTCGAGTTGGCGGCTGCCCAAATGTGGCCTTCCGTATCGCGTCCCAATTTCTCGATGACACTAATGGAGAGATTGTCTAATTCCGTGTAAGCCAACGAAGTGGTTTCCTCAAAATGAATCATGGCCAGCCCGCGTTGCAACCACCAAATCCTTTTCTCACCGTCCTCGATCAGGGGCCAATTGCCATTTGTTCGCCAGCCTAGCGCGGTTCGTTGCGGATCGTCGCCGGGCAGGGAAGCGGTCGGCCTGGCTGCCAGGTCGAACTTGCCGGCGGACCAACGCAGCATGGTTCCGTCCGTGGCGCCGATCCACAGCCGTCCGGCGTGATCGGTGAGCAGGCTGGCAATGCCCGGATGCCTGAGTTCCGGCGTGTTCCTGGGCACATAAACGCGGAACCGCGTTCCATCGAACCGGGCCAGCCCTTTGGGCGTGCCCACCCAGAGGTAGCCGTCCGGCGTTTGAGCGATGGCGGTGATTTCACCGTCCGGCAGGCCTTCCTCCATGTGCCAGTTTCGGACGCTGTAATCCTCCGCCCGCAAAATGCAATGACTTCCTGCGAATAGCCAGCAAACGCAAATAACGAGTGCCACCTTCCCCACGGCAGGTTTCAGTCGCAGCCGCTTCCGGTTCCAGTCAAGGTGACGGCCAATGTTCACAAAAGTGCTGAACCACGATACAACCGCGCAAGTTCTGATTTGGCAAGGAACTAATGGAGATTGAAGGATGCTCCCAACGCCTCCACTCCCCCGGGGGCCAGACCCGTGACACCGTGACAACCCAATAAAGACGGGCCTTTTATGAATCACTACCCGTGACACCACCCGTGACAACCCGTGACATTTTTGCCTCGTGCCCTCGCTTTGTCCCCCAATGCTTCGGGTGGCCGGACTGGCGCTGGGTGTTCCGGGGCCTTGAAGTTCACGAATCTGTGTTCCTCCGGAACGTCTTTTTGAGAAAATCCCAAGAATTCAGCGTGAATCAGCGTCGGATGCAAAATCCGGCGTTTGACGGATAGCGGAACCTTTCCGTTGTAACTAAGGTGGGGTTGAATCACGCGATGAATTGCTCAAGCGGGCGCGCCCTCTCGATTAAGTGCGCAGGTGTTTGGGGCCATCGCCAAAAGTTACCAATCAACCAACCCGAATTGTTAATATGAAGAAATTAACCCGACTTACCAGACCGGCCGTGCGCGCTGCCGCCAGATTAGTGGCCATCGCCGCCGCCGGTTTGGCCACCCTCCAATGTGCCCATGGTGCGTTGCTTCATCACTGGGATTTCAATACCGATGGGACAGATTCCATCAGCGGCTCGAACGTCACCCTCGTGGGCGCTGCCACCATTTCCGGCGGGGCGCTCAACGTTCCCGGCGGGGCGGTGTTCCAGGATTACGGTTCGGTCAACCTCTCCGCTACGCTGTTGAACAACCCGACGTTGAGCGTGGAATGCTGGTACACACAGAATGTCCTCGTGAATTGGAGCAAGGTCTGGATGTTCGGCGCTGATAACGCCGGAGGTGAACCTGTGCTCTCGTACATCGATTTCACCCCTTATACCGGCCTGGGAGGCAATGTGCCGAAGATCGACTTTGATCCGAACGACAACAATGAGTTAAACGCGGCTGGCCCAACGGCGCTTAGCGGCGGCCAGCAGCATCACGCAGTGACCATCTATGACGCCTCGGCAAACCGGATGTCGCTGTGGGTTGATGGGGTTTTGATCGCCACCAACGCGATGGGGGGCGAAACCATACAGAATCTCGGGTATAACACCGCCCGTTTTGGTTCGGGCTTTTTCTATGGCGATCCGGAATTAAATGGCTCGATCAACGACATCCGCATTTACAACCACGCGGTTGCGGCGCTGGAGGTCGCGGTGAATTTTGCCGCCGGGCCGGACGCGGTGCCAAACAGCTATGTGCCGTCGGCGGTTCACCTCAATGTCGGCACCACCAATTTATTGGGTGGTCAAACGGAATCGGGCGATGTGACGGCCGACTTTACCGAGACGGCTGGCCCACTGGCCGGCGTCGAAGTGACCGCCGCAGCGACCAATTGGTCCAGCAGCAACCCTGGCGTGGTGAGTGTGAGCCAAAGCGGGCTTCTGACTGCGGTGGGCGCCGGGAATGCGACCATCTCCGCAACGGTGGCAGGCGTCAGCGGTTCGGTGACGGTGTTCGTTGCGGCGGTGCAACCTTCGGTTGTTCAGGATTTGCAGCCCTTGACCGTATTCGCTGGCAGTTCGGTGGCGCTTAGCGTCGGGGCGCAGGGTGGCAACCTGAGTTACTTCTGGTACAAAAACACGGTGCTGGTCCCCGGCCAGACCAATTCGACTTTTAGATTTCCGGCGATCGCCCTGGCTGATGCCGGAAACTACAGCGTGACGGTCAGCAATCAGGTCGGCACAGCCGGCAGTTCCACCGTTGCCGTGACCGTTCTCCAGCAGTCGCTCGATCACCGGTATAGCATGGATGATGCCACCGTCACCGATTCCATCGCGGGGGCCAATGGCGCGCCGGTGAACAACATCACCTTCACCAATGGGTCAGCGATCTTTCCGGGCACTGTTGCGAGCGGTCCCGCCGGGGATTATATCTCGCTGCCTCCGGCGCTGATTTCAGCCTACAACAGCGTCACTTTCGAGATGTGGGCCACCATTCAGCCGAATGGAAACTGGAACCAGATCTGCTCGTTTGGCGATCAGTCAGGAACAGCTGGCAATACCTATCTCGCGGTCATTCCCCACTCCGGGCCGGGGGATTATCGCATGACGATCAAATCGCTTGGTGTCGAACGCGCCACCTCCGGAGCGACGCCGCTTGACACCGGCGTCCCGGTTCACATCGTGGCAGTTTACAACGCTGACACCAGCAATGAGCTGCTCTACGCTAACGGCAAGCTCGTCAGCACACTCACGACTACGATTGACATCGCCAACGTCAACAACCAGAACTCCTGGCTGGGTCGTTCGTTGTTTAACGGAGACGCCAGTCTTAAAGGCAGCATCGATGAGTTCCGCATTTGGGATGGGCCACTCACGGCTCTCCAGATCGCCGTCAACGACGGCCTTGGACCAAACACCGTGAATACCAACGCCGGCGCGTTCCTCAACCTGGCGAGCGTAAGCGTGGCGAACAATCCCATGATCGGCGGCTCCTCCCAGCAGGGCACGGCACTGGCCAATTTCGCCAATGTTTCCAATGTGCCATTCAATACCATGGTGACCAACTGGACCAGCGGCAACACCAACGTCGCGACGGTCACGGCTAGTGGAGTGATCACCGCCGTCGGCCAGGGCACGGCCTTGATCAGCGCCACCGCGTTGGGTTCCACCGCGTCGGTAACCATCACGGTCCTCGCCGTGCAGCCGACCATCTCGCAGCAACCGGTGCCCCAGACCCGATACCTGGGCGGTTCCGCCAAGTTCACCGTCGTGGCGGCCGGTGGCCAGTTGACCTATCAGTGGTTCAAGGCCGGATCGTCGATTCTGAACGCAACCAACAGCCAGCTTACGCTCGCCGGGCTGGCAAATGGGGATGCCGCGGATTATAAGGTGGTCATCACCAATTCGGCTGGCAGCATCACCAGCTCGAACGCGCATCTGACTGTTTCCGGGCCGCCGGCGGGTTACGCTGGCGCAATCATTGGCGACGGTCCCGTGGCCTACTGGCGGTTGGACGAAATCAGTGGCACGAACGCGGTGGACCTCTACGGCACCAATTATGCCGTTTACAGCGGCAGCTATACCCTCGGCGTTCCAGGAGCGCTTTTCGGTGACAGCGACACTGCCTTGCACGTGGCCGGCGGCGCCAAAGCTGAAGCGCCCTATTCCAGCCTGTTGAACAATCCGGCCGGGCCATTCAGCGTGGAACTTTGGGCCCGCGCTTTCGACACAGCTTCCTCCGCAGTCATTTCGTCTCAAAACAAAGTGGGCAATGATCGCAGTGGCTACGTCATCTTTCACAACCTCAGCGGCAATGTCTGGCAGGCGCGTCTTGGCAACACAGCGGGCATCAGCTTGGATCTGCCCGGTTCAACTCAGATCGTCCGCTCCAACTGGTATCACGTCGCATTAACTTACGACGGAACGAATTGCGCCCTCTACGTCAATGGCAATCGTGAGAATAGCGGCGCCATCTCATTGCCGACCTTCCATCCCAACCCGGCAAGTCCCTTTGAAATGGGCGTCCAAAACAGCAATATCAGCCCCGACAACGGGGATTTGGACGAAGTGGCCGTGTATAATTACGCCCTTTCCACCACCCAGGTTGCGGATCATTACGCGATGGGCCGAAGCGGTACGTTGGGGGCCGCGATTTTTTCCGATCCGGCGCCCGCACTCTTCAAGAGCGTCGTGGGTCTGCCTCAAACATTCACGGCCAGCGCCAGCGGGCAGCCCCCGCTGACCTTGCAGTGGCTGAAAAATGGTGTTCCGATTTCTGGCGCGAGTGGGGCCGTTCTCACCATTCCTTCGTTGCAGTTGTCGGATGCGGGCACCTATACGCTCACCGCCTCAAACTCGATCGGCGGCAAGGTAACCAGTGCCCCGGCTGTTTTGACGGTCGCGAGCAAGCCCTTCCTGGTGCATCGGTGGAGCTTTACCGACGGCACCGACTCTGTCAGCGGCTCCAACGCCACGTTGGTCGGAACAGCAAGCTACAATGGCGGCCAACTCGTGCTCAACGGCGGAGGCCACCTCGTCAGCTATGCAACAGCGAATATCGCCAGCACCTTTGCCTTCAGCCCCAGCCTCACGTTTGAAGGTTGGTACACCGATAATGCGGGCCAGGGTTGGGCCAAGGTCTGGATGTTTGGCAACTCCACGGCCAATTACATTGATTACACCCCGCGCCGCGGAGATGCGAACCAACAGACCAGCATGAGTTTCAATCCCTCGACGGGTGAGGTGAATACGGCCAACCTGCCTTTTGAGCCGCCCATACTCACCGTCGGCGCGACCAACCACATTGTCGCCGCCTACGACTCCGTCTCAAACAGGATGAACCTTTATTTGAACGGCGTTTTGGTGGCCACCAATAACATGAAGGGTGGCAATCTCACGCAGATACAGGCCACGACCGGATATTTCGGGGCATCTCTGTTTGGCGATCCAGACCTTGCCGGGTCCATTGATGAAGTCCGTGTGTGGCGCGGGGTATTGTCCCCGTCACAGGTCGCGGCGACGGATTTTGCCGGAACTTCGTCGATTCCCGACTTCAACGTGACCCTGGGTGCCAGCACTTCGGGTGGCACGTTGACCCTCACCTGGAGCACGGGCACGCTGTTGCAATCGACGAATGTCACCGGACCGTGGACACCGGTTGGTGGTGCGGCGCCACCCTCCTACTCGGTATCCACTTCTGGTGGCGGGCCCATGAAATTCTACCGGGTGCAGGTCCAGTAGCCCCTGTTGGAGCGGGTTCAACCCATTCATTGGGTTGATGGGTTGAACCCTCGTTGGAAAATGCGGGCTGGATCCAAATCCAGCCCGCATCTCGCCCATCCGTGGCAATGAAGAATGAGCATCAATCCATCGATTTTGTGACCGTTACAGTATGCGGAGGAAGGGACGATACCAGATCGTCGTCAGTATTTATGAGCAGATTCCCAAGTTGCAAAGCTGGCAGGCGGGGCACGCAGGGTTTTACCTTGATTGAACTGTTGGTCGTTATCGCCATCATCGGCATACTGGCGGCCATGTTGCTGCCGGTCTTAAACAAGGCAAAAGTGAGGGCGAAGCAAACCTCCTGTATCAACAATCTTCACCAGATGGGCATCGCCACCAGCATGTATGTGGCCGACACGCAAGCATACACGGGCTCACTCTCGACCATTCATGGAGTTTACTATGTCTGGGCTCCGCGGTTGTTTCCTTACATGGGCAACAGCCGGCAGGCATTCTGGTGTCCCGCCGCGCTGCCGGAAAGTGCCTGGGACCCCAACATTAACAAGACCCTCGGGCAGACCGACCTCACCGGCTTGCATTTCGATCCTTTCGGCATCCGGGACACGACGCGGTTTTCATACGGGATCAACGATTGGGGGCTGAACCTTAACGCAAACCCGCAATTGGGATTGGGCGGTGATATTGATGGAGGGTTCAGCAAGGGGCCGGTCAAGGAATCGCAAATCGTTAAACCGACGGAAATGATCGCTTATGGAGATGTTCCGGCGGTACTCAATCCCGCATTGATCAGTTACAATGCGAACATGGATCCGACCGATACGAGCGTGGGCCATACGCAATGTCCGTCCAATCGGCATCATTATCAAACGGATTTGGCTTTTTGCGATGGGCATGTGGAGGCTCCAAAACGAAACGATGTCCGGGATCCAGGAATCGCAGGGCAGGGTTATTGGCGGACTCGTTGGAACAACGACAACCAATCTCATCCGGAGGCCAGTTGGGCTCCCAACCCATCCTGGCTGGGCGATCTCGATCCCTAAGCGCGGTTTTCCATCAGAAATTCCGAGATGAAACAAATTCCTTACCCACAGCCTCCCGGTCTGTCTGCGGTGGTTCCAATGTTGGCGGCGGTTTTACTGCTGTTTGGCTGTTCCAAAGGCGGACCGAGCAGCAAGATTTCCTCATCCGCTTTCGATTCAGCGCCGCCCGACGTGAAGCAGTTGTGGAACGATGGCATGAGCGCGTGGAAAGGGCACCATTACCAGGAGGCGGCGGCGAGTTTCATGTCGTTGCAAGGCAAAGCCGGCAGCCTCTCGCCGCAACAGGCGGATGAGTTAAACCAGGCGAAGGATGAACTTGGGCGGGAAGCCTTTACTGCAGCCAACAAGGGAGATGCCGGGGCTGTGCAGGCGGTGACGACGCTGAGAGGCGGAAATGACCGCAGGTCAGGAGCCGCGCGATGATCTTGAACCTTGTCCTCCCTGGATGGACCACCTGTCTCCGATGATTGCATCGCGAACCTGGTTGTCACTTCAACCTCCAAATCGTTCTTGCACACGGATAATCGAGTGCGTTCAGATGCCTTGGTCGCGCTTTGAAAATGCTTTATGTTCAGGTTCATGAAAATCAACGCCGGTGTTTGCCTGCTCTCATTGTTGACGATTGGCATTCCGTTAAAAGCGGAGAACAGCGAGACCTTGGAACGCCTTCCGTCAGGAGGCGCGAATCGGTTTTACATCGGTGAGCGCGCCCCGCTCGCGCCAAGCTCGTTGCTGGCGCTGCCCTCCGGGGCCGTGCAACCGCGCGGCTGGCTGCGGGTCTTTTTGGAGCGTCAACGCGACGGACTTACCGGGCATCTCGGCGAAATCAGTTCGTGGTTGCAGAAGGACGACAGCGCCTGGTTGAGCAAAACGGGCAAGGGCAAATACGGCTGGGAAGAATTGCCGTATTGGCTCAGGGGCTACATTGAACTGGCCTACATCTTTGATGACCCGAAGATGAAGGTGGAGGTTCAATTGTGGATTGACGGCGTGCTCACAAGCCAACGGGCCGATGGGGACTTCGGACCGGACCAGCGATTTGAGGATGGCTCGCGCGATTTTTGGGCGAACATGATCATGCTCTATGGCCTGCAGACCTATCACGAGCGCACCAGCGACCCGCGCGTGCTCGAACTGATGACGAAGTACTTTCATTATCAGAACTCGGTTCCGGATGAAAAATTCCTTACCCATTATTGGCAGCACATGCGCGGAGGCGACAATCTTTACAGCGTTTTGTGGCTGTACAATCGCACGGGAGATTCGCAATTGCTGGACTTGGCGAAGAAGATTCATCGCCGCACCGCCAATTGGCAGATGAAGGGTGACTTGCCGGATTGGCACAATGTGAACGTGGCGCAGTCTTTTCGCGAGCCGGCCGAGATGGCCCTGGTGACACACGACTCCGCCGGGACGGAAGCCACCTATGCGGATTTTCGCCTGATTCGTGCGCGCTTCGGCCAGGTTCCGGGAGGAATGTTCGGCTCAGACGAGGTCTGCCGGCCGGGATTCGTCGATCCGCGGCAGGCGACGGAAACCTGCGGATTTGTCGAGCAGATGCTGTCGGACGAAATTCTGTTCCAGATCACCGGCGATCCTTCGTGGGGCGACCATTGCGAGACGGTGGCTTTTAATTCGTATCCGGCGGCGGTGATGCCGGACTTCCGGGCCTTGCGTTACCTGACTGCGCCGAACATGGTGCTGAGTGATTCGAAAAATCACGCGCCAGGCATTAACAATGGGGGGCCGTTCCTGCTGATGAATCCGTTCAGCTCGCGCTGCTGCCAGCACAATCACTCGCAGGGCTGGCCCTACTTCAGCCGCAGTCTTTGGATGGCGACGGCTGACAATGGCCTCTGCGCCACGCTTTACTCCGCATGTGAAGTGAGTGCGCGCGTTGGCAGCGGTGAAACTGTGAGTATCTCCGAGGAAACTCATTACCCGTTTGAGGAAAGCATTCGTTTCACGGTCAAAAGCCGCAAGCGAGTGGCCTTCCCGCTTTCGTGGCGCATTCCGGCCTGGTGCAAATCCGCGCGCATCTCCGTGAATGGGAAATCCGTTCCCGTCAAGCCGGTGGCGGGCGGATTTGTCCGTCTTGATCGGACCTGGAAGAACCAGGATAAGATCGTTCTGGAACTCCCCATGGACGTGAGCGTCCGGACCTGGACTGACAATCAAAACAGCGTCAGCGTGGACTACGGACCGCTTACGTTTTCACTCCAAATCGGCGAGCGTTACGAGCGCGTGGACAGCGCGAAGACGGCGATTGGTGATTCAAGCTGGCAAAAAAATGCCGACCCTTCGCAGTGGCCGTCCTATGAGATCCATCCCACCACGGCCTGGAATTATGGCCTGGTTCTGGACGGAAAAAATCCAGCAGCGGCGTTCAAGGTCACCCGGCGTTCCTGGCCGAAGAGTGATTTTCCATTCACGCTCGACGACGTGCCGATTCGAATGACCGCGTCGGCGCGGAAAATTCCGGAGTGGACGCTGGACCGGTATAATCTTTGCGCGCCGTTGCAGTCCAGCCCGGCTTTGAGCAAGGAGCCGGTTGAAGCCGTTGAGTTGGTTCCGATGGGCGCGGCGCGTTTGCGCATTGCCGCGTTTCCCACGGTCACCGATGATGCGCAGTTGGGCCATGCCTGGCAGGCGCCGATGACGCCGAAACTTTCCAAATTCAAAGCGAGCGCTTCGCATTGCTTTGAAGGTGACACGGTGGAAGCGATTGGCGATGGATTGCTCCCGGCCAAATCCAATGATCAAAGCGTGCCGCGGTTCACGTGGTGGCCGCATGTTGGCTCGCAGGAATGGGTGCAGTTCGATTTTGGCGCGGCTAAAACGATCTCGCAGGCCGCGGTGTACTGGTTCGATGACACGGGCGTGGGCAAGTGCCGGGTGCCGGCCTCGGCGCGCCTGCTCTACAAAGCCGGGGACGAATGGAAATTCGTGCCCGGCGGCGAGATGGGCCTCGAGCCGGACAAATTGAACCACGCCACCTTTGCGCCCGTTACCACGACGGCGCTGCGATTGGACACCCAGTTGCAACCGCAGTTCAGCGCCGGAATCCTCGAATGGCAAGTGCCGGAATGATCCTGCCTGCCTTCGAGCAGAGTCAATTTTGTTAAATGAATATGAACCCGACCCTGAAGAAATCGTTTTGTAATCTGCTGCTCGCATTCTGTGCAAGCGTCGCGCTTTTGGCGCAAGCGGTCGAAACTCCGTTTCGGCCGCCCGCGGTTCCGCTGGTGGCCTGCGATCCTTATTTCAGCATCTGGTCGCAAGCCGACAAGCTGGCTGACGTAAATACCACCCATTGGACGGGACGCGCCGACCGGTTGACCAGCATGATCCGCATTGACGGCAAGGCGTATCGTCTCATGGGCGGAGACATTGCGGGCGTCGCGCCTTTGCCACAGACCAGCCTCGAAGTGTTGCCGACGCGAACCATATATGGTTTTGCCGGGCAAGGCATCACGGTTTCACTGACGTTTATGACGGCGGCGCTGCCGGAAGACCTGGATTTGCTGTCGCGACCGGTGACCTACCTGGTTTGGACGGCGCAGGCAACGGACGGAAACGCGCACGACATTTCGGTTTATTTCGATGCCTCGGCGGAGTTGACCGTCGAAAATCTCCATTCGGAAGTGGCGGGCGGCATGGAGAAGATCAACGGCTTGAAAGTTGCGAAGTTTGGCTCGGTGGATCAGCCCGTTTTGGGGGCCAAAGGCGATGATTTGCGGATCGACTGGGGGCATTTTTACGCGGCCTCGCCGGGAGTGGAAACGCCCGCAGCGATTGCCGAGCGCGGGCGGTGCGAAGCGGGGTGGGCCTCCACGGGCGCGGTGCCGGACGAGGGACAGTCCAAACTCCCGGCGGATTCTCCGGCCACGGCCACAGTCGCGGCGTTTACGCTGGACTTCGGAAGCGTCGCGGCCAAGCCGGCAATGCGCTGGCTCATGGTCGCCTACGATGACGAGTATTCAATCCAATACATGCGGCACAACCTGCGCCCCTACTGGCGGCGCAATGGCGCGGACATGCCGGCTTTGCTGGGCAAGTGCGCCGACGAATTTGATTCGCTCCGCCGGCGCTGCGAGCAATTCGACGCGGAACTCATGGCGGACCTCGTAAAAGTCGGCGGGGAAAAATACGCGCGGCTTTGCGCGCTGGCTTACCGCACCTGTTTTGCGGCCGGTAAATTCGTGGCGGACGCCAACGGCCAGCCCTTGCAGTTTTGCAAGGAAAACCATTCCAACGGCTGCATCTCCACTTCGGACGTTTTCTATCCCATGTCTCCGCAATTCCTGTTGTTCGGCTCCACGCTGGCGAAGTCGTTCATCGTGCCCTTCATGAACTATGCGGCGAGCGAACGGTGGAAGTTTCCCTTCGCGCCGCACGATCTTGGAACTTATCCGCAGGCGAACGGGCAGGTTTACGGCGACGGCGAGCGCGGCGTGAATAACCAGATGCCGGTCGAGGAGAGCGGCAACCTGCTGCTGCTGTTCGGCGCGATTTCGCAGATGGATGGCAACGCGGATTTCGCCGGGCAGTATTGGAAACAGTTGGAGGAATGGGCGGAATATCTGAAATCAAAAGGCTTCGATCCGGAAAACCAGCTTTGCACCGATGATTTCGCCGGGCATCTTGCGCATAATGTAAACCTCAGCGCGAAGGCAATCGTCGCCTTGGGAGCTTTTGGACGCATGTGCGAGTTGCGCGGAGAGAAGGCGAAGGCGGCGGAATTTGCGACCCTGGCAAAATCGTTCGCGGAGCGCTGGGTGAAGGAAGCCCGCCAAAGCGACCATTTTCGCCTGGCCTTCGATCAGGCGAACACCTGGAGTCAAAAATACAACCTGGTCTGGGATCGGATTTTGGGGTTGAACCTTTTTCCCGCATCGGCGTTGCGCGATGAAATGGATTTCTACAAGCGCACGCAGAATAAGTACGGGCTGCCCCTCGATAATCGTCGCGGCTACACCAAGCTCGACTGGACTTTGTGGACGGCGACGTTGACGCAGGATCGCGCGGACTTCGACGCCATTTTCGAGCCGGTGTACCGATTTCTGAACGAATCGCCGGATCGTTCGCCATTGACCGATTGGTATGAGACGGGCAGCGCCCGCAAGGTTGGTTTCACGGCGAGGCCGGTGGTGGGCGGCGTGTTCCTGCAAATGCTCTACAACCATGACTTGTGGCAAAAGTGGGCGCGGCGGGACGTGACCAAGGCCGCCAATTGGGCTGCGATTCCGAAGCCGCCGAAAATCAATGCGGTCGTGCTCGCCGCCGACAAATCGCCTTCGATCTGGCGCTACACGACGAGCAAACCGGAGGATGAGTGGGCGAAAGCGGTTTTTGACGATTCAAAATGGAAGGAAGGCAAGAGCGGTTTTGGCACGAAAGGCACTCCGGGCGCGGTTATTGGCACGACTTGGAGCACATCGGACATTTGGCTGCGACGAGAGGTCGAGATCAGGGCGGAGGAATTGGAAAATCTCGCGCTCTGGCTGCATCACGACGAGGATGTGACAGTTCAGGTCAATGGCGTGGAAGTGTTCAAAGCCAGCGGATGGACGACCGAGTACGAGGCATTTCCACTGACCAGCGCAGCGCGTTCCGCGTTCAAGCCCGGCAAAAATCTCATTGCGATCCACTGCCATCAAACCACGGGCGGCCAATACGTGGACTGTGGGATGATTACCTTGCAGTCTCCGTGAGGAGTTGGTCTGATCCGGCGGACCCAATGAGCAGGACATTACTCGAGGTGCCATAGTTCACTCTGGCACCCTTTCAAGGAATTCTCAGCCAACCTTTCGACGCCAAACCGGCCGCCGTTATGGGCAGCATACCCGACTTACTTGAAAGCAGCATTTCGGGATAAGTTTTCTCGGAGAGAAGCAGCCCAAAAGAGGGGAAAAAGATGCTAGCTGAAACGATTGTGAAACCGGTTCGCCGGACGGATGGCGGAAAGCCGAAACCGGAGCAAAAAATCGACCTCAATGTCAAAGGCCTCGAAGCGACACTGAAGCGGAAAATCAAGGGCGAAGTCCGGTTCGACACGGGCAGTCGCGCCCTGTACGCGACCGATGGATCAAACTACCGCCAGGTCCCGATCGGGGTCGTTATTCCCCGGGATGCCGAGGATGTCCAGGAGACCGTCGCGGCGTGTCATAAATTCGAAGCCCCGCTGCTCAGCCGCGGCGGCGGGACCAGCCTGGCCGGGCAATGCTGCAATGTTGCGGTGGTAATGGATTTCACCAAGCACGTGAATCAGATCCTGGAGATCGATCCAATAAAGAAACTGGCCCGCGTGCAGCCCGGCTGTGTGCTGGATGATTTGCGGCGCGCCACCGGCAGCCAGTATCGTCTTACCTTCGGGCCCGACCCGGCGACGCACTCGCATTGTGCCCTTGGCGGCATGCTGGGAAACAACTCCTGCGGCATTCATTCGCTGCTGGCAGGCAAATACGGCCGCGGCTTGCGGACTTCGGACAATACTCACGAATTGGAGATTCTCACCTACGATGGCGCCCGGATGCGGGTGGGCGAAACTTCCCCCGACCAGTTGGAGCGAATCATCCAACAGGGCGGCGCACAAGGGCACATCTACAGTCAATTGAGGGACCTCAGAGACAGGTACCAGGAGCAACTGCGCAATCACTTTCCAAAACTGCCGCGCCGGGTTTCGGGGTACAACGTGGACGAGTTGCTGCCGGAGCATAATTTTAACGTGGCGCGTTCATTGGTCGGTTCCGAAGGCACGTTGGTGACAATCCTTGAGGCGACCTTGCATCTGGTCCCCGAACCCGCGGCCAATACGCTGCTGGTTTTGGGTTATCCGGATGTGTACTCGGCGGCGGATCACTTGATGGAAATCCTGGAATTTCAACCGATTGGCCTGGAGGGGATTGATGAAACGCTCATTCAGTGGATGAAGCTCAAGAAAACCCACACCTCGGACCTCAAACTGATGCCGGACGGCCATGGCTGGCTCTTTGTACAATTTGGGGGCGAATCAAAAGCGGATACCGACGACCAGGCGCGGCGTTGCATGAAAAGGCTCGAATCTGTCAAAAACCCGCCCTCGACAAAGCTGTACGATGATCCGGAGGAAGAGGACAAACTTTGGAAAATCCGGGAAAGCGGTTTGAGCGCCACCGCCTGGGTTCCGAACCATCCCGACAATTGGCCGGGCTTCGAGGATTCGGCAGTCCCCGTGCCGGCGGTAGGGCTCTACCTGCGCGACTTGCGCCAGTTGTTTGACAAGTACCATTACACTGCCTCGCTCTACGGTCACCTGGGCCAGGGTTGCATTCACTGCCGAATACCGTTCGACCTCTATACCGCGGAGGGCATCAGCGCGTGGAAGGGCTTTATGGATGAAGCCACCGACCTGGTGGTTCATTACGGCGGGTCAATTTCCGGCGAGCACGGCGATGGCCAGGCTCGCGCGCCTTACATCCACAAAATGTTCGGCCCGGAACTCATGCAGGCCTTTCATGAATTCAAGCGGATTTGGGATCCCCATTGGAAAATGAATCCGGGCAAACTGATCGATGCCGACCCCATGGATGCGAACTTGCGAAATGGCCCCGATTACGATCCGCCCAATCCCAGGACGCATTTTAAGTATCCGGACGATCACTGGACTTTTTCCCGCGCGGCCTTGCGATGTGTGGGAGTGGGTGACTGCCGCAAGCGGGGCGGCCAGACCATGTGTCCCAGCTACCAGGTGACCCGGGAAGAGGAGCATTGCACGCGCGGCCGGGCTCGCCTGCTATTTGAAATGCTCAATGGCCGGGAGATCAAGGACGGCTGGAAGAGTGAGGCGGTCAAACACTCGCTGGACCTGTGCCTTTCCTGCAAGGGCTGCAAGAGCGATTGCCCGGTCAATGTGGACATGGCGACCTATAAGGCCGAATTCCTCTCGCATTACTACGAGGGCCGCATCCGGCCGCGTCACGCTTATGCCTTTGGCCTGATTCACGATTGGTCGCGCCTGGCCGGCATTGCGCCGATGCTGGTCAACTTCTTCACGCAAACGCCGGTGCTGCGTTATTTTGCAAAGTGGACTTCCGGGATGGCGCCGGAGCGCAGCATCCCGCAATTCGCGCCGCGGAGTTTTAAGGAATGGTTTCGCGCCCGGCCCATTCAGAACCGCGGGGCGTCCCGGGTGCTGTTATTTGCCGATACCTTCAACAATTACTTCCATACGGAGGTCGCCAGGGCGGCGGTGCAAGTTCTCGAGAACGCCGGTTTCCAAGTTGTGGTGCCGATGCAGGACTTGTGCTGCGGTCGTCCGCTGTATGATTATGGAATGCTGACCTCGGCCAAGCAGAGGCTGGTTGACATCCTGCTCAACCTCCAGCCGCAAATCGAGGCGGGCCTGCCCATGGTGGTGCTTGAGCCGAGTTGCTGCGCGGTTTTCCGGGACGAGTTGATGAATCTGTTCCCCAATAACCTGGATGCCAAACGGCTCTTCGATCAGACTTTCACGCTGGCAGAGTTTCTTCGCCGGTATGCGCCGGAGTACCGGATGCCGCAGTTGCACCGTCATGCGCTGGTCCACGGTCATTGCCATCACAAAGCGGTCATGGGAATCACGGCGGAGCAGGAGGTGCTTAAGGCGATGGGGCTGGATTTCAAGGTGCTTGACTCCGGCTGCTGCGGGATGGCGGGCTCATTTGGCTTCGAGCCCGGGGATGCGTATGACGTTTCCATCAAATGCGGCGAACGAGTCTTGCTTCCGGAAGTGCGCAAGGCCGGGGACGACGAGTTGATTATTGCGGATGGGTTTAGCTGCAAGACGCAAATCGAACAGGGCACCAGCCGGCGGGCGCTACACCTAGCACAGGTGCTTCAACTGGCTTTGCGCGAGGGAGAACGAGGGCCGAAGGAAGAACGCCCGGAAACCCAATTTGAACGGGAGCGTCAGGCCGAGTTCCATGCCGCCAATGTCCGAACCGCCACGGCAGTGGCTGGTGTGGCGGCTGCCGGCTTGCTGGTGTGGCGGCTGCTGAGGAAGCGATCTGAACGGGTATAATTTCCCAACATGAGTGCTCGTGATTTGGCGAGGCGCGATCGCCTGGGCTGATCGATCCCTCTGCCGGCTAAGAACCTATCCCGGTAGGACGGGCAGTTCTCTGCCCGTCGTCGGCGCGCATGGAGTGACGCGCCCTACCCCGAGATAGGCTCTAAAGCCGGGACTCCATGCTCGCATGACCGAGGCCTGTTTCGATTTCGTCGCTTAAGTCTTGCCGTTGGATTTACCAAGAGCCAGTGCCAAACCCACTCCAGCGAAACCGGCGGCCAGCACGCCGAGCCACCTACGGTGTTTCGCCGCCCACAGTTCGGGACTGAAGGTTCGGGAGCGGGCATCGAAGGAGCCGTGCGCCCCGTAATCGTGGCCATTCTCGCCATCGAGTGGCTTCCAGAGGTTATTGGGTTGGTTGGGGTCGCGTCGCTGGTCCGTTTGCTGGCTGGAGTACCCAGTGCGCGCCAAATAACGATCCAGAAGTTCCGGAATGAGCTTGTTGCCTTCGATCGCTTCGACCGCAGACGAACCGACGAACAATTCGCGCCGGCGATGGTGCGCCGCCCAATAGATGGCTTCGGCGGGAATCTCCGGCTGGTAGATGGGCGGGACCGGCTGCGCCTGGTTCGGCAACCTGCTTTTGACCCACGAGAATTGCGGGGTGTTGACGGCGGGCAGTTGCACCATCGTTACCCACACGCGGCTTTTATCGTGGAGCAACTCGCAACGCAACGAATCGGTGAAGCCCCGGATGGCGGATTTCGCGCCGCAATAGGCTGATTGCAAGGGGATGCTCCGATAAGCCAGTGCCGAGCCGACTTGCACGATGACGCCCTTGTCTCGTGGGAGCATCCGCTTGAGCGCGGCCTTGGTGCCATAGATGGTTCCAAGGTAAGTGACCTCCGTGACGCGCTGAAATTCGTCCAGGGTCATTTCTTTGACCGGCGAAAAGACCGAAACCATCGCGTCATTGATCCAGACATCAATCGGGCCGAACGTGTCCTCAACTTTCTGCGCGGCGGCTTCGACCTGGCCGGGGTGGGCGACATCGGTGGGCAGAATTAACGCCCGGCCACCGAGTTGCTCGACGTCCTGTTTAGCCGCCTCGAGTCCTTTGGTCCCGCGCGCCAGCAGTCCGAGATGGGCACCGCGGCGGGCAAAGGCTCGCACCGTGGCGCGGCCGACGCCGGCGGAAGCGCCCGTGATTACCACCACTTCGGGTTTGTTCGGGTTCATAATCGCTTTCCTGGGGTCAAGAGGTAAATGGATTTTCGAGTAATACCTTGGTGAAGAGCGGAACGCGGGGCTCCAGCTCGGTCTGGACAAGAGACTTCTCATCGAGCAGAGCAGAAACTCTGCGCTCCGCCCGCCATGAGTCAGTCCTTATATTTTCCATGGCGCTCTTATCTTTGCGAAGCACTACTGTAAAAATGCTTCCTCAATTTCGTGAAAACAGACAGTGGGGACTTCTCCCTCGGCTTGCAAAGGGCCTGGTGGCGATCATAACTTCCGCGTTTTGAACATCGTGGGCGGAAAATCGGGGTGCAATCCCCATGGCAACCCACGGTGAATTCGGGAAGGCTTACCATGGACTGGTACTCCGTTCTCGCGGGCAAGGCGGAACCGGGGCGCGTCAAGTTGAAGGCTTCAACTCAAGGCAATTTATGGCTACCACTGGGGCGGATGTTTTGATCGAAACGCTGATTGATTGGGGAGTCGATATCATCTTTGGTTTGCCGGGCGACGGCATTGACGGGATTATGGAATCGCTCCGGACGCACAGCGACGAAATACGTTTTCTGCAAGTGCGCCATGAGGAATCCGCCGCGTTCATGGCTTGTGCGTACGCCAAATACACCGGCCGGCTGGGCGTCTGTCTGGCCACGTCCGGACCTGGCGGAATCCATCTGCTCAACGGGCTTTACGATGCCAAGATGGACAATCAGCCGGTGTTGGCGATCACGGGGCAGCATTATCATGACCTGATTGAAACCCACGCGCAGCAGGACGTGGACCTCGATCGCGTGTACATGGATGTGGCGGTTTACAACGCGCGAGTCATGGGGCCGGACCACGTCTCGAACGTCTCGAATCTGGCTTGCCGCATGGCGCTCAGCCGCCGCGGGGTGGCGCATATCACCTTTCCCATCGATTTCCAATCAATGTCGATCAAGGAAGGCCATCCGTCGATGCGCGGCAAACACCACGAGAACGCGCAGACCTTCGCGCGTCGCGCCGCGCTGCCATCGCAAGACGATTTGCAGCGGGCCGCGGAGGTGCTCAACGCCGGTGAAAAAGTCGCCATGCTAATCGGAGCCGGCGCCTTGGATGCCACGGACGAAGTGATCGCCGTCTCGGAACAATTGGGTGCGCCGATAGTGAAGGCGTTGCTGGGCAAGGCCGCCGTGCCGGATGATGATCCGCATACCACCGGCGGCATTGGGTTGCTGGGGACGGCCCCCTCACAGGATGCCATGGAGGAGTGCGACACGCTTTTCATGGTCGGCACTTCCTTTCCATACATGGAATTTCTGCCCAAGCCGGGTCAGGCGCGCGGGGTGCAAATCGATCTCGATCCGGCGCGGATCGCTTTGCGGTACCCAGTGGAGGTGGGATTGGCTGGGGACAGTAAACGCACGCTGAAAGAACTCCTGCCGCTCCTCAAATACCACGAAGATCGCTCCTTCCTCAAGAAGGCGCAGGACCGAATGAAGGATTGGTGGCAGCTCATGGAGGAGCGCGGCACCCGGAAGGACGTGCCGATGAAGCCGCAAGTCGTGGCCTGGGAACTGGGCAAGCGGCTGCGGCAGGACGCGATTGTCTCATGCGACAGCGGCACGATCGCCACCTGGTATGCCCGCCAAATCAAGGCCAGGCGCGGACAGAAATATTCGCTCTCGGGCACGCTCGCCACGATGGCCAACGGGCTGCCTTACTCGCTTGCCGCACAGGTCGCCTACCCGGACCGCCAGTGCGTGGCCTTCGTGGGCGACGGCGGTTTCTCCATGCTCATGGCGGATTTTGCCACGGCGGTAAAATACAAGCTGCCCATCAAGGTCATTGTAATTAAAAACAATGTGTTGGGCCAAATCCGGTGGGAGCAGATGGTGCTGCTGGGCAACCCGGAATACGGAGTGGAATTGCAACCGATCGACTTTGCCATGCACGCGCGCGCCTGCGGCGGAATGGGACTGACAGTGACCGAACCCGGCACTTGCGGCGACATTCTGGAAGAGGCGTTGAACGCGCCGGGACCGGCCCTCGTGGAAGCCGTGGTGGATCCTTACGAGCCGCCGATGCCCGGGAAAATCAAGCCGGAACAAGCGCTGCATTTTGCGGAGTCCCTGGCTCGCGGCGAACCCCGGCGCATGCACATTGTCACCACAGTTCTGGAAGACAAGGTCAAGGAGTTGGTCTGAGATTGTGTTTCAGTGAGGTGCGGAGCGCAGGGTTCCAAGCTTTGCCCGGGCATGAGCGTTTCATTGAGCAGAGCAGGAGCTCTGCGTTCTGTTCCCAAGGGGAGGCATTATGGGGCTGAGCCAGGGCAGGACATGTGCGAGGCGACCGAAGGAGGTTTTTGGAAGCCAGAATAGACAAACTGGAAGTTTCGGCGTTCCAGGTGCCGACTGAAAGCCCGGAATCCGACGGCACCATGAAATGGGATTCCACAGTTCTGGTGCTGGTGGAGGTTCGTGCGGGCGCGGTGGGAGGTTTGGGATTTACTTACGCGAGCAAAGCCACGGCTTCACTGATCCGGGAGAAACTCGAGTCCATCGTGATCGGACGCGACGCGATGGATGTGCCGGGCACGTGGGAGCTCATGGTCCACTCCGTGCGTAATGTGGGGCGTCCGGGAATTGCCTCCCTGGCTATCGCGGCGGTGGATGTCGCGCTGTGGGACTTGAAAGCGACCCTCCTGCAACTGCCCTTGGTCAAGCTCCTGGGCCAGGTGCGTTCGGGCATTCCCACTTATGGCAGCGGCGGCTTCACCTCCTACTCGATTGAACGATTGCAGGAGCAACTGGGCAACTGGGCCAAAAGCGGCCTGCGCGCCGTTAAAATGAAAATTGGCCGCGAGCCGGATCGTGATGTGGCGCGCGTGTGCGCGGCCCGCGAGGCAATTGGCGCGAAGACGGAATTGTTCGTTGACGCCAACGGCGCATACTCCCGCAAGCAGGCGCTGGAGCAGGCCGATGCTTTCGTGGAATACGGGGTTAAATGGTTCGAGGAGCCGGTCACCTCGGACGATCTGGCCGGCCTGCATCTGATTCGCGATCGAGCGCCCGCTTCGATGGTGATTGCCGCCGGGGAATATGGGTATGATCTTATGTATTTCCGCCGGATGCTCGAGGCCGGCGCGGTGGATGTGCTGCAAGCCGATGGCACTCGTTGCGCGGGTATCACCGGCTTTATGCGGGCGGGCGGGCTCTGCGAGGCGTTCATGATGCCATTCTCGGCCCACACGGCTCCGTCCATTCACCAGCATCCCTGCTGTGCCCTGCCGCGCGCTCTCAATGTTGAGTACTTTTACGATCATTACCGCATCGAGGAGAAGTTTTTCGAGGGCGCGGCAAAACCGGTTGAAGGCCAGCTCAGACCGGACTTGTCCCGGCCGGGGCTGGGTCTGGAATTTAAGCGCGCGGATGCGCAGGCGTACGCGGTTTGATATTTATTTCCAATTTGCGGCGGTAATATTCTCCCGGGATTCGGGGACGACCATCGATGGTGAACTGGAGTTGGCTCAGCGCGCCGTCCCACCAACACAGCCCAATGCGACTGTGCTTGTCCAATACGCCCTGAACTGCTAAATGAATGGTCATGAAATCATCCCATTCAGTCACGCGCCGGAGTTTTATCAAAACGGTGACGGTCGCCGGTGCCGCCCCGTTGATTTTGCGTTCCTCCCTTTGGGCGGCGGACTCAGCGCCGAGCAACCGGATTACGTTGGGCTTCATCGGGCTCGGCACCCAGGGAGTGGGTTTAATGCATGGATTTCTGCCGCGCGACGATGCGCGGGTGCTGGCGGTTTGTGATGTGGACACGACGCGGCGCGAGAATGCCAAAAAGATCGTTGAAAAACGCTATGGAACGGAGATGGCCGCAGGCACGTACAAAGGTTGCGCGGAGTACGCCCATTTCGAGGAACTGCTCGCGCGCAAGGACATCGACGGCGTGGTCATTGCCACACCGGATCATTGGCACGCTTTGATCGCCATCGCGGCGGCGCGCGCGGGCAAGGACATTTACTGTGAGAAGCCGATGGCCCACACGATCCTCGAAGGGCGCGGGATGGTAAAAGCCGTGCGCGACAACAAGCGGATTTTGCAGGTCGGCAGCATGCAGCGGTCGATGACGGAATTTCGGGTCGCGTGCGAGTTGGTTCGCAACGGCGTCATCGGCAAGGTCGCCAAGGCGGATGTGGCCGTGGGTAATCCGAGCATCCCTTGCGATTTGCCGGAGGAACCGGCGGAGCCGGGTCTGGATTGGAACCGCTGGCTGGGACCGGCGCCGATCCGCCCGTACAACTCGATCCTGAGTCCGCGCGGCGTGCACAAGCATTTTCCGGAGTGGCGGAGTTACCAGGAGTACGGTGGCGGAGGTGTCAGCGATTGGGGCGCGCACCACTTTGACATTGCGCAGTGGGCGTTTGGGTTCGATGAGACGGGACCGATTGAGATCGTGGCGGGGGAGCCGAACGCGAAGCAAGGCGTGCGACTGCATTACGCCAACGGCGTTGAAGTGACGCACGTGGCGGGGAATGACGTTACTTTTTACGGTGACCAGGGGAAGATTCTGGTAAACCGCGGGAAATTCAAACTTTGGCTCGGAGATCAATTGAAGACCGAGGATGTGCATGATTGCTCAAAAATTGCGAACGAGTTGCTGCCGGCCGATGCGGTGCGCTTGTATAAAAGCAACAACCAACTCAGCGATTGGCTGACTTCCATGCGCACGCGCAAGCTGCCGATTTGCGATGTGGAAACCGGCCATCGGACGGCGACGATCTGCGCGTTGGTGAACCTTGCTTACCACCACAATCAAAGTTTCAAGTGGGATCCCAAAACGGAACACTTCGCAGGCGGGACGGGAGATACGAAATGGTTGACGCGGGATTATCGGGAGCCGTGGAAGTTAAGCTAGGTCGCGCGATGAAGATCGAAATTGCTCAAAGCGAGTCTCTTTGGGAACGAGAGCGAACAGTCCTAAGTGGCACGCGGAAATTCGATTGCACGCTTAATCGCCTCCGCGCCTGGTTATTCGGGATCGTGGTTGGTGGCCTGCCATGGACGGCGGGCTTGCTGATGGCTAATTTATACGGCGCCCCTGCACCTGACGCGGCTATTATATTTCAGGGAGAGGCTCCTGCACCGGTTGAGCCATTGAGTCTATGGTATCGGCGTCCGGCGGGGGCATGGACGCAGGCGTTGCCAATGGGAAATGGGCGACTGGGGGCGATGGTTTTCGGAGGAGTTGATCACGAGCGGTTGCAAATCAACGAGGATACGCTTTGGGCCGGTGGGCCTTACAATCCGAACAACACGAATGCGATTGCGGCCTTGCCGGAAGTTCGGAAATTGATCTTTGACGGCAAATACGATGAAGCGGACAAGCTGATCGCGGCGACCATGCTGGGCAAGCCGATGAGCCAGATGCCGTACGAAACGGTGGGCGACTTGTTCCTTGATTTTCCAACGGCAGGAACGGTGGAGAATTATATGCGGGGTTTGAGCCTGGATACGGCGGTCCAGAGTGTAAGTTACACGAGTGGCGGCGTCTCATTCAGCCGCGAGATGTTTTGCAGCCCGGTGGACCAGGCCATCGTGGTGCGGTTAACGGCGAACAGGCCCGGGCAAATATCTTTCAACGCGCGCTTGAAGACCCCGCAACGCGCGACCGTTACCGCGGAGGGAAACGACACGCTGGTACTGAGCGGCGTGAATGGCGGGGCGAATGGAGTCAAGGGCGCGCTTAAATTTGAAGCGCGCGTTCGCATCCTGCCCGAAGGCGGGAAGATTACGTGCGAGACGAATTCCATTTCAATTGCCGACGCTGATTCGGCGACGCTGCTAATTGTCGCGGCGACAAGTTACAAAAACTACGAAGACGTCAGCGGCAATCCCGAAGCCATCACCAGAAAGCAACTGGCTGCCGCGGGCAAAAAATCGATCAATAAGCTGATGACGGCGCATGTCGGGGAACACCAGCGGCTGTTTCGCCGGGTGAGCCTTGATCTGGGCGAGACGGAGGCGATGAAGTTGCCAACGGATGAGCGGATCAAAAAATTTGCGGAAGGCAATGATCCGCAACTCGCCGCGCTCTACTTCCAATTCGGCCGCTATCTGCTGATTTCCTGTTCGCGGCCCGGCGGCCAGACCGCAAATCTCCAGGGACTCTGGAACGATTCCATGAACCCGCCGTGGGGTGGGAAGTACACCATCAATATCAACACGGAGATGAATTACTGGCCGGTGGATACGGCCAATCTCGGCGAGTGCATCGAACCGCTGAAGAGCATGGTTCTCGATTTGACGAAGACGGGCGAGCGTACGGCGCAGGAAATGTACAACGCTCACGGCTGGGTCGTGCACCACAACACGGATCTTTGGCGGGCATCGGCGCCGATTGACGGGGCGTATTACGGCGTTTGGCCCATGGGCGGGGCGTGGCTCTGCCAGAACTTGTGGGACCACTACCTGTTCACCGAAGACAAGGCGTTCTTGAAAGAGATTTACCCGGCGCTAAAGGGTTCCGCACAATTCTTCCTTGATACGTTGGTGGAAGAGCCCACGCATCATTGGCTGGTCACTTGTCCGTCGCTGTCCCCGGAAAACGGCCATCCCGAAGGCCGCACGAGCGTGTGCGCCGGGCCAACAATGGACCTGCAGATTCTACGCGATCTGTTCGCAAACTGCATCCGCGCGGCGGAAATCCTCGGCGTGGACAAGGAATTCAGCCGGCAGGTTGCCGCCACCCGCGACCGGTTGGCGCCGATGCAAATCGGATCGGCCGGCCAGCTCCAGGAGTGGTTGAAGGATTGGGACGCCAAGCCGGGAACGGACGCGCATCACCGGCATGTTTCGCATTTGTATGGGCTTTATCCCAGCGGACAAATTGACGTGCGCACGACTCCTGAACTGGCCGCCGCGGTCAGGAAGTCCCTTGAATTGCGCGGCGACAAGGCCACCGGCTGGGCGACGGCCTGGCGGCTGGATCTTTGGACGCGCTTGCACGATGGCGATCACGCTTACAGCATCCTTGAATTTCTGCTAAGCCCCGAACGCACCTATCCCGACATGTTCGACGCGCATCCGCCATTTCAGATCGACGGAAACTTTGGCGGCGCAGCCGGGATAGCCGAGATGCTGTTGCAAAGCCAGAATGGGGTGATCGAACTGCTCCCCGCGCTGCCGAAGGCCTGGCCGACGGGCAGCGTGAAGGGTCTCCGCGCGCGCGGAGGATTCGAGGTGAGCATGGCGTGGAAGGATGGGAAACTTCAGAGCGCAGGAATTCGGAATGAAAACGGCAAGGCCGCCACCGTTCGTTACGGCGATAAGACCATTCAGTTGCCGAAGCGCGGCCGGATTGTTGAATTGGGCTCCGACCTTGAAGCGAAATAAATTACTCGCACGCGGCTGCGTTCTGAGTTCACTCGAAATTCTCCTGGGGATTTTGTTGATCACCCAAAGTGTCCACGCAGTCAGCCAGCCTGATTCCAGGCTGGCGGTGACGAATCAGGATTGGGGCAATCCGGAGGTAATGGACCGGCCGGCGGTGATCGAGCGCACCATGCGGCCCTATGCGGGCGAAAGCCATCGGGGCGTGGATGCCAGCACGCTAACGAACAAAATCATGTGCGGGTACCAGGGTTGGTTCGACGCTCCCGGGGATGGCAGCGGGAGGGGTTGGGTGCATTGGGCCACGCGGAATGGATTTCAGCCGGGCAGCGCCAAGGTGGATTTCTGGCCGGATGTGAGCGAATTGGACCAGGACGAACGGTTCGCGACGCCGTTTGTCCACGCCGATGGAAGGACGGCGGAAGTGTTCAGTTCCTTCACGCGGAAAACGGTGCTGCGTCATTTCAAGTGGATGCAGGACTGCGGGGTGGACGGCGTGTTCGTCCAACGGTTCATCAACGATCTGGGAAGCCCCAAGGGTTTGCGCCACGTCAATGTGGTGCTCGACCATTGCCGGGAGGGCGCGAATCTTTATGGCCGGACTTACGCGGTCATGTACGACCTGAGCGGCCTGGGCGGCGGACAGATGCAACGCGTGATGGACGATTGGAAACTATTGGTCGATCGCATGCAGATTACCAGGGACCCGGCGTATTTGCATCATCACGGCAAGCCGGTCGTTACCGTGTGGGGTTTTGGGTTCAATGATGGACGGAAGTACACGGTTGGGGAGGGAATGGAATTGGTGAAATTTCTCAAGGACGATCCGCATTATGGCGGCTGCACGGTGATGCTGGGAGTGCCCACGTATTGGCGGACGTTGGCGCGCGACTGCGTCAATGATCCAGCCATGCACGAGCTTATCCTGAAGGCGGACATCGTGAGTCCGTGGACGGTGGGGCGTTACACAACCCTGGAAACGGCAACGCAATACGCGCAAAATACCGTGAAGCAGGACATCGCGTGGTGCGCCGGACATGGCAAGGAGTTTATGCCGGTGGTTTTCCCGGGGTTTAGCTGGCACAATATGGTTCCAAAGTCGCCGCAAAACCAGATTCCGCGGCTGAAAGGGAAATTTTTGTGGAACCAGTACGTCCAGGACCGCAAGGCGGGCGCGACGATGATTTACCAGGCGATGTTCGACGAAGTGGATGAAGGCACGGCGATTTTCAAATGCACAAACGACCCGCCGGTGGGGGCATCGCATTTTTTGGATTTCGAGGGGTTACCGAGCGATTTTTATCTCAAGCTTGTGGGGAAGGCGGCCGGGATGATGAAGAAGGGAGGGGTGGTGACGATGGAGGCGGGGCCGAAGTAAGGGCAAATCCGAAGATCGAAATCAGAAGATTACGTTGGGCGATGCTCAAGGCTGGTATGGTTTGGTCCGTTGGCCCGACTGGGCACTCTGCCGCCCGAACATAGGCCAGAAAGGCAGTCCCTCAGCCGCAGAGCTGGAGCTCTGCGCTCCGCTTTTCACCGTGCCTACCTACTCCCTATTGCTGGCGAACGCGGTAAAAACGGTATTGAAAGTTGCTGGCGCCGGGGTCGGCCAGGTTGAAAAAGTTGGTCGTGGCAATGTTGGTGATGAGGTCGGTCCAGTTTTTGAGGTTCGTGCTGGCTTGCAGCACATAGCTAGCGCCGGTCGTGCCGGAGACTTGCAATTGGAATCCCTGGCCGGTGTTGAAGCTCACCGGTGCCAAACGGAGCGATTGGACGGTAAACGCGGCGCTGGCGGCGACGCTGTTATTGAAGCCGGGTTCGAACGCATTGGCCGTGACGGTTGCGCTGTTGGTCAAAGCCAGCGGGGTGGAGTAGAGGAACGAATTCGTGGTGGGCAGCGTGCCGTCGAGCGTGTAGTAAAGCATGGCATTGGTGTTGGGCGGCGTCAGCGTCACACTCACGGATTGGCTGAACGTGCCGCCATTGGGCGTGATGACGGGCGGCGCGAGGGCAGGGGTGCCGGGGAGGCTGTTGATCCAGTCGGTGAGGACCTGCACGGCACTGGTGTCGATGAGATTGCGCGCGAGCGGCGGCATTTTTGTGATCGGATCGTTGTCGTTGATCCGGAACCAAAGCATGGAACGCCAGACGTCCCCGCCTTTGACGATGCAGGCGTTGTCGAAGCCGAGCGAGAGCTGCGCCGGGTAATTGGTAATGTTCTGGTTCGACAGGGGCGTGTCGTAACGAGCGTCGAACGTGGTACCGATGCCGCCGGGTTGGTGGCATTGGACGCAATTGGCGTCGAGATAGGACCGCGCGCGTTGTTCGAGCGAGGCGCTTAAATTCGTCAGCGCGGCAAGTTTGGAGTAACTGCTGATGTTGGCTTCATTGATGGCCGGGTAAAAAAGACCGAGCCGATTCAAGGCGCGAAGCTGGTTGTCGGTGTTTCCAGTGGCGGGATAGGTTTGATTGCCGTTTAGCTGGCGCGTGTTGACACCGAGCACGTAATTGGCGACGGGAGTATGGCACGTCAGACAATCCGCCGGGCTGGGATAGTACCAGGTTTGCGTGCGAACGCCGGTGGCGTTGGTGATCATAATGGGCTCGTTCAGGCTGGTGGTGAGCAAGTCGGCGTCGCTGTTGTCCGGACGCCATTTGTAGGTTACGCCGTAAACCGCGCCGTTGACATCGCGCACCAGGAGCCGGGTTTCCAGCCGCCGCAGCGGAACGGCGGCGTTGGTTTCATTGACGGTGAGGTCGAAATTCTTGACGAAGACGGTACCGGCCGGAAAGGTCCAGGAATTGGTGGGAAGGAAGGCGATCTGCTGGTCGGGAGTGATTTGCCCGGCGTTATATGGCACGGCCAGGTAACGGCTTTTCACGGCGGCATCGGACCACAGCGGGGTGTTCGGAACGTAGGGGATGAGGCCGCTGGCGGGAATGCGGTTGGTGGTGTCGGTGAACGCGCCCGTTTGCGAAAGCACTTGTGGCAACGAGCCGGGAAAGCTGGCGGGAGCGGCGGTGGGCATGTTTAGGAAGGGCGAGACCGCCGCTCTGGAGGCCAGCCCGTAGGGAAGTCCGGAGCCGGGGATATCGGTGATGTGAACCGGGGCCGAGGTGCTGCTCAAGCCGCTGCCGTCCGTGGCCACCGCGGTCAAAGTGTATCCCGGCGGAGACACTGCGGTGACCACGTAGTAGTAGGTTGTGCCGTTGATCAATCCGGTGTCCGTGTAGGCCGTGCCGGAGAGACTGGCCACCGCAGTGTAAGGCCCGCCGCTGGTCGTTGAGCGCTTTACGTTGTAGTTTGTCGCGCCCGGGCTCGGGTTCCAGGAAAGAGTTACGGTTGCATTGCCCGCCGTGGCCACCAGTCCCGCCGGCGGCTGAGTCGGCGGCGGAGCGCCGTAAGCCACGGGCAGGACGGTTATCGAGCCCGAGCCATTGGGCAAAAAGCTGTTCGGGAAATTGGCGCGGAGCTCGGCGTACGAGTGGACGCCGGCGCTGAGCGCCGTTCCTTCGATGTTGACCGCGGCGAACGTGCAATTCTGGTGAAGGTTCATCAGGCCGCCGTCGGTCAGCGTGAGCGTGCCGGCGCTGTTCAAATCGTAATTGACTTCAAACAGGGCCGGACCATTCGGAGAGGTGGCGTTGGGCATGGCGGCCAGGTAACCGGTGTAGAGCGGATCGACCGTAATGCTGTTGGTGCCCAGGGAATTGCCGGCCGCGCCTTGCAGCCAGCCGCACTGCACGATCCACTGGCCCGAAAATGTGTTGGTGGGACCAGAGATGACTTGCGGGATGTTGGTGGAGCAATTCATGATCACGAGATTGCCCGCGCCACTGAGGTAGCCGGCGATATTGATGGCGCGGGTATTGGAAGCGAAACCACCGCCACCGCCATTTGCGCCCTGGGCGGAGTTATAGGACTGGGCGGTCACCTGGATGCTGCCGGCGATGGTGGCGATCGTGCCGGAATTGTTGTCGCCATTGTTCAGGAGCCCGCCGTTCAAAATCAGGCCCGGACTGCCGCCAACGCCCGGAAAATTGAGAGTGGTGGGCGGAGTGCCTTTGGTGCGCAGTTCGGTGTTGGTATTCAACGTCAACGAACTGCCCGGAAACGTGACAGCGCCGCTGACGGCCGGAGATCGAACCCGGGTATTGTTCACGCCGTTGGCGATGCCGATGCCATTGAAAACGAGCGCGCAGGGACTGCTCGCGTTCGCGGCCACGGTGGCTCCGGTTCCATTGGTTTGCCAGATGACGGCGGTCCAGTCCGCTCCCTGCGCCTGGACGTTCGTGGTGGTCAGGATAACGGGCAGACTGGGCGTCGCGTTTACCTGGGCTGAATTGGCAGTTTCGCCTCCGAAGTTCGGAACAAAGCCGGTAGCCGTCAGCGCATATAAGGGAGCGTTGAGAGAATTGCTTAACGTGCCGAGCAAGCTGCCGTTGGCGTAAAAGTCCACTTTTTTGATGGGGTTGTACTGAGCGTCCGCTTGAGCGCCAATGCTTACGCTGGCAACGGCGGAATAAGCGGAGCCGTCGGCCGGGCTTGAAATCACCACAGCGGGCGGCGGGTTGGTGTACGGATAAAGCTGGCTTTGCAAGATGATGCTCTTGGGAGTGGAAGGACTGCTCCACGAAAGCGAAACCTGCGCGCCATTGTCGCCCTTGTAGTAATAGTCCAATTCGAGATTGTTAAGCTGCTGGGCTGCGAGCGTGATGGTGTTGCTTTGGGCGGTGGCCGCTTGATTTGTCCAATTGTTGATGAGCAGCCGGCCATTAATGAACAAGCGCACGCCGTCGTCGGCTGTCGTGTAGAAGGTGTACGGTTCGTTGAATTGCGACTGGACCGATCCCGTCCAACGCGTGACATAGTTGCTGCTGCCGATGCCTGGATCCGGTCCGGCGGCACCCCAATTGAAGTTCACGGTTGCGTCCGTGCGAACCAGCGTTGGCGGAACGGCAAAGCTCACGTTGGTAAAGGCGGAACTGGAAGTGTTCGTCCAATAGCTGCCCAGCAACCCGGTTCCGCTCCCAACAGCGGAGCTGTCGATGAATGAGGCGGCCGCGACCGGACTGTCAAAGGCCCCGGCCAGGACAGCCCTGGCATGGACTGCCGCGGAATTCATCAGGACAAACGGGCCGGTGTAAAGCAGCGAATTGGTTGTCGGCGCAGTTCCATCCAGCGTGTAATAAATCGCCGTGCCGTTCGTTGCGTCCGAGAGTGCCACGGTCACTGAGTTGGTAAACACGCCGCCGCTGGGCGAGATGATCGGGGCGGGAAGGAAATTCCCGATGCCAAAAACGGAGAGGGCATATTCCGCTCCCACGTAAACCTTCCCGTTCGCCACCACCGGCACGCTGTACTTGATGGCAGCCCCGGGATTGTCGCGGGCGAGGTTTTGGTTGCTGTCGTATAACTCCTGGGCCAGGTTGGTGGCATTGTAGGCGCGCAAAACGGCCGGGCCGTTGTTGGCGTAGGCGTCGGCCTGGATCACCCAGGCAATGGCGTTGCTGGTGCCGTTCGCCGAGATGACGGGAGTATAACCGAGATAACCCAATGTGGTGGTGGACATGGAAACCGGGGTCGTGCTCATCACGCCGTTGGTGATCCGATAGGCTTTCATCACGTCCGAGCTTCCCTGGAAAAAAAGCAGATTGTTGAAATAAGCCCCGGACCCATAAAGGCCGCCGATCATGGCGTGCAATTCCTGCACGATATTGCCGTCGTTGGCGGAGTTGAAATGGCCCATGTTGTCGCGGTCTACGAGGTAGAGCGTTCCTTCCTTGCCGGCGCCGATC
Organism: Verrucomicrobiota bacterium; assembly: GCA_021325145.1. Classification (GTDB taxonomy): domain Bacteria; phylum Verrucomicrobiota; class Verrucomicrobiia; order Limisphaerales; family Pedosphaeraceae; genus JAJPHR01. The sequence goes on along the minus strand of JAJPHR010000017.1, from coordinate 14,996 downwards.
ATCAAATGCGGGTGGGCGGCGCTGCCCGCCGAATCCGGCAACAAAATCGGTCCGCCCGATCCGAGATCATTGTCGCCCGACGCCATGGAGGCCTGATTGTACGGCGTGAAATAGTCCGCCACGGCCAGCCTGTTCGAACTGGAGAGCTTGACGAAACTATCTCCGTAATCTCCGCCATTGGTGTTGGCGCTGAAGCTGCCGTTGCCGCTTTCGAAGTAGATGTTGTTGCTGGAATCGACGCACAGGCCGTCACCACCCATCCAGAGAGCGCCTTCGCCCGCATTCACGCCAAAATCGGTAATGGTGGCGTTGGGAGTGGTGGCAAAAACATAGTTGGTTAATTGCTGGAGATTGCCGGCGTTAAAACCAATCACCCAGCCGTGATATGGATCGGTATCGCCATAGCTGCCGTAGGCGGCATACAGAGTGCCGCCCGCCAGCGTCATGGCGGGACGGTTCATGTGACTCTGTGGCGCGAACTTGACCACCCCGTTGGTGGCGTCCACGCCGTGCCCGGGAACAGAAGCGCTGACGAGCACCGGGCTGTAAGGCTGTTCCGCGCCGGTGGCGATGTTCAAGGCGTGCAGCGTATGAAAACCGTTGGCCGTGTTGGAAACGGCGCCGGAGAAAACGTCCACGTAAAGCGTCCCCGAAACGGGATCAATGACCGGTGTGCCCGTGATCCCAATCAATGGGTTCAACACGTTGTGGTGATACCGGACGCCGTAGTTGGTGCTGATGAGCGCAATGCCCAGGTTGGTGTGCCAGAGCACGCCTCCGTTCGGCCCCGCATTGCTGTCGGCATCGAAGGCATAAATGCTGTCGTTCTCCGTCGCCACAAACGCCACATTGTGCGTGCCCTGCCCGGGAATCGGCACGTTCGAAACATACAACGGCTGGGCATAGACATATCCATCGACGGGGTACGTAAACAGCCTGGCGAAGTTCGTGGCATTGACGTTCGCGAGCGTCAGAATGGATTCATTCGTGTTCGCGCCGGCCCGCGTGTTGTCATACTTGTAGGTAACGACGTTTTGCGCGGAGAAAGCCAGTGGGGACGTCATCATGGCGAACCCCACTGCAATCGCGACGATTGCAGTTATGATATTTACAGTGGGTTTCGACGGAGTGGTGAATTCAGGGAAAAGGTTTGCACGATAAGTTCGATTTCGCTCTTTCATGTACGCAGAATACAAATTGCCAGGATTATGGTTTCTTCAGAGTAGGGGATGCCGCCGTCAAAAACGATGATTTTATCATCCCTCGTACGAGGGATGATAATCAGGCCGTTTTGGGCCGGAAAATACCCGTCACGGTTCGCGGATGCGGAACCACCGGAGCCGGTTTGTGGGCTGGATGCCCTGGATGATATAGAAAGAGTTGGTGGTGGGAAAGCTGAGTTGGTTCGTCCAACTTGCCGGGTTGGCGAGGTTGGTGGTGGTTTGCAGAGTATAGTTGGTTCCAGGCACGCCATACATCACCAGAGAGTGGGTTCCGGCGAAAGGCGACCATTCCAGGACCGGTTGAAGCGCCGTAAATTGATAAGCACGATAGAACTCGGTCGCGGCGTTCGCGCCGACTCCGGTAAATTCCTCCACGATGTTCGTCATGGGAACACGCCAGCCTGGCGCCCAGGATGTCCCGAGCGTGTTTGTGTCCCACTGAATCATGTAGCTGGAACCGGGATTTCCGTACAGGGTCAAGGTCCGGCTGTTTTTCGCCGAGAGGCCGGCTTCCAAAAGCGGTTGGGATCCGATGAGCACCACGCGGCCCGGTTGACCCGAGCCGTTTCCAACCGTAGTGCCGTCCGTTGCCGCGCCGGTAATGTTGGTCACTTCCAGCGGCAGGAACGCGGACAGGCCCGGAAGCGCGGTGAAGCCAATCGATCCCAGCAGGATTTGGCCCTGCAACGTGCGTCCGTTGGTCACGCCCAGACTGAATCGAGTCTGCGAAGCGCTGTTGCTTTGGATCAGGACGGAGTTGATGGCGGTGTTGCTCGGGGCAAACGACCAATTGGCAAACCGATTAGCCGGGTAAACCAGCCCGAAACTGAGATTCGTCAAACTGGCGCTGGAAACAAGGCTGACGGGAACACTGCTCGTCGTGCCTGCCTGCATCACCGTGGAACCCGCCTGGAACTGGATGCACGTGCTGACCGTAATGGTGAAGGACACTGAATTGCTTAGGGGAGTACTCGCGCTGTCGATGGCCCAAATGGTTATCAGGTTGGTCGTGGTGCCCTGCTGGCAGGTGGGCGTCCAGGTGAAGATGCCGCTGCCGGCGGCGACGCTCGCGCCCGCAGGCGCGCCGGAACCCAGGCGGTACGTCAATTGATACCCATTCGGGTCCGTGGCCTGGATGTGCACGTTTACGGCGGTATTCGGGGTGACGTTGAGGTTGGCAACCGGCGTGATCACGGGCGGCGCGTAGGGGGCGTGCACCCAGTTCATGCTCACCACATTGGCGCTCATGTTGCCAGCGTAATCCTGGATGCCGTTCAGGAACAATGAAACCTGGTAATTGCCCAAAGGCGTGGTGAATGCCGTCAGATTTCCAAGCAGAAACTGATTGCTCGAAATGTAAGTCAGCGTGGGCGTGAATCTATTCGTGCCGTTGAGCGTCACTAAAAAGTTCGTGGCGCTGATGGTGTTGGTTATAATTCCCTTGGAGAGCGTGACGGGAATGGTGCTTACGGGGAAGTAACTGGGATTGGCGACGGGCTGGATAATCGCGGTGGGTGGAATCATGTCGAGGAACACGTCCAGGAAAGTCGCCAGCGAAACGTTGCCCGCCGGGTCCACCGCGTTGGCTTGCAAATGGTGAAGGCCTTCCGTGGTGAACGCCAGCGCGATGTCAAAGTTCGTTCCAGTGACATTCGCAGGCCCCAGGGGGGAGCCGGTCGTGGCATCAAAGACTTGCACAGCCAGATTGGTTGCACCAACGGTGCCGGACAACGTCAGGCTATTGGTGCTGGTAAGACCATCCGTCGGAGAAATTCCCAGATCGGGCAGGATGTGAAGATTGGTCGGCGACGGCGGGATTCCCAGGACCATCAACCAGCTTTCGTTCGTGGCGCCCGAGCCGGGGTTGCCCGCGAGGTCCGAAACGCCGCCCGCGTTGACGGTCAACGTGTAAGTTCCGGCGTAGCCCTGAACGGAACTGATGTTCGTGATCATGAAGTTCGTGGAATTTACCGGAATCACTCCGACGGCGGCGGTGACCAGGTTGCTCCCGCCATTAAGGGTCAGTGAAATATCGTTGTAATCGAAGGTCGCGGGCGCAATCGGCTCGGAAAAAGTGACGTTGAGCGCCTGCACCACGATGTTGCGCGGGTTCGTGGTAATTTGTTGGAGCGCGGTGATGGTGGGACCGGTGGTGATCGTGCTCCACATCATCGATTGCGAGCCAAAGCCCGCCGTCCCATTCGTGTCTTGAACCGCAGCCGCGTTGACCGCCAGGACATAATTGCCTTGGGCACCGGTCAGAGGGCCCAAACCGCCGATCGCGAATGTCGTGGAAGATTGCGGCGTAATTGTCAGGCTGTTGTTGATGAGATTCGGTCCGTTGTTGAGCGTCAAATTCAGAGCCTGATAAGTGAACGTGGCGGGGTTGACCGCTTTGGAGAAGGTGACCATCACGCTCGACACTGGAACATTGCGCGGATTTGGCGATACCGGCGCGATGCTCTGAACCACCACCGGGGCGTTGCCTTGCGCCCATCGGACGGAAGCGGAGACGTTGCCGGCGTTGTTGCCCAAAAGGTCATAAATGCCCGCACCGTTGAAATCCAGTTCGTAATTGCCGTCGGCTGCGGTGAATGCCTGGAGGCCGGTGATGGAGTAGGTGGCATTGGAAACGAGAGTCAGGCTGATGCCGCCGGTAATCAGGTTGGGACCGCCGTTCACCGTCAACGTCAGTGCGCCGGGAGCAAAGGTGGTGGTGTCAATCGGCTCTGAGAACACGATGTTCACCGCGGACACCGCCAATGGCTGAGTGAAAGGCGTCACCGGGCCAAGTTGTACAATCGCGGGCGGGGTTGTGTTCGTGGACCGGTAGCGAAGCGTGTAGGAGCCGGTTCCCGCCCAATCGAACAGGTGCAGCAGGTTCTCCGGCACCGGCCCCAGACTGGAGGACGGAAAGCTAAGGACTGTAGTCCAGGCGTCGTTGGTCAGCGAAAGGACTTTGCCATCGGAACGCACGACACTGGCCAGCAGGTATCCCGGCCCGGGGTCAGGCAACTGGATGTAATTCCAGCCGTTGCTGACCGTTGTCGTCAGGTGCACCTGCAGATGGCCCGGCGCCACTGCGCCGTCGATTGTGCCGTTCATGATCACGTTCACCGCCGCCACCGAACCGTCGCTCAGATAAAGAGTGTCCGGCAGGTTGTTGGGATTGGGAATGTCATTGACGAGGAAGTCGGGGACATCGTCGTCGTTGGTCCGGTTGGCCAGCACCCGATGGATCAGGGAATGAATCGCGACGCTGTTGATCAGCGAGGTGTTGGTGTTTCCCATGTCGTCCAAGTGCTGGAAGGTGGCGTCGAGTGAGAGGAATTTGCCCGCGAGGGAGGAGAGCAGTTCCCAAGTGGCCTCTTTCGTGCCTCCGGGCGCGATGTCGCCAAGGGTGGCGGTCAAAGACGGCGCGACCGGCTGGTCGCCCACCTCAGCACCAATGATGCTGAAATCGATCAGCAAGCCTTTTTCGTTGTCCACAATTTTGGGCTGGGAGGAGGTGATCTGGAAGTTGTGGGCTGTGCCCGCGCCCACATTCTTCACGATCAATCCCAAGTCGAACGGCTGGGATGGCACATCAAGTTCGGGATCGAGTAGGTCGGGCCCGTACACGTCCCGCTGCTCGAAATAAACCAGATCCAGCCTGGCGGCGGGATAAACCGTGATGGGCGTTGAAAGCAGCGGGACGGTGACCTGCTGGCCGCCATCCGTGTAGGTGAGCGTGCCGCCGATCAAGTACGTGGTCGGCGCGGTTGGGGCGGCATCGTCCATGGGAATGAAGGTGTACGTGGCCGAACCGGTCGCGCCGCCCGCCAGCGTGCCGGTGCCGTCCACGGCTGTAAGCGTGTTCAACACGGGGCCTTCGACGACGAACTTGTCGGAAGCGTCGCTGTTGGCCGCGTCCTGGAACGCCAGCGTCACATGAATGCCGGAGATGTCAGTGGAGCCGCCATCATCAATGGTCAGAGAGCCAGAAAAGGCGGTGCGGCTCATGACTACGCTTTGATCGATTTGCAGCAAAATCTGCGCGCAGACGCCTTGTGAAGTATTACTTTTCTGCGGCGGTTTGAGCCGTGGCGCAGCGCCTGACGCGCCAGATGTGGTGAGCTTCCGTGTTTTCGCGGCTTCGATGCTCCCATTGCTGCAATCACCGCCCGGGACGGATGTTTGCACCACGGGATCTGAAATGACATTAAGCCACCTGGCGGGGGTTGGCGCACGCTGCGGAATCAAATATCCCGTGAATGGAGAGGTGTAATACGGTCCTCCGCAATCCAGACAATGTCCAATGTAGCCGGGCGTCCCGGTGCCAAACTGATAGACAGGCAAGGGAATATTCGGGAACTTGTCGCAGAAGCATCCCAGCGCGTCCCCCAAAGCGCCCGGAAGGGCCGATTCCCCCAGCGCCCCATCGGAGGCGACCGTCACGGCGACGGCGCAAACGCCCGAGATGGCGGCTTTCTTGCAAGGCGAAAGTTCGACGCCGGAACAGGCAAGGACTTCCGCTATGGCATTGCACCCAAGCGAGGCAAAGTTCTCCGACTCGATGGTTTCGCCAATGCTATCGAGGCATTCCTTCACGTCCCTGGCGGTGCAGATGGCCGACAAACTTATCGATCCCTGCCGCGCCACATTGTTATTGCCGCAGATGTAGGAGTAACTGACCTCCATCGGAATTTTGGGCAGGCATTCATTGGGGCTGCAACCCGATTCGTCCCGCGGTCTCGATCCTCCGCCGGCTTGCGCGGGTGCGCTGCGAAGCTGAACCGTGACTGGAACCTTCACCGTGGCCTGCGCCGGAATAATGCCGACATTAGTAACGAGCGGTGTCACAAGGTAAGTGGGATCGTCCGGAACGCCAATCGCCACGTTCTCGGCCTGGATGAGTCCGTGGTTGCTCAAGGTGATGACGAAATGAGACGCCAGGCCGGGGACGACGGGGAGCAACACGTTGGGTTCCGAAATTACGACATTTGGGACCGGCACCTCCGTCTCAAAGACTGTTTGTAAAACGATCTGGTATTTGTCCGGCACGTCGGTCGGCACCACGGTCCACTGGTAAGTGACCAGCTTGCGGGGCAGGAAGGTTTCCAGCGGTGTGGCGACGCCTGCGGCTACTGTCACGGAGCCGTGGAACTGGTTATGTTGGGGCGCGGTTACATCGACGGTGTATGGTCCAGCCGGCAGCGCGGGAAAGTCGGCCATGCCGTTCGCATCCGAATTGGTCTGCACAATAATATTGCCGGCAATTGGATCCCGTACGGTGATGAGGGCATTCGTCACCTTGGGCGCACCGGTTGCATAGTAGGTGTAATCGTCAGTCGCAGTCACGAGGAGTTCCCCGGTGCTCGAAGAAACCGCGCGGATTTGGAACGGCACGCTTAATCCAACATTGCCATTGGCGATAGCCACGCTGCCGCCGTAAAGCGTCGGCGGCAAAGTTGACGGAGGGTCCAAAATCAACGTGACCGTGGCCTTGCCGCCAGCCGTGATTGATGGGATGGCCGCCGGTGAACCCAGTGTCATCCAGGCTTGATCGGGCAATTGGATTGTCAAATCCCCGCTGGCGGCCCCGCCCGAGTTCACGACGTCAAATGAAAGCACCGTCTGCTTTCCCACCACCATGCCGCTGACCAGATAGCCCGGATTGGCGATCAACTGCGGGACCAGCGGCACCACGGTCAAATTAAAGGGAACCGTCACCTGAGCGCCTTCGGTTGAGGTGGCGGTGGCTGTGAATTGCAACTGGGCCGTCTGCGTCAACGGGCTGTTGAGCGTGTAGCCGACGGAAATGACTCCGTTGCTCGACAGTGTGTTGTTGGTGAAGGTGAACTGGGCCGAGAGTTTCCCTTGCAGGTCCGGAACCGTAAATGCCAGCCCGGACAGGGCGTGGTCGGTGAGGTTGCTCAGCACGAGTTGGCCGGTCAACGGTGTGTTAGGCAGCAACTGCGCGGTGAAACTCGCCGGCAGCGCCTGCATACCCAATAATACGAAGGAGGCCTGCGTTGAAATCTGGCTCGCGAATGGATAATCGGCTCCGGCGGTGTAGTCGCCGGCTTCGGCCTGCAGCGGTTGGAAGGTGTAGGAAAAAGCGCCGTTCGCATCGGAAACCACCTGATACGCGCGAACTGTCCCGTTTACCTGAAGACTCACCGTCGCGGTCTTGTTGGGGGCCGGCTGGTTGTTGACGGGATTATACGTCCACCCAGACAGGATGATCGGCGTTCCCTGTGGCGCCACACTGGGTGTCACGTTCGTGATCGCGGCGCGCCAGGGGGCATTGACGACAATCGGCTGGGAGGAAACCAGGAGGTTGTTTTGCTTGTTTAACTCAGCCAATGCATTGGCCGAATCCGCCTGGACGACGATCCAGTAATTACCGGGCGTGGGCGGCAGGGCAATGCTCACTTGGTTCGTGTAACTCGCACCCACGGGCAGCGTCGAGGGATTGGCCACGGCGGCGGACAAAATCTCGCCTTGCCCCGCGCTCCCGGAGGCCAGAAAGACGTTGTCATACCAACTCGTATTGGTTGCCGCGCCCAGGCCTTTGTTAGTGATGACCCAACTTACCGTCAATTGGCTGTTCGCGGGCGCATTGCCCGGGATGATGATGGCGGTCGGCACAAGGTCGGGCAGGTATATGTCCGACACCGTCAGCGGCGCTGCGCCCGGATTAAAGCCGGTCGCCGAGGCGGTCAGTGTTACAGCTTCCGGGCCGGTCTGTTGCTGATCCAAAACGCCGGTGACCGTGAAGTTGGCGCTGATCTGGTTCGACGTCAGCACAATGTTGGTCGGCATCGAAACGATGCCTGATGGGGACGAAGCAAGCGTAACGGAAAGCGCATTGGTCGGCGAGGTGTTGCGTGTGACGGTGACGATCGTGTTGGATCCTTTTGAAATGCTGGAATTGCTCACACTCAAGGAAAGCGTCGGCCCGTTGATGTCGAGAATCTCCAGTGTGGCGGTCGCTTCGCCGTTGGTTATCGCAGTCTGGCTCGGGGTCAGCAATTGGGCCAGCAGGATGGCGGTTCGCGTGCCGGTGACCAGAAAGTCGTTGGTGACGTCGATGCCAAAGTTTACCCAGGTCGCGCCCGCGGGAATTGTCACCACCGGCGGAACGGTGACCAGGGAATTGCTTTCCACCGTCAGCAAGATGCTTTGCGCAGACGGCAGGGCGGAGGGGATGCTCACGATGCCGATGTCGCCCGAGTTGCCGGCCCCTTTGGCAACCATGCTGAACTCCAGGTCCAGGGCCAGTTGGGGTGCGTTCGTGTTCAACACTGTCACCGGAGTGGAAACCGGGCTGAAGCCCGCGGCGGAGGCGTAGAGGTTTACAAGTTTTGAGTCGCCAATGCCATTCACGGGCACCGTGGTCAGTCCAAAGGAGGCGCTCGCCTGACCAGCAGGAATGAGCACGCTGGGAGGCACGGTGATGGCGCCGGGTGTATCGCTGGCCAGCGTCACGGTCAGGGCCTGACCGAAGTTGGCGTTCCGGCGCACCGTGCCGGTGAGGGCGTTCGTGCCGGCATTCGCGTTCACGCTGCCCGCGCTCAAGGCCAAACTCAAGGTCGCCGGGTCATTCTCCAAAACCGTGAGCTGCGCATTTACGGTGGCGAAGCCGCTCGCGGCGGCCGAGATGGTCTCGGTCACTTGATTGCCGGAATAAAAATTGTCGATTGGACCAATCGCCACACTCACCGAACTCTGGCTGGCGGGAATGATGACATTAGTTGGCACATAGACGTTAGTGCTGGTCAATGTCGAGAGCTCGACGCTCAAAGGGCTCCCGACATTGCCGTTGCGGGTCACTGTCAGAGTCAGGGCATTCGTACCTGCGGATTCGGCGATCGTGGTTGAACTCAAGCTCAACTCCAGGGTGGGCACAACGTTGATGGGCTGGCCGGAAACCGCGGAGTTGTTCGTCGGATTCAACTCGAAGATGCTGCCCGTGGCATTGACCTTGACGATCAGCCATTGGCTGCCTTGTACCAATTGCGGCAGCGCCACCGTCTGAGTGAAGTTGGTGGAAGCATTCGTACCCAGCCCGGTAATAAACGCGAAGGTGCCAAGCAACTGTCCGCCTCCGGAGACATTGGTATCACTCAAGAAAACCTGGTCGTACCAAATGTTCGATGCCGGGGCGTTGCCCTGGTTGACGTCTGTCCAACTTATCTGGATGGTCTGCCCGGCGTTGGCGTTGGTTGGCCCGAGAATGTTCGTGACCGTCAGATCGGCGCTGGGCGCTGGGCTGGAGCTGACCGCGATGGAACTGGCATTATTGGTTTCGGCGCCGCTGCCGCCGTTGTACTCAAACACGTTGTTCAAGCCATCAACGACAACTGTGATTTGCAAGGCGCCCGCGCCGGCCGCTCCTTGAGGAAGCACGAAGGCAAACTGCCGGTTGACCGATTGATTGGTGCCGATGGGACCGGATGCCGAGGCGCTGTAAGGCACAAATGTATTCACCAGTGTTTGCGCGGTCGTCTGATTCAGCACCACCACCTGGTCCTGGAACGAGTTGGTTACCGGGCCCGTGCCGCTGTTGAGATCGTTCCACACGATGCCAAGCACACTGCCGGATTGAATCCGGGCGTTGGTTACCAGCAGACCTGTTACTTGTAGGTCTGGATACGATGCCAGCGCACTGGACCGAGTGAGGGAGGCGACGTTGTTGCTTTGGGCCGTGCCGCTATTATTGGATTCGAACTGGGTGTTATAGGCGTTCGCCGTAACGATAATTTCCAGCGTGCCGGCTCCCGCGGCCCCGTCCGGGAGAGTGAACGGAAGCTGCCGGTTGTGAGAGCTTCCAGCGGCAATGTTTCCATTTGCGCCCGGGTCATAGAACAAAGTCGTGCTCAAGAGCAACTGCCCCGTGGTGAGGTTGCTTACCACCACCTGGTCATACCAGTAAGTAAAAGTTGCTCCCGCTCCGGCGTTGGTGTCCGTCCAGGAAATCATTACCCCATTGCCCGAAATCAAGCTGCCTGTGACGGAAAGATTGGTCGCCATCAGATCTGGCGCGGCGTAGGTCACGAACGAGTTGTCGCCCGAGATGGTTTCATTGCCTGCCTGGTCGCGCGAGTGAACGCGGAAATGATAAGTCGTCTGGGGATTCAAGCTGGAAAGGGTGACGGCATGCGCGATCACCAGCCCGCTGTCCAGAGGCGTGACCGACCCGTAAGCACCGTTCAGACCATATTCAACTTGAGACGATGCCGGCTCGTCCGTGTTCCAGGTGACGAACGCCGACAGCACGGACGGAGCCGCCGCGATGCCGCTTGTGACTGGCGGCGTCGCATCCACGACCACGGCGTACGCATTGGTCGGCGCGAGTGCATTGCCGCCCAGGTCTTGCGCGCCGGAAACAAGGACTTGATTTGTGCCGTCCATGCCGTGAATGAAAACAATGGGCGGCGTCTGGTAGGTATCGTTGGCCGTGACAATGGACGACCACAAACCGTTCGTGGCAACTGTCGGTTGCAACGCGCCCGTGGCGCTGTTGGTCAGCGTCACATTCGGAGAATGATTCGTGGCCATGGTGCGGTCGAATCGCAACGCGATGGTGAAATTGGTGGTCGCGGGGACCGGATTGCCCGGGTTTGCGCTGACGCTGGATAGCAGCGGTCGAATGCTCGTGCCGGAATAAACTGCAATATACTGGAGATTGGTCGGGTCAACGGTGGAGAAGGTCTTGCTGAAATTCGTGCTGAAGCTGACGACCGAGTTGCTCAGCGTAAATTCCTGGAACGTATAAAGGTTTGGCGGATTGGTCACCGTGCCTGGCGCGATGAGGTTCGCCGTTTGGCCATTGGTGTAGGCGCCCGCACCCGCGACGGTCGCCAAGCCCGGCGGCGAAGTGGCGGTGGCGACGGTGTGATTGGTGTTGGCTTCGGAGTAATTCGCCGCGAAAGAGTGATTTGTATAGATGACGGTACTGAGGGCGGTATTCGTGCCCAGCACGTTTGTTCCTTCGGTCCAACTGGCAAAGTTGTAGCCGAAATTCGGGTTGGCGGTCAGAACATTGGTCGTCCCGTAATAATAAGAACCGGCGCCAGTCACCGTTCCTCCCGCGGGCGGGTTGTTGGTCACTGAGACGGAATAGAGGGGCAGGGAAAAATTGGCCGTCAATTGGCGGTCCCGGTCCAAAACAAAAATGTACGGGTTGCCCGCGCTTTCGAAAACCCCGTTCTCCCGCCAATCGACGAAGAGGTACGGTGGTGAATTGGTGGGCAGGGCAGTGAGGGTTACCGTGCTGCCGGACGTAAATGTGCCTGCCCCGGCGGCGCTTCCGGCCCCGACGGGGTTCACCGTAACGGTGACGGTGAAGTTTTGCGTTACGGAAGATTGAAGGACAAAGTTTACGATTTGGTTGGCATTGCTAATGACGACGACCTGGTTGGTGATGGCATTGTAACCGCGCACGGCGAGGTTTTGAACGCCGACTTGGAATACTCCGTCAGGAACGTTGAGCGCATAGTGGCCGGTGCCGTCGGTGTTCGCGCTGACAAAGAGATTGTTGGTGGCATTGGTGTTGGCGGCGAACACGCTGATATTCGTGACCGCGTGGCCGAGGTTATCAGTGACTGAGCCGGAGATTTGCGAGGTGAAATTGGTGCTGGTCACCGCTTGCAAGGTAATCGCTGTCGCCGCATAAGACACCTGCCAGGCGAGGTTGGCGCCTGCCGGGGGGAGATTCAACGAATTGAAAATGCCTCCGTGCGAGGAGTAGTTTACCAGCGTGAACGAATCGCCAGGACCGGGCGCATAACCGTTCAAAAACTCCAGGCCCAGAGTGCCGTCGAGGTTGAGATTGCCTGAAACACTCACATGACCTGGCGTGCCCGGAGCGCTCAGGCCGAAATCCATCGTGGCGCCCGTCTGAACATAGCCCGAACTGATGAAACCGATCGTGCCGGTCTGGGCGTCGATGGTGCCTGAATTGTTGAAGTAAAAACTGATTGTGGTCGTGCCGGTGCTTCCGACCTTCTGAAATATCCCGATATTATCGAACATGTTGGAGCCTGACTGGGTGCTCATAACGGCATCCCCCGTGGCCTGCCAAAGACCCACATTGTAAATCACCGTTCCGCCATAACCATAAATTGGAGTTCCAGACCCGGCCGGCCAAACCACTGTGCCGTAATTGGTCAATGCGCCCCCCGTTCCAGAAGCGCCCAGGCTCACGCTATTGGAAACAGTCAGAATGCCGCCCGCTGCCACTGTCAGCGCCGCGCTGCTGATGTCTCCGCCACTCCAGTTCATCATTGCGTTGGAGGATACCAGCAGCGGACCCTTGACGTTCAGACTGGCCGTATCGTTCAAGACCGCGCCAGGCGCAATCGTCAACACCCCGGTCAAGGTTCCACCGTTGATGTTTGGCGTGCCGTGCAGCACGCTGTTCCCGGCCCAGTTGTTGAGGCTGAGGGATCCGCTCGATGTCACCAAAGTTCCGGTGGTGGTGAAAGCCCAACCAATGGTGGTGGTGCCGGTGTTGCCTGTCTTCTGGAACGTGCCAACGTTGTTGAATGTGTTGGTGCCAGCCTGGCTGGACAGACTGCCGTCGGCCCCAGCCTGCCAGAAGCCAGCATTGTAAATCACCGTTCCGCCATAACCATAAATTGGAGTTCCGGACCCGGCCGGCCAAACCACCGTGCCGTAATTGGTCAACGCGCCGCCGGTTCCGGAAGCGCCCAAGCTTACGCTGTTGGAAATGGTCATGGTGCCACCCGCTGCCACTGTCAGGGCCGCCCCGCTGATGTCCCCGCCCACCCAATTCAACACCGCGTTGCTCGCCACCATCAGGGGGGCGTTCAAATGATTCAAAGACAGATTAGCCGCCCCTTGTAACAGGTTGGTTCCGGTCCAAAGACTTGGCGATAGTTGACCGGTCGGAGTGTTCACTGTTCCGATGGTATTGAAGGTCCAGGTTATTGTGGTAGCACCTGCGCCACCAATCTTCTGGAGTGATCCGACATTGATGAAAGTATTAGTGCCTGACTGGCTGGACAGGCTGCCGTCCGCCATGGCCTGCCAGAGGCCCGCATTATGAATTACTGTTCCGCCATAACCATAAATCGAATTTCCTGGCCCGGCGGACCAAGCCACCGTGCCGTAATTGGTCAATGCGCCGCCATTTCCCGAGGCCCCCAGGCTGACGCTGTTGGAGATGGTCAGCGTGGCGCCCGTCATCACGGTCAGGGCCGCCCCGCTGATGTCTCCGCCAACCCAGTTCAATACGGAGTTGCTCGCCACCGTCAGAGCGGCGTTCAGATGATTCAAGGTCAGATTGGCCGTCCCTTGCAGCAGGTTGGTTCCCGTCCAAAGATTGGCGGTGATGGAACCGCTGGGAGTGTTCAACGTCCCAGTGGTGTTGAAAGCCCACCCGATGGTGCTGGCTCCCGTCCCGCCAGTTTTTTGAAACGCCCCTACATTGACGAACGTGTTGGTGCCGGACTGGAGGGACATGGTGCCATCCGCCGTGGCCTGCATAAGGCCCGCATTATAAATCACCGCTCCGCCAAAGCCATAGAGCGGAGCTCCTGGCACTGCCGACCAGACCACCGTTCCGTAATTGGTTAACGCGCCATAGAATGACAGGCTTCCCTGGATATTCAGCATCCCGTTGGTAGCCACCGTCACCGATGCGCCGGGATTAATCTGCCCGCCCGACCAGTTCAACACACCGGTAGCGGTAATGAGCAGCGGACTTCCACCGAGATTTCCGCCAGACCAATTGAACTGCCCGGCAATCGTAACCGGGGCGGTTAGGTTGATCGATCCCGAGCCAAAGTTGATGGTGTCGCTGGCTGCGGGGACGCCGGTTGGGGTCCAATTAGTTGGATTGTACCAGTCGCTGCTGACGGAACCGTTCCAAGTTCGGCTGGTTTGGGCCAGCAGGGAAACCGGGCAAAAACCTGCCCAGAGCACGCCGAGGAGCAGAGTAAACAGGAGCGTGCGGGAACACCGTTTCCCGTGATGCAATTTCCACGCTGCCAATAGCAAGGCCATCCGCTCCGTTCTTACCCTTCCGAAAGATCCAGCTACCGTTCCAAGCTGTTCGCCTGCCGGCTGAGGCGAAAATGTTGTCGCCGATGATATAAAGTTGTAAGACACTCGGCAAGAAATAAGGGCAGAATGTCGCGTTGGGGTGCATTGCTGCCTGAATAATCACGCGCCGGCTTTGTTCCCGCGCAGGCTCCGGAGTTGCTGGAGCAGGTTTTTGACGGTCTCGTTGTTTGGATCAAACTTGAGGCACGTCCTCGTGATAAGGATGGCGTCATCCAGACGGTTAAAGTTGGCCAGCAGTTGCACGTAACGGAACACCGCCTCGGGGCTGTAGGGACAGAACGCGAAAGCCTGTTTGAAGGCAAAGTCCGTCTCCTTCATCATCTTCTGCTGCTCCGGCACCGACTTGGCAGTCATGATACGATAGCTGTAGACACCGGCAATCGAGCCTCGTAACGCAGAAAAATGTTTTTGCGCCTGGTCGTCGCGCACGAACTTGCGGTCGCCCTTAAAGCCGCTAAAGTCCCGCTCCAAGTACACCTTCTCCACGAAGTCGGCGATCTGTTTGATGCTGGTGTCGTAGGTGATCCAGTTGCCGATCAGGCGCTGGGAGTATTGGGACCAGAACTCGTGGTCGCGCTGGATGATTTCGTCGCTCAACTCGGCCAGGGGCTGGCGGTTGATCTTCATGATCACCCCAAAGGGCGTCAGGTAGGGGTACATCCAGTCCAGCGGGAAGCTCTCCTCGACGAAGAACTC